>NZ_JBVHSO010000003.1:257095-709183 GCF_055566335.1 Streptomyces sp. NPDC027672 | reverse complement strand
CGGGCGGTCGGGCGGTCGGGCGGTCGGGCGGTCGGGCGGTCGGGCGGTCGGGCGGTCGGGCGGTCGGGCGGTCGGGCGGTCGGGCGGTCGGGCGGTCGGGCGGTCGAGGTCAGGGTGGCGGGCCGTCGAGGCCCACGACCAGGACGGCGGCGTCGTCGTCGTGGCCGACGCTCTCGGCACCCTTGATCACGGCCGCCGCGAGCGCGTGGGCCTCCAGTCCGGCGACGGCGGCGATGCCCGCGAGCCGCACCACCTGGTCGAGGCCGTCCTCGATG
Organism: Streptomyces sp. NPDC027672; assembly: GCF_055566335.1. Classification (NCBI taxonomy): domain Bacteria; kingdom Bacillati; phylum Actinomycetota; class Actinomycetes; order Kitasatosporales; family Streptomycetaceae; genus Streptomyces; species Streptomyces sp. NPDC027672. The sequence continues at coordinate 708,908 of NZ_JBVHSO010000003.1, read as the reverse complement.
TTCAGCGACGGGCCCTCCACGACACCGTCGGTGAGCAGCACGAACACCCCACCGGTGGTGAGCCGGTGCCGGGTGACCGGGAACGCGAAGCCCCGTTCGATCCCGAGCGGCGGCCCGCCCTCGTCGTCGACGACCCCGGACTTCCCGTCCGCCGTGGCCCACACGAAGGGGATGTGACCGGCCCGGGCGCTCTCCAGCACTCCGGTGGCCGGGTCGAGCCGCATGAAAATGCAGGTGGCGAACAGCTCGCTGCCCAGGGAGAGCAGCAGGTCGTTGGTGCGGGCGAGCAGCTCGCCCGGGTCGCCGGTGACCGAGGCGAGCGCCCGCAGTCCGGCCCTGACCTGGCCCATGAAGGCGGCGGCCTCGATGTTGTGTCCCTGTACGTCGCCGATGGACAGCGCGATCCGGCCGTCGGGCATGGTGAAGGCGTCGTACCAGTCGCCGCCCACGTTGAGGCCGAGGTTGGCGGGCGTGTACCGCACCGCCACGTGCAGGCCGGGGGCGCTGGGCAGGTCCCGCGGGAGCATGCCGCGCTGCAACGCGAGGGCCAGCTCGACCTGGCTGCGCTGCACCTCCGCGCGCTGGCGCGCCTGGGCGGTGAGCGAGCCCAGCCGGGCCAGCAGCTCGTCGCCTTCGTCCGTGGGGCGCTTGCGGGGCATCGATCACTTCCGGCGGGGCGGTGGCTCGCGGCGGGCCGGTCGCCTGAATGTTCAGCAAACGCCTCGATTTTACCTTTATAGGGTGATCAGCGGATCTCGGAGTCGATCCCGGTGATCACCGCGGGCCCCAGCGGCGCGCTCCGGTCGTCCAGTCCCGCGTCGCGCAGCGCGGAGTCCGCGAGCCTGCGGGCCTCCTCCTCGGCGTGCGGCCCGGTGTCGGCGTCGACGGTCAGGCGCAGGGTGAAGGTGTTGTCGTCGTTGACACTGAGCGCGTCCAGATCCTCGGCGCTGCCCATCCGGGTGCCGTGCGGATCGGCGGGCCGCAGCGCCCGGGCCAGCCGGGTACGGGTGTCGGCCTCGATCCCGCCGGTGAAGGTGCCGGGCACGCTGATCACATAGGTCGTCATGAGACGGTCCTTTCCTCGGGCGTCCCCTCGTCTACCCCGATTCCCCGTCTTCGCACGGCCCCGCTTCGTCACGGCCGCCGTCCCGCGGTTCGCGCCGGCTCCGTACGACCGTGCGCCGTCGCCCGGACGGCGCACGTGCCCGTGTCGGCTCCGGGGCCGGACGGGGCGGAAGTGGCACATTACGGGTGCGGCGCCGGTCCCCCGCTCCCCTGGCTCCGGCCGGCGCTTCGCACAGCCCTGTCCGCCGTCACCCTGTGCGCCCGTCTCCCCGTCCGCCACCCGCCTCATCCACCCGTCTCCGCGTCCACCTGTCTCCGTATCCGTCCCCTCCCCACCCGCCCCTCTCCGTATCCGAAGGACATGCCCATGCGCCTGCGTCGTCCGCTCGCCGCCGTGCTCGGCGGCCTCGCTCTTCTCCTGACCACCACCACGGGTTCCGCGTACGCCGCCGACGGCACGTTCGTCTGGATCGGGCCCAAGGGCAAGGCGTACGCCCTGGAGAACCCGCCGGACCACAAGTGCCTCGACATGGCCCAGGAGGCGCGCGGCGCCCGTAACGGGACCAAGAAGCCGCTCGTCGTCTACACGAAGAAGAAGTGCAAGGGATCGGCGCGGCGGCTGGCTCCCGGCCGGTCGGCGCCGAGCGGCGCCCGCTTCGCGAGCGTGGTCTTCAACCCGCGCTGACCGTCCCGGCCGAGATCCGGGTTCCCCACCCGCCGATCGCCCGCCACCCGGGAAAACCGGGTGGCGGGCGATCGGGTCCGCGCGTTAGCGTGCCGGGCATGTCCAGCCCCGAGGCGTCCAGACGCTAGCCACCGGCCGTCCGGTGGCTGCTGCGCCGTACGCACGCGGGTGCGTACGCCACCACCGGGCTGCCGTCCCGCGGGTTCCGGACCGGCACGCACCTCTTCCCTTCCGTGCCTCCACCCTGTCCGTGTGACGCGCCGCCCCCGTCCGGGCGGCGGTGCCGGCCGGACCCGTGCGCTCGCTTCCCGTACGCGACACGGTGTGTGGAGTCTGGATGCCTTTCGCTCTCTATCTGCTCGGGCTGGCGGTCTTCGCCCAGGGCACGTCCGAATTCATGCTGGCCGGCCTGGTGCCGGACATCGCCCGGGACCTCGGGGTCCCGGTTTCCACAGCGGGGACGCTCACCTCCGCCTTCGCCGTCGGCATGGTGGTGGGCGCGCCGCTGACGGCGCTGCTCGCCCGGCGCCGGCCGGGCCGGCGGTCGCTGCTGGTGTTCCTCGGTGTGTTCCTGGTGGTGCATGTCGCCGGGGCGCTGACCGCCGACTTCTCCGTCCTGCTGGTGACCCGGGTGCTCGCGGCCCTGGCCAACGCCGGTTTCCTGGCCGTCGCCCTGTCGGCGGCGGCCGGCATGGTGGCGCCGGACGCCAAGGGCCGGGCCACCGCCGTGCTGCTCGGCGGCACCACGCTCGCCTGTGTGGCGGGCGTGCCGGCGGGTGCCGTCCTGGGGCACCTGCTCGGCTGGCGCGCGGCGTTCTGGGCGGTGGCCCTGGTGTCCGCGCCGGCGCTCGCCGCGATCGCCCGGTCGGTGCCGGGCGGTCCGGCGGCCGAGGGTCCGGGGCCGCGCGCCGCCCGGGAACTGCGGGCGCTGCGCCGCCCCCGGCTGCTGTCGGTGCTCTGCCTGGCCGCACTGGTCAACGGCGCCACCTTCTGTACGTTCACCTACCTGGCGCCGCTGGTCACGGAGGTGGGCGGGCTCGGCGCCGGATGGGTGCCGGCCGTGCTGGCCCTGTTCGGCGCGGGCGCGTTCGCCGGGGTGACGGCGGCGGGCCGGCTGGCGGACCGCGTCCGGGCCACGGCGCTCCGGGCCGGCCGGGAGCGCGGCCGGCCGGCGGATCGCGTGGCGCGGTCGGTGCTGCCGGCCGCCGGGGCCGCGCTGCTCGCCGGCTGGGCCGCGCTGGCCCTGGCCGCCGGGGAGCCGGCCGTGGCCGTCGCCCTGGTGCCGGTGCTGGGTCTGCTGGCCTTCGGTGTCGGCTCGACGCTGGTCATGCGGGTGCTGTACGAGGCGGTGGACGCGCCGGTTCTCGGCGGCGCGTTCGCGACGGCGGCGCTGAACGTGGGTGCCGCGCTCGGACCGCTCCTGGGCGGTGCCGCGCTCGACGGCGGGTTCGGCCTCCGCTCCCCGGTGTGGATCAGCGCGCTGCTGATGGCCGTCGCGGGTCTGGTCGCCCGCTGCCGGACGCGCCGGCCGGCCCGGCTCGCGTGAGCACGGCGGTGGCTCACAGCGGGGAGTGGGACACCGCCGTCACATAGGCGCCGAACAACAGCGAGACGAGGACGAGGGCGCCGTAGACGACCAGCGCCCGGGCCCGGTGCGGCCGCCAGGCGCGGACGAGCGCGCGGGCCATCGGGATGAGCAGCGGGAAGGCCGGCAGCAGGAACCGCGGCTTGGAGGAGAAGGAGCCCGAGCCCCCGACCACCAGCAGGACCAGGACACCGGAGAAGACCAGCAGGGCCAGCGGGACGCGTTCCAGGCACAGCAGCGCGAAGAGCAGCAGGCCGGCCGCGACGATGAGCAGGGCCGCCGGGTAGACGACGTTCCCGCCGTGCAGGAGCAGGCCCTTGAGGAACCGGAGCGAGCCGGCGCCGAGGTCGAAGCGGGAGTCCCAGGCGCTCTGGACCGTGAAGTAGCCGTTGAGGACGTCGCCCGTCCGCGCGCCCACCCACAGCACATAGCCGAGCCAGCCCAGCGGGGCCACGACGGCGCCGGCCCACAGCCGTGCCGGGACCCGGCCGCGCCCGCGCCACGCCTCGTACCCGGCGGCGGCGCAGACGGCGGCCGCCACGGCGCAGCCGGTGGGCCGGGTCAGGCCCGCCGCCGCGGCCAGCGTCCCGGCCCACAGCCAGCGGCCGGTGAGCACGCAGTACAGCGACCAGGCGGCGAGCGCGGCGAACAGCGACTCGGTGTAGGCGACGGTGAGTTCGACCGCCTGCGGTACGGCGGCCCACAGGGCGACCAGCGCGGTGGCGACCGCCCGCCCGTACAGGTGGCGGCCGACGCGGTGGACGCCGTACGCGGCGACGCCCGCGGCCGTCCAGGCGAGGAGCAGCGCGGCCTGGCCCGGGGTGAGCGGCAGGGCGGTGGTCAGGACGCGGATCAGCGCCGGGTAGAGCGGGAAGAACGCCCAGTCGGTCTGGACGGTGCCCTGCGGGCTGATCCAGATGAGGTGGCCGTAGCCGTGTGCGGCGATGTGCAGGTACCAGCGCGAGTCCCAGGAGTGGGCGAGGCCGCGCACCAGCGGCTTGTCCGCGAGGGCGTTGGTGAGGACGACCGCGAGGAGTCCCGCGAGCCGGACGGCCGCGAACAGGGCGAGGGCCGGCAGGGCGTCCCGCGGCGCCCCGGTGCCGGGCGGCCGGACGCGCAGCGGGGGTCCGGCGGGAGCGGCCGGCCGGGACCGGGCGAGGGAGCGGATGCGCACGTACCCGACCTTGGGCACGGCCGGACGGGCACGCAATCGCCGACCCGGGTTTCGCGTCCGCTTCCACCCTGATTCAGGAACGCGGGGGACCGTTCGCGTACGCCGGAGGGGGGCCACGACCCCGCCAAAACAGTGTGGTTATCATATGAGCGCTGCCTAGCTCGAAAGATGGATCTGTGACTGTCAACGACGACTCGTTCACCAATTGGAAGATCCGCGAGGAGATCGCGGAGTCGATGATCCCGCTCATCGGGAAGCTGCACCGCGAGCGGGACGTGACCGTCCTGCTGCACAGCCGCTCCCTGGTGAACAAGTCGGTGGTCAGCATCCTCAAGACGCACCGCTTCGCCCGGCAGATCGCCGGCGCCGAGCTGTCCGTCACCGAGACCATGCCCTTCCTCCAGGCCCTGGCCGCCCTCGACGTCGGGCCCTCCCAGATCGACCTCGGCATGCTGGCCACCCTGTACAAGGCCGACGACCGCGGCCTGAGCGTGGCGGAGTTCACCGCCGAGGCGGTCGCCGGCGCCACCGGCCCGGACCGGATCGAGCGCCGCGAGCCGCGCGACGTCGTCCTCTACGGTTTCGGCCGCATCGGCCGCCTCGTCGCCCGGCTGCTGATCGAGAAGGCCGGCTCCGGCAACGGCCTGCGGCTGCGCGCCATCGTGGTGCGCGGCGGCGGCGCGCAGGACATCGTCAAGCGCGCCTCGCTGCTGCGCCGCGACTCCATCCACGGTCAGTTCCAGGGCACCATCACCGTGGACGAGGACAACAGCACGATCGTCGCCAACGGCAACGCGATCAAGGTCATTCACGCCGACGACCCGGCGTCCGTGGACTACACCGCGTACGGCATCCGGGACGCCATCCTCATCGACAACACCGGCAGGTGGCGCGACCGCGAGGGCCTCTCCCAGCACCTGCGCCCGGGCATCGGGAAGGTCGTGCTGACCGCGCCGGGCAAGGGCGACGTCCCGAACATCGTGCACGGCGTCAACCACGACACGATCAAGCCGGACGAGCGGATCCTGTCCTGCGCCTCCTGCACCACCAACGCGATCGTCCCGCCGCTGAAGGCGATGGACGACCAGTACGGCGTGCTGCGCGGCCATGTGGAGACCGTCCACTCGTTCACCAACGACCAGAACCTGCTGGACAATTACCACAAGTCCGACCGCCGTGGCCGCTCCGCGGCGCTCAACATGGTCATCACCGAGACCGGTGCCGCCTCCGCGGTCGCCAAGGCGCTGCCCGACCTCAAGGCGAAGATCAGCGGCAGCTCGATCCGGGTGCCGGTGCCGGACGTCTCGATCGCGATCCTCAACCTCCAGCTGGCCCGCGAGGCCACCCGCGAGGAGGTCCACGACTACCTGCGCGAGGTGTCGCTGACCTCGCCGCTCAAGCGCCAGATCGACTTCATCACGGCGCCCGACGCGGTCTCCAGCGACTTCATCGGCTCGCGCCACGCCTCGATCGTGGACGCCGGCGCGCTCAAGGTCGACGGCGACAACGCGATCCTCTACCTGTGGTACGACAACGAGTTCGGCTACTCCTGCCAGGTGGTCCGGGTCGTCCAGCACGTGTCGGGCGTGGAGTACCCGACGTTCCCGGTCCCGGCGGTCTGACCGCGCGGGCCCGGGTACGGGCAGGGCCGCCGGCCGGGGTTCCGGCCGGCGGCCGTCCGCGCCGGCGCGCGTGCGGTCAGACCGCGGCGGGCCGGGCGCAGCCGCCCGCGGCGCACGCCGTGAGCCACTGGTCGAAGTCGGCGTCGTAACGGGTGCCGATGCCGTCGTGGTACACGGCGTAGCCGCCGGTGTAGTCACCGGTGCGGAAGCGGGCGAGCATGCGCCGTACGTCGTCGGGGTGCCGTTCGGACATGTAGCGCACGGCGAGGTAGCCCCAGGGGTAGGTGCGGGTCACGTCGCTGTTGTCGTAGGTGCTCTCGAACAGGGTGCTCAGCCGGTACGTGTGCCGGCCGGCCTCCCGGACCGCCTGGTCGTAGCCGAGGCCGCGGTAGCCGTAGGAGACGTACTCGGCGACGCCCTCGATCCACCACACGTCCGGCACCGAGATCTGCCGGCCGAAGTCGCCCGCCAGGTCGTCGCGGGCGTCCAGGAAGTGCGTGTACTCGTGGTTGAGGTTCCAGATCCGGGCCGGGAAGCCGTCGTCGCCGTCCTTCTGGTACATGACCGACATCGGCTGGTTGGCGGGGTCCGAGGGGTCGCCGCCCAGCGTCATGCCGCCGTTGTCGGTGCCGATGCCGTACATCGCGCCGGCGTAGGTCTGGTAGTCGGCGCGGCCGGCGAAGACCACCAGCCGCAGGGTGGAGGCGTACTGGCCGGGTATCGGGCCGGCGGCGCCCACCGCCGAGCGGAAGTAGGCGTCCTGGCGGAGCACGCTCGCGCAGGCGGCGTCCAGGTCGGCGGCGGTCAGCGCCTGGGCGCGGACGGTGATGTGCGCGTCGCAGTGGCGCGTGACGGGCAGGACGGCCCGGTCGAGTCTGGCCGGCAGGTCGCAGACGTCGTAGTACGCGCAGCCGGCGGTGTCGTACGCGGCGGTCTGGGCGGCCACCGCCACCCACAGCCCGGCCGTCGGGCCGGTGATCGCGGTGTGCTCCAGCAGGTCCTTGGCCAACGGCCGTACCGTTTCCCGCAGTTCCGGGTGCCCGACGTGACGGGCCAGGGTCGTCCCGGCGTTGGAGTCCAGGAAGCCCCGGCCGGTGCCGAGCAGGCCGGTGTGGGCCAGCGCGAAGTCGTGCAGGGTGCCGAGGATCCGCGGGTCGGCCTGGACGGCCCGCACGTACGCCGGGTTCCAGTTGCCGCGCCACAGCGGGGTGTGGACGTCGTTGACGGCCCTGACCATGCTGTCGACGGTGTCGTAGGAGCTGTCGTAGTCGTCCAGCAGCCGCCGGTAGACGTCGAGATAGCGGTCCTGCCGGTCGGCGCTGTCGGTGAGGATCACGCTCTCGCCGAGGATGTCGCCGTTGGCGGCCGTGACGTCACGGGAGTGCGGGCGGGCGAAGAAGGCGTCCAGGCCGCTCGTGACGGCGCCGGTGAGCCGGGAGGTGTACGTGCCCACGTCCGCCGGGTGGTTGAACTGAACGTAGTATCCGGCGCGCAGGAACAGGACCAGTTGCAGCAGGCTGCCGGAGTTGTCGCCGCGGTACTGCCCGGCGGTGTCGCGGAACGCGTGCGCCACCGTCAGCATCTGGGCCTGTCGGAAGACGGCCCCCGCGTCGGCACCGTTGACCGCGAACAGGGTGTCGACGCAGTCCGGGGTGGCCGCCTCGACGTAGGCGACGAGCGCGGAACCGGTGCGGCTGCCGAAGTCGGCCGGCACGCAGGAGGCGGCCCGCGCGGCGGGACCGGCCGTCCGGCGCAACTCGCCGTGCAGCGGCGGGAGCTGGGCCGGACTGAGCGGCCTGTCCTGGGTCGCGGGACGCTCGGCCGCCGTAGCGGTGGACGCGGCGGCTGGTGACGGCACCGGGAGGCGGGCGGCGGCGGGGGCCGGCACGGGGAGGCGTGCGGCGGCCGGGGACGGGTGCGGCCGGGGTGCCGCCGGCGCGGGCGTGGACAGCAGACCGGTCAGGACGGCGCAGACGGCGGCGACACCGGCGACACGGCCGGCCCTGCCTCTCGGCGCGCGCCGGTGCGGCGCGAAGCGGTAGCGCATCGGGATTCCTCCACGAACGGGTGCGCCTCTGTGGGGTGTCGAGGCGTGGGAGGACTGTCTCAGCGTGCCGCCCGTCCAACAATGGTGTGTGACATAGCACATGACACCGGTCGCCCATAACACCGGCTGCCAGGGTGTCTCCGGTCCTGCCGGGGCGGAGGGACGTGACACATGCCCCGCCCCGGCAGGACCGGGGTGTCAGCCGGCTAGCCGCGCCACGGCCCGGTCACCGCGAACGTGGTGCCGGGCGTATAGCAGTTGACGAACATCGTCTCCCCGTCCGGGGCGAAGGTGACCCCGGCGAACTCGCCCCACGCCGGCTTGTCCGCCGTGCCGATGTTCTGCCGGCCCCGGGCCATCGCGTAGACCTCGCCCGTGCGGGTCAGCCCGAAGACGTGCTGCGCGCCGTCGCCGTCCTCGCAGACCATCAGACCGCCGCTGGGCGCGAGGCAGATGTTGTCCGGGGACTCGCCGGGCAGCCGGACGTCGGTGTCCGGGCCGAACACGACGACCAGGGTCAGCCGGCGGCGTCCCGGGTCGTAGCGCCAGATCTGGCCGTAGTGGTCGGCCCCGGAGCCGTCGGCGCTGCGCGCGAAGGACGACACGAAGTACACGCTGCCGCCGCCCCAGTAGCAGCCCTCCAGCTTCTGCGCGTGGGTGATGCCCCGCGGGCCGTAGTCCTGCAGCCGGGTGGGGGTGGCGGCGGCCAGCGGATCGGGTACGTCGACCCACTCGACGCCGTCGAACCGGGCCCCGGTCTCCTGGATCGTCGACAGGTCCGGCACGCCGGGCACCCGCATCGCCTGGAGCCGGCCGCCCGCGCGCAGCGAACCGACGCCGCCGAGCGGCTTGGCGGGCAGGAAGCGGTAGAAGAGCCCGAAGGGCTTGACGAAGGCGTCCTCCGTCTCGTAGACGACGCCGTGGCGCGGGTCGATCGCGATCGCCTCGTGCGGGAAGCGGCCCATCGCGGTCAGCGGGACCGCGCCGGTGCGGTGCGGATCGGTGGGGTGGACCTCGAAGATGAAGCCGTGGTCCTTGGTGTAGCCGTTGGTGCCCGCGGTGTCCTCGGTCTCCTCGCAGGTCAGCCAGGTGCCCCAGGGAGTCGGGCCGCCGGCGCAGTTGACGGCCGTACCGGCGATGGCGACCCGTTCGGAGAGCACGTGGTGGTGCCGGTCGAGCGTCAGGGCCGTGCAGCCGCCCTTGCCCGCCGGGTCGTAGGTGAGGCCCTCGACGGTCGGGACCGCGACCTGTGCGGTCACCCGGTTCTCGTGGTTGCGGACGAGGTGGGTACGGCCCCCTCGGCCGGCGAAGGCGGCCATGCCGTCGTGGTGGGAGGGCACCGGGCCCTCGCCCGAGCGGAGCTGGTCGCCCTCGCGGGAGAGCACGGTGTAGCGGAAACCTTTCGGCAGGTCGAGCAGGCCGTGCGGATCGGGAACGAGCGGGCCGTAGCCGGTGTGGCCCGCGCTCTGGGCGGCGGCGGTGCCGGCGAAGACCTCGGACAGGGCCCCGGTGAAGGCGATGCCCGCTCCCAGGGCACCCGCTGCGGACAGGACCTGACGGCGTGTTGCAGACATGGGACGGTGACCTTCCTGCTGGCGGACAGGAACTGTGACCCCGCCGTGTCTATCACCTGCTGCGGGCCGCGGGAACCACGCCGACCGCACGTGTCACCCCGCGCCGGAAAGGCGTCCGCGCGCACCGGACCCGGCGGTGCCGCGCCCGTGTGGCGCGGATGCGACGGCCCGGCACCGCGGGACGCTGTGTCCGCCGGCCGGCGGACACAGCGCCGCGAACGGGTCCGGCGGCCGTGCTACGTCCCGGCGGCGCTCCAGGTCCGCGAGGCCCAGGTGCGCAGGTGCGGGGCCTGCGCGACGAGGTCGCGGTAGGCGTCCGTGGCGGACCGCACCACCGTCTCCACGAGGTCGTCGGCGACGGTGTCCGGCCGCCAGGCCAGCACATAGCGGCACCACAGCGGGGAGCCCGCCAGTGGCTTGACCACGACGTGCGGGGTCGGCCGCAGCGTCGGCTGCACGAGGGACACCCCGAGACCGTCGGCGATCATGCTCTGCAACTGGGTCTGGTCGCCGAGCCACTCGTGCACGGTGCGCGGCGCGAACCCGGCCGCCGCGCAGGCGTCGTAGAACACGCCCGGCCAGCCGGCACCGTCGTCCGGGGTCACGAACCAAGCGTCCTCGGCGAGGTCGGCGAGCTGCACCTGCGGGCTCTGCCGCAGCCGGTGCCGGGCGGGCAGGGCGACGAAGGTGGGCTCGGTCACGATCCCGCGGTGCCGTACGGCGGCCGAGTGCCGCAGCTCCTTGCCCGGGTAGTCGGCGGCGATGGCCGCGTCCACCGCGCCCTCCTCCAGCAGTTCCACGATCCGCGAGGAGGCGTAGACGCTGGTGACCGCCACCGTCAGCTCCGGCAGGCGGGCGCGGACCCGGGAGAGGGTGCCGGACAGCACGGGCGAGTTGGTCGCGGCCAGCCGCAGGGTACGGCGCGAGCGCGCGGCGGCCGGGCGGTGCCCGATCGCGGCGGCCCGCGCGAGGACGTCCCGGGCCTGCTCGACGACCTCGGCACCGTACCGGGTGGGCCGCACGCCGCTCGGCCCGCGCTCGAAGAGCGGCTCGCCGAAATGGCGTTCGATGCGGCGGAGCTGGGTGCTCACGGCGGGCTGCGAGTAGCCCAGCTGAGCGGCGGCGCGGCCGACACCGCCCGCGTCGGCGATCGCGCACAGCACCCGCAGATGCCGCAGCTCCAGCTCCATCGGTCCACTCCCGCTCGCTCCTGCGGCGCCGCCCCGGTCCCACGGCACCGCCCGGTCCTACGGCACCGCTCGTCCCCGGGGCCGCGCTCCTTCCCGGGCCGTCACCCGTTCCCAGGGCCCGTCCGGCGTCCCGGTCCGGTGCCGGGCGGGCCCGGCGCGGCGCCGGTTCCACCGGTACGGCGGGCACCGCCCGCGCCGGCCGTGGCCGCGACCGGCGGACCGAAGCGTTCCACGGCGTCCCGCACGGCACAAGTCGCAGGTCCGCCAGGGCACGCGCCCGGCTGGGCGGGTGCGGGACCGGGCCATGTGCCGGCGCCCCCGCTGTTCGGGGGTATGGCGCGTACGGGACCGGTCCATGGGCCGGTGCCCCCGCTGTTCGGGGGTACGGCGCGTACGGGACCGGCCCATATGCCGGCGCCCCCGCCCTTCGCGGGTACGGCGCGGCCGGGCGCGTGCGGGACAGCGCGCCGGTCTTGATGGCGTGGGCGCGGAGGGCACGGCCTGGCGGGGCGCATGCGGGACGAGCGGAGGGGCGTGGGGCGCGCGAAGGGGCGTGCGGGACGCGCGCAGGCGATGCGGGGCAAGCGGAAGGACGCGCTGCGAGACGCACGCGGGCGCTGCGGGGCGAGCGGAAGGACGCTGCGAGACGCGCGCAGGCGCTGCGGGGCGAGCGGAAGGACGCGCTGTGAGACACACGCGGGCGCTGCGAGACGCGCAGAGGCGCGCGCGGGACGAGCAGAAGGGAGCGTGGAGCGAGCGGAAGGACGCGCGGGACGTGCGCGGGCGCGTGCGGGACGAGCTGTGTGCGGGGCGGTGCCAGTTGCGTGCCGGGCGCGGGCCGGTGCCGACTGCGTGCCGGGCGCGGGGCGGTGTCGGCTGCGTGCGGGACGCGGGCGGTGCGGCGTCGAAGTCGGAGGGCGCGGCGAGCGAGCAGCATCGCTCCCCGCACCCCCCGGCTCAGCCGCGTCCCAGTATCTCCACCACCCGCATGAACCCGTCCGTGCCGTGGCCGAGGCCGATGACGCGGCGGGCCAGGCCCTCCACCGACCGCATCACGCCCGCGTCGATGCCGTGGGACTCGGATACGTCGACGACGTGGGCCATGGTGGAGGCGGCCGAGGTGATGGGGTTGATCTCACCGGAGTAGGTGCCGCTGTCGGTGTCCCGCGCGAACTCCTCGAACAGCGGCGGCAGGATCGCGGCGATGCCCTGGGCGAAGGGTGCCAGTTCCCCGGCGGTGACGCCCTCCGCCCGGGCGATCGCCACGGCGTGGGCGTAGCCCGCCATCGCGGTCCAGAAGAGGTCGAGCAGCGCGAGGTCGAAGGTGGCGGCGCGGCCGATCTCCTCGCCCAGGTGGGTGTGTGTCCCGCCGAGCAGTTCCAGCACCGGCCGGTGCCGGTCGTAGAGGTCGCGCGGACCGCTGTGCAGGAACACGGCCTCCGGTGTGCCGATGCTGGGGGCCGGCGTCATGATCGCGCCGTCCAGATAGCCGATGCCGTGCGCCGCCGCCCACCGGGCGGTGTCCCGGGCGCGTTCCGGGGTGTCCGCGGTCAGACTGACGACGGTACGGCCCGCCAGTGCGCGGGCGACGTCGTCACGGCGCAGGATCGCGTCGACGGCGTGGTGGTTGACCACGCAGACGACGGTCAAGTCCGAGGCGGCGACGGCCTCTTCGGCCGTCGCGGCTCCGTGCGCGCCCCGCTCGGTCAGTTCCCGGTCCCTGCCGGGTGTGCGGTTCCAGACCGTGGTCCGCAGGCCCGCGCCGAGGAAGGCACCGGCCAACGAGCGGCCCATGGGGCCGAGTCCGAGCGCGGTGACGGCAGGAAGATCCGTGGTGGTGGACATGTTGCAACTCCCGTACGTGTGAAGTGTGCTGACGGCCGGATCGGCCGTGATGATGTGAAGAGGAAGCCGATGACGCGCAGCCGTGCCCAGGACCCGAACGTCTGCGGAGTGACCGCCGCGATCGCCGTGATCGACGGCAAGTGGAAGACGTCCCTGTTGTGGCTGCTGGAGTCCGGCCCGCACCGGCCCGGCGAACTGCGGCGCAGCCTGGCCGGGTTGAGCGAGAAGGTGCTGACCCAGGCGCTGCGCGAGATGGAACAGGACGGCCTGGTGCACCGGGAGGTGCACGAGGTGCTGCCGCCGAAGACCGTGTACTCGCTGACCGCGTTCGGCCGTGAGCTGGCCGGGGCGCTGGGTCCCCTGGCCGAGTGGGGCCACCGCCGTCTGGACCTGCTCCGCGCGAGCGGAGCGGCGTCCTGACGCGCCGCGGCGGTCACCTCCTGTTCGTGCTCCGGCAGCCCCTGACCTCGTGAAACAGCCTCTCCCGGGCGGATGCGGGCTGCCAAGTACCCACAAAAAAGTGGGTGTCGGACCCCCGCCGGCCGTCCGCGATGCCACCGGAGGCTGCCCCTGAGCCTCCACGGCAGACTGTCCCTAAACCTTTATGGCGTTTGCCTAAAACCTATAGGAAGTCGCATACTCCTCTTGGACGAGAGGGGAAACGACGATGGCGCGTGCCGGACTGACCACCGAACGCCTGGTCCAGGCCGGGGCGGAACTGGCCGACGAGGTCGGCTTCGACCAGGTGACGGTCTCCGCGCTGGCCCGGCGGTTCGACGTCAAGGCCGCGAGCCTGTACTCGCACCTGCGCAACTCCCAGGACCTGAAGACGCGGATCGCGCTGCTCGCGCTGGAGGAGCTGGCCGGCCGGGCCGCCGAGGCGCTCGCGGGCCGGTCCGGCAAGGACGCCCTCGCCGCGTTCGCGCAGGTCTACCGGGAGTACGCCCAGGCCCACCCCGGCCGCTACGCCGCGGCCCGCCACCCGCTGGACTCCGCGACGGCGGCCGGCAGCGCCGGCGTCCGCATCGCGCAGCTGACCCGGGCCGTCCTGCGCGGCTACGACCTGTCCGAGCCGGACCAGACCCACGCCGTACGCCTCCTCGGCAGCGTCTTCCACGGCTACCTCAGCCTGGAGGCGGCCGGCGGCTTCAGCCACAGCGCGCCCGCTTCCGAGGAGTCGTGGACACGGATCCTGGACGCCCTCGACTCCCTGCTGCGCACCTGGCCCGCCCGCCCCTGACCTCCCGAGAACCGCAGGCAGACACCATGCACACCATCCCCCTCACCGCCGACCTGCTCCGCGGCGCCCTCGACCTGGAGCGCACCGCGCGCGGCCTGCTGCCGCACCGGCTGCCCGCCCGGGCCCGCGCCCAGAACACCGACCCGCAGCTGAGCATGGCGGAGTCCCAGCCCTCCGGCGTACGGCTGGCCTTGCGCACCCGCGCCACCGCCGTCGAGCTGGACACCCTGCCGACCAAGCGCGTCTACCCCGGCACACCGCCGCGCCCGGACGGTCTGTACGACCTGGTGGTGGACGGCCGCCCGGCCGGCAGCGCCCGCCTGACCGAGGGCGACACCCTCACCGTCGACCTGGCCACCGGCACCGTCGAGCACCGGCCCGGCCCGGTCGGCACCGTGCGCTTCGCCGGGCTGCCGGACACCGTCAAGGACGTGGAGATCTGGCTGCCGCACAACGAGACGACGGAACTCGTCGCGCTGCGCGCCGACGCCCCCGTCGAGCCCGTACCGGCGACGGGCCGCCGGGTGTGGCTGCACCACGGCAGTTCGCTCAGCCACGGTTCCGACGCGGTGAGCCCCACCGCCACCTGGCCCGCGCTCGCCGCGTTCCTGGGCGGAGCGGAACTGATCAACCTCGGGCTGGGCGGCGGCGCGCTGCTCGACCCGTTCACCGCCCGGGCGCTCCGCGACACGCCCGCCGACCTGGTCAGCGTCAAGCTGGGCCTCAACGTGGTCAACACCGACCTGATGCGGCTGCGTGCCTTCGGGCCGGCCGTGCACGGCTTCCTCGACACCATCCGCGAGGGCCACCCCGACGTCCCGCTGCTCGTCGTCTCGCCGGTCCTGTGCCCGATGCACGAGGACACCCCCGGGCCGACCCTCATGGACCTGTCGGCGCTCGGCGAGGGGCGCGTGGCCTTCCGGGCCGCCGGCGATCCCGCCGAGCGGGCGGCCGGGAAACTCACGCTGGAGGCCGTCCGGGAGGAGCTGGCCCGGATCGTGCGCGAACGGGCGGCTTACGACCCGGCCCTGCACTACCTCGACGGCCGGGACCTGTACGGCGAGGCCGACTTCGCCGAACTGCCGCTGCCCGACGGCCTCCACCCGGACACCGCCGGCCACCGCCGGATCGGCGAACGGTTCGCGCAGCTGGCGTTCGCCCCGGGCGGCCCCTTCGCGCCCGCGCCGGCTGACCGCGCCCACTGACCGGACCGGCCGACCGCGCCGGCCGACCGGGCGGGCGGCTCACTCCAGGTGGGCGAAGACGACCAGGTTGTCGGTGTAGTCCCGCACCGTGTGGTCGTAGTCCCCGGCGCAGGTGATGAGCCGGACCTCGGGGCGGTCGGCGTCCGCGTACACCCGCTCGCTGGGGAAGTCGTCCTTCGCGAAGGTGTCGGCGTCGTCCACGACGAAGTCCGCGGTGCGCCCGTCGGCCCGCTCCACGGAGAACCGGTCACCGGGCTCCAGCCGGTCCAGGTAGGCGAAGACGGCCGCCGAGGTCGCCGTGTCGACGTGCCCGGCGATGATCGCGGTGCCCTTCTCGCCGGGCGAGACGCCTCCGGAGTACCAGCCGACGAGGTTGGTGTCGGCCGCGGGCGGAGGCTGGAGCTGGCCCGAGTCGGCCAGGGTCAGCGTGGTGAAGGGCGCGTCCACGGAGATCTTCGGGATGCGCAGGCGGGTCGGCGCGGACCGGGGCAGTGCCTCGCCGGGCTGCCGGGGACCGGCCGACACGGCGGCGCCGGAGCCTGCGCCCGGCGGCCTGGGCGGCCCGGACGCGTCGTCCGGGTGGTGGTGGCCGCCGAACAGGCTGACGGCGAAGAAGGCCACCGCCACGCCCCACAGCGTCAGCCGCCCGCCGGCAGCGGGCTGCCGGTCGTCCGGCGCCGGTACCGGCGCCACGGAGGTCGAGGAGGATTCTGCTGCCATCGGACACCACCTCACTCGGGTACGGCAGCGCGGGGATCGGGGCGGGGAGGGGACGGGTGGGAGAGACGGGTGGCGGAAGGGCGGCACGGGGACCAGGAGGGAGGAGCCGGGCCGGGTGTGACCTTGGCGGAAAGCCGGTGCCGGGACAGAGGGATCGATGGCCTGGGCGGGATACGGCAGGCACGGCGGCCTTCTCGCGGCGCGCGGCGTGACGGCCCGGGCGTGGCACGGCGGGCGACGGCTTCTCGCGCACGGGCGGGGCGGCCCGGGCACTCAGCGAAACCCGGAGCACCGAACCCGGAACCCGAAGCCCGGAACAGCCGCCTGGGCACGGCCAGACAGGAGCGGCCCGAGCACGGCGCCGGGTGGGGCCGGCGTCCGGAGCGGCAGCCGGGACGCGGCGCGGGCAGGCGACAACCTGCCGGCGACGCCGAGCGGCAGCCCGGAGCCGGAAGCCCGCGGCCGGGGCCCGGGAACGCGCAGGCTGAGCGCGGCGGGGGGAGCCGCCGCCTGGGCTCGGAGCCCGCAGCGGTGACCTGAGCGGGGCGCGGAAGCCGCAAGCCCGAAGCCCCGAGTGGCAACCGGGGCATGGCACGGGAAGCCGCGGAGCCGGACCGGCGTCCGCGAGGGCCCGGAGCCGGGAGTCCCCGGAGCCCCGTGCCCGGAGCGGCGGGGTGCGCGCGGCACGGGGAGTCCTCGTCTCGGCCCGGGGCCGGGGTCGGGCGGCCGGGGCGGCGCAGGGGGCGCGGGCCGCCGGCACCTGTGGTGCGCCGGCGGTGTCCGCAGCCCCTGGCGCCCTGCGGCCGTCACGACGCCGGTGTGGCGGCCTTCTTGCGACGCAGCGCGTACGCGCCGGTGGCGGCTACGCCCAGCACGGCGAGACCGCCCGCGGTGACACCGGGCGAGGCGAGCGCGCCGCCGCCGGTGTGCATGCCACCGCGCGGCTTGTCGTGCTCGTCGTCGCCCCACTCGCTCTTGCCGCCCTTGCCGCCGCCCTTCTCTCCCTTCTCCTCGCCGCCGTCGTCCCCGCCGCCCTTGCCGCGGTAGCCCTCGGAGTCGGACCCGCTGTCCTCACCCGAGCCCCAGCCGCCGCGCACCGCCGCGAGTGCGCCGCCGCCCGTGTGCACGCCGCCGCGCGGGCCGTCGTGCTCGCCACCGCCGCCGCGCTTGTTGCCCTGATCGTCGTCGCTGTCTTCGTCGTCGCCGGAGCCGCCGCCGCGCTTGTTGCCGCGGTCGCTGTCGTCGTTGTCGCCCTTGTTGCCGCGGTCGCTGTCCTCGTCGCCGGAGCCGCCACCGCTCTTGTTGCCGCGGTCGCTGTCGTCGTTGTTGCCGCTGTCGCTGCCGGAGCCGTCGTCGCTGTCACGGCCGGAGTCGCTGTCGTGCTCCTTGCTGTACGAGGAGTCGTCACGATCGCTGACATGACCGGCCGGAACGGCGAACGCGGCCCCGGGCGTCGCGAAGCCGAGGGCGGCCGTGACGGCCGCCGTCGCCAGGAGCATGCGGGCAGAGCGCATAGTGATGTCCTTCCGCCGTGACCGGGCAGCGGATACCGCATCAGCTGGAAGGACCCGGTCTCGACATGAACCACCGTCAGCGAGGCCACCGGCTCCCACCATCCGGGCCGTCCAGCCGTGTCAGCACGCCACCCGTCTGCCCCAGCGCGCCCGCTCGTGAGCCCCTCGTCCGGGCCAGTCGCCGCCGCGGCCGTACGCCTGCGCCGTGAGCGGAGCGCCGGACGGCCCGGCCCCCTTGTTATGACCGCCGTCATAAAGCAGGCTGGTGCCCACAGCACGGCAGGACGAGGCGGCGGGAGGAAACAGTGGCGGACGCGATGGCCCGGGCCCTGTGGGAGCGGTACGAGCCGGTGCACGACCTCGTGTACTTCGCACCGGAGGCGCACCAGGCGGCGGACTCGCTCGGGATGCGCGGGTACTGGATGGGCTACTTCGCGCTGCGCGCCGCCCCGCTCGGCCCGGTGCCGCCGTCCGTGGTGACGAGCTGCTTCTACGTCTTCCACCCCTCGCGCGTGGCCCGGGCGCTGCCGGACGCCTGGTCGTACGCGTCCCCCGAGGACGTGGTGGCGGCCCGGCTGGAGGCGATGGACGCGGCGCTGACCCGGCTGCTCGGGGCGGACACCACCGGCACCGCCGCGTTCACGGAGGCCGCCGACCTGGCCTGGGAGGCGGCCGCCGCGGCGGACACCACGGGCAGGATGCTGGGCGCCGCGAACCAGGCGCTGCCACGTCCGGACCGCCCGGCCGCCCGGCTCTGGCAGGCGCTGACGACCCTGCGCGAGCACCGGGGCGACTCCCATATGGCGGCCCTGGTCACCCTGGGTCTCGGGCCCGTCGAGGCGATGCTGCTCAAGGCGGCGGCCGGCGAGTCCGACGAGGACTTCCTGCGCGAGTCCCGGAAGTGGCCGGAGCCGGACTGGGCGGCGGCCGTGGCGCGGCTGCGGGCGGACGGGCGGCTCGCGGCGGACGGTTCGCTCACGCCGGCGGGCGCGGCGCTGCGCGCGGAGGCCGAGGCGCTGACCGACGCGGCGGCCGAGCGGCCGTGGACCGTGCTGGGCGCGGAGCGCGCCGGCCGTCTGGCCGCGCTGCTGGAGCCGCTGGCCCGCGCGGTGGAGGAGTCCGGTCTGCTGCCGCCCGGGAATCCGGTGGGACTGAGCCGGAACACGGAATCCGCCGGGCGCTGAGGGCGCCCGCCGGGCCACGGCCGTACCGGGCCGGGGCCCGGGTTTCGTCCGGAATCAGTCGTATCTTTCGTTGAACCACCCGGCGAGGAGCCCTGGTTCGGAGCCGTACCCTGGGGCCGTGGTCAACGCAGAAGAGGATGCGGGGCAGGTGGCGGCCCGGCTCACCGGGCGTCCTGTCACCGGGGCCCGGCCGGCGTCGGGCTCGCCCGCCGAAGTCCTGCTGGACGACGGCACCGCGGTGATGGTCAAGCGCGGCGACGGTCCGGGCGCGGTGCGCGCCGAGGTGGCCGGGCTGCGCTGGCTGGCCGCCGCGGAGGCGGTCCGGGTGCCGGCGGTGCTCGGGCACGACGCGCACTGGATGGTGACCGAGCGGGTGCCGGCCGGGTCCCCGAGCCCCGGGGCGGCGCTGCGTTTCGGCCAGGCCCTGGCCGCGCTGCACGCGGCCGGCGCGCCGCACTTCGGCGCGCCGCCGCCCGGCGGGCCCGAGGACGCCTTCATCGGCCGCGCTCCCCTGCGCAACCTGCGCACCGCGCCGGGCACCGACTGGCCCCGCTGGTATGCGGAGCACCGGGTGCTGCCGTATGTGCGCGGGGCGGTCGACCGGGGCACGCTCCGCCCGGGCGAGGCGGCCGTGTTCGAACGGGTCTGCGCCCGGCTGCCGGAGCTGGCGGGCCCGGCCGAGCCGCCCGCCCGGCTGCACGGCGATCTGTGGAACGGCAATGTGCTGTGGGGGGCGGACGGCGAGGTCCGGCTCATCGACCCGGCCGCGCACGGCGGACACCGGGAGACCGACCTGGCGATGCTGAGCCTGTTCGGCTGTCCTCATCTGGAGCGGGTATTCGACGGTTACCGGCGAACGGCGCCCCTGGCCGACGGCTGGCAGCGGCGGGTGGGCCTGCACCAGCTCTTCCCGCTGCTGGTGCACGCGGTGCTGTTCGGACGCGGGTACGCCGAACAGGCGCTGGCGGCGGCGCGGGGCGCGCTCGCACAGTAGGACTCCACGGGCACCGCGGCATCATCCCGAGCCGTGCTCACGGAGAGTAAGGAAACCAATCACCCGTTCGATTCGTATAAGGACGTGAAAGCCTAATCAGGGAGAGACCATGCAACCGTTCACGCTCAACTACGCGCGCCCCGCTGTGCAGTTGGACGTCACCACACCGTACGTGTACGACTCCGGACTGCAGTTGAACGTCCTCCCGGACGGGCGGATCGCCGCCACCGACCACGCGACCCTGAGAGCGCTCGGCACCACCACCTCGACCGCCGGTTCCAAGACCCACTTCGACGACTGAAGCGCGGACCTCCACAGATGACCGTGCTCATCCTGACCAGCGAGGAAGACGTGACGGCGGACATGGTGGTCCTCCGGCTGGGCGAGGCCGGCGTGCCCGTCGTCCGGCTCGACCCCGCCGATCTCACCCACGGGGTCGCGCTGTCGGGCGAGTACGTGCGGGGCGTCCGCCGCGGGCAGTTGTCCGTCGGCGGACGCCTGGTGAGCATGGACGGTCTGCGCTCCGTCTGGGTGCGCAGACCGGGAGTCCCGGCCGCCCGCGCCGCCCAGCCGTCCGCCTGGCTGACGGAGGAGTCCGCGCAGGCGCTGTACGGCATGCTGCGGTGCACCGACGCCCGCTGGATGAACCACCCGGACGCCGCCCGGCGCGCCCGGCACAAGCCCTGGCAGCTCGGGCTGGCCCAGCGCTGCGGCCTCGAGGTGCCGGCCACCCTCATCACGACGTTCCCGCAGGCGGCGCGGGAGTTCGCGGCGCGCTTCCCGGACCTGGTGGTCAAGCCGGTCTCCGGCGCGCATCCGCAGGAGCCGCCGCGGGCCGTGCCGACCAGCCGGGTCGCGCCGGACGCCGACTTCACCGCGGTGGCCTTCGGCCCGACCCTGCTGCAACAGCGCATCGCCAAGCGGGCCGACCTCCGGCTGACCGCCGTGGGCGGCACGCTGCTGGCCGCGCGCAAGCCCGCCGACCCGGACGCCCACCCGGACGACGTGGACGTCCGTTTCGCCCCGTCGGCCTCTCCCTGGCTGCCCGCGGACGTGCCCCCGCGCGTCGCCGAGGGCGTGCTGCGCTACCTGGCGGCGGCGGAACTGGCGTACGGCGCCTTCGACTTCGCCGAGGACGCCGACGGCAACTGGTGGTTCCTGGAGTGCAACCAGTCCGGCCAGTTCGGCTTCGTCGAGATGGACACCGGCCAGCCGATCGCCGCGACCATCGCCGCGTGGCTCGCCGGGCCCGGGGACTCGGACCGCGAGGTGTGGGCAGGGTGATCAAGGCGCACCGTAGTGAAAGTGCGGGGAGCGGCTCGGAGAAAGGAACACGACATGCGGATCGGACTGCTGGGGACGGGTCCGTGGGCGCGGGCGACATACGCTCCCGCTCTCGCCGGGCACCCCGGCCTGGAGTTCGCCGGGGTGTGGGGGCGCCGTCCGGAGGCGGCCACGGCGCTGGCGGAGCGGTACGACGTCACGCCGTACGCGGACGTGGACGCGCTGCTGGCCGACGTGGACGCGGTCGCGGTGGCCCTGCCGCCGTCCGTGCAGGCCGAGTTGGCGGTGCGGGCGGCCGGCGCGGGCCGTCATCTGCTGCTGGACAAGCCGCTGGCGGTGACGGCCGCCGAGGGGCGGGCCGTGGTGGAGGCGGTGGAGCGGGCCGGGGTGGCGTCGGTGGTGTTCTTCACCACGCGGTTCCAGCATGAGCCGGACGCCTGGATCGAGGAAAAGGCCGCCGTGGCGGGCTGGTTCACCGCGCGGGCGCAGTGGCTGGGCGCGGTGTTCACCAGCGACAGCCCGTTCGCGGCCTCACCGTGGCGGCGGGAGAAGGGCGCGCTGTGGGACGTGGGACCGCACGCCCTGTCGGTCCTGCTGCCGGTCCTCGGCGACGTACGGCGGGTCGCGGCGGCGGCGCACGGTCCGGCGGACACCGTCCACCTGGTGCTCGACCACACCACCGGGGCGTCGAGCACGCTCACGCTGAGCCTGACGGCTCCGCCGGCGGCGGCCGGGGCCGAGGTGGAACTCCGGGGCGAGGCGGGCGTGTCGGTCATGCCCGGGAGTTCCGAGGGGGCGGTGTCCGCGCTGGCGCGCGCCGCGGACGCGCTGGCGCGGGCGGCGCGCACGGGCCGCCCGCACGCCTGCGACGCCGCGTTCGGCCTCCGGGTCACCGAGATCCTGGCCGCGGCGGAGGCCCGGCTGTCGGACGCCCGGGAGTAGCCGGCCCCCCGCCGCCGGGCGGCGCGGCCCCGGTCCCCGGTTAGGGCTGCGGGCTGCGGGCTGCGGGCTGCGGGCTGCGCGGCCCCTCTCCCGGCCCGCTCCGGTCACCGTGCAGCCGGTGCCGTCAGCGCCTCACTCCGCGCCGGCCCCGGCGTCGGTCCAGTAGGCGACGCGTTCGCGTACGACCGGATAGCCGGCCTTGGCGAAGTGCGCGGCCATCGGGAAGTTGCCCTGGTCGGTGGCGGCGGCGATGAATGCGGCGCCCTGGCCGGCCAGGAAGTGGGTGCACTCGGCGAGCAGGTCGTAGGCGTAGCCGTGGCCGCGCTGTTCGGGCACCACGCCGATGAAGCCGACGCACGGCCCGGCCGGGTTGCGGGCCGGGATGTGGATGCCGACCGGCTCGCCCGCCGGGGTGCGGGCCAGCCGCCACCAGTCCCGGGGTGACGGGAACCAGCGGAAGACGTCCAGTTCCCGCCGGGCCGCCAGGTCCACACCGCCCTCCTCGATGGCCCGGCGGGCGTGCGCGTCCAGGGTGACGGAGTGGATGCGGCGCAGGATGTCGTGGAAGACCCGGTCGTCGGGTTCGGCGGTGCAGACGAGCCGTCCGGGCCGCTCGGGCAGGCCCCGGTCCGGGGTCCAGCGGTAGAGGAAGCGCTCCACCAGGGGTGCGTAGCCGGCCCGGCCCGCGGCAGCGGCACGGGTGCCGGCCGCGGCCCGCAGGCGCGGGTCGTCCCGCCAGCCGCCGGGCAGGTCGAGTTCCAGCTCGGGGACCTGCCAGGGAGCGGTCCGCAGCAGTGCGGCGCCCGCCTCCTCCTCGCCCTCGGCGACGTCGAACCAGTTGACGAGCAGCGGTTCGGGGTCCTCGGGCCGGCCCCACCAGGCGGCGCGCGCCACGGTGCGGCCCGCGCGCAGGGCGACGCGCTGCCACTCGGGGCGGTAGCGGGTGTCCCGGTGCCGCTCGCCCAGGGTCAGCGGGTCGGGCATGGTGTGGAAAAGACGGGCACTGCTCTCGTCGAGCGTGCGGATGACCAGACCGGTCAAGGATTCCTCCGGGGTGCGTACGTGGATGACGCTCCCGGTCGGCTCAGACGTGACACGCCCGCGGCACGGGGAGGGGGGAGCGCCGGCTGCTGGCTCGCATGACACTCGCCTCCTTTTTCCGTACGGCTCGGGCGTGACGGCCCACGCTAGGCGGGCGGCCGGGCGGGCGTCCACCGGTTTTCCGCGGGGCGCGGCCGGGTCGTACACGGGGCGCGGGCTTCCGCGGGGTGCGGGCGGTTTTCCGGGAGGCGCGGGCTTCCGCGGGGCGCGCGGCCGGTTTTCCGCGGGGCGCCGGGCCGCGGCGTAGCTTGGGCATGTGGGATCGGTGCGCGTCCGGTGGACGCGCGGGGACCGGGAGGGCCGCGGCTGGCTGCGGGGCGCGCCGCCGCCGTGGTGGGTGCGCGTGCTGCCCGTCCTGCTGCTGGCGGGCGTCGGCGCGGCCTCGCTGATCACCCCGCACGCGGGCGACCTGGGGTTCCTGCTGGGCGCGATCCCCCCGCTGGCCGTCCTGTCGTACGGCCCGCTGACCACCGCTGCCCTCGGGGCGGGCGTGGTCGCGGTGCTGAACATCCCGGCCACGCATCTGAACCGGCCGGGCGACACCGATCTGCTCACCGTCGTCTTCGTGGCCGCGCTGAGCGTGTTCGTGTCCTATGTGCGCAGCCACCGGGACGCCCAGCTCGACACGGAGCGGGCGATCGGCGAGGCGGTGCAGCGGGCCGTGCTGCCGCCGCTGCCGGACCGGGTCGGGCGGGTGGGGTGCGCGACGTACTACCGGGCCGCGCAGGACGGCACGCTGGTGGGCGGGGACTTCTTCGACGTGCGGGCGGGGCCGTACGGGGTGCGCGCGGTGCTGGGGGACGTGCAGGGGCACGGGCTGGCGGCGGTCGCCACGGTGGTGTCGCTGCTGGGCGCGTTCCGGGAGGCCGCCCTGGACCAGCCGGACCTGGAGTCGGTGGCGGCGCGGATGGACCGCCGGTTGGCGGTGGACTCGGCGGACGTCCGGCACCCGGAGCTGTTCGCCACGGCCCTGCTGGTGGAGTTCGCCGCCGGTACGGCCGCGGTGCGGGTGGTGGCCTGCGGGCACCCGGCGCCCGTGCTGCTGGGCGCGGGACCGGCCCGGGAGGTGGCGGTCGCGCCCGGTCCGCCGCTGGGCATCGGGCTCGTCGGCGTCGATCCGCCGCAGCGGACCGTCGTGCCGCTCGGCCCCGGCGACCGGCTGTTCCTGGCGTCGGACGGCGTGTGGGAGGCGCGGGACGCCACCGGCGGCTTCTATCCGCTGGTGACCGGGCTGACCGCGCTGGCCGGCACCCCGTCCGCCGGACTGCCCGAGGCGGTGTGGGCGGACCTGGTGCGCCGGGGTTACCGGGTCCGCGACGACGCCACCATGCTGGTGCTGACGCCGGATTCCGGCCGGCCCGCCCCCCGGTGACAAGCCGAATCCCTACGATTACCGGCCAGATCGGACGGCAACCGTATGCAGGCGGACGGTCACGCGGTGTACTGGGAGCCGGGACCGCCTCAGGAAAGGCCGGCCAGTCTGGAGACAGTCGTGACCGTCACCGACCGCATCGCCCTCGACCCCTTCGGCTCCGACATCCCGGCGGAGAGCGCCCGGCTGCGCGCCCTCGGCCCCGTCGTGCCCGTGGAACTGCCCGGCTCCATCCCCGCCTGGGCCCCCACCCGCTACGACACCCTCAAGGCCCTCATCCTCGATCCCCGCGTCAGCAAGGACGCGCGCCGGCACTGGCGGCTGTGGCCGCGGCTGGGCGACCATCCGGCCTGGGGCTGGATGGCGAACTGGGTGGGCGTGGTCAACATGCTCTCCACCTACGGCGCCGACCACACCCGGCTGCGCAGACTGGTGGCGCCCAGCTTCACCCACCGGCGCACCGAGGCGATGCGGCCCCGGGTGGCCGCGCTGACGGCCGGGCTGCTGGACGCGCTGGAGGCGGCGGGGGCCGGCGGCGGCGTGGTCGACCTGCGCGACGGGCTCGCGCATCCGCTGCCGGTGCGGATGATCGGCGACCTGCTCGGCGTCCCGGAGGAGCTGCGGCCCGACGCCGCCCGCCTCATCGCCGACTTCATGGACACCTCCGATCCGAGCCCCGAGTTCGCGGCCTCCGTGCGCGCACGCGTCGGCTCGGTGCTCGGCGCGCTGATCGCGTACCGGCGGGCCCTGCCGGGCGACGACATCACCACGGAGCTGATCCGGGTGCGCGACGAGGACGGCAGCCGGCTCTCGGACGAGGAGCTGCTGCACACGCTGCTGCTGATCGTCGGCGCCGGGTTCGAGACCACCGTCAATCTGATCGGCAACGCGGTGGTCGCCCTGCTGTCGGACCCGGCGCAGCTCGCGGCGGTGCGGGCGGGGAAGACGGACTGGAGCGCGGTGGTCGACGAGACGCTGCGGGTGCACCCGTCCGTCGCCGCGCTGCCGCTGCGGTTCGCGGTGGAGGAGCTGACGGTCGCGGGCGTGACGATCCCGGCCGGGGACGCGATCCTCACGACGTACGCCGCCGCGAACCTGGACCCGGCGCGCTACGGCCCGGACGCGGCCGTGTTCGACGCGGCGCGGGCGACCGAGGACCACCTGGCCTTCGGGGTCGGCGTGCACCGCTGCATCGGCGCTCCGCTGGCCCGGCTGGAGGCCCTGACCGCGCTGCCCGCCCTGTTCGCCCGCTTCCCGGCCCTGCGTCTGGCGCTCCCGCCCGGCGAACTGCGCCATGTGCCGTCATTCATCGCCCACGGCTGGCAGGAGATCCCGGTCCGCCTGGGGAACTGAGCGGGGGCGGCCCTGCGGTGTCCCGGAAGGAAGCCGCCCGGCCGCGGACATGGCTCCGCCGGCGGCCCGGGGGGGATGGGACGCCGGCGGAGATGCCACGCCCGGGGCGGGGGGAGGCCCCGGGCGGCTCGGTGTTCACTTGCCCCGGAATCCGGGACGTAGACCGGCGCTTTCCGGACGACGGGGAGACGTGGCTCACACCCCCGGAACGGGCCGGCCATCGGCGAGGCCGGGAACAGCCGGTCACTCCCAGGTCTCACGCCGCCGTACGGCCGCCCCGTTCACCTGACCCGAACCGCCGCGCCCGGCGCGGCCGGCGCCCCGCCGTCCCGTTCACTCGGTCTCGGCGCTCGTCCCGGCGCGCATTCCGGCTGCCGCGAGGGCCGCGCCCAGCAGGCAGAGCACGCCGGTGACCACCGCGGAGGCGTGCAGGCCGTTCATGAAGGCCCGGGAGCTGCCCTCGGTCACGGCCGCCCGGAGCGTGTCCGGCATGGCCGGGGACACCGGCGCGACGCCCATGGCCACCGCGTCCTTCGCCTCGGCCAGCTTCCCGGCCAGCGCCTGCGGGACACCCGCGCCGGTCAGTTCGCCGCGCAGGGTGGCGCCGACGCGGGCGCTGATGACGGAGACCAGCACCGACGTGCCGAGGGCGCCGCCGATCTGGAGCGTGGTGGCCTGCAGACCGCCCGCCACGCCACCGTCCCGTACCGGCGCGTTGCCGACGATCGCGTCGGACGAGGCGGAGAGCACCATGCCGACGCCGAGCCCGAGCGCGACGAACGGCGGCCACATGGTGGCGTACGAGGAGTCGCCGGACCAGGACAGCAGGGCGAAGCAGGCCCCGCCCTGGAGCAGCATCCCGAGCGGCATGCAGAGGCGGGCGCCGAACCGTGCGGTCAGGGCGGCGCCGAGCGGGGAGGCGACGAGCGAGGCGAGGCTCAGCGGCAGGGTGCGCACGCCCGCCTGGACCGGCGTCAGGCCCCGCACGTTCTGCAGGTAGAGCATGATGAAGAAGATCGCGCCCAGCATGACGAAGAAGTTCAGGGCGGTGATGACCGTGCCGATCGTCAGCGCGCGGCTGCGGAAGAGCCGCATAGGCAGCAGCGGATGCTCCACGCGGGTCTCGTGGCGGCCGAACAGGGCGAGCAGCAGCAGGCCGGCGAGGATCGCGCCCCAGGTGCCGGCGGACGTCCAGCCCCAGGTCTCGCCCTTGACGACGCCGAAGACGACGCTCAGCAGGCCGAGCGCGAGCAGGACCACGCCGGTGATGTCGAAACGGTGCCGTCCGTCCGAGTTGCTGGACCGGGGCAGCACGAACGCGCTGAAGGCACAGGCGAGGACGCCGATGGGCAGGTTGATGTAGAAGACGGACTCCCAGCTGACGTTCTCCACCAGCAGGCCGCCGACGATCGGACCCAGGGCGGTGGACACGGCTGAGACCATCGCCCAGATGCCGACGGCCATGCCGAACTTGCGGGGCGGGAACACCGCCCGCAGCAGACCGAGGGTGTTGGGCATCAGCAGGCCGCCGAAGATCCCCTGGAGCGCGCGGAAGGCGACGACGCCCGTGATGGACCCGGACAGGCCGATGGCGACGGAGGACAGCGCGAACCCGGCGACACCGGCGAGGTAGAAGGTGCGCCGGCCGAACCGGTCGCCCAGCTTGCCGCCGAGGATCAGGGTGGCGGCCAGGGCCAGCAGGTAGGCGTTGGTCACCCACTGCAACTGGGCGGTGGAAGCGTGCAGTTCGCGGCCGATCGCGGGGTTGGCGATCGCGACGACGGAGCCGTCGAGCTGCACCATGAACAGGCCGAAGGCGACGGCGCTGAGGGTGAGCCAGGGGTTGGCGCGCCGCCGGGCGGCGGCGGTGGCCGGCACCGCGGGGGACGCGGGCGCGGCGGAGTGATCCACGGAGGTGGACGGCATGGCGAAGCCTCGTCTGGTACGGGGTGGGAAAAGGATGCGGAAGGCGGCAGGAGGCGGGCGCACCCGCACGGCCGGACCTGCGCGAATAGCCGGATATACCCGTGTGCATGCCCGGATGGGCGGACGTGCCGGCATGACCGGGCGCGCCCGGGCGCGCCCGGGCGTCCCGGACGGCAGGGCGCGCAGGACGTACGGGCGGCGGGGTCAGTCCCCGGCCGGGTGCAGCCCGCGCGTCAGCGACTCCAGCGCGCCCAGGGCGGAGCCGAGCGCGTCCAGCTCGCCCTCGGTCAGCGACAGCAGGGCCTCGGTGAGGTGGGAGACCTGGAGCGCGTGCACCTCGGCGAGGCGCCGTCGGGCGACGGGCATGAGGTGCAGCCGTACGACCCGCCGGTCGGCGCTGTCGGGCCGGCGTTCCAGCAGGCCCTGCCCGGCGAGCTGGGAGACCAGCGCGCTGACGTTGTTGGGCTTCATCAGCAGGGCGCCGGCGGCCTCCCGGACCGTGGCGCCCTCGTGCTCGGCGACGTACCGCAGCAGGCCGAGGTGTCCCTCGGGCGGCTTGGGGGGGGCGAAGTCGCGGGCGACCCGCCGGTCCAGGGCCCGGTGCAGCGCGGGCAGGGCACCGGCGAGCGCCGAGGCGACGCTGTCGACGTCCCGCTGGGGAGCACTGGATCCGGGCATGACCCCAGGATAGGTATGACGCCATACCCACGTCAAACAGGTATGGCCTCATAGGTATCCGGCCCGGTTTCCGCGGCACGGGGCGGGCGGGTGCGCGAGCGGCCTCCGGGACGGCATAAGCTCGACGGGTGGCGAAGTACTTCGACGTGCACCCCGACAACCCGCAGCCGCGCAGCATCGCACAGATCGCTGACGCGGTGCGCTCGGAAGCACTCATCGCATATCCGACCGACTCCTGTTACGCGCTCGGCTGCCGGCTGGGCAGCCGGGACGGCATGGACCGGATCCGCGCTATCCGCCGGCTGGACGACCGGCACCACTTCACCCTGATGTGCCGGGACTTCGCGCAGCTCGGCCAGTTCGTCCGGGTGGACAACGACGTCTTCCGGGCCGTGAAGGCGTCCACGCCCGGCAGCTACACCTTCATTCTCCCGGCCACCCGCGAGGTGCCGCGCAAGCTGCTGCACCCGAAGAAGAAGACCGTGGGCGTGCGCATCCCCGACCATGTGGTCACCCAGGCGCTGCTGGCGGAGCTGGGCGAGCCGCTGCTGTCCAGCACGCTGCTGCTGCCGGACGAGGCGGAGCCGCTCACCCAGGGCTGGGAGATCAAGGACCGGCTCGACCACGTGGTGGACGCGGTGGTCGATTCCGGCGAGTGCGGCACCGAGCCGACGACGGTGGTCGACTTCTCCGGCGGCGAGGCGGAGATCGTCCGGCGGGGCGCGGGAGACCCGAGCCGCTTCGAGTGAGGGCGGCGCACCGCGGGCACGGCGTCGATCTTGCGTGACAGCATGGTGGCCGTCATGGCGCCGGGGGCCGTCGGCTCCCGGCGCCCGTTCCGCCGAGGGAGGACCTGCCCACCATGACCGAGGTCCAGGGAAACGACGTCGAGATCCCGACCGGGGACGGCGTCGCCGACGCCTATCTCGTCCGTCCCGCCGACGGCCGTCCGCGCCCGGGCGTGCTGTTCTACCAGGACGCCTACGGCCCGCGGCCGCACTTGAAGGCGATGGCCGACCGGCTGGCCGCGGCCGGCTACACCGTGCTGCTGCCGAACGTGTTCTACCGGCTGGGCCGGGCCCCGGTCGTGGACCTGCCCGAGTTCATCGACCCGGGCGCCGACCCGACCATCTGGGAGCGGCTGGGCCCGATGCTGGCCGGGCTCACCCCGGAGCTGGCCAAGCGGGACGCGGGCGCCTATCTGGACTGGCTCGCCGACAGCCCGCTGGTGGCCGACGGCCCGGTCGCGCTGACCGGTTACTGCATGGGCGCCCGGCTGGCGCTGTGGACCGCGGGCGCCTACCCGGACCGGGTCGCGGCGGCGGCCGGCTTCCACGGCGGGGCCCTGGCCACCGACGCCCCGGACAGCCCGCACCGGGAGGCCCCGCGCATCACCGCGGAGCTGTACTTCGGGCACGCCGACGCCGACCCGTCGCTGCCCGCGGAGCAGATCGCCCGCTTCGAGGAGGCGCTGTCCGACGCCGGCGTGCGGCACACCTGCGAGGTCTACGCCGGGGCCGGGCACGGCTACACCCAGGAGGACACCCCGGCCTACGACCGGCAGGCCGCGGAGCGCCACTGGACCGCGCTGCTCGACCTGCTCCAGCGCACGTTCTGACACTGGAGCGCCGGCGCCCGCCGACCGGCGGGCGCCGGACCCGGACTCGAACCCGGACCAGACCCGGGCCAGACCGGACCGGGCACGGATCGGACCCGGCCCCCCAGCCCCAGCCCCAGCCCCAGCCCCAGCCCCAGCCCCAGCCGTGCCGATTCCTGTCCGCGCCATTGACATGCACCCGTCCCGGAGGGAAATCTGAGAGCGCTCTCAACAGGTACGGACCAACTCCGTACGACGACCCCGACCCCACACGGAGGTGGAGAGTTGCCGCACACACTCACCCGGGGCGCGCTGCCCCTGGCCGCCGCCACGGCGCTGCTCGGCGGACTGCTCGCGCTCGGCGCGCCGGGCCGGGCCGACGCCGCCGTCCCCGACACCATCCCCCTGAAGATCACCAACAACTCGGGCCGCTCCGAGCCGGTCTACGTCTACGACCTCGGCACCCAGCTGTCCTCGGGACGCCAGGGCTGGGCCGACGAGAGCGGCGCCTTCCACGCCTGGCCGGCCGGCGGCAACCCGCCGACTCCCGCGCCGGACGCGGCGATACCCGGCCCGGCCGCCGGCCAGTCCAAGACGATCCGCATCCCGAAGTTCTCCGGCCGGATCTACTTCTCCTACGGCCGGAAGCTGGACTTCCGGCTCACCACCGGCGGCCTGGTGCAGCCGGCCGTGCAGAACCCCTCCGACCCCAACCGGGACATCCTCTTCAACTGGTCGGAGTACACGCTCAACGACTCCGGGCTGTGGCTCAACAGCACGCAGGTGGACATGTTCTCCGCGCCGTACGCGGTCGGGGTGCAGCGGGCCGACGGCAGCGTCGGCACCACCGGGCACCTGAAGTCCGGCGGCTGGAACGGGTTCTTCAGCGCGCTGCGCGGCCGGCCGGGCGGCTGGGCGGGCCTGGTGCAGACCCGCTCCGACGGCACCGTGCTGCGCGCGCTGTCCCCGCTGTACGGCGTGGAGACCGGGGCCCTGCCGGCGAACGTGCTGGACGACTACGTCAACCGGGTCTGGCAGAAGTACACGACGTCGACGCTCACCGTCACGCCGTTCGCGGACCAGCCGGGCACCAAGTACTACGGCCGGGTCTCGGGCAACGTCATGAACTTCACCAACTCCGCCGGCACGGTCGTCACCAGCTTCCAGAAGCCGGACGCGTCCAGCGTCTTCGGCTGCCACAAGCTGCTGGACGCGCCGAACGACGCCGTCCGCGGGCCCATCTCCCGCACCCTGTGCGCCGGTTTCAACCGGTCGACCCTGCTGGTCAACCCCAACCAGCCGGACACCACGACGGCCGGCTTCTACCAGGACGCGGTGACCAACCAGTACGCGCGCGCGGTGCACGAGCAGATGGCCGACGGGAAGGCGTACGCGTTCGCCTTCGACGACGTCGGCAACCAGGAGTCGCTGGTGCACGACGGCAGCCCGCAGCAGGCGTACCTGACGCTGGACCCGATGAGCTGACACGCCACGGTCCCGCACCCCGGCGCACGGGATGCGGGACCGCTGGTCGGCGGGTGCCGGGTCAGCCGGTCGTCAGGGCGGTGTCGTCCACGACGAAGCTGGTCTGCAGGGAGGCGTCCTCCACGCCGTTGAACTTCAGCGTGACCGTGGAACCCGCCAGCGAGGACAGGTCGAAGGTCTTCTGGCTGTAGCCGGAGGCCGCGTTGGCGTTCGAGTAGCTGGCGAGGGTCTTCGAACCGGCGGTCACCGTCAGCGTGTCGTACACGGTGCTGCCGGTCTCCGCGGTGTCGATGTGCAGGTAGAAGGTCAGGGTCGCCTTGCAGCCCGCGGGGATCGTCACCGACTGCGACAGGGTGTCGGTGTGGGTGGAGCCGTAGCCGTTGAGCCACGCCTTGTAGGTGCCGCCGTGGGCCGCCTCACCGGTGTCGGTGGTGATGACGCCGCTGGACGAGGTCCAGCCGGTGGCGCCGGACTCGAAGCCGGGGTTGCTCAGCAGCTGCGTCGCGGAGCAGCCGCCGCCGGTGGTGCCGACCGTCCAGGCGAAGGTGGCCGTGCCGGTCGCGCCGGTGGAGTCCTTCACCGTGACGGTGGTGTTGTAGGTGCCCGCCGCGGTGGGCGTGCCGGAGATCAGACCGGTGGAGCCGTTGACCGACAGACCGGTCGGCAGGCCGGTGGCGCTGTAGGTCAGCGCGCCGCTGTTGGTGCTGCTCGCCTGGATCTGGAGGCTGACCGCGGTGCCGACGGTCGCGGACTGGCTGCCCGGGTTGGTGACCGTCACGCCGCTGCTCGGCGGGTTGATGTGGCTGCCGACGGCGATGCCCGCGAAGGCGTTGCCCACTCCGGCGTACTGCGTGGAGTTGGTGCCGTACAGCGCGGCGGCGGCGTTCAGCGCGGCGGTGCGGGCGCCGGCGTAGTTGGTGCTGGACGTCATGTACGTCGTCAGCGCCTTGTACCAGATCTTCAGCGCGGCGTCGCGGCCGATCCCGGCGACGGCGACGCCGTCGGAGGTCGGGCTGTTGTACGTCACGCCGTTGATGACCTTGGTGCCGCTGCCCTCGGACAGCAGGTAGAACATGTGGTTCGCGGGGCCGGACGAGTAGTGGACGTCCAGACCGCCGAGGCCGGAGTACCAGCTGTCCTTGGAGCCGCCGTCCTTGCTCGGCTTGTCCATGTAGCGCAGCGGGGTGCCGTCGCCGTTGATGTCGATCTTCTCGCCGATGAGGTAGTCACCGACGTCGGAGGAGTTGTTGGCGTAGAACTCCACACCGGTGCCGAAGATGTCGGAGGTGGCCTCGTTCAGGCCGCCCGACTCGCCGCTGTACTCCAGGCCCGCGGTGTTGGAGGTGACGCCGTGGCTCATCTCGTGGCCGGCCACGTCCAGCGAGGTCAGGGCGTGGGTGTTGCCGCTGCCGTCGCCGTAGGTCATGCAGAAGCAGCTGTCGTCCCAGAAGGCGTTGACGTACCCGCTGCTGTAGTGGACGCGGCTGTAGGCGGCGACGCCGTCGTTGCGGATGCCGCTGCGCCCGAAGGTGTTCTTGTAGAAGTCCCACGTCTCCGCCGCGCCGTAGGCGGCGTCGGCGCCCGCGGTCTGGGTGTTGGAGCCGGTGCCGTCACCCCAGACGTCGTCCGCGTCGGTCAGCAGGGTGCCGGTGCCGGAGGTGGCCCGGTTGAGGTTGTACGTCTTGTGACCGCCGCGCGTGCCGTCGGTGAGCTGGTACGTCGAACCCGACAGCGTGGTGTTCAGGCTGACGGTGCCGCTGTACTGGGTGTTGCCGGTGCCGGTCTGGATGCCCTGGAACCGGTACAGCTCCTTGCCGGTGGTGGCGTCGGTGACGACGTGCAGCTTGCTGGGCGTGCCGTCGTCCTGGAAGCCGCCGATCACCGTCTCCCAGGCCAGCTTCGGCGTGCCGTTCCCGGCCCAGATCACCTTGCGGGCGCTGTCCGTGGTGGACTTCGCGGAGTGCAGCGCCTTGGCGGCCTTGAGCGCCTTGGTCGCGGCGGCGGCCTTGCTCACGGTCGCCGTGGTGGAGGCCACCTTGATGGTGCGCTTGCTGTTGAAGGTGGTGCTCACGGTCCCCTTGGCCAGCGAGGCCGGCGGGGTGTGCACGACGAGGTCGCCGCCGAGGACGGGCAGACCGGCGTACGTCCGCTCGTACCGCGTGTGCAGGGTGCCGTCGTTGTCCTTCACGACGTCCTTGACGACCAGCTTCTCCTGCGCGCCGAGGCCCAGGGTGCGGGCCGTGCCGGCGGTCTGCTGCCGGGCGCTCTTGATCAGCGCCTGGTGCTGGGCCGGGCTGAGCCTGGCCTCCAGACCGCCGGTGCGCAGCGGGCTGGGGTGGGCAGTGGCCGGCGCGGCGGTCGCCGGGACCGCCTGGAGGCCGACGGCGAGGAACGCCGCGGTGGAGAGCAGGGCGGCGCCGACCGTGGCGCGCTTGTGGGGAAGGGGTCTGTGGGGTCTCACTCGTACTCCTCCTGCTGCGGCCGCGGGTCGGCGGCCGGTGACAGACGGGCAGAGGGGTCTGCTGCCCGGATGAGCTGAGCTGTGCGGGGCCGCGTGATCCGAGAACCGGTGGGGTGGATCAGCGTGCGCAGGGAGGATGACAGCATTGACCGAGCCATGTCACCCAAGGGCTGGTCAATCGAGGGTTTTCCCTATCGCCGCGACGGCGGGCGGCCGGGGCCGGTTTCCATAAGGTTCCCCAGTCACCGAAAAGTGCGTTCTTCCAGGTCAGACGTGATGCGCCTACGGTTTTCGAGACACCGCCGAAGACAGGGGAGACCTGCTCGTGAACATCCTGAAGACCTACGCGCGCCTGTGGAGCGACGACCTCGACCACGCGCTGCCGCTGCTGCGGCGGCTCACCGGCCGCGAGCCGGATCTGCGGCTGCGGTTCCACGCCGTCGAACTGGCCGCCATCGGCGACTTCCTGGTCATCGCGGGCCCGGCCGCGGAACGCGCCACGTACGCGCACGCCTCCGCGACCGTGGTGGTCGACGACCTCGACGCCCTGGAGACGGGCCTGCGGTCCGCCGGCGCCACCGTCACCACTCCCCTGACCCCGGGCCCGACGGGCCGGTTCCTCTACGCCCGCCACGCCGACGGAGCGGAGGTCGAGTACGTCGAGTGGACCCCGGACCTGGTGCGCCGCATCCTGGGCCGCTGACGCGCGGCACCGCCGGCCGCCGCTGCCCGGCGGCCCTCGCGGCACGGACCACGGCACGGTCCCGCCGTATCCGATCACACGGTTGTCACACTCGGCTGCGAGAATCGGGACGGAGCCGACACCCGATCGCTGGAGGACCCGTGCCGTCCGTCTCCCGTCCCCTGCGCAAGCTGGGTTTCCTGACCATCGGCCTGTTCGACGCGGCGGACCCGGCGCGGGGCCACGAGACCACGCTGGAGATCATCGAACTGGGCGAGAGGCTGGGCTTCGACAGCGCCTGGGTCCGGCACCGGCATCTGCAGTACGGCATCTCCTCACCGGTCGCCGTCCTGGCCGCCGCCTCGCAGCGCACCCGCCGTATCCAACTGGGCACCGCGGTGACCCCGCTCGGCTGGGAGAACCCGCTGCGGCTCGCCGAGGACTGGGCGACCGTCGACGTGCTGTCCGGCGGCCGGCTGAACCCGGGCGTCAGCGTGGGACCGCCGATGCACTACGAACAGGTCAAGGACGCGCTCTACCCGGACACGGCCGACGCCGAGGACTTCGGCTTCGAGCGGGTACGGCGGCTGCTGGACCTGGTGCGCGGCAAGCCCGCCACCGGCTTCAGCGGGGCGCGCGGGTTCGAGGTCTTCTCCGACGTCGTGCAGCCGCACTCCCCCGGGCTCGGCCGGCGGCTGTGGTACGGCGGCGGCAGCCTGCGGTCGGCGCGCTGGGCGGGTGAGCACGGCATGAACTTCCTGACCAGCAGCGTGGTCAAGGTGGAGGACGGTGACGGCGCGGACGGACCGCCGGACTTCGCCGCGATCCAGGCGTCCCACATCCGGGAGTTCCGGGCCCGCCATCCGGACGGGGAGGCGGCCCGGGTCTCGCAGGGGCTGGTGGTGATCCCGACCGACTCCGCGAGCCCGGCCCAGCGCGCCAAGTACGCGCGGTACGCGGCCGACCGGCTGCCCCGCACGACCGCTCCGCAGGGCCCGGCCCGGCTGCTGTTCGCGCCGGACCTGGTGGGCACGTCGGCGGAACTGGCCGGACGGCTGCACGCGCACGCCGCCTTCCGCGAGGTGGACGAGGTGGCGTTCGCGCTGCCGTTCTCCTTCGAGCACGAGGACTACGTGCAGATCCTGACGGACATGGCGACGAAGCTGGGTCCGGCGCTGGGCTGGCGGCCCGCCGGATGACACCCGCCCGGGTGAGCCCGGGGCACGGCTCCCCGGCGGCCGGGCCGGGCGGTGCCGCGGGCTGAGCGGGCGGGGCCGGGGTACCCGGGGCGGGTGAGGCGGACGGCGGAAGGAGCCGCACGTGGCGGCGGAGGACCGGCTTGGGACGTACCGCGGCAAGCGTGACTTCGAGCGGACCCGCGAACCGTCGGGACAGGCGTCCCGGCCCGGCGGCGCGCCGCGTTTCGTGGTGCAGATCCACGACGCGCGCCGGATGCACTTCGACTTCCGGCTCCAGGTCGGCGACGTGCTGAGGTCCTGGTCGGTGCCCAGGGGCCCGTCGTCCGACCCGGCGGACAAACGGCTGGCGGTGCCGACCGAGGACCATCCGCTGGAGTACGAGGACTTCGAGGGCGTCATCCCCAAGGGCGAGTACGGCGGCGGCACCGTGATCGTGTGGGACCGGGGGACGTACGAGCCGCTCAGCCACGACCGCCGGGGCCGCCCGGTGGACTTCGCACGGTCCCTGGAGCAGGGGCACGCCACCTTCCGGCTGCACGGCAGCAAGCTGCGCGGCGCGTACGCCCTCACCCGCTTCCGGAGCGGCCCGGACGAGGACGAGGCCTGGCTGCTGGTGCGCAAGGGACCGGCGCGGCCGGCCGGGCGGGGCACGCCCGATCCCCGGCGGGCCCGCTCGGTGCGCACCGGGCGCACGCTGGCCCAGGTCGCCGCCGGCACCGGCCGCCGGTGACGCCGTGGCGCGGCCCCCTGCCCCCACGCATCCGGATCAGCGGATTCCGCCTCCGGCGCACACGCCGGTCCTCTAGGGTCGCGGCGGTATCCGCCCGCGTCCCCGGAGGTCCGCATGCGCACCGCACTCCGCACCGTCGTCACCGGCGTGGTGACCGCCGCCGCCCTCCTGGCCTGCGGCTCCGCCGGGGCCACGCCGGCGGGACCCGGCGTCTCGGGCCGCGTCCTGGCCCGGACCACCGTCGGCGGCACCGACTACATCCTGCGGGAGGTCACCGTCCCGCCCGGCCAGAGCACCGGCTGGCACTACCACGACGGTCCGGTGCGCGCCGTCGTACGGCAGGGCACCCTCAGCCACTTCGACTCCACCTGCCGCCCGGACGGCGTGTACGGCGCCGGCACGTCGATCCAGGAGCCGGACGGCCCCGGCTACGTCCACATCGGCCGCAACCTGGGCGACACACCGCTCGTCCTGGAGGCGCTGTACGCGCTGCCGCACGGGTCCCCGTTCGCCGAGGACGCGCCGAACCCGGGGTGCCCCTTCGAGTGATCAGGCGCCGGGCAGCGGCTGTTCGGCCCAGATGGTCTTGCCCGCGCCGGTCTGCCGGCTGCCCCAGCGCCGGGTGAGCTGGGCGACGAGCAGCAGGCCCCGGCCGCCCTCGTCGTAGACCTGCGCCCGGCGCAGGTGCGGTGAGGTGGAACTGGCGTCGGACACCTCGCAGATGAGGGCCCGGTCACGGATCAGGCGGAGCTGCACGGGCGGTTCGCCGTAGCGGATGGCGTTGGTGACGAGTTCGCTGACGACGAGTTCGGTGACGAACGCGGTCTCCGCCAGCCCCCAGGCGGTCAACTGCTCGGTGGCCGCCTGCCGGACGACCGCGACCCGCGCGGGGTCCGGCGGGACGTCCCAGGTGGCGACGCGGTCGGCGCCGAGGGCCCGGGTGCGGGCGAGCAGCAGCGCCACGTCGTCGCAGGGCTGGTCGGACAGGACGGCCTTCAGGACCTCGTCGCAGCGGGCTTCGAGGGTGCCTGCGGGCACGTCGAAGGCCTTGAGCAGGGCGTCGTCGCGGTGGTGCGGGTCCCGGCCGCGGTAGTCGGTCAGACCGTCGGTGAAGAGCGCGACGACGGAGCCCTCGGGCAGTTCCCGCTCCGTCGCCTCGAACGGCAGCCCGCCGACGCCGAGCGGCGGCCCGGCGGTCACGGGCAGGAACCGGGCGGCGGCGCCGGGCAGGATGACGACCGGGCCCGGATGGCCGGCGGAGGCCAGCGACAGCCGCCGCGAGACGGGGTCGTAGACGGCGTACACGCAGGTCGCGCCGAGTTCGGCGACCTCCGCGCCGCTGCCGTCGCCGGCCAGGTGGGCGACCAGGTCGTCGAGGTGGGTGAGGAGTTCGTCCGGCGGCAGGTCGACGTCGGCGAGGGTGCGCACGGCGGTCCGCAGCCGGCCCATGGTGGCCGAGGACTGGATGCCGTGGCCCACGACGTCGCCCACGACCAGGGCGACCCGGCCGCCGGAGAGCGGGATGACGTCGAACCAGTCGCCGCCGACGCCGGCCAGCGAGCCGCACGGCAGATAGCGGTGGGCCACCTCGACCGCCGCCTGTCCGGGCAGTCCGCGCGGGAGCAGGCTGTGCTGGAGGGCGAGGGCGGTGGAGCGTTCGCGGGCGAAGCGGCGGGCGTTGTCGAGGCAGACGGCGGCCCGGCTGGCGAGTTCCGCCACGAAGACGGCGTCGTCCGGGCCGTAGGCGTCCGGGTGGGCCAGGCGGACGCAGACCGCGACGCCCAGGGTGGTGCCGCGGGCCCGGAGCGGCACCGCGAGCAGGGAGTGGACGCCCCGCCGGTGGCGGCTTCCCCCGGGGGCGAGGGTGTCGCGGCCGGCGAGCCACCGGACGAACTCCGGTTCGCCGGCCTGGCAGAGCACGGTCCGGCCCTCGTGCAGGGCGCGGGCGGGCGGGGAGTCCGGGTCGTAGACCTCGGTGTCGCCGAGCCCGAGGGCCGCCCCGGGGTTGCCGGGTCGGGTGGAGCCGTGGGCGACGCGGCGCACCTCGACG
Source organism: Streptomyces sp. NPDC027672 (assembly GCF_055566335.1). NCBI lineage: Bacteria > Bacillati > Actinomycetota > Actinomycetes > Kitasatosporales > Streptomycetaceae > Streptomyces > Streptomyces sp. NPDC027672. The sequence goes on along the minus strand of NZ_JBVHSO010000003.1, from coordinate 670,404 downwards.
CCGCCGTCCGGAAGGTCCGGCGGCTCCTCGGCGCCGAGCACCCAGTCGAGCAGGTCGACGCTGGCGAAGTCGGCGTAGCCCGGGACGAGGGTCTCGATGAACTCCTCGGCGGTGCGGACGACGTCCAGGGTGGTGCCGATGCCGGCGCCGGCCTTGTTCAGCAGGGCGAGGCGGCGCCGGGCCCAGTACTGCTCGGTGTTGTCGAAGGCGGCCATGGCGACCGCCGTCGGGGCGCCGTCGCCGGCGCGCAGCGGCCACATCTCGATGCTCCACAGGTGCTCCCGGTTCAGGGCGGGCGCACCGGCGAAGCTCTCGTAGCGCACGGGCCGGGCGGTCCGGGCGACCTGGCGGAGGTGGCGCAGGAAGCCCCGGTTGTCCTCGACGTCCTCGACGGTGTCCGGGAAGAACCGGCCGGTCAGCTCCGTCTCGCGGACGCCCAGCACCTTGCAGGCGGCGTCGTTGACGCGCAGGTAGCGCTGCTGGAGGTCGAAGACCGACATGGACATGGAGGCCTGCTCGAAGGCGTCGGCGGCCCAGGCGCGGCCGGGCGGGCCGGCCGTGACGACATAGCCGGCGGGTGCGCCGGCGGGGCCGGCGAGCGGGCAGGCGGTGACGGCCAGCTCGATCCGGTGGCCGTCGCGGTGGCGCAGGGCGACGGTCGCGGAGCCGGCGGCCTGCACGCCGCCGGGCAGGCCGTCCGCGAGCAGGTCCGCCGCCGGCCGGCCCACGACCTCGGCGGCCGGACGGCCGGTGAGCAGCCGTGCGCCCTCGCTCCACCCGGTCACCCGGCCCAGTGTGTCGACGACCGCCACGGCGGCGACAGACTCCATATGCACCAGCATGTTCCGATTGACCCGCCGCATCAAGCGGCGGGCCCCGCGCCTCACGCCCGGCGGGCGCGCAGCGCGGCGAGGGCCCGGTCGGCGTGGGTGTTCATGCGCAGTTCGCTGCGGACGATCTCCAGGACGGTGCGGTCCTCGGCGATCACGAAGGTGACGCGCCTGGTCGGGGCCAGGGCGAAGCCGCGCCTGACGCCGAACCGCTCGCGGACCGTGCCGTCGGTGTCGGAGAGCAGCGGCATGCCGAGGCGGTGCCGGCCGGCGAACTCCTGCTGCTTGTCCACGGGATCCCCGCTGATGCCCACGGGCCGGGCGCCGGCGGCGGCGAACTCCGCGGCGAGGTCCCGGAAGTGGCAGGCCTCGGCGGTGCAGCCGGGGGTGAGGGCGGCGGGATAGAAGAACAGGACGACGGGGCCGTCGGCCAGGAACCCGGTGAGCCGGCGGGTGGTGCCGGTCTCGTCGGGCAGGGCGAAGTCCTCGGCCCGGTCGCCGACGGCCAGGGGCCGGGTCACGGCCGCGCCTTCGCGCGGCGGGACACCGAGCGCGCCCAGAGCACCAGGGGCACCTGGAGGGGCAGCCGGGCCAGGGCGGCCGACCTGAGCGGGGCCGGCCGGTGCCGCCAGTCCACGGCCATCTGGACGTTCGCCGGGAACACGCCGACGAAGAAGGCGGCCGCCGCCTTCGCGGCCGTCGCGCGGGTGCGGGGCGCCGCGATCCCGGCGGCCAGGGCCAGCTCGACGGCTCCGCTGCCGTAGGTCCAGGCCCGGGGCGGTCCCGGCAGCGGTTCCGGGACGATCGCGTCGAACTGCCGGGGTACGGCGAAGTGGGCGACCCCGGCGACGGCCAGCAGACCGGCGAGCAGCAGGGACGAGCGTTCGGACCGGGACACGGTTCCTCCTCTGGTGGCCTGCCGCCGGATATTACTGGACGGTAGGGGCACGGGGCGACGGGCGGAGGGCTTGGATCACTGGCCGGATCACCGGAACCGGCCGGATCACCGGACCGGGCGACGGGGGGCAAGCCCGAGGCGCCGGGCCGCCCCGGGACCTCGGCCTTGCCTCCGTCCGGCCTTGCCCCCGTCCGGTGCCCACGGCAGCCTGGTGCTATGGCCGCTCGGGAAGGCCCCACCCTCATCACGTCCGTGCAGCGGGCGCTCCGCCTGCTGGAGGCGGTGGGCGCGCACGAGAACGGTGCGCCGGCCAAGCAGCTGGCGCGCGAGACGGGGCTGCCGCTGGCCACCGCCTACCACCTGCTGCGCACCCTGCTGCACGACGGATACGTGCGGAAACTGGACGACGGCGGTTTCGTGCTGGGCGACCGGCTGGTCTCCCTGCACGCGGCGGGCCTCCCGCAGACGCTGCTCAGCCGGGTGCGCCCGGCGCTGGCCGCCCTGCGGGACGAGCTGTCCACCGCCGCCTACCTCACGTTCTACGAGGACGGCGAGATCAGGATCGCCGAGATCGTGGACGGCCCGCGGACGCCACGGGTGGATCTCTGGGTGGGCTTCGAGGACGCCGGACACGCCACCGCGCTCGGCAAGACCGTGCTGCGCGAGCTGGACGAGGGCGCCCGCAAGGAGTACCTGACCCGGCACCACCTCGCCGATCTCACCCCGCGGACGGTCACCAGCCTCCCGGAGCTGCTGCGCAGGCTCGACGCCCCGCCCCTGGCACCGGCCGTCACGGACCTGGAGGAGTACGCGCTCGGCACCGTGTGCGTCGCCGTGCCCGTCTACCGCGGGAACACGCCCGGCTCGCTCGGCATCTCGCTGCCGGTGGACCGCAAGGACCGGCTCCAGGAACTGCGGGCCCGGCTGCTCCCGATCGCGAGCCGCGTGACCCGGGGCCTGTCGCTCACACCATGACCCGGAGCCGTGCGGCACGCGACCGTTCACGCGCCCAGCGGGCCGCTCCCCACGCGACCGCTCACATGCCCAGCGGGCCGCTCCCCACGCGCCCGTTCACGTGCCCCGGAGCCGCTTCCCGCGCTGCCGTCCGCGTGCCCCGCGGCCGCTCGTTCACTATCTGAAAATCGGCTTCTTGTGGCCGGCCGCCCCCGGCCCGTTTGCTTGAGGGTATGAGCCAGGTCGGACACGTTGACGGTGGCCCCACGCCGACACGGCGGTTCGGGGAACGGGTGGCGGACGCCGTCGCACCGGGCCGCCGGCGTACCGCGGGGCAGCCGGCCACGGGACGGCCCCTGCTGCCGGCCGTCGTCATCGCCGCCGTCGTCCTGGTCGACCTCGCGGGCGGCACGGGAGCGGTCTGGCTGCCGCTGCTGGCCGCCGGGCCCGCGCTGGCGGCCACCACCAACGGCCCGCGCGGCGTCCTCGGCGCCGGTCTCCTCGCCGCGGTGACGGGCGTCGCCCTGGGCGCCGGGCACGGGATGTCCGCGCACGCGGTGGCGGCCGTCCTGTGCGCGCTGCCGGCCGTCACCGCGGCGAGTGTCCTGGCCAGCGCGCTGCGCCACCGCCGGGAACGGGTGCTCGCGGCCGTCCGCTCGGTCGCCGAGGCCGCCCAGCAGGCGCTGCTCCAGCCCGTCCCGGAGACCGTCGGCCCCTTCCAGGTGGCCGTCCGCTACAGCGCCGCCGCGGCGGAGGCCCGGATCGGCGGGGATCTGTACGCCCTGGTGCCCACCCCGCACGGCATCCGGCTGATCGTCGGGGACGTGCGCGGCAAGGGGCTCCCGGCCGTGGGGACCGCCGCGCTCGTGCTCGGGGTGTTCCGCGAGGCCGCGCACGACGAGCCGGACCTGCCGACCGTGGTGGACCGGATCGAGCGGAGCCTTGCCCGCAATCTCGGCCCGGACGACTTCGTCACCGCCGTGGTGGTCGGCTGTCCCCGGCCGGGGGAGCTGGAGATCGTCAACTGCGGGCACGCGCCGCCGCTGCTGCTCTCCGCCGCACACGAGGTCACGGCGGTGGAGCCGGAGCGTCCCGCGCCGCCCCTGGGCCTGCGCGCCCTGACGGGTCAGGCCCCGGACCTGCGGCGGCTGCCGCTGGCACCGGGAGAGCAACTGCTGCTCTACACGGACGGCGTCATCGAGGCCCGCGACCGCACGGGCGCCTTCTATCCGCTGGCCGAGCGAGTGCAGCGCCATGTGTGCGAGGAGCCGGCGCGTACGCTCGGCGCGCTCCACGACGAGCTGCTGGCCCATGTGGGCGGCCGGCTGCACGACGACGCCGCCCTGCTGCTGCTCCGCCGCGAGCCGGTGCGGGAACCGGTCTCCGCGCCCTTGCCCTCCGGGACCGCGCCTCAGGCCGCGGCGAGTTCCGCCCAGCGGGTGACCCGCTCGGGCTGAACCCGTATGCCGTGGCGGGTCGCCAGGGCGCGGACGATCGCCTCACCCCGGCCGTGCTCGTCCGGGTCGATCCCGACGAGTGACTGCCCCGCCGCGAAGTCGGGCCCCGCGTCGGTCACCTCGACCCGCAGCGTGGGCGCGTGGTCGCCGTACACCCAGGACACCCGGAGTTCGGCCGGGGGCCGGGCGTGCACGATCGCGTTGGTGACCAGCTCCGACACCACGAGCAGCGAGTCCTCGACCAGTTCCGCAGACACGCTCCAGTCGGCCAGGAGCGCCGCCACCCGCCGGCGTACGGCGGAGACCGCACCGGCGACGGGCGGCACCGGACACACATGTTCCCGTGCCCCCCGAAGCAGGGTATTGAGCTGTGCCACCATGTTCTCTCCCGATCTGCTGCCGGTCTCGCGCGCTGTCTCGGCGTCTTCCGGGCCTCAAAGCACGTTAGGGAGACATATCGGGCCGGGTCAATGAACAGAGGTCGGCATTACCGAACGCACCGGGTGCCCGGCCGTCCCTCCGTCCCGTGGGGCGAACCGTCCACGGCGGTAATAGGCTCGCTTCATGGCCGGCCCGGTCCAGTCGATCGAACGGGCGGCGGCGATCCTGCGGCTGCTCGCCGGCGGGCCCCGCCGGCTGGGGCTCGGTGAGGTCGCGGCCTCGCTCGGACTGGCGAAGGGCACCGCCCACGGCATCCTGCGCACCCTCCAGCACGTGGACTTCGTGGAGCAGGACGCGGCCACCGGGAAGTACCAGCTCGGGGCCGCCCTGCTGCACCTGGGCACCAGCTATCTGGACGTCAACGAGCTGCGGTCACGCTCCCTGAACTGGGCCGACGCCCTGGCCGCCCGCAGCGGTGAGGCGGTGCGCCTGGGGACGCCCCTGGAGGGCAGGGTCCTCGTCGTCCACCATGTGTTCCGGCCGGACGACACCTTCCAGACCCTGGAGGTGGGCGCGCTGCTGCCCCTGCACGCCTCCTCGCTCGGCAAGGTGCTGCTGGCCTTCGGGACCGCCGCGCCCGGACCGGACGGGGAACGCGGACTGGAGGCGTACACACCGCACACCCTGGTCGATCCGGACCGGCTCGCCCGGGCGCTCGCCACCGTGCGGGAGACCGGATGGGCCGCCGAGATCCAGGAGATGAACATGGGCGAGGCCGGGCTCGCCGTACCGATCCGGGGGCACGGCGGTCTCGTCGTGGGCGCCCTCGGACTGTCGGGCCCGGTCGAGCGGATCTGCGACGCCCGGTGCCAACCCCGGCCCGCTCTGCTCAGCCTGCTCCGTGAGGCCGCACGGGCGATCTCCAGGGATCTGGGCGCCGCCCGCTGGTAGCCCGGGCCCACCGCCCCTCGATCCGTCGGAAGGCAGAACCGATCATGGTGGAACGGTATGTGATGGCCGTCGACCAGGGCACCAACTCCACCCGGTGCATCCTGTTCGACCACCGTGGGCGGCTGGTCTCGGTGGCACAGCGCGAGCACCAGCAGCACTTCCCGCGGCCCGGGTGGGTCGAGCACGACGCCGTGGAGATCTGGCAGAACCTGCGCCGTGTCATGCCCGAGGCGCTGGCCGCGGCCGGGATCGAGCCGGAGCGGGTCGCCGCGATCGGGCTGGCCAACCAGCGCGAGACGACGGTGCTCTGGGACCGGCGGACCGGCGCCCCGCTGGGCCGGGCCATCGTCTGGCAGGACACCCGTACGGAACCGCTGGTCGAGGAGTTGCGCCGGCGCCCCGGGGAGGCGTTCTTCCTGCACCGCTGCGCCCTGCCGCCCTCGACCTATTTCTCGGCGCTGCGGCTGCGGTGGCTGTTCGACCACGTCAAGGGCGTCGAGCAGCGCGCCAAGGAGGGCGAGGTGCTGTTCGGGACGATGGAGAGCTGGCTGATCTGGAACCTCACCGGAGGCGCCGACGGCGGCCTGCACCTCACCGACGCCACCAACGCCAGCCGCACCATGCTGATGAACATCCACACGCTCGCCTGGGACGACGAGCTGCTGGACTTCTTCGGCGTGCCCCGTGCGATGCTGCCCGAGATCCGGCCCTCCGCCGAGCGGTACGGCGAGGCGAGCGCGCTGCTGCCGGGCGTCGCCATCACGGCGGCCCTCGGCGACCAGCAGGCCGCCCTCTTCGGCCAGACCTGCTTCTCCCCCGGCGAGGCCAAGTGCACCTACGGCACGGGCAGCTTCCTGCTGCTCCACACCGGCGGCGACGTCGTGCGCTCCCGGCACGGACTGCTCACCACCGTCGCCTACAAGATCGGCGACGAACCGCCCGCCTACGCCCTGGAGGGGTCGATCGCGGTCACCGGCTCGCTCGTCCAGTGGTTCCGCGACCGGCTGGGCCTGATCAGCAGCGCACCGGAGATCGAGACGCTGGCGCGGACGGTGGAGGACAACGGCGGCTGCTACATCGTCCCCGCCTTCTCGGGCCTGTTCGCGCCCCGCTGGCGCAGCGACGCGCGCGGGGTCGTCGTCGGCCTCACCTCGTACATCACCAAGGGACATCTGGCGCGGGCCGTGCTGGAGGCCACCGGCTGGCAGACCCGGGAGGTCGTCGACGCCATGAACGCCGACTCCGCCGTCCCGCTGCGCGAGCTGAAGGTGGACGGCGGCATGACGGCGAACAACCTGCTCATGCAGTTCGTGGCCGACGTGCTGGACGTGCCCGTGGTGCGGCCCATGGTCGCCGAGACGGTCTCGCTCGGCGCCGCCTACGCGGCCGGGCTCGCCGCCGGCTACTGGCCCGGTCTGGAGGTGCTGCGCCGCAACTGGCACCGGGCCGCGCAGTGGCTGCCCGCCATGGACCCGGAGCGGCGGGAGGCGGAGTACGACGACTGGCAGCGGGCCGTCGAACGGTCGCTGGGCTGGGTCCGGCCGCCGGGCCGCCCCTGACGGTACGGGCCCCCGCCAGGGGCCGCCGGGCCGCCGGCCGGCCCCTGGCCGCCCCGCGCCCGTGGCGCGGAACCCGTTCAGGCGAACCGGGGCGGAAAGGCGCGTGAGCGCGCCGGGGCCGGTCGAGACCTTCTGCCGTGACCGCCGTGACCCTGCCGCTCATCCCGCCGATGCTCGCCACCCCCGGCAGCCTGCCGTCCGCCGCCCAGGACCGGCGGTGGGCGTACGAGACGAAGCAGGACGGCCAGCGGGTGATGGTCTATCTGCCCGGCGACGGCAGCCTGCTGCTGCGCGCCCGGTCCGGCGAGGACATCACCGCGGCCTATCCCGAGCTGGGCGCGCTGGGCACGGCCCTGGGTTCCGCGCCCGCCGTGCTGGACGGCGAGGTGCTGGCCCTGGACGAGCGGGGCCGGGCCGACTTCCAGTTGCTGCAGAGCCGGATGGGGCTCGCGCACGCTCCCGCGCGGGCGGCGCGCCGGGCCGCCGTGGTGCCGGTGCACCTGGTGCTGTTCGACGTGCCGTACCTGGCCGAGCCGCTGGTCCGGCTGCCGTACGCGCGGCGGCGGGCCCGGCTGGAGGAGCTGGGCCTGGCCGGGCCGTACTGGTCGACGCCCGGCGCGGTGACCGGACACGGCGCCGAGGCACTCTCCGCGACCCGGGAGCACGGGCTGGAGGGCCTGGTGTGCAAGCGGCTGGACTCGGTGTACGAGCCCGGGGTCCGCTCCCGCGCCTGGATCAAGATCCGGAACATGCGCGCCGAGGACGTGCTCGTCGGCGGCTGGCTGCCGGGGAAGGGCCGGCTGGCCGGACTGCCCGGAGCGGTGCTGGTCGGCCAGCGGGACGCGGCGGGCCGGCTGCGGTACGTCGGCGGGGTGGGCACCGGATGGAGCGAGGCCGAACGGGCCCGGCTGGCGGAGCTGCTGCGGGCCACGGCGAGCGACCGGTGCCCGTTCGACCCGGTGCCCCGCGTCCCCCGGGCGCACTGGGTGGTGCCCCGGCTGGTGGGCGAGGTCGGCTACAGCACCCGGACCCGGCACGGCATGCTGCGCCAGCCGTCCTGGCTGCGGAGCCGGCCGGACCTCGCCCCGGAGGAGTCCGCGGCGGACCTGCCGGACGAACCGCGGTGAGGGCGGCGGCCGGTGCGTCCGGGCGGACCGGAACCGCACCGGTCGCAGGGTCTATCGTGTCCCCATGTCTGTACCGGAACTGATCCGCATCGTCTCCCGCGACTCCCCCATGGCCCTGGCCCAGGTCGAGCGGGTCCGCGCCGAGCTGGCCGTGCTGCACCCGGGGGTGCGGACCGAGGTCGTGCCGGTGAAGACCACCGGTGACAAGTGGCTGGGCGATCTGTCCGAGGTCGAGGGCAAGGGCGCGTTCACCAAGGAGGTCGACGCGGCCCTGCTGTCCGGTGCGGCGGACCTCGCGGTGCACTGTGTGAAGGACGTGCCAGCCGACCGGCCGCTGCCCGCCGGGACGGTGTTCGCCGCGTTCCTGAAGCGGGACGACATCCGGGACGCGCTGGTGCATCCGGGCGGGCTGACCCTGGACGAGCTGCCCGCCGGCACCCGGATCGGCACCTCCTCCGTCCGCCGGATCGCCCAGTTGGCCGCGACCCATCCGCACCTGGTGTGCGTGCCGTTCCGCGGCAACGCCAACCGGCGGCTGGAGAAGCTGGCCGCGGGCGAGGCGGACGCGCTGCTGCTGGCGGTGTCCGGTCTGGAGCGGATCGGCCGCACCGACGTCATCAGCGAGGTGCTGTCGCCGGAGACGATGATGCCGCCGATCGGCGCGGGCATCCTCGCTTTGCAGTGCCGTCAGGACGACGCCGACCTGATCGACGCGGTCAGCGGGCTCGGCGACCCGGACACCCACCGGGAGGCGACGGCCGAGCGGATGTTCCTGCATGTGCTGCAAGGCCACTGCAACAGCCCGATCTCCGGGTACGCGCGCGTGGACCGCGGCGGTGAACTGTCGCTGCGGGCCTGTGTCTTCACGCCCGACGGCAAGACGCGGCTGAACGCCCACGAGTGGGCGGGCCGGCTGGACCCGGCCACGCTCGGCACCTCGGTGGCGGTCGCGCTGCTGCGGCAGGGCGCGCGGGAGATCATCGACGGCATCCCGCACTGAGCCGCGTACGGCGTGCTCCGCCTGACCCGGGCCGTGCGGCGCCCGGCCCGGGTCAGGCGGAGCCGGGCTCCGTCTGCTCCCGCAGGAAGGCGGCGACCTGGTGGGCCAGGCCGCACTGGGCGGTGCCCGCGGGAGCCGTGGCCGGGGCGGACCCCGGGGTCCCGGCGCCGCCCGTCCACAGCCGTCGGTCGGACCACTCCTCGTCCACCCGCAGCTGCACCTGTACGTCCACGTGACTGAGCGCCGCCTCGGGCGCGGCGGCGTAGAGCACGGCGGTGGCCCGGCGCAGCGGGTAGACGTCGAAGCCCTCGATGAACTGGGAGTTGCGCCAGTCGATGAAGGCGCCCTCGCCGTCCGGGCCGACGCGGACGTCGACCTGGCCGTCCTCCAGGTGGATGCCGTAGTGCCGCGCGCCGCGGTTCTCGACGGTCACCCGGACACTGAAATACGTCAGCCCGGCGGCGGCGTCGTCGCGTCCGCGCGGCGGCTCGGCGGCCTCCAGGCGGTGGACGCGGACCCGCAGACCGGCATGCTCGTCGTACTCCTGCCAGTCCCCGACCAGGTTCGGCTCGTACACAGTGCCCCTCTCGACCTTCGAGAGCTGCTGTCTATCGGTGGCCCGAGCGCACTGTCAAATGCGCGGAATGCGCTGTGGCCTGGGAATTCACCCTCGCTGATCGACGATCAAGCGCTGCCCAGCGAGAACTTGTCCGTGGCACGTTCCAGGCGGATGGGCGGGCGTGCCGCACATCACGTCGGCGGCCGGCTCCCGAGGCCGTCGACCATTCATCCTATTTGTCAGTATGTGTTTTGAAATGCCCGGTAACGGGAATGGGCACAACAAGTGCTTCGGACAGGAGGCACGTCCCGTGGGAGGCGGCATGGCCGACGCCCCGGTGTCCTCTCCATGGTCCGAGCGCACCTCCCGCGGTGTCTGTCCATCCAGCACCTGCCGAGAGAGGTGCGCGCGATGCGTGTCACTGGCAGCACGAAGCCCCATCCCCACGACGACGCCCCGGACACCGGCGAGGCCTTCGCACGGCTCGCCCTCCTGCCCGACGGCCCCGAGCGCCAGGCGCTGAGGGACGAGCTGGTCCGGCTCTGGCTGCCCATGGCCGAGCGGATCGCGGTGCGGTTCCGCGGCCGTGGCGAGGCCCTGGAGGACCTGTACCAGGTCGCCGCGCTGGGCCTGGTCAAGGCCGTCGACCACTACGATCCCGAGCGCGGCCGGGCCTTCGAGGCGTACGCGGTGCCCACCATCACCGGCGAGATCAAGCGCCACTTCCGGGACCACATGTGGACCCTGCACGTGCCCCGCCGGGTGCAGGACCTGCGCAACCGGGTGCGCGCCGCCGTGAAGGACCTGGCGCAGACCACGTCCGGCCGGGCGCCCACCGTCGCCGAGATCGCCGCGTACACCCGGCTCGGCGAGGACGAGGTGCGCACCGGCATGGAGGCGCTGGAGTGCTTCTCCGCGCTGTCCCTGGACGCGGAGGTGGCCGGCACGGACGGCTACGCCCTCGGGGACTCGCTGGGCACCTCGGACCCGGGCTTCGACCTCGTGGTGGACCGGGCAGCGGTCCGGCCCTGCCTGGAGGCGCTGCCCGAACGCGAGCGCACCATCCTCTACCTGCGGTTCTTCGGCGGTATGACGCAGAGCCGGATCGCCGAACAGCTCGGCATCTCCCAGATGCACGTCTCGCGGCTGCTCAGCGGCTGCTTCGACCGGCTGCGCGCGGAACTGCTCGCGGAGATCCGCTGAGCCGTGCCGCCGTGCTCCGTCCTACCGGCCCTCGGTCCCGGGCACCTGCGCGGGACCGTACCGGTCCAGGGCGTCCTCCAGCGCGGCCCGGATGTCCGGCGGGATGTCGCCGCGCCGCCCCCAGACCAGGATCAGCTCCGCGACGTGGCGCAGCTTGACGTTGGTGTGCTGGGAGACCTCCTTGAGGATCTGCCAGCCCTGGTCCGGGGCGACCCGGCCGAGGGCCACCACCATCCCGATCGCCTGGTCCACGACCGCGTGCGAGGCCAGGGCTTCCTTCATCTGGTCGACCTCCGCCTGCAACGCGGCGATCCGGTCCGGCTCGCTCTCTCCCATCCCTCCATCGTGCGCAGGGGCCTGCCCCCCTGCCACCCGGGGTACCCGACAGGCATTCCCACCCGGTCCGGCCGGACACTGGTGTCATACCGGTGGCCGCCCGGCCCCGAGAGCAGGACGCGACTGCCATGAACCACGACAGCCCCGCCGGCGGCGGACCCCGCAGAAAAGACGTCGTCTCCACCCACTCCGTCTTCGGAGCGCCCTGCTGGGTGAGCCTGACCAGCCGCGACCTCCAGGCCACCCAGGACTTCTACACGGCCGTCCTGGGCTGGCGCTGGCGCGGCGCCAAACTGGGCGAGCACTTCCGGATCGCCCTGGTGGACGGGGTGCCGGTCGCCGGGATCGCCGCCGTCGCCTCCATGTGGCAGATGGCGGTCGCCTGGACGCCGTACTTCGCCGTGCCGGACGCCGACCTGGCCGTGTCCCGGGCCCGGGAGCGCGGCGGCACGGCCGCGGTCGGGCCGCTGTCCTTCCCGCCCGGCCGGGCGGCGCTGCTCGCCGACCGGGACGGCGCCACGTTCGGGATCTGGCAGGGCGAACTGGTCACCAACTGGGAGGCGTGGCGGCGGGCCGCCCCGACCTTCGTCCGGCTGCACACCCGGGACGCCTTCGACGCGGCGATGTTCTACGGCGAGATCCTGGACTGGGCGAGCGGGCTGCCGGGCTGCTGCGAGGTGGAGTACGACGGCGACGAGGTGCTGCTGCGCAGCGAGGGCGACGTGGTGGCGCACATCGACTCGGGCGCGGTGGGGGCCGCGCCGGACCCGTCGGTGCGTCCGCACTGGCAGATCCACTTCACGGTGGCCGACGTGCCGGGCTGCGCCCGCGCGGCGGAGAAGCACGGCGGCAGCGTGCTGCGCGAGGACGAGAACGAGGCGATCCTGCGGGACGCCGACGGCGCGCAGTTCACGGTGACGGCGCGCAGCACCCGCCCGCACTGAGCCGGCGGCGCGCCGGAGCAGGTCGCGCTCCGGCGCCGGTCAGCCCGCGGCGCGGGAGGGGCGGGACAGCAGGACAAGACCGCGGGCCTCCACGCGCAGCCGGGTGCCCGCCTTCCGTTCGCGTTCGTCCGGGACGCCCTCCGGGTCGGCGGTGTCGATCAGCGCGGTCCAGCGTTCGCCGAAGGACTCGTCGGGCAGGCGGAAGACGACCGGCTCCCAGTAGCCGTTGACGAGGAGCAGGAAGGAGTCGTCGACCATGCGGCGGCCGTGGGGGTCGCGCTCGGCGATGGCGTCGCCGTTGAGGAACGCGCCGACCGAGTGGGCGTCGTCGCGCTGCCAGTCCCGGTCGGTCATCTCGCGGGCGTCGGGCCGCAGCCACACCAGGTCGGGCAGCGGCTGCCGGGCGTTGGTCGGGGTCTCGCCGCGGAAGAAGCGGCGCCGGCGCAGCACCGGGTGCGCGGCGCGCAGGGCGATCAGGCGCCGGGTGAAGCCGGTGAGCGCGCGCTGCTCCTCGGTCGTCTCCCAGTCCACCCAGGAGATCTCGCTGTCCTGGCAGTAGGCGTTGTTGTTGCCGCGCTGGGTGCGGCCGAGTTCGTCACCGTGGCAGAGCATCGGGATGCCCTGCGAGAGCAGCAGGGTGGCCAGCAGGTTGCGCTGCTGGCGGCCGCGCAGTTCCAGGACGGCCGGGTCGTCCGTGTCGCCTTCGGCCCCGCAGTTCCAGGACCGGTTGTGGCTCTCGCCGTCCCGGTTGTCCTCGCCGTTGGCCTCGTTGTGCTTGTCGTTGTACGACACGAGGTCGCGCAGCGTGAACCCGTCGTGCGCGGTGACGAAGTTGACGCTCGCGCGCGGCCGGCGCCGGTTGTGCTGGTAGATGTCGGAGGAGCCGGTGAGCCGGGAGGCGAACTCGCCGAGCGAACCGGGCTCGGCCCGCCAGAAGTCCCGTACGGCGTCCCGGTACTTGCCGTTCCACTCCGACCACAGCGGCGGGAAGTTGCCCACCTGGTAGCCGCCCTCGCCCACGTCCCACGGCTCGGCGATCAGCTTCACCCGGCTGATCACCGGGTCCTGCTGGATCAGGTCGAAGAACGCCGAGAGCCGGTCCACCTCGTGGAACTGCCGGGCCAGGGTGGCCGCGAGGTCGAAGCGGAAGCCGTCGACGTGCATCTCGGTCACCCAGTACCGCAGCGAGTCCATGATGAGCTGGAGCACGTAGGGGTGCCGCATCAGCAGGCTGTTGCCGGTGCCGGTGGTGTCGTAGTAGTGCGCCCAGTCGCCGTCGACCAGCCGGTAGTAGGAGGCGTTGTCGATGCCGCGGAAGGAGAGCGTGGGGCCCAGCTCGTTGCCCTCGGCGGTGTGGTTGTAGACCACGTCCAGGATGACTTCCAGGCCGGCCGCGTGCAGCGCCTTCACCATGGCCTTGAACTCGTTGACCTGCTGGCCCCGGGTGCCGAAGGCGGCGTAGGCGTTGTGCGGGGCGAAGAAGCCGATGGTGTTGTAGCCCCAGTAGTTGGCCAGTCCGCGGTCCTGGAGGACGCCGTCCTGGACGAACTGGTGCACCGGCATCAGCTCCACCGCGGTCACGCCGAGCGAGGTGAGGTGCTCGGTGACGGCCGGGTGCGCGAGGCCGGCGTAGGTGCCGCGGAGGCGCTCGGGGACCTCGGGGTGGGTGCGGGTGAGGCCGCGGACGTGCGTCTCGTAGATCACCGAGTCGGCGTACGGCGTCCTGGGCGGGCGGTCGTCGCCCCAGTCGAAGAACGGGTCGGTGACCACGCCCAGCATGGAGTGGCCGGCGCTGTCGGATGGGTCGGGGCCGTCCGGGGCGCGCTCGTACAGCGAGGGGTGGTTGTCGATCTGGCCGTCCACGGCGCGGGCGTACGGGTCGAGCAGCAGCTTCGCCGGGTTGCAGCGGTGGCCGAGCGAGGGCTGCCAGGGGCCGTGCACCCGGTAGCCGTAGCGCCGGCCCGGGCCGACGCCGGGCAGATAGGCGTGCCAGACGAAGCCGTCGACCTCCTGCAGCGGGACGGGCGTCTCGGTGCCGGCGTCGTCCACGAGGATCAGTTCGACGCGCTCGGCGACCTCGCTGAACACGGCGAAGTTGGTGCCCTGGCCGTCGAACACGGCGCCCAGCGGATAGGGCTGCCCACTCCAGACAGGCACCTTCTGGCGGCGCTTGCGGGCGGTCACCGGCTGCCCTCCAGGGCGCCGTCGCCGGCGGGCGCGTGCGCGGCCGGCGCGGTGACCGGCTCGGCGCGCGGCACCCTCAGGCCGGTGCGCAGCGTGGGCGCGGGGGCGAGGGGCACCAGCGGGACGCGCTGGCCGGCCCGGGCGCGCTGCGAGAACCAGATGATCTTGCTGCCGGTGGTGGGGGCGCAGCAGCCCCAGCCGTCGCTCATGGCGGCGATGTCCGCCAGGCAGGACCGCAGGTCCTGGTCCGGGCGCAGATCCGGGTCGGCGCCGCCCAGGGCGGTGATGAGGTGCTGGCCGTTCCACCACATCTCGATGGAGGTGCGCTTGTCCCTCGCGTGGGCGTCGATCGCCCGCAGCAGCAGTTCGGCGCCGCGGCGGACGGGCTGCACCAGGTCCTCGAGGTCCCAGTAGCGCAGATGGGCGGCCAGGATGCGGCTGACCTGTCCCACCCGTGCGGGGCTGACTTCCACGTCGAGGTGGTAGTAACAGGGCACTGCGGTCTTCATCGTCGCTTGCTCCTCACCGGCGAAGCTCTCGCTCCCCTCGCCCGTCCGGAAGGGATCCCGGACACACAGCGTGAGCGTTGATCGCTTCAGAGTCATCTCCACGGTGCGGGCGCTACGCCATTCGTGCAACACGAGCCACCGACACCCCCACTCGTTGAAGATCCAACAAGACGCTGCGTCGCCGCGCGTGCACCATAAGTGAAAGCCTCGATCGCCGTAACGGTGCCGTGCCTCCCCGTGCGCGGCCACCACCCGACCGTCGGGAACGCGCCCAGTCGAGAGCGTGGAAGGTGAAGAGGGCCATGCTGCTACCCGCCAAGGCCGAAGTGGCCCGGCAGCTGCGGCGTTACCGGGCGTGGGAGCGCGTGATGCTCGCCTCGCCGTACGACCGCACGGTCCGGGCCACCTTCGAGGACTCGGGGTACACGCTGTGCGTACTGATGGGCGAACGCTGTGCCCGCGAGGCGGCGGACGCGGCAGAGCGCTATCTCCGCACGAACCCGGTCACCTACCTGCGGGAGCAGGACGGACGGCCGCAGCCGCGCCGGACGGCGAGAAGAGCGCCGTCACCGGAGCGGCGTTCCACGGCGCCAAGCCCCTGACCTGGCACCGTACAAGGCGTTCCTTCCGGGACCGGCGCGCGCCGGTCCCGGTCATCGGATCGCGCAGCCGGGCCGGGCGCCCGGCTCCGCGCACGGCGGAGGTGAGATACATGCGCAGGACCCCGGCCATCGGCCGTGTACCGGTACGTGACGTCCGGCCGGCCGTGGAGTGCGGCAGGCGCCCGGCGAAAGCGGTGGCCGGGGAGACCTTCGAGGTGACGGCCACCGTGTTCCGCGAAGGGCACGACGCCGTGGGCGCGAACGTGGTCCTGCGCGATCCCCTGGGCCGCCGCGGCCCCTGGACGCCGATGCGGGAGCTGTCCCCGGGAAGCGACCGCTGGGGAGCGGAGGTCACCCCGGACGTGACGGGCCGCTGGACCTTCCGGGTGGAGGCGTGGAGCCATCCGCTGGCGACCTGGCGGCACACCGCGTCCGTGAAGGTGCCGGCCGGGATCGACACCGGGCTGGTGCTGGAGGAGGGCGCGGAGCTGTACGCGCGGGCCGCCGCCGGAGTGCCCAAGGGGCCCGGACGCGAGCTGGTCCTGGCCGCCGCGCACGCCCTCGGCGACGACACGCTGTCGGTCCACCACCGGCTGCGGGCCGCCCTGTCGCCGGAGGTGGAGGCGGTGCTGGCCCGTCATCCGCTGCGGGAGCTGGTCACCGCGTCCGATCCGATGCCGCTGCTGGTGGAACGCGAACGCGCCCTGTACGGCTCGTGGTACGAGTTCTTCCCCCGTTCCGAGGGCACCGCCGAGCGCCCGCACGGCACGTTCCGCACCGCCGCCCGCCGGCTGCGGCCGATCGCCGAGATGGGCTTCGACGTCGTCTACCTGCCGCCGATCCATCCCATCGGCACCACCTTCCGCAAAGGCCGCAACAACGCCCTGACCGCCGGCCCCGACGACGTCGGCGTGCCCTGGGCCATCGGCTCCCCCGAAGGCGGCCACGACGCCGTCCACCCCGATCTGGGCACCCTGGACGACTTCGACTTCTTCGTCGCCGAAGCACACAAGCAGGGTCTGGAGATCGCGCTCGACTTCGCCCTGCAGTGCTCCCCCGACCACCCCTGGGTGGAGAAACACCCCGAGTGGTTCCACCACCGCCCCGACGGCACGATCGCCTACGCCGAGAACCCGCCGAAGAAGTACCAGGACATCTACCCCCTCGCCTTCGACGCCGACCTGGACGGCCTGGTCGCCGAGACGGTGCGGATCCTGCGGCACTGGATGGACCACGGCGTGCGGATCTTCCGCGTGGACAACCCGCACACCAAACCCGTCGTCTTCTGGGAACGCGTCATCGGGGAGATCAACGGCGCGGACCCGGATGTCATCTTCCTCGCCGAGGCCTTCACCCGGCCCGCGATGATGCACACCCTGGCCCAGATCGGCTTCCAGCAGTCCTACACCTACTTCACCTGGCGCACCGGCAAGGAAGAGCTGACCGAGTACCTGAGCGAGCTGTCGGGCGAGGCGGCGGCCTATATGCGGCCGAACTTCTTCCCCAGCACGCCCGACATCCTGCACGCCTACCTCCAGCACGGCGGCCGGCCCGCCTTCGAGGTCCGCGCCGTCCTGGCCGCCACCCTCTCCCCCTCCTGGGGCATCTACAGCGGCTACGAACTGTGCGAGAACACCCCGCTCAGGGACGGCTCCGAGGAATACCTCGACTCGGAGAAATACCAGCTCAAACCCCGCGACTGGGAAGCCGCCGCACGCGAGGGCCGCACCCTCGCCCCCCTGCTCACCCGCCTCAACACCATCCGACGGCGGCATCCCGCGCTCCAGCGCCTGCGCAATCTCCGCTTCCACCGGACCGACAACGACGCCGTGCTCGCCTACAGCAAGAGCACGGGCCCGGACACGGTCATCGTGGTCGTCAATCTCGACCCGCACCACACCCAGGAGGCCACGCTCTCGTTGGACATGCCGCGACTCGGCCTGGACCACGGCGCCGCCCTGGCCGTGCACGACGAGCTGACGGGCGAGACGTACCACTGGGGCAGGACCAACTACGTGCGGCTCACGCCCGGCCGGGCGCCGGCCCACGTGCTCCACGTCGGGCGTTCGACGCCCCGGATCGGAGGGCCCGCAGCGCCATGACCGTCAACGACCCCGTACCGGACACCTTCGAGGACACCCCCGCCAAGGACCGCGACCCCGAGTGGTTCAAACGAGCCGTCTTCTACGAGGTCCTGGTCCGCTCCTTCCAGGACAGCAACGGCGACGGCGTCGGCGACCTCAAGGGCCTGACCGCCAAGCTGGACTACCTGCAATGGCTCGGCGTGGACTGCCTCTGGCTGCCGCCGTTCTTCAAGTCACCGCTCAAGGACGGCGGGTACGACGTCTCCGACTACACCGCCGTGCTGCCCGAGTTCGGCGACCTCGCCGACTTCGTGGAGTTCGTGGACGCCGCCCACCAGCGCGGCATGCGCGTGATCATCGACTTCGTGATGAACCACACCAGCGACCAGCACCCGTGGTTCCTGGAGTCCCGCAAGAACCCCGAAGGCCCGTACGGGGACTACTACATGTGGGCCGACGACGACAAGCAGTACGAGGACGCGCGGATCATCTTCGTCGACACCGAGGCCTCCAACTGGACCTTCGACCCGGTGCGCGGCCAGTACTACTTCCACCGCTTCTTCTCGCACCAGCCGGACCTCAACTACGAGAACCCGGCCGTGCAGGAGGAGATCCTGGCCGCCCTGCGCTTCTGGCTGGACCTCGGCATCGACGGCTACCGGCTGGACGCGGTGCCCTACCTCTACGCGCAAGAGGGCACCAACTGCGAGAACCTGCCCGCCACCCACCTGTTCCTCAAGCGGGTCCGCCGCGAGATCGACGCGCTCTACCCGGACACCGTGCTGCTGGCCGAGGCGAACCAGTGGCCGGAGGACGTAGTCGACTACTTCGGCGACTACGGCGCCGGCGGCGACGAGTGCCACATGGCGTTCCACTTCCCCGTGATGCCGCGCATCTTCATGGCCGTACGACGCGAATCGCGGCACCCCGTCTCCGAGATCCTGGCCAAGACCCCCGCCATCCCCTCCCACTGCCAGTGGGGCATCTTCCTGCGCAACCACGACGAGCTGACCCTGGAGATGGTCACCGACGAGGAACGCGACTACATGTGGGCCGAGTACGCCAAGGATCCGCGGATGCGCGCCAACATCGGCATCCGCCGGCGCCTGGCACCCCTGCTCGACAACGACCGCAACCAGATCGAGCTGTTCACGGCCCTGCTGCTGTCCCTGCCCGGCTCCCCGATCCTGTACTACGGCGACGAGATCGGCATGGGCGACAACATCTGGCTCGGCGACCGCGACGCCGTCCGCACCCCCATGCAGTGGACACCCGACCGCAACGCCGGATTCTCCACCTGCGATCCCGGCCGGCTCTCCCTGCCGACCATCATGGACCCCGTCTACGGCTACCAGGTCACCAACGTCGAGGCCTCCATGTCCTCGCCGTCCAGCCTGCTGCACTGGACCCGCCGCATGATCGAGATCCGCAAGCAGAACCCCGCGTTCGGACTCGGCTCGTTCACGGAACTGACCTCGTCGAACCCGGCGGTCCTCGCCTTCCTGCGCGAATACGGCGACGACCTGGTGCTGTGCGTGAACAACTTCTCCCGCTTCGCCCAGCCCACCGAACTCGATCTGCGGGCGTACGACGGACGGCACCCCGTCGAGCTGATCGGCGGCGTGCGCTTCCCCGCCATCGGTGAACTGCCGTATCTGCTCACCCTGCAAGGCCACGGTTTCTACTGGTTCCGGCTCACCCGAGTCGCATCCCGCATCGGCCGCCGCCGCTGACCCGTCCGGCGCCGAGGAAAGGACGCGTCACCATGCCGAAGACCATCACCCCCCGACCG
This sequence comes from Streptomyces sp. NPDC027672, assembly GCF_055566335.1. Lineage (NCBI taxonomy): Bacteria > Bacillati > Actinomycetota > Actinomycetes > Kitasatosporales > Streptomycetaceae > Streptomyces > Streptomyces sp. NPDC027672. Next base: position 651,034 of record NZ_JBVHSO010000003.1, on the reverse strand, counting down.
CGCGCCGCGGCCGGACCCGACGGGCCGCTGGCCTCGCTCGGCGGGCTGCTGCGCGACTGGCTGCCGCGGCAGCGCTGGTTCGCGGGCAAGGACCGGCCCGTCACCGATCTGTCGGTGCTGTCCGTGACCGAGCTGTTCCCGGGGTGCCTGCACCTGCTGGTGCACGCCGCGCACGGGCCGGTACCCCTGCCCGGCGGCACGCCCGCGCCCGGCGACTGCTACCAGTTGCTGCTGGGCCTGCGCCCGCACCTCGCCCCGCGCCTGGAGCGGGCCCTCATCGGCCGGGCCGCGGAAGGCCCGCTGGCCGGTCTCGCGGTGTACGACGCGCTGCACGACCCTCGCTCGGCCCATCTGCTGCTGGAGCGGCTGCGGCAGCCCGGCGCCGCGGGCCCGCTGCGCTTCGAGGCGGACCCGGCCGCCCGGGTGCCCGGCGGTCTGCCGCCGCGGCTGCTGGACGCCGAGCAGTCCAACTCCTCCATCGTGTACGGCGACGCGTACATCCTGAAGCTGTTCCGGCGGATCCAGCCGGGCGTCAACCCGGACCTGGAGGTGCCGGCGGCGCTGGCCGCGCTGGGCTGCTCCCGGGTGCCCGCGCCGGTGGCCTGGCTGACCACGACCGCCCCGCGCCCGGCCACCCTCGGGGTGCTCCAGCCGTTCCTGCCGGACGCCGCCGACGGCTGGTCGCTGGCGCTCGGCGCGCTGGCCGCGGGCGACGACTTCACCGCCGAGGCCCGCGCGCTGGGCCGGGCGATGGCCGAGGTGCACCTCGCGCTGGCCGAGGCCTTCCCGCAGGCCGGGCCGGGCGAGAACGGCCGTACGGCCGAGGCGATGTGCGCGCGGCTGGACGCCGCCGCGCACGCCGTGCCCGCGCTGCTGCCCTTCGTGCCCGGTCTGCGGGCCGCCTTCGCGGCGCTCGCCACCTGCGACACCGGGCCGCCCGCCCAGCGCGTCCACGGCGACCTGCATCTGGGGCAGGTGCTGCGGGCCGGCCGCGACTGGTTCGTCATCGACTTCGAGGGCGAGCCGTCCCGGCCGCTCGCCGAGCGCCGGGCCCCGCAGTCCCCGGTGCGGGACGTCGCCGGGATGCTGCGCTCCTTCGACTACGCGGCCCGGCAGCGCCGCCCCTGGCGGCCCGAGTGGGCGCGCCGCTGCCGGGAGGCGTTCTGCGCGGGCTACGCGGCCCGCGCGGGCTGGGATCCACGCAAGAAGCACGCGCTGCTGCGCGCGCACGAGACGGACAGGGCGGTCTACGAGGTGCTGTACGAGGCGAGACACCGACCGGACTGGCTGCCGGTTCCGATGGCGGCGATCAAACGGCTCGCCGTGTGGGGAGGCTGACGCATGGCACTGCGCGACACCACGGCGCCCGAGGGCGCGGGGCCCGTGCCGCCCGTGGCCGAGCCGCTGGACGCGGCCGACCGCGACCGGCTGCTGGCCGGGGCCCATCACGATCCGCACGCCCTGCTGGGCTCCCGCCCGGTGCCGGGCGGCACCCTGTTCCGGGCGCTGCGCCCGAACGCCCGCTCGGTGAGCGTCCTGGCCGACGGGACGCGCACCGAGCTGCGTCCGGAGGGCGACGGCCTGTTCGCCGGCGTCCTGCCGTACCCGCAGGTGCCGTCGTACACCCTGCTGGTGGCCTACGACGACGGGGAGCAGGAGGTGCACGACCCGTACCGCTTCCTGCCCGCGCTCGGCGAGCTGGACCTGCACCTGATCCGGGAGGGCCGGCACGAGGAGCTGTGGCGGGCGCTCGGCGCGGAGCCCATGGTCCACCAGGGCGTGGCCGGCACCCGGTTCACGGTGTGGGCGCCGAACGCCCGGGGCGTGCGGGTGGCCGGGGACTTCACGTACTGGGACGGGACGCAGTACCCGATGCGGTCGCTCGGCGCGAGCGGGGTGTGGGAGCTGTTCCTGCCCGGGATCGGCGAGGGCACCCGGTACAAGTTCGAGATCACCTCGCGGCACGGCCACCGGTTCCTGAAGGCCGACCCGATGGCGCGGTGCGCACAGGTGCCGCCGGACACCGCGTCGGTGGTGACGGCCTCGCACTACGAGTGGGGCGACGCGCAGTGGATGGCGCGGCGCGGTGACACCCCCGTGCACCAGGCGCCGTTCTCGGTGTACGAGGTGCACCTGCCGTCCTGGCGTCCCGGTGCGACCTACCGCGAGCTGGCGGAGGAACTCCCGGCGTACGCCCGGGACATGGGCTTCACGCACCTGGAGCTGATGCCGGTGGCCGGGCATCCGTTCAGCGGTTCCTGGGGCTACCAGGTCACGTCGTACTATGCGCCGACCCCGCGGCTGGGCTCCCCGGACGACTTCCGGTACTTCGTGGACGCCTGCCACCGGGCCGGCCTGGGCGTGATCATGGACTGGGTGCCGGCGCACTTCCCGAAGGACGACTGGGCGCTGGCCCGCTTCGACGGGGACCCGCTGTACGAGCCCGGGAACCCGGCGCGGGCCGAGCACCCGGACTGGGGCACGTACGAGTTCGACTACGGCCGTACGGAGGTGCGCAACTTCCTCGTCGCCAACGCCGTGTACTGGTGCGAGGAGTTCCACATCGACGGGCTGCGGGTGGACGCGGTCGCCTCGATGCTCTACCTGGACTACTCGCGGGACTCCGGGCAGTGGGAGCCGAACGTGTTCGGCGGCCGGGAGGACCTGGACGCGGTGGCCTTCCTCCAGGAGATGAACGCCACCGTCTACCGGCGCTGCCCGGGCGTGGTGACCATCGCCGAGGAGTCCACCGCCTGGGACGGCGTCACCCGGCCGACGGACGGCGGCGGGCTCGGGTTCGGCCTGAAGTGGAACATGGGCTGGATGCACGACTCGCTCCAGTACATCCAGAAGGACCCGGTGCACCGCGCGTACCACCACAACGAGATGACCTTCTCGATGGTGTACGCCTACAGCGAGAACTACGTGCTGCCGATCTCGCACGACGAGGTCGTCCACGGCAAGCAGGCGCTGGTGTCGAAGATGCCCGGCGACTGGTGGCAGCGGCGCGCCAATCTGCGCGCCTACCTGGCCTTCATGTGGGCCCACCCGGGCAAGCAACTGCTGTTCATGGGACAGGAGTTCGCACAGGGCGCCGAGTGGTCCGAGGCGCACGGCCCGGAGTGGTGGCTGCTGGCCGACGACTACCACTCGGCCGGCGACCACCGGGGCGTCCAAAGCCTGGTCCGGGACCTGAACCGGGTGTACGGGGCGACGCCCGCGCTGTGGCAGCGGGACACCGACCCGGGCGGCTTCCGGTGGGTGCTGTGCGACGCGGCGGACGACAACGTGCTGGCGTTCCTGCGGTTCGCCGCCGACGGCGCTCCGCTGCTGGCGGTGTCGAACTTCTCGCCCGTCGTCCGGCACGGCTACCGCCTGTGGGTGCCCGACGGGTGCCCCGCCTGGCGGGAGGAGCTGAACACCGACGACGTCCGCTACGGCGGCAGCGGTGTCGGCACCGGGGCGCCGGTCAAGCCCGACGAGGGGTTCCTCACCCTGTCGCTGCCACCGCTGGCCACGGTCTGGCTGACGCCGGAGCGCTGAGAGCAGCCAGGTGTCGCGGGCCGTCCGGGGGGCAGGCGGGGTCGTACAGATCCCCGACTGCCCCTTGTGGCATGACAGAGGAGGACGGCCCACGTGCGCACCGTCGGAGTGGAGGAGGAACTCCTCCTGGTCGATCCGGACAGCGGCGACCCGAAGGCGCTGGCGGCGGCCGTGCTCGCCCGCGCCGAGCAGGACGATCCCGGACAGGACGTCTTCGAGAAGGAACTGTTCGGGCAGATGCTGGAGTTCGCCACGCATCCGCAGTCGGACATGGCGGACCTCGGCGAGGAGATCGTCCGCTGCCGCAAGGAGGCGGCCCGGCACGCCGGGCAGATCGGCTGCTCGGTCGCCGCGCTGGCCAGCTCGCCGCTGCCGGTCAGCCCGTCGCTGAGCGTGAACGACCGCTACCGGTGGCTGGCCGAGCGGTACGGGGTGCCCACCTGGGACCAGCTCGTCTGCGGCTGCCATGTGCACGTGTCGGTGGAGTCCGACGAGGAGGGCGTCGCCGTACTCGACCGGCTGCGCCCCTGGCTGCCGGTGCTGCGCGCGATCACCGCGAACTCGCCGTTCTGGCAGGGCCGCGACACCGGCTACGCCAGCTACCGCAGCCGGGTGTGGAACCGCTGGCCCTCGGCCGGGCCGGCCGAGCCGTTCGGGACCCCCGAGCGGTACCACCGGCGGGTGACGGACATGGTGGCCACGGGCGTCATCCTGGACGAGGCCATGGCCTACTTCGACGCGCGGCTGTCCGCCCGCTATCCCACCGTGGAGATCCGGGTGTCGGACGTGTGCCTGTCCGCGCGCACCGCCGCAACCGTCGCGACGCTCGTCCGCGCCCTGGTGGAGACCGCCGCCCGGGAGTGGCGGGCCGGCCGGCCGGTGCCCGACACCGGCGTGAGCCTGCTCCGGCTGGCCGACTGGCAGGCCGCCCGGTTCGGCCTGGAGGGCGACCTCGTCGACCCGGTGACGCTGCGGCCCCGGCCCGCCCGGCAGGTGCTGGACGCGCTGCTGGAGCACACCGGGGACGCGCTCGCCGACAGCGGCGACGCCGACCGGGCCGCGCAGGGCGTGGCGGAGCTGCTGCGCACCGGCAACGGCGCGCGCGAGCAGCGCGGACTGTTCGAACGCACGGGCAGCCTGCGGGACGTCGTCACCGAGTGCGTGCGGCGCACGCAGGCCTGAACGTCCCGCAGGCACCGGTCAGAAGATCAGGATCAGGGCGTACACCAGGAAGAACGCCGCGATCAGGATCACCAGACCGAGGATCAGCGTCAGCGGCGCCTTCGCCCAGCCCTTCGTCGGATTGTGCGTCTCGCGGGGCCCGGCCTCGGGCATGCTGCTCTCGGCGGGCGGGGTCTCGCCCGGCGGGACTCCGCCGCCGGGCTCCAGCCCCGTGGTGCGTTCGACATGGCTCATGCATGCCGAGTCCCCACCAGACGCCCGGATCATCAGCCGATCACGACTTCTCCGTTCCCCGCTCCCGGCTCGCCCGCCTGGGCTACATTCGAGCACCGCCGGAACGGAGCCGTTCGGCGCAGTGACCCCGCGTACCCAGGAGCAGCGCATGCGGAACGTCGCCCTCGCTCCCGCGGCCGCCCCGCCGCTCACCGGCGGTCTCGCCGACAGCGTCTTCGCCGCGGCGGACCGGAGCCCGGCCCGGCCGGTGCTGGCCCGCCGCGCGCCCGCCGGGTCCGGCTGGGAGGAGGTCACGGCGGCCGGGCTGCGCGACGAGGTGGTGGCCCTGGCCAGGGGCCTGATCGACGCCGGGATCGCGCCCGGCCACCGGGTGGCCCTGATGGCCCGGACGCGCTACGAGTGGACGGTGCTCGCGCACGCGGTGTGGACCGTGGGCGCGGAGCTGGTGCCCGTCCATCCGGCCGCCGCGCGCGACCAGGCCGAGTGGATCCTGCGGGACGCGGGCTGTGTGGCCGTGATCGTGGAGGACGAGCAGGGCGTCATGACGGTCGGCACCGTGTGCGCCCGGCTGCCGCGGCTGCGGCACGTCTGGCAGCTGGACGCGGGCGCCCTCGCCGATCTCGTGGCCCGGGGCGCGCGGGTGCCGTACACCACGGTGGAGTCGCTGCGCCGGATCGTGCTGCCGGACGCGACGGCGGCCGTCGTCTACACCTCCGGGACCTCGGGGCGGCCGATGGGCTGCGCGCTCAGCCACCGCGGCCTGGCCTACCCGTGCGACACGCTGCTGGCCGGCTGGGGGCACGCCGCCGCTCCCGCGGGCCGGCAGCCGTCCGTCCTGGCCTTCCTGCCGTTCTCCCACGTCTACGGCTTGATGATCATGCTGACCTGTGTGCGCGGCGGGGTGCTGATGGCGCACGAGCCGGAGCTGACCGAGGCGGCGCTGACCTCGGCCCTGGCCACGTTCCGGCCGACGTACCTGTACGGCGTGCCGTCGGTGTTCGAGCGGCTCCACAAGACCTTCCTGCGCACCGCGCGGGAGGCGGGCCGGGGCGCCCTGTTCGAGCGGGCCGCGCGCACCGCGCGGGAGTTCGCCGCGGCCGGGGAACGCCGGCGGCTGGGCACCGGGCCTGGTCCCGGGCTGGAACTGCGGCTCCAGCACGCCCTGTACGAGCGGACGGTGTACCGCGGGCTGCGCGCGACGCTGGGCGGCCGGGTGGTGCGCGGGGCCTCGGGGGGTTCATCGCTGAGCCGTGAACTGTGCCTGTTCTTCGAGGGGATCGGGGTGTTCGTGCACGACGCGTACGGACTCACCGAGACGTCCGGCGGGATCACCATGCAGCCGCTCGGCCGGGAGAAGTCCGGGACCGTGGGCCGGCCGCTGCCCGGCACCGACGTCCGGGTGGCCGGGGACGGGGAGATCCTGGTCCGCGGGCCCTCGGTGTTCCAGGGCTACACCGGGGACGAGGCGGCGACCCGGGCCGCGCTGCGCGACGGCTGGCTGGCCACCGGGGACATCGGGCGGCTGGACTCCGAGGGCTATCTGACGATCACCGGGCGCAAGAAGGACATCATCGTCACCAGCGGAGGCAAGAGCGTGGCGCCGGCCCCGCTGGAGCAGCGGCTGCGCATGCACCCGCTGGTCCACCAGGCGGTGGTGCTCGGCGACGACCGGCCCTGCGTCGGCGCCCTGATCACCCTGGACCCGGAGTTCCTCGCGCACTGGCGGGCCGCCCTGGCGGTGCAGGGCGCTCTGCCGGTCCGGGAGACGCGGGAGGAGAACGCGCTGCGGGAGGAGATCGCGCGGGCCGTGGCCTGCGCCAACAGCACCGTGTCGAGGGCGGAGTCCATCCGGGTCTACCGCGTCGTACGGGAACCGTTCGCCCCGGCCGGCGAGCTGCTCACGCCGTCCCTGAAGCTGCGCCGGGACGCCGTCGTGCGGCACTACGCCGCCGAGATCGACGCGATGTACCGGTCCCGGTCGCGAGCGGTTCCGCCGGAGCCCGCCGAGTGGGACGAGCCGGACGACGTGTTCCGGTGAGCCGGTGCGCCCGGCGACGACCACGGGACGCCGGCAGAGCGGACGGATAGTCCGCGCCTGCCGGGGAACCCGCAGCAGCGCACGAGAGATCAGCAACGACGACCGTCCTGGTCGCCGGGGCCCGTGGGGCCCGGCGGGCCCGGACCGGGGAATGCGAGATGGCGACGGAGCCGCGTTGGGACGACACACCGCCTTCGGAGGAGAAGTATGAGCGTACGTTCTCCTTCCCCGGCGAACTGCGCAACGTCACGGGCGCGCGGCTCGCCGCGGAGCAGTACCTGTGCGCGCTCGCCCGGGATGCACCGCCGGGCGCGCAGGAGTACTGGGACGACATCCTGCTCGTGGTGACCGAGCTGGCCGCGAACGCGATCCAGTACGCGCCGGGCCCCTTCGACCTGCGGATGCGCCGCACCTTCGACGGGGTGCACGTGACGCTGCGGGACACCAACCAGGCCCGGCCGGAGCCGCGGCCCTTCCACCCGCGCACCGGCGGCGGCGGGATCGGCTGGCACCTGGTGCACACGCTGTGCAGCCAGGTCAGCGTGGTCGTGCACGACGGCGGCAAGGACATCCACGCGTTCCTGCCCTGGTGACGAGTGTGTAGCCGGGCGCCAACCGGGTTACTCCACCGGCGGTGGGGGCACGTGGGTCCCCATACGTTCGTCTGCCTGCCGCACCCGGCTGGCGGGGCTGCCGAAGCCGCGGTGGGATCGGAGTCGGCGCTCGGCGATCCAGGGCATGCGAACGGCGTCGAGTCGGACCGCCTGGAGCCGCAGAAAGGGATGGACACCGTGACACGACCCAGGATCCTGGTGGTTGGCGCAGGCTTCGCCGGAGTCAGTTGCGTCCGCCGCCTGGAGCGCAATCTCGCCCCGGACGAGGCCGACGTCACCTTGGTGACGCCGAACTCCTACCAGCTCTACCTGCCCCTGCTGCCGCAGGTCGCCTCCGGCGTGCTCACGCCGCAGTCGATCGCCGTGTCGCTGCGCCGCAGCAGCAAGTACCGCACCCGGATCATCCCCGGCGGTGCGATCGGCGTGGACCTGAAGTCCAAGGTGTGCGTCGTGCGCACCATCACCGACCGGATCGTCGACGAGCCGTACGACTACATCGTGCTGGCGCCGGGCAGCGTGACCCGGACCTTCGACATCCCGGGCCTGACCGAGCACGCCTTCGGGATGAAGACCCTCGCCGAGGCCGCCTACGTGCGCGACCACGTCATCTCGCAGCTGGACCTGGCGGACGCCAGCGACGACCCGGCCGAGCGGGCGGCGCGGCTGCAGTTCGTGGTGGTCGGCGGCGGTTACGCGGGCACGGAGACCGCGGCCTGTCTGCAACGGCTGACGCACGCGGCCGTGCGACGCTACCCGCGTCTGGACCCGGGCCTGATCAAGTGGCACCTGATCGACATCGCGCCCAAGCTGATGCCGGAGCTGGGCGACAAACTGGGCCGCAGCGCGCAGGAGATCCTCAAGCGGCGCGGTATCGAGGTCTCGCTCGGGGTGTCGATCGACAAGGCCGGCCCCGAGGAGGTCACCTTCACCGACGGCCGGGTGGTGCCGACGCACACGCTGATCTGGACGGCCGGGGTGGTCGCCAGTCCGTTGATCGGCACACTCGGCGCGGAGACCGTCAAGGGCCGGCTGGCCGTGACGGCGCAGATGTGCCTGCCGGGCGAGGACGGGGTGTTCGCGCTCGGTGACTCGGCGGCCGTGCCCGACCTGGCGAAGGAGCAGGAGGGCGCGGTCTGCCCGCCCACCGCCCAGCACGCCATGCGGCAGGGCAAGGTGGTCGCCGACAACGTCATCGCCACGCTGCGCGGCCAACCGATGCGGCCGTACGTGCACAAGGACCTGGGGCTGGTCGTCGACCTCGGCGGCAAGGACGCGGTGTCCAAGCCGCTCGGTGTCGAGCTGCGCGGGGTGCCCGCGCAGGCGGTGGCCCGCGGCTACCACTGGTCGGCGCTGCGCACCAACGTCGCCAAGGCCCGGGTGATGACCAACTGGCTGCTGAACGCGGTCGCGGGCGACGACTTCGTCCGCACCGGCTTCCAGGCCCGCAAGCCCGCCCGGCTGAAGGACTTCGAGTTCACGGACGCCTATCTGACGCCGGAGCAGGTGCGGGCCCGGGTGGAGGGCACACCGGCCGTACAGCCGTGAGGTGACAGGGATCACAGAGGGCCGCCGGTCATTTCCGCACCGACCGGCGGTCTTCTCTGGTGACCGGAACACGTCACCGAAAGGAACACCACCATGGCGGAGCGGACCGTGAAGGGCCCGGCGAGCTATTTCCCGTCGATCGAGGAGAAGTACGGCCGGCCGGTCGCCGAGTGGCAGGAGCTGATCCGCTCCTCGCCGCTGACGCGGCACATGGAGCTGGTCGGCTGGCTGAAGTCCGAGCACGGCCTCGGCCACGGACACGCCAACGCCCTGGTCGCCGCCACCCTGGCCGAGGACTGACAGCACGGCCCCGCGTGCGATGCTGGGTCGAAGATCGAATTCCGATACGGGAGAGAGCGCGGCGGCGTGAGGGCAGTGGCACGGTCGGGACGGGCACGGATGTGGGACCTGCTCGCGGCGTCGGATCCCGGACTGCTGCGGCTGACCGCGGGGCTACGCACGGTCACCGCCATCGCCCTCGCACTGGCCGTGCTCGCCGTGCTGCGCGTCCCGGTGCCCCAGCTCGTCGCCGGGGCCATGGCGGCGATGGTCGCCACCTTCGCCATCCGGGAGAAGCAGCGCGGCCCGCAGGCGGTCACGCTCGCGCTCGGCCTGCCCGTGGCGCTGGCCTCGGTGTCGCTGGGCGCGCTGCTCAACCAGCGGGTGGTCGTCGGGGACCTGTTCTTCGTCGTCCTGATCTTCTGCGCCGTCTACGGCCGCCGGTTCGGCGACCGGGGCACGGCGCTGGGCCTGATCGGGTTCCAGATCTACTTCCTCTCCCTGTTCGTCGGCGCGACGGCGGCCACGCTGCCCGCGCTGTACGGCGTGCTCGGCGTGGCGTTCGCGAGCAGCGCGGCCGCCCGGTTCGCGCTGCTGCCGCAGACCGCCGCGGGCACCCTGGACCGGCTGCGGCGGGCCTTCCGCGCCCGGCTCGCCCAGTTGCTGGCCAGCCAGGCCGAGCTGCTGGACGCCGGGCCCGAGGAGATGGAGAAGGTGCTGGAGGAGCTGCGCACCCGGACCGCGCGGCTGCACGAGACGGCGCTGATGATCCAGGGCCGGCTGGAGGACGGCACCTCGGACGCGGCGGGGGCCCGGCTGCTCCAGCGCCGTGTCGCGGACGCCGAGATCGCGGCCGAGCGGCTCGGTCTGCTGCTGCTCACCGCGCGCAGCGCCGAGCGGACCGACACCCTCACCCTGCACCTGCCGGGCGCCCCGGTGCCCACCGGGGTCGAACCGCCGGTGCGGGACGAGGCGTCGGCGGCGCTGCGCCGGGACCTGCGGGCGCTGCGGCTGCTGATGCTGCGGCCGGCCGGCGAGGTGTCGGGCACCGCGCTCGCCCAGGTCCGCAACCGGCTGCTCGGCTACCGCGAGGAGGAGAATCTGCCCCAGGCGTCCCCGGCCGTGCAGGACGTCTTCCGGGGTCTCGGCGAGGCCGCCCGCGCCTCGCTGGGTCTGCGGCTCGCCCTGGAGGGGCCGCAGGACGACTCCGACGACAGCCCGGCGACCGCGCGCTCCCGCGAGGAACTGGACGCGGAGGACGCCGCGATCGAGGTCAGCGAGGAGAGCGAGCCGCCGGCGGCGGAACCGGCCGGTCTGCAACGGCCCACCACCCGGGCCGCGGTCCAGGTGGCCGTCGGCTCTTCGCTGGCCATCGCCGGCGGTGAGCTGCTGTCCAGCCAGCGCTGGTACTGGGCGGTGCTGACCTGCTGGATCGTGTTCCTCAACACCGCGTCCACGGGCGAGATCCTGGTGAAGGGCTACCGGCGGCTGCTGGGCACGGTGCTCGGTGTGGTGGCCGGCATCGGGCTCGCCGGGCTGGTCGGGCACCACACCTGGACGGCGTTCGCGCTGGTGCTGCTGTTCATCTTCGCGATGTTCTACACCGCGCCGCTGTCGTACACGCTGATGTCGTTCTTCGTGACGGCGATGCTGGGGCTGCTGTACACGCTGCTGAACACCTACAGCATGGCGGTGCTGGTGCTGCGGGTGGAGGAGACGGCGCTGGGCGCGGCCTGCGGGGTGTTCGCGGCGGCGATCGTGCTGCCGGTGCACACCGACCGCCGTACCAACGAGCTCCTGGTGGCGGTCCTGGAGCGGCTGGCCGAGGTCACGCGGGGCGCCGTCGACCAGCTGAGCGGCGGGGCGGGCGGTGATCTGGTGGAGCTGGCGCGCGAGCTGGACCAGGCGCTGGCCGATCTGCGGGCGGCCAGCCAGCCGCTGACCCATCCGATCACGCCGCTGCGGTCGCGTCGGAACACAGCCCGCTACGTGGTGGCGCTGCTGGAGACCTGCGCGTACCACGCGCGCTCGCTCGCGGCCACGGCCGAGCTGCTGCCGACGCATCCGTCGATCGCGGCGGACCCGCGGCTGCGCGGGGCGTGCGGGCGGATCGTGCACAACATCGAGGCGATCGCGGCGCGGGTCGCGGACCCGCGGGCCGCCACGGAGATCGAGAGCGGCTCCAGCATCGCGTCGATGCTGGAGCCGGGGACCCTGCGCACGCCGCGCTACGGCCGGGTGACCGACCGGGTGCTGCGCCATCTGCAACGGCTGGACGAGGCGGTCTCCGGCCTGGCGCGTCCGCTCGGTGTGGCCGGCGGCCCGGCACGGCCGGGCCGGTGAGCTGCGTCGCCGGCCGGGACAGGTGTAGCGCCGGCCGGCGTAGGTTCCTCGCCGGCGAGTGCAGCTTTCTCGCCGGCCGGCATGAGGGAGGGCCGCCGGTGAGGGCCACCGGCGGCCGGCGGGCCGGGGGCGTGCGCCGCCCGGCCGTGCTCTTCACCGCGGGTCGGCGGTGCCGGGCCGGCGGGCGCCGAGGGCCTCGTCGCGGACGCGGGCGCAGCTCCGGCTGATCAGCCGGGAGACGTGCATCTGGGAGATGCCGAGCCGGTCGGCGATGCGGCTCTGGGTCATGTCCTCGAAGAAGCGCATGTAGAGGATGGCCCGCTCGCGCTCGGGCAGCCGGCGCAGTCCCTCCTTGGCGGCCTCGCGGTCGACCACGACGTCGTAGGAGGTGTCCGCCTCGCCGAGGGTGTCGGCGAGGCTGTAGCCGTCGTCGCCGGCGGACAGCTCGGCGTCCAGCGAGAGGGTGCTGAAGCTCTCCAGCGCCTCCATGCCGGCCGTGACCTCGTCCTCGGTGAGCCCGGTGTGGGCGGCGATGTCGGCGACGGTGGGTTCGGGGCTGCCGGGGTTCTGGGTGAGTTCCCGCCGGGCGACCCGGACGCGGTTGCGCAGTTCCTGCACCCGGCGCGGCACCCGCAGGGCCCACATCCGGTCGCGGAAGTGCCGCTTGACCTCTCCGGTGATCGTCGGGACGGCGTAGCTCTCGAAGGCGCCGCGGGACGGGTCGAACCGGTCGATGGCCTTCACCAGGCCCAGCGCGGCCACCTGGCGCAGGTCCTCGACGGACTCGCCGCGGTCGCGGAACCGGCCGGCGATCCGGTGGGCCATGGGCAGCCAGGCGGTGACGAGCCGGTCGCGTACGGCGTCCCGCTCGGGGCCGTCGTCCAGTTCCGCCAGCCGGGCGAACAGCTCCGCGGTGTCGGGGGCGTCGTCATGGTTCCGGCGGCCGGGCGCCCCGGTGGTGGGGGCGGTGGGGGTGCCGTGACGGCTTGTCGACATGTCGGTCAGCATGCGGAATCGCTCCTGAACGTGGTTTCAGGGCACGGCCGGAACAGCGGTTCCGGGTTCAGGCCCGAACAGTGGTGTCAGGGTTGCCGCGGGTGAGCCGCCGAGCCCGCCGGGAGGGGCCCAGGCAGCGGTACTCTCCCCGCTGGGCGCGCGCCTCCGGTCCGAAGCACGAGACTCCGTCTGCCCCCCGCCCACACGGGCAAACGCGATGAACGGAACTTCCCGCACCGCTTCAGCGCAGCGGTACGACGGCCGTGATGCGCTTGCCGCCGCGGGGCAGCTCCGCCACCCGGACGTCCCTGGCCAGACGGCATACGAGGGGCCAGCCACGGCCGCCGGGCAGGGTGCGGTCGCGCCGGCCGGCGGCCACGGGGAGCGCGTCGCTGCGGTCGCTGACCGAGACCCGGACGCCGTCGGAGTCGACGTCCACGTCGAAGCCGGTGATGCCGCCGCCGTGGCGCAGGGCGTTGGTGGTGAGTTCCGAGGTGACCAGCAGGGCGTCCGCCATGGTCTGGGCCGGGCACGGCAGGGCGCGGGCGCGGCACCGTTCGGTGATCACGCGCTCGACGGTCCTGCGTGCCTCGGCCGGCCGGCCCGGCACCCTGCGGCGGGGGCCCGGCAGCGTCACGGAGGGACCGGTCCGGTGCTTGTCGTGCATGTCTTCCTCCTTGGGCGGTGCCCGAGTTGCCCTGTTCCCTCCTTTTCGACTCACCCCCGGCGGCGGTGTCAAACACCCTCGGTGTGGCGGTCATCACCCGGGCCGGAGCGGGTACCCGCGTGCCATGACGGATGTGGTGGACGCGGACGAGTTGTTGCGGCGGATCCGGCGCGGGCGGGAGTACGCGAGCGAGCAGGAGCGGTCCTGGCGGGAGCGGGCCGGCGCGCTGGCGGCGACCGACCCGGAGGGCGCGCGGGAGGCGGCGGACCGGGCACGGGCACTGGAGGCGGTGGCGGGAGTGCTGGAGGAGATCGTCCGGCCGGGCGGCGGTCCGGCACGGGACGACGGAGTGAAACAGGTCACTTGACCCATTTGGGGGTGCCCCCGGGTACAGCAGATGGTTTATCGTTCATTCATAGTGATGCGCGGAGCGGCGCGGAACCGTCCTTCCCCGCTCCTCGTGTCACCGCGTACGGCCCTGGCTGGCCTCCCCCGTCCAGCCAGGGCTTTTTTCTGCCCGGAAGGCGGCGCGCCGGGTGCCGCCCCGCCGCCGGACCGCCTCCTTCGAGGTGCCCGGTGCGGCGGCAGCGGATGAAATGGGCTCAAGCACACCAGCAGGACCGTCAACCGCCGCCGGCGAGGAGCCCCGCGCCATGACCAAAGCCATCAAACTGCTCACCGCGCTCCCCCAGGCTCAGCGCGAACGCCTCATGGAGGTGGCCAAGGAGGTCTCCTTCCCGGAGGACACCCGCATCTTCGAACCGGGCGGCACGGCCGACCGCTTCTGGGTGATCCGCTCGGGCGCGGTCCACCTGGACCAGCAGGTCACCTCCCGGCAGCGGGTGACGGTGGCCACGCTCGGCGCGGGCGACCTGCTCGGCTGGTCCTGGCTGTTCCCGCCGTACGAGTGGGACTTCGGGGCGGTGGCCTTCAGCAACGTGCGGGCCTACGAGTTCGACGGGCCGTCGGTCCTCGCGCTGTGCGTGGAGGATCCGCTGCTCGGGCTCTCGGTGGTGCGCACGGTGGCCGAGATCCTCGCCCACCGGCTGGAGACGACCCGCGGGAAGCTGATGGAGCAGTACACGATGCGCCGGCGCAGCGGCCCGCTCTAGGACCTGTCAGGACCTGTCGCCGGGGTCAGATCCGGTAGCGGCGCAGCGCCGGGAACGCGGCGGCCAGGGCCAGCATCGACACGACGACCAGGGCGCCGCCGCCCGCGACCGCGGCGCGCGGGCCGAACGCGGCGCCCATGGTGCCGTGCAGGACGTCGGCCAGCCGTGGCCCGCCCGCGACGACCACCGTGAACACGCCCTGCATCCGGCCGCGCATCTCGTCGGTCGCGGCCGACAGCAGGATGGCGCCGCGGAACACCATCGACACCATGTCGGCGACCCCGGCCGCGGCGAGGAAGCCCACGGCGACCCACAGGTTCCCGCTCAGCCCGGAGCCGGCGATGGCCACGCCCCAGGCGACGACCGCGCCGATGACCATCCAGCCGTGCCGGCGGGCCCGGGAGAAGGCACCCGAGAACAGGCCGCCGAGCACCGCGCCGACGGGGACGCCGGCGAACAGCACACCGAGCGCGAGGCCCTCGCCGTAGGAGCCGTACGTCTCGGCGGCCAGTTGCGGGAACAGGGCGCGGGGCATGCCGAACACCATGGCGACGATGTCGGCGAGGAAGGACAGCAGCAGCACCTTGTGCAGGGAGATGTACCGGAAACCGGCCGCTATCTCCCGCACCCCGGCCCGGCGGGCCACCTCGCCGAGCGGCGGCAGGGCGGGCAGCCGGAAGACGGCCCAGACGGTCGCGCACAGCGCCAGCGCGTCGATCAGATACAGCTCCGGGAGCCCGACCACCGGGATCAGCGCGCCGGCGAGCATCGGGCCGGCCACCAGGCCGACCTGCATCACCGTCGAGCCGAGCGCGCCCGCGGCCGGCAGTTGCCCGGCCGGGACCAGCCGGGCTATGGAGGCGCTGCGGGCGGGCGCGTTGAGCCCGAAGAACGCCTGTTGCAGCGCGAGCAGGACCATGAGCACGGCGACCGAGTCCAGACCGGAGACGGCGTGCGCCCAGAACAGCAGCGAGGTCACCGCGATGCCGCAGTTGGTGACCAGCAGCAGCTTGCGCCGGTCCACGGTGTCGGCGACCGCCCCGCCCCACAGCGCGAAGGCGACCATGGGCACCAGTCCGGCCAGGCTCGCGTAGCCGACCCAGGCCGAGGAGTGGGTGATGTCGTAGATCTGCTTGGGTACGGCGACGGCGGTGAGCTGGCTGCCGACCGCCGTGACGATGGTCGACGACCACAGCCGCCGATAGGCGGGGATGCGCAGCGGACGGGTGTCCATCGCCCAGCGCCGCCAGCCGCGCCGGGGCGGCTCCCCGGCCGCCGGCGCGCCGCTGTCGGTCCCGGTGCTGCTGCTCTCGCTCGTGTTCACGGATGTCCTGGTTGCTCGTTACATCTTTTCGGTTTCGGGAGCCCGACTATCTCAGCAAGACCCGGTTCCGGCCGAACGGGCCGGATCAGGACCCGACGAGCAGGCTCACGCCCAGGACCAGCATGGTGGCGGCGACCAGGCCGTCCAGCACCCGCCAGGCGCCCGGCCGGGCCAGGTGCCGGCCGAGCAGCCGGGCGCCGAAGCCGAGGGCGGCGAACCAGCACAGGCTGGCGAGCGCGGCGCCGAGCCCGAAGGTCCAGCGCAGCGGGCCCCGGTCCGCCGCCAGCGAGCCCAGCAGGAACACGGTGTCCAGGTAGACGTGCGGGTTCAGCCAGGTCATCGCCAGACAGGTGAGCACCGCCCGGCGGCGCGAGCCGGCCGCCTCGCCCTCCGTGCGCAGCCCTGGGCCCGGCCTGAGGACCCGGCGGGCGGCCAGGGCGCCGTAGCAGAGCAGGAAGACACCGCCGACGATCCCGACCGCCCGGACCGTGCCCGGCCAGGCCGCCACCACCGCGCCCACCCCGCCGACGCCGAGTGCGATGAGGAGCGCGTCGGACAGGGCGCAGATGCCGACCACGGCGAGGACGGCGTCCCGGCGCACCCCCTGCCGCAGGACGAAAGCGTTCTGGGCGCCGATGGCCACGATCAGGGAGAGGCCGGTGCCGAATCCGGCGGCAGCGGCGGTCAGAGCGGAGTGCATGCCGTCGACGCTAGGGAAACGCCTCGCACAAGTACAGCTAAAGATTTTTACGTACCATTAGGAGATGTGATGAGCGACCTTCCGGCGGAGCAGGTGCGCACCCTGCTGGCCGTGGTGGACGAGGGCACCTTCGACGCGGCGGCCGCCGCACTGCACGTGACGCCGTCGGCGGTCAGCCAGCGGATCAGGGCCCTGGAGCAGCGCACCGGCCGGGTCCTGCTGAAGCGCACCAGACCGGTCCGGCCCACGGAGTCCGGCACGGTGCTGGTGCGGTTCGCCCGGCAGCTCGCCCGGCTGGAGCGGGACGCCTGGGGCGAGCTGGGGCTGGACGGCAGCGGGGAGCCGACGCGGGTGTCGGTCGCGGTGAACGCGGACTCGCTGGCGACCTGGTTCCTGCCGGCCCTGACCCGGGTTCCCGGCCTCTGCTTCGAACTGCACCGGGAGGACCAGGACCACACGGCGGCACTGTTGCGCGAGGGCCTGGTGATGGCGGCGGTGACCTCCTCGCCCGACCCGGTGCCCGGTTGCACGGTCCGCCCGCTCGGCCGGATGCGGTATCTGCCGGTCGCCGCGCCGGAGTTCATCGCCGCCCGGCTGGACGGCCGGCCCCTGGCGGAGGCGCTGCCCCGGGCACCCGTCGTGGTCTTCGACCGCAAGGACGACTTCCAGGACGGCTTCGCGCGCCGTCTCGGCCTCGCCTCGGCCGGACCGCTCCGGCACCAGGTGCCCACCTCGGAGGGGTTCGTGGCGGCGGTCGCGGCGGGGCTCGGCTGGGGCATGGTCCCGCAGGCGCAGGCCGGACCGCTGCTGGAGCGGGGCCGGCTGGCCGTGTTCGCCCCCGGCGAGGTCATGGACGTCACGCTCTACTGGCAGCAGTGGAAGCTGGATTCGCCCGCCCTCGCGGCCCTGGCCGACGCGGTGACCGCGACCGCGGCCCGGGCACTGCGCCGCTGACTCCATTTCGGGAGTCCTTTCCGAACTCCCCGTCGGCAGCGCCCGGTCGGGCCGCCGGACGCCCTGCACCCCCCGCTGACCTGCTTGTTGACCGCCTACGGCCGCTGGACGGGCCGCTGCCCGGGGTGCCCCGGCGGCGACCGGTGCCCGATCCGCCGCCGGTTGTGCCGTTTCACGTCGGCGCGAGAGGTCACCCGAATCCGTGAGACCGCATACGGAGCGCGTGCGACAGGGCACGGACGACTTCCACCGATCCGATCCAGGAGACATCCGATGGACAACTGGCGTGACCATGCCGAGTGCCGCACCGAGGATCCCGACCTGTTCTTCCCGATCGGGACCACCGGGCCGGCGCAGGTGCAGACCCAGCAGGCGAAGGCGGTGTGCGGACGCTGCCCGGTCCGGGAGCAGTGCCTGGGGTGGGCGCTCGACAGCGGCCAGATCATCGGTGTCTGGGGCGGGACGACCGAGCTGGAGCGCCAGGCCCTGCGGCGCCGGGCCCGCTCCCGGCAGCGCTCGGGCTGACCGGGGGGACCCGGTGCAAGAGCGGCTGAGCCCCGGCGGGAGCCCCCCGCCGGGGCTCAGCCGCTCTTGCGGCGCAGGGTGCCCCAGTCCCGCTCCTGCCGGGTCACCTGCTCCCTGGCCGCCTCGATGACGTCCTCGGCGATCCAGCACAGCGGCTCGACGTCGGCCACGAGGGGCTCGTTGTCGGGGCCCCGGCCCGTCTCCCGGCCGCGCAGCACCCAGGGGCGCACGCCGGGGCCCTTCTCGTGCGGCAGGTGGGCGTAGTCGTAGAGGCGGCGGGCCACCCACAGCTCCACCGACCGGTCGCCCCACCACTCCGCCACGTCGAGCGGGTTCGCGGACAGTCCGGGCAGGGCGACGCCGGTCAGCTCGTCGGTGCTGGAGGAGGTGTGCAGGTCGGCGCCGGGCCCGCGGGACCAGCGGACGTACAGACCCTGGTGCCGTTCCGCCAGGCGGGCCGCTTCGGTGAGGGTGGACACGACCGGCAGGTCTTCCGGTGTGCTCATGGCCGACCTCCCTGTGGTGCGCGTGCGCGACCGGAGTACCCCCGGCGCGCGCCGGAAACCGGATGCAGGCCCTCCGCCCTGTTTCGGATCGCGTCCCAGGTCACCGGCCCGGCCGGAGTGCCCTCACCGCCCGCGACCGGCGGCGCACGGACCGCGAACGACTCTCACCGCAGGCGACCGGTGGCGCACGGACCGCGACCCGCTCTCGTCGCCCGCGACGGGCGGCGCACTGCTCTCATCGGCCGCGACCGGCGGCCTGCGGCCCCGCGACCGGTTCAGCGAGCGAGCCAGTCGGCGGGCCCCATGACGACGACCGGGTGCCGGGCCGGGTCCAGGGCGCGCAGCAACTGCTTCATGTGGGTCCGGGCGATGCTGACGCAGCCGTGGGTGGGGCCGCCGTGGTCGACGTGCAGCCACACTCCCCCGCCGCGCTCCGGGCCGAGCGGCCGGCTCCAGTCCAGCGGCGAGGTGCCGGGCTCACGGTTGTAGTCGACGGCGACGACGTAGTCGAAGGAGCCCTCCAGGGGCTCGCCCTCGAAGCCGGTGCCGGGCGAGCGGAAGCCGCGGGAGTGGTGGTACGGCAGCCGGCTGCCGGGGTCCGGGAGCAGGCCGCCGGCGTCGGAGAGGGTGTAGACGCCGAGCGGGGAACGCAGGTCGCCGGCCGTGTGGTGGGCGCTCCAGCCGCGCAGCGCGTTGTGGCCGGGCCAGGCCGGGCCCGCCTGCCAGCCCACGGCGGTGCGCCGGTGCAGGACGACCGTGCACAGCGGGGAGTCCGCGCCGCGCCCGGTGACGACGACGGCCTGCGCGCAGCGCCCGGGTATGCGCGCGGAACGCTCGGGACCGAGCCCGGGTATGCGGCGCCGGGCCGGGTCCGTGGACGGCCCGGGGGCGGCGGGCGCCGGCCGGCGGGCCGGCGCCCGGGTCTCGGTCGCCTCGGCGCCGCCGCAGCCGGTGAGCAGCAGCGGGGAGGCGAGGAGTGCTACGGCGGTTCTGCGTGGGATCATGGGTCGACTCTGGCCGAAGGCCGTGGGGAGAGGGGCGGGTTGGCGGTGCTGTCCGGCTTGCCCGGCGTGAACAGCCAGGTGCGGAACAGCCCGTTGAGCTGCTTCCCCGACTTCTGTTCGGCAAGCCTGGCGAACTGGGCGGTCGTACCGTGTCCGTCGCGGTGTCCGGCCGTCCAGGCGCGCAGGACGCGGAAGAACGCCGGGTCGCCGACGGCCCGCCGCAGCGCGTGCAGGGCCATGGCGCCGCGGGCGTAGACGGGGGTGCCGAAGAGGTGCCCGGGGCCGCCCGGGTCGCCGGGCGGATAGGCCCACAGTGCGTCACCCGCCGGGCGGGCGTAGAGGCTGTCGAAGGTCCGCTGGGCGCTGGGGCCGCCGTGCTGCTCGCTGTAGAGCCACTCGGCGTAGGTGGCGAAGCCCTCGTTGAGCCAGATGTCCTTCCAGGCGGTCAGGGAGACGGAGTCGCCGAACCACTGGTGGGCGCTCTCGTGGACGAGGGTGGCGAGGTCGGGCGCGGAGTCGTAGAGCGGCCGGGTCTGGGTCTCCAGGGCGTAGCCGGCTTCCGGGGCGTGGTCGACGATCGAGCCGGCGGCCCGGAACGGGTAGGGCCCGAACAGCCGGCTCTCCCACTCCAGCACGGACGGCAGCTTCTTCAGCACGGGCGCGGCGGCGCGGGCCTCGCGGGGGTCGACGGCGTTGTACACCCGGACGCCGTCGCGGGTGGTGTACCGCTCCACCTGGAAGTCGCCGATGGTGGCGGTGGCCAGGTAGGCGGCCATGGGCCGGGTCTCGCGCCAGCGGAAGGCGGTGTGCCCGTGGGCGGTGCGCCGTCCCAGCGGGACGCCGTTGGCGACGGCGGTGAGGCCCCGCGGCACGGTGATCGTGAAGTCGTACGACGCCTTGTCCCGGGGGTGGCCGTTGGCCGGGAACCAGGTCATCGCGCCCTGTGGTTCGCCCGCGACGAAGGCGCCGTCGTCGGTGGGGATCCAGCCGTCCGCCGAGCCGTCGGGGTCGGTGACCGGCTTCGGGGTGCCGTGGTAGGTGACGGCGACCCGGAACAGCCGGTCCCGCGCGGGGGCGCGCGAGGGGGTGACGACGAGTTCCTGTCCGTCCCGGGTGAAGCGGGCGGCCGCGCCGTCGACCGTCAGCCGGGTGACCTTCAGGCCGGTCAGGTCGAGGTCGAAGCGGGTGAGCCGCCGGGTGGCGCGGGCGGTGAGGACGGCGGTGCCGTCCAGGCGCCGGGAGGCGGGCTCGTAGCGGAGGGTCAGGTCGTAATGGCGCACGTCGTAGCCGCCGTTGCCGCTGAGCGGGAAGTACGGGTCGCCCGCGCCCGGCGCGCCGGGGCCGCACGGGGCGGCGGGCGCGGTGGCGCCGAGGAGCGCGGCCACGGCGACGGGGACGGTGGCGAGGACGGCGGTACGGCGGCGGGCGGGTGGTCTGCGCGTGGGCCTCACATGCGCTCCTCGGGAAGCGGCCGGTGATCGACTGGCCGTCAGCGTAGGCGGGCCGGCGGCCGGGCTTCCCCCTTCTTCCGGTCAAGTCCTGCCGCGTCCTTCCGGCCGAGCCGGGCCGCGTCGCCGCCCGGTCGGCGGCGCGCGGCGCAGTACGCTCCAACGACCGTCCCCGACCCGGAAGGAACCGTGTCCGTGAGCGTGCGCGTGCGCCGGATCTACGACCCGCCCGAGCCCGACGACGGTCTGCGCGTGCTGGTGGACCGGCTCTGGCCGCGCGGCCTCGCCAAGGACGAGGTCCATGTGGACGAGTGGCCCAAGGGGCTGACCCCGTCGGCCGAGCTGCGCAAGTGGTACCACGCGGGCGAGGGCTCCTACGAGGAGTTCCGGCGCCGGTACGAGGCGGAGCTGGACGCGCCGGAGGCCGCCGGCCTGCTGGACAGGCTGCGCACGGCGGCCCGCGCGGGGCAGGTGACACTGCTGACGGCGTCGAAGCGGCCGGCGGAGAGCCACGCGCGGGTGCTGGCCGAGCTGTTGCGCGACTGAGGTTCAGCCCGTGTGCGCGGCCGCGTGCCGGCCCGCCGCCCGGCCGGAGAACAGGCAGCCGCCGAGGAAGGTGCCTTCCAGGGCGTTGTAGCCGTGGACGCCGCCGCCGCCGAAGCCGGCCACCTCGCCCGCCGCGTACAAGCCCTCGACCGGGGTGCCGTCGGCGCCGAGGGCCCGGGAGTCCAGGTCGGTCTGGATGCCGCCGAGGGTCTTGCGGGTCAGCACGTGCAGCCGGACGCCGATGAGCGGGCCGGCGGCCGGGTCGAGGAGTCGGTGCGGGGCGGCGACCCGGCCGAGCCGGTCGCCGAGGTAGCGGCGGGCGTTGCGGATGCCCTGGATCTGGGCGTCCTTGCTGTAGGGGTTGGCGAGCTGGAGGTCGCGGGCCTCGATCTGACGGCGTACCCGGGCCGCGTCCAGCAGCGGCTCGCCGGTCAGGCCGTTCATCTTCTCCACCAGGCGTTCCAGGCTGTCCGCGGTGACGAAGTCCTCGCCCTGGTCGAGGAAGGCCCGCACGGGTGCCGGGGCGCCCTTGCCGAGCAGTCGGTCGCGCAGGACGGCCTTGCGGTCCCGGGCGGTGATGTCCGGGTTCTGTTCGGAGCCGGAGAGCGCGAACTCCTTCTCGATGATCTTCCGGGTGAGGACGAACCAGGAGTGGTCGTACCCGGCGATGTCCGGGGTGGTGCGCAGGTACCGGAGGGTGCCGAGGGTGTCGTAGCCGGGCAGGCAGGGGTCGGGCAGGCGGCGGCCGAGGGCGTCGAGCCAGATGGAGGACGGGCCGGGCAGGACGCGGATGCCGTGGCCGGGCCAGACCGGGTCCCAGTTGCGCAGGCCCTCGGTGTAGTGCCACATGCGGTCGCGGTTCACGAGCCGGACGCCGGCCGCTGCGCTGATGTCGAGCATGCGGCCGTCGACGTAGGCGGGCACGCCGGTGACCATCGCGGCGGGCGGGGTGCCGAGCCGCTCGGGCCAGTGGCGGCGGACGATGTCGTGGTCGGCGCCGATGCCGCCGGTGGTCACGACGACGGCCTGCGCGGTCAGTTCGAAGTCGCCGGCGCGGTCGCGGCCGGAGGCGACGCCGCGCGGGGAGTCGTCCGGGGCGAGGACCGTGCCGCGCACGCCGCGGGCCGTGCCGCCGTCGACGAGGAGTGCGTCGACCCGGTGGCGGTGGTGGAAGGTCAGCAGTCCGTCCCGGGCGGCCTGCCGGGCGTACCGGACGAAGGGTTCGACCACGCCGGTGCCGGTGCCCCAGGCGATGTGGAAGCGGGGCACGGAGTTGCCGTGGCCGTCCGCGCGCAGGTCGCCGCGTTCGGCCCAGCCGACGGTGGGCAGCAGGTCGATGCCGTGTCCCCGGAGCCAGGACCGCTTCTCGCCGGCCGCGAACTCGACGTAGGCGCGGGCCCAGCGCACCGCCCAGGCGTCCTCGTCGGCGAGCCGGTCGAACTGCGCGCTGCCCCGCCAGTCGGACCAGGCGAGGTCGAAGGAGTCCTTGACGCC
This sequence comes from Streptomyces sp. NPDC027672, assembly GCF_055566335.1. Classification (NCBI taxonomy): domain Bacteria; kingdom Bacillati; phylum Actinomycetota; class Actinomycetes; order Kitasatosporales; family Streptomycetaceae; genus Streptomyces; species Streptomyces sp. NPDC027672. The sequence goes on along the minus strand of NZ_JBVHSO010000003.1, from coordinate 627,980 downwards.
GAGGCGGCGCTGCTCGGGCGAGTCGACCAGGAAGAGGCCGCCGAAGGACCAGTACGCCTGCCCGCCGAGGTTGGCGGCGTTCTCCTGGTCGACCAGGGCCACCCGGCGGCCCCGGCTGGTGAGTTCATGGGCGGCGACGAGCCCGGCGAGGCCCGCTCCGACGACGATGACGTCCGCGTCCATGGTGCATGTCCTTCCCTGACGGTGTTCGTGCTGGTGGTCCGCCGCCGGGCTAGGCGGGACCGCGGCCGCCGTCCGTCAGCAGCGCGGTGAGCAACTGTCCCAGCCAGGCCCGGGCGGCCTCGGTGTCCCGGTCCAGCAGCAGTTGGGTGGTGACGCCGTCGTACGCGGCGACCACGGCGCGCGCCGCGCCGTCCGCGTCGCCGAGCACGGCGGGCAGCGCGGTGTGGCCGCCGGCCCGGGAGAGCCGGTCGGCGATGGCCTCGCGGAGCCGGGCGCGGTGGTCGAGCAGGGCCCGGGCGACGACGGGGTCACGGGCGGCGTGCACCAGGAAGTCGGTCTTCACCAGCAGCCAGTCCACGTCGAGCAGCAGCACCTCGGTGACCCGGTCCACGGCGGCGGGCACGTCCAGGCCGGGACCGTCCTGGGCGAGCGCGTCGGCCACCTGGGCCGCGAGGAGCCCGGCACGGTCCCGGTACAGGGCGAAGAACAGCTCGTCCAGGGTGGCGAAGTTGGAGTAGAAGGCGCCGCGGCTGAACCCGGCCGCCTCGCAGACCTCCTCGATGGTGACCCGGCCGAAGCCCTTCGCCGCGAACACGGTGAACGCGGCGTCGAGCAGCCGGGCCCGGGTGCGGACCCGGCGCCGGGTGACGCGCCGTGGTGTCTGTTCCACCGGTTCCATCGGCACCGCCCCCTCGTTCGATACGCGAGCGTATCCAATACACCGGTGTAGCGAAAGACTCCGGACGCAACGCAGACCGGCATCCGGGCGGGCCCGCGCGACACGGAGATCAAATGGAACGCACATTCGATTAAGGAGTACGCTGGACTCATGTCCACGCACCTCCAGGGCTCCCTGTTCGACCAGACCGACGAGCTGCGGCTCGGCCCGCTCGACGGGCTGCGCCGGACCGAGCTGGGCACGGGCGCCTGGATCGACGTCCTGCCGGGCTGGCTGCACGGCGCCGACACGCTCTTCGAACGGCTCGCCGCCGACGTGCCCTGGCGGGCGGAGCGCCGGAAGATGTACGACAACGTGGTCGACGTGCCCCGGCTGCTGGCCCACTACGGCGCGGCCGATCCGCTGCCCCACCCGGTGCTGGACGAGGCCCGCGCCGCCCTGTCCCGGCACTACGCCGAGGAGCTGGGCGAGCCGTTCACCACCGCCGGGCTGTGCTTCTACCGCGACGGCCGGGACAGCGTGGCCTGGCACGGCGACCGCATCGGGCGGGGCGCCCGCGAGGACACCATGGTCGCGATCCTCTCCGTCGGCGAGCCCCGGGACCTGCTGCTGCGCCCGGCCGGCACGGGCGGCGCCACGGTGCGCCGGCCGCTCGGCCACGGCGACCTCATCGTGATGGGCGGTTCCTGCCAGCGCACCTGGGAGCACTGCGTCCCCAAGACCGGCCGGGCCGCGGGCCCGCGCATCAGCGTCCAGTTCCGGCCGCACGGCGTGCGGTGACCGGCCGCCCGCGCCCCCCGGACGGGACGCCGATCTGATTGGCTGGCCCTCCACGGACGTCGCACAGGGCTCGGGGAGATCATGCGGGCAGAGGTACGGCAAGTAGCCGACGGCACCTTCCTGGTGCACGGCAACCACGTCAACTGGGTGATCCTCAAGGACGGGGACGCCCTCACCCTGGTGGACACCGGCTATCCCGGAGACCGCCCGGGGCTGCTGGAGTCCCTCACGCAGGTGGGCGGTTCCCCGGAGGCGGTCGCCGCCGTCCTGATCACCCACGCGCACAACGACCACCTGGGCTCCGCCGAGTACCTGCGCGTCGCCCACGGCACGCCGGTGTACCTGCATCCGGCGGAAGTGCCGCACGCCCGGCGGGACTTCCTCCAGCAGGCCACCGTCAAGGACGTCGTGCGCAACGCCTGGCGGCCCGGTGTCCTGCCCTGGGCCGCCCATGTGATCAAGGCCGGCGGCATCGACCACAACCCCGTCACCGCGCCCGCGCCGTTCCCGGCCGACGGCCCGCTGGACCTGCCCGGCCGTCCGGTGCCCGTGCACACGCCCGGCCACACCGACGGCCACTGCGTCTACCACCTGCCGGAGGCGGGCATCGTCGTCTCCGGGGACGCGCTGGTCAGCGGGCACGCGATCTCCCGGATCAAAGGCCCGCAGATCCTGCCCGGCTTCTTCCACCACGACCGCGCCGGCGTGGTGGCCTCCCTGGAGCTGATCGGCGCGCTCGACGGCGACCTGCTGCTGCCGGGCCACGGTCCGGCGCACCGGGGCCCGGTGCGGGCGGCGGCCGAGCTGGCCCGGGACCGGGCGTCGTAGAACACCCGCGCGGGGCCTTAGGGTTCGTGTCATGGCCTTGCAGATCAGCGCCACGAACCCGGAGCACCCCGCCCTCCTGCTCGCCCTGCCCTGGCACACCCCGCTGGAGGAGTGGCCCGAGGAGTACCTCGTGCCGCTCCCCCGCGGCATCTCCCGGCACGTGGTGCGCTACGCGCACGCGGGCGACGAGGTGATCGCCGTCAAGGAGCTGGCCGAGCGGCCCGCGCTGCGCGAGTACGAGCTGCTGCGCGACCTCGACCGGCTCGGCATCCCGGCCGTCGACCCGCTCGCCGTGGTCACCGGCCGCACCGACCCCTCGGGCGCCCCGCTGGAGCCGGTGCTCGTGACCCGGCATCTGCGCGGCTCGATGCCGTACCGCTCGATGTTCGAGACCACGATGCGTCCGGCGACCATGCACCGGCTGATGGACGCCCTCGCCGTGCTGCTGGTCCGGCTCCACCTGGCCGGGTTCGCCTGGGGCGACTGCTCGCTGTCCAACACCCTGTTCCGGCGGGACGCGGGCGCCTTCGCGGCCTATCTGGTGGACGCCGAGACCGGCGATCTGCACCCGCGGCTCAGCCCGGGGCAGCGGGACTACGACCTGGAGCTGGCCCGCGTCAACATCAGCGGCGAACTGCTGGACCTGGAGGCGTCCGGCGCCCTGCACCCGTCCGTGGACCCGGTGGAGTTCGGTCACGAGATCTGCACCCGGTACCAGGGCCTGTGGCAGGAGCTGACCCGCACCTCGGTGTACCCGGCGGGCAAGTACCACTACATCGAGCGCCGGATCCGGCGGCTGAACGACCTCGGTTTCGACGTGGCCGAGATGCAGATCGAGCACTCCTCCAACGGCGACACGGTCACCTTCGTGCCGAAGGTCGTGGACGCCGGCCACCACCAGCGCCAACTGCTGCGGCTGACCGGCCTGGACGCGGAGGAGAACCAGGCGCGGCGGCTGCTGACGGACCTGGAGAGCTGGATGGCCACCCAGGACGACTACGCCCCGGGCGACCCGCTGGCCGCGCGGCCGGAAGTGCTGGCCCACCGCTGGGTGCGGGACGTCTTCCGGCCCACCGTCCGCGCGGTGCCGCCGGAGCTGCGCGGCTCCATGGACCCGGCCGAGATCTACCACCAGTTGCTCGAACACCGCTGGTACCTGTCCGAGCGGGCCCAGCACGACATCGGCATCGACACCGCCGTCAAGGACTACACCGACAACGTCCTGCCCCGGGCCCGCGCCCCGCTGGCGGAGGCCGGCCCGGAGTAGCTCACGCGTGCGGGACCACGGCCACCGGGCAGCCGGCGTGGTGCAGCACCCCGTGCGCCACCGAGCCGATCCGCGCGCCGACCGCCGTACGCCGCGCCCGGCGCCCGACGACCATGAGCTGGGCCCGGCCGGCCAGCGACAGCAGCACCTGGCCCGCGCTGCCCATCTCGACGTGCTCGGCGACGGGCACCTGGGGGAACCGCTCCCGCCAGGGCCGGAGGGCCTCGGCCAGCGCCTGCTTCTCGTACGGTTCGAGGCCGCCCGCGTCGTCGAGCAGCTTCAGCGAGCCGGGGCTGTAGGCGAAGACCGGCGGCAGGGTCCAGGCCCGTACGGCGCGGACGGCGGCGCCGCGGGCCGCCGCCGTCTCGAACGCGAACCGCAGCGCCGCCTCGCTGTCCTCGGGGCCGCCGTGCTGGCCGACCACCACGTCCCGGCCGGCCGCCTCCGCGGTGGCGTCGTCGCCGGCCCGGACCAGGACGACCGGCCGGGACGCCTCCGCGATCACCTGCTGGCCGACCGAGCCGAGCAGGAAGCCGACCACCGGCCCGTGCCCGCGCGAGCCGAGGACCAGCAGTTCGGCTTCGGCCGCCGCGTCCGCCAGCGCGTCCGCGGCCCCGGCCTCCAGCACGTTGGTGGTCACCGGCAGTCCCGGATACCGCTCCGTCACCGTGCGCGCGGTGTCCGTCATGCCCTGCGCCACCCACTCGCGCTGGGTGTCCCGGCCTGCGGCGGCGAGCGCCTCGGCGTACCGCCAGGCGTGCACCACGCGCAGCGGCAGACCGCGCCGTACGGCCTCCCGGGCCGCCCAGTCCAGCGCGGCCAGACTCTCCTCGGTGCCGTCCACCCCTGCCGTGATCGGGCGTGTCATCCCTGGGCCTCCTCGTCGTCGCGTCCTCGCGGTACCGGTGCCCGCGATCGGGCACCGCCGCGCACCGGGACGATCATCTCCCGGCCGGGCATGCGGAACGGATACCGACCCTATGACGGCGGCCGGTCCGGGCCGGCGCGTGCCCGCCCGGACGGTTCGCCCGGAGCGCCGGCCCGGACAGGCGGATGCCCCGCGCGAAGGCGGGGCATCCGGTGGTGCTGTACCGCGCCGGCCCGCATGAGCGGGGCGCGCGGCGTGGGGTGGTGCGGGTCGTCAGCGCGGCGTGTTGGCGGCGGTGACGTTCACGGCGGCCCACGAGGTGTTGACCGTCTTGTACTCGGTGCTGTTCGCGCCGTACAGGTCCTTGGCCGCCTTCAGCGTGGCGATGCGCGCCTGGTGGAAGTCGGTGGAGGAGACCATGTACCGGGTGAGCGCCCGGTAGTAGATGGCGGTCGCCTTGGTCCGGCCGATGCCCTTGACCTTGAGGCTGTGGTAGGTCGGCGAGTTGTAGGTCACCGTGCCGATCTTCTTCTTGCCACTGCCCTCGGCGAGGAGGTAGTAGGCGTGCGAGGAGACGCCGGAACCGGCGTGCACCTCGGTGTAGTAGGTGTCGGCGGACCAGTAGTCGATGGTGCCTTCCAGCTTGTCCAGCGACGGGTGGTCCAGGCGGCGCAGGAACTTCTGCGCGAGGCCCAGCTTCTCACCGACCAGGTAGTCCGGGGTGTCCTTCGTGTTCTTGGCGTAGAACTCGACGTTCGAGCCGAAGATGTCCGCGAGCGACTCGTTCAGCGAGCCCGGCTCGCCGTACTGGTTGCCGTCGGAGTCGACGAAGGTCGGCTGGAGGTTGGCGGTCGCCTCGACCACGCCGTGGGTCAGCTCGTGACCGGTGACGTCGAGGACGACGAGCGGCTTCTTGAACATCTCGCCGTCGCCGTCGCCGTACAGCATGCAGTTGCAGGTCGGGTCCCAGAAGGCGTTGGCGACCTTCTTGCCCCAGTGCACCATCGCCTGGGCGGCCTTGCTGTTGTTGGCGATGCCCTTGCGCTTGAACGTGGACTTGTAGAAGTCCAGCGTCTTGGTCACGCCGTACTGCGCGTCGGCGGCGACCGTGGCCCGGCTGCTGGTCGCGCCGTTGCCCCACACGTTGGTCGTGTTGGTGAACTTCGTGCCGGCGCCGAACTTCTCCGTGTACGAGCCCTTGGCGTCCCGCGTCTCGGTGCCGTACCGGCTCGGGTCCTTGAGCTGGTAGTGACCGCGCGAGGTCTGCGTGGTGGTCAGGCCGACGTTGCCCACGAAGAGGGTCTTGCCGGTGCCCTTGGCCGCCGACGGGTAGGCCGCGGCGCCGGTGGCGCCCGAGCCGACCAGGCCGGAGGCGGCGGAGGCGGAGCCGGTGGCCGGGTCCGCGGTCTCGCCGCGCCGGTGCAGGGTGTCGATCAGCTTCGGCGACAGGAACTCGTCCCGGGTGGGCGTGTTGCTGCGCACCTTGCCGGTGACCGCGTCCACGACGACCGTGCGGGCGGTGTCCTGGTCGGTGACGGTGACCTGGTAGGCGAGCGCGGAGGCGCCACCGCGGGCGTCCACCACCAGCCGGGCGCCGCCGGCGTCGCCCTTGGCGGCCTTCGCGGCCTTGGCGGCGGCCTGGCCGGCGGTCAGCTTCGCCTGGCCGGTGGGCTTGACCGCGTGGCCGGCCGCGCGGGTCACGCCCGCGTAGCCCAGCGTGCGGTCGAGGTGGACGACGAGGTCGCCGCCGAGCACCGGCAGGCCGTCGTGGGTGCGCACGAAGCGGACGTGCCGGGCGCCCTCGGGGTCGATCATGACGTCCTGGGCGTGCAGTGCGTCGCCCTGGGAGACGCCGGTCGCCGAGGCGTGGGCGAAGGCCGCGGTGCGCGCCGCCTCCACCACCACCGTGGCGTCCGAGGCGGCGGAGGCGGCGGACCGCTCCGCTCCGGTGGAGGCACTCGCGAAGGCCGTGCCGGCCAGGCCCGTGGCAGCCGTCGTCACCGCGACGGCGACCGCCATGGTGCGTATGTGCGGTCTACGCAATCTGATCAGGGTTCCTTCGTTCGAAGGCGGCCGACGTCGTCAACCGCCTTGAGACATGACGCCGTTGGGCGGCACGGGAGCCGGTCCGGCTCCGAGCGCCCACCCTTGCGGATCAGTCATGCGCACGTAAAGCCGGAATGATCCATTTCGCGAACTTCTATGGCAATCCTTTGCAAATGGGCGCCATAGAGTGATCACCGGATGACCGACTGTGTGTCGGCTGTGGAGACGCTCCCCTCATCCCCTAGGTTCCCAGGGCGGAATGTGACCGATATCGCATCAGGAACCGGGCCGACGGGAGAGAATACGGGATGGTCTCGACAAGGGTGGGGCGGGGAGCGGTCCTCGGAGCGGTCGCACTGTCGCTGCTGGCGGTCCCGGCGCGGGCCGCGGCCGGGCAGCCGGGCACCACGGCGGCGCTGCCGGCGCCCGACACCGCGGGCCTGGCGGCGGTGTTGCGCTCGGCGGTGGCCCAGGGCGCCCCGGGAGCGCTGGCCCGGATCGACGACCACGGCCGGACCTACCGGGTGACCCGCGGCGTCGCCGACCGCGCCACCGGGCGGGCCATCGGCACCGACGACCGGTTCCGGGTCGGCAGCGTCACCAAGACCTTCACCGCGGTCGTGCTGCTCCAGCTCGTCGACGAGCACCGCCTCGCGCTCGACGCGCCGGTCAACCGCTATCTGCCGGGGCTGCTGCCGGACGACCGGATCACGGTCCGTCATGTGCTGAGCCACCGCAGCGGTCTGTACGACTACACGAACGACATGTTCGCCGCCAGCGTCTCCGGCTTCGAGGCGGTCCGCAAGAAGGTCTTCACCTACCGGCAGCTGGTCGCACTGTCCCTGAAGAAGCCCCGCACCAACGCGCCCGGCGCCGCCTACGCGTACTCCAACACCAACTTCGTCGTCGCCGGGCTGCTGGTCGAGAAACTCACCGGGCAGCCGGTGCGGACCGCCTACCAGAACCGCGTCTTCACACCGCTGAAGCTGCGCGACACGTTCTACGTCCACCCCGGCACCACGCTGCCGGGCCGGTACGCCCGCGGCTATCTGACGCCGGACCGGGCGGGCGCCCCGCTGGTCGACGCGACGGAACAGACGGTCTCCTGGGCGCAGAGCGCCGGGGCGGTCATCTCCAGCGCGCGGGACCTCGACGTCTTCTACGGCGCGCTGCTCAAGGGGAAGCTGATGTCGGCCGCGCGGCTGGCGGAGATGGAGCGGTTCACCAAGGTCAACGCCACGACGGCGTACGGCCTCGGACTGCGCCGCCGCGAGCTGTCCTGCGGGGTGTCGGTGTACGGGCACACCGGAGCGGTGCAGGGCTACTACACCTACGCGTTCGCCACGAAGGACGGCGGGCGCAGCCTCACCGCCATGGCCACCACGTCGAACAACGGCAAGGTGCTCGACACGCTGGCCGGGGCCCTGGAGTCGGCGTTCTGCGGAAAGTCCGCGAAACCGGCACACTCCGCGATCTTGGCGGAACGCGGCCGTCCGCGACACCATGCCCTGCATGAAGGGTGATCTCTTTTCCAGTCAGCATGTGGTGCAGCCGGCCGTGGCGCCGGGGATGTACGTCGAGAACGCCAAGTGCGTCAAGTACGCGGTGGACGGCGAGATGTACGCCCGCCAGGGGGCGATGGTCGCCTATCGCGGCAACCTCGCGTTCGAGCGCAAGGGGCAGGGCGTCGGCGGCATGCTCAAGCGTGCCGTCACCGGGGAGGGGCTGCCCCTCATGGCGGTGCGCGGACAGGGCGAGGCCTGGTTCGCGCACGAGGCGCAGAACTGCTTCATCGTCGAGGTCGAGCCCGGCGACCAGTTCACGGTCAACGGCCGCAACGTCCTGTGTTTCGACGCCTCGCTGTCGTACGAGATCAAGACGGTGAAGGGTTCGGGCATCGCCGGCGGCGGCCTGTTCAACAGCGTGTTCACCGGGCAGGGCCGGCTCGGTCTGGTCTGCGACGGCAACCCGCTGGTCATCCCGGTGTCCGCGCAGGCGCCGGTGTACGTCGACACGGACGCGGTGGTGGGCTGGACCGCGCACCTGCAGACCTCGCTGCACCGGTCGCAGTCCATCGGCTCGATGCTGCGCGGTGGTTCGGGCGAGGCCGTGCAACTGATGCTCCAGGGCGAGGGGTTCGTCGTGGTGCGGCCGAGCGAGCTGACGCCCCAGAAGGCGCAGCAGCACTGAACCTTCCCGTGTGATCCACGCCGCACGCGCAACCCCGGCGGCCGTACCGGCGTCTTGACCGGCGACAGACCAAGCCCCGGCCCCTCGGGCCGGGGCATATCTCCGAGACGCTATGCATGCCGTGTAGAGACGCCGTCTATACACGGCGTGTATAGAAGGGTACGCATGTACGGCAAGGCTTTCGCCCCGGAGTACCAGGGCGCCCTGACCACCCTGTCCGTGAACTCCTCGCTCACCGATGTGCTGGCCGAGGCCACCGAGCGGCTGCGCGAGGCGGAACGCGCCGGGCGCGCCGAAGAGGCGGCCCGCTGCGGGCTCGCCGTCGCCGAGGCACACCGGCGGCTCGGCCGGATACAGGACGCCGACCGGGCGTGGAAGGCGAGTTACCGCGCCGCCCGGGAGGCCGGCGACACCGCCGCGATGGCCTGGGCGCTGTGGAGCGGCGGCACCCTGGCCCGGCAGCGGGGACGGTTCCCGCTGGCCTGGCGGCTGCTGGGACTGGCGGCCGAGCTCGGCGAGCGCGGCGGGGACGTCGTCGCCCGCGGCTACTCGCTGGCCGGCCTCGCGGAGACCGGCCGCATCCAGGGCGACTACGCGGCGGTCGGCCGGCTGCACGAACAACTGCTGGCCGAGGCCCGTAAGCGGGGCGAGGCCCGGCACACGGTGTGGGCGCTGGAGGGCATCGCCCAGATGCGCCGCAACACCGGCGACTACGACCAGGCGTACGCCCTGTTCGAGGAGGCGGCGCAGATAGCCGCCCGGGCCGACGACCGGCGCGGGCACGCCTGGGCGCTGCGCGGCCTCGCGGACGTCCTGTCGGTGCGCGACGGCGCCACCGGACGGGCGCTGGAGCTGCTGGCCGAGGCGGAGGCGACCTGCCGGGAGATGAACCTCTCCAGCGCGCTCGCCTACAACCACAAGATGCAGGGCAACGTCCTGTACCGCGCGGGCCGTTACCCCGAGGCCCGCGACCGCTACGAACTGGCGCTGGCGGAGTTCCGCGCGATGAGCGAACCGCGCGGCGAGGCACTGTCCCGGCTGGGCCTGGCCAAGTCCCTCGCCCGGCTCGGCCGCGACCGCGCCGAGACCGCCGCCGAACTCGCCGGCCTGGCCCGGACGCTGGAGCGCGGCGGGCTGCGGCACGTACGGGAGATGGTGGTCCGCGCCCAGCGGGAGTTCGGTCTCGAGACGGAGGCCGCACGGTGACGGCGCTCGTCTCCGCGGTGCGCGCGCCCGCTCCGGGTGTCCTCGCCCGCTGCCGTGAGCTGACCCGGCCGGCGCTCCGGGAGGCGGTGGGCCGGCTGCACCCCTGGGTGGGCGAGATGGCCGCGTACTCCTTCGGCTGGTGCGAGGTCGGCGGGGCGCCCGTCACCGCGCCGGGCGGCAAGGGCGTACGCCAGGCGCTCGCCGTCCTCGGCGCGGAGGCGGCGGGTGCCGCCGGGCGGACGGGTGTCCCGGCGGCGGTCGCGGTGGAGCTGGTGCACGCCTTCTCGCTGCTGCACGACGACATCATGGACGGCGACGCGGTCCGGCGCCGCCGCCCCGCCGTGTGGCAGGCGTACGGCACGGGTCCGGCCGTCCTGGCCGGCGACGCCCTGTTCGCGCTGGCGGTGGACGCCCTCGCCGCCGCGCCCCGGGGCCCCGGGGCGGTGCGGCTGCTCTCGGCGGCCCTCGCCGACCTGGTGCGCGGGCAGGCCGACGACCTGCTGTTCGCCACCCGGCCCTGGACGGGCCCCCAGCGGGTGACGCCGCGGGAGTACCGGACGATGGCCGAGGGCAAGACGGGCGCGCTGCTGGGCTGTGCCGTGGCGCTGGGCGCCGCGCTCGGCGGGGCGCCCGAGGACACGGTCCAGGCGCTGGACCGGGCCGGACGGCACCTCGGGGTCGCCTTCCAGCTCGTCGACGACGTGCTCGGCATCTGGGGGGACCCGGCCGTCACCGGCAAGCCCGTGGGCGGCGATCTGCGGGAGCGGAAGAAGACGTTCCCGGTGCTGGCCGCGCTCGGCTCCCCGGTGGCCCGGCGGCTGCCCGCGCTGCTCGGCTCCGCCGGGCACGCCGAGGAGGCCGCCGCGCTGATCGAGGCGGCCGGGGGCCGTACGGCGGCGCTGGCCGAGGCGCGGGCCCGGACGGCCGCGGCGCGCGAGCTGCTGGCCTCCGCGCGCCTGGCCCCGGCCGCCGCCGAGGAGCTGACCGGGCTGGTGGACTTCCTGGTGGGCCGCGTACGGTAGGCGGGATCCGGAAAGGCGTTGACCAGCGGCGCCCCGGCGGGTCAAGGTGCGAGCGGCGCGGCCGATCCGCGCCGGAAGGGGTGCAGCACCTTGATCGACATCTCGGACATCGCAGCCGCCGCCGAGCGGATCGCCGGACACGTCGTACGGACGCCGACGGTGCCGAGCCCGGGCCTGGGCTCGCTGCTCGGCGTCCCGGTCACCGCCAAGCTGGAACTCCTCCAGCGCACCGGCTCGTTCAAGGCGCGCGGGGCCGTGGCGAAACTGCTGTCGCTGAGCGAGGCCGAGCGCGCCGCGGGCGTGGTCGCGGTCAGCGGCGGCAACCACGGGATCGCGCTGGCGGTGATGGCGGCGGCCCTCGACGTGAAGGCCACCGTGGTGATGCCGCGCACCGCGCCCACGCGCTCCATCGCGCTCGCCGGGGACGCCGGGGCCTCGGTACGGCTGACCGACGGCATGGACAGCGCCTTCGAGCTGGTGACGCGGCTGCGGGACGAGGGCCTGACGCTGGTGCACCCGTTCGACGATCCGGTGGTCATCGCCGGGCAGGGCACGGTGGGGCTGGAACTGGCCGAGGACGCCGGGGAGCTGACCGACGTCGTCGTCAGCGTCGGCGGCGGCGGTCTGATCGCCGGGGTCGCGACGGCCCTGCGCGCCCTGCGGCCGGACGTGCGGGTGTGGGGCGTGGAGACCGCGGGCGCGGAGGCGATGGCCGGCGCGCTCACGGCCGGCGGTCCGGTGCCGGTGCCGCTGTCCTCCCTGGTCACCACGTTGAGCGCACCCTCGGCCTCGCAGCTGACCTACGACCATGTGGCCGCGCTCGTCGAGGAGGTCCTGGTGGTGCCGGACCAGGACGCGGTGCGGGGCTGTCTGGACCTCGCCGAGCACGCCAAGGTGTGGGCCGAGCCGGCCGCGGGCTGTCTGCTGCCGGCCGCCCGGCAGGTGGTGGAGCGGGTCGGTGACGGCGCCCGGATCGGGCTCGTGGTGTGCGGGGGCAACACGACACCCCGGGAACTGTTCGGCTGGGCGGACCGCTTCGGGCTGCTGTGAGGTGACCGTTCCTGCCGTCCCGCCGGGCGGCCGGCGCGGCTTCCCGCCGCGCCGCACCGCCCAGGCCGCGGCTGCGGCCTGGGACGGCACCGCGCACCGGAGACGCCGGCCACGTTCCCCGCCGGTCGTCCCGGAACCGGAAGAGTGGGCCGCACCCCGTTTTCCGGCCGCCGAGCCGGGGACTCGCTGCTTATGGTGCAAATCGGATACACGATGATGACCGAGCAGGCCGGCCCCCGGGACCTGGTGGAGCACGTGGTGGGAGCCGAGGAGGCGGGTTTCGACTTCTCGGTGATCTCGGACCACTACTTTCCGTGGCTGCGCTCGCAGGGACACGCCTCGTACGCGTGGAGCGTGCTGGGCGCCGCGGCCCAGGCCACCTCGCGGATCCCGCTGATGACCTACGTCACCTGTCCCATCCTGCGCTACCACCCGGCGGTCGTGGCGCAGAAGGCGGCGACCGTGCAGTTGCTGTCGGAGGGCAGGTTCCGGCTCGGCCTCGGCGCAGGGGAGAACCTGAACGAGCACGTGGTGGGCGGCGGCTGGCCGCCGGCGGACGTGCGCCACGAGATGCTGGAAGAGGCGGTGCACATCATCCGCGCGCTGTTCGAAGGCCGCCATGTCACGCACCACGGACAGCACTACGACGTGGAGTCGGCCCGGCTGTGGGACCTGCCGGAGTCGGCGCCGCCGATCGGCATCGCGGTCTCCGGCGAGCAGTCCTGCAAGCTGGCCGGACACCTCGCCGACCTGGTGATCGCGACCGAGCCGAAGGCGAACCTGCTGGAGGCCTTCGACCGGCACGGCGGCAGCGGCAAGCCCCGGGTGGGCCAGTTGCCGGTGTCCTACGATCCCGACCGGGGCGTGGCGATCGAACGCGCCCACTCCCAGTTCCGCTGGTTCGGCCTGGGCTGGAAGGTCAACGCCGAGCTGCCGCATCCCGACTCCTTCGAGGCCGCGACCCAGTTCGTGACCAAGGACGACGTCGCCTCCTCCATCCCGTGCGGTGACGACCCGGACGCCTTCGTGGAGGCCGTGCGGCCGTACGCCGAGGCCGGATTCGGGGAGATCGCCCTGGTGCAGATCGGCGGCGACGCGCAGCGGGAGTTCCTGGACTGGTCGGCGAAGACCCTGCTCCCGGCCCTGCGGGAGGCGTTCGCCTGACGCCGCGGGCCCCCGGAACACGCCGGGCCGAAGGGAATCGGCCGCTCGGATGAGCATCCTGGGCGATGCCGGGGTACTAGGACGCTCTACGCCGATCATTCCCGGAGGCCCGCGCGTGAACTCGTTCGTGCACAAGACGCTGGTGGTGCAGCTTCTCGCACCCGGTACCGGACGGTGCCCGGTGCTGGCGCATCTGGGCTACGACGCCGACGACCCGTTCGCCGTCACCGCCCTGTTCACCCATGACGGCCGTGTGCTGGCCTCCTGGCGGCTGGACCGGGACATGCTCGCCGCGGGCCTGGCCCGGCCGGTCGGCCTGGGTGACGTGCGGTTGCGGCCGGAGGGCTCCGAGCCCTGGCGCGAGCTGCGCATGGAGTTCCTCGGGGACGTCCGGCCGGACGGCGGGCGGCAACGCGCGGTGGTGTTCGCCTGGGCGCCCGCGGTCGCGGCGTTCCTGCGCGAGACCCACCGGGTGGTAGCGCCGGGGCAGGAACAGGTCCCGGTGGACGAGTTGCTGGCGGAGATCCTCTCCACGGGCTGAGTAGCCGTACTCATGCCGGCGGGGTGACCCCGGCGCCACGATGGGGCTCCACGACGCCTGACGGCAAGGAGCCCCCCGTGACCGCTGTGCACCCCGCCCCGCTCCGCGCGCCGCGCCGTGTGCCGCCCGCGCTCTTCGCCGGGGTGGCGGCCCTGGGACTGGCCGTGTCGGCGGTGGGCGCCCGCGACCGCATTACCTGGTTCCTGGAGACGGTGTGGGCCCTTATCGGCCTGCCCGTGGTGGTGCTGGCCTGGCGGCGCTTCCCGCTGACGGGGCTGCTGTGCGGGCTGCTCACGGCGCACGCGCTGGTCCTCGCGGCCGGCGGCCACTACACCTACGCTCAGGTCCCGGCGGGCGACTGGGTGCGCGACACCTTCGGCCTGGACCGCAACCCGTACGACCGCTTCGGGCACCTGATGCAGGGCTTCGTGCCGGCCGTACTGGTCCGTGAACTGCTCAGCCGGACCTCACCGTTGCGCGGCAGCCGCTGGCTGGCACCGCTCACCGTGTGCGCCTGTCTGGCCTTCAGCGCCTGCTTCGAGCTGCTGGAGTGGCTGGCGGCCGAGATCGGCGGCCACGGCGCGGACGCGTTCCTCGCGACCCAGGGCGATGTGTGGGACACCCAGTGGGACATGTGCTGCGCGCTGATCGGCGCCGTGCTGTCCCCGCTGCTGCTCGCCCGAGTGCACGACCGTCAGCTTGACGCGCTGTCGGACGCGTCCGTCTGATCGGCCGTCCGGTTGGTGTACCGGTGACGGGCCCACAGCGGCAGGCCGTACCAGCACACGAGGTACCAGGCGACGACGGCCGCCACCAGGTACGGCACATAACCGTCGTGGGTGGCCACCCGCATGATCAGCAGCAGGGACGACGTCATGGTGGCGAGCAGCAGGACCAGGCCGGCCAGCGTCAGCCGGGAGGCGAGCCGCACCGCCTGCGGTTTGACCGACCGGCCGGAGACGAGCCGGTGCAGGGACACCGGTCCGATGAGGGCGCCGGTCGCGCAGGCGCCCATCACCACGGTCACGATGTAGATCACCTGGTCGGTGGTGGCCAGCCGGCCGTACTTCGGCTGGAAGACGACCGTCAGCAGGAATCCGAAGAGGATCTGCACGCCCGTCTGCGCCACCCGGACCTCCTGGATGAGTTCACCCCACATCCGGTCGGCCCGTTCCTCCTGCGTCTCATCGCGCCCCCGGCGCCGCCCGTCCTGCGTCATGCGGTGCGGATAACCGCCCGGCCGTTCGTTCAAACGAACCGGTGTGCCCGAAAGCGCGTCTACCAGCGGTGTTCGACCTGGTCCTTGATCCGGCGGTCGTAGAGGTCACGGATCGCGGCGGCCGTCTCCGGCGGCAGCGGCGGCAGCTTGGCCGCGGCGGCGTTGGCGCGGGCCTGCTCCGGGTTCCGGGCGCCGGGGATCACCGTGGTCACGCCGTCCTGCTCGATGATCCAGCGCAGTGCGAGCTGGGCCGGGGTGCAGCCCTCGGGGGCGAGCGCGGCGAACTCGGCGGCGGCCTCGACGCCCGTGCCGTAGTCGACCCCGGCGAAGGTCTCGCCCTGGTCGAACGCCTCGCCGTGCCGGTTGAAGGTGCGGTGGTCGTCGGCCGCGAACACCGTGTCCTTGGTGTACTTCCCGGACAGCAGCCCGGAGGCGAGCGGCACCCGCGCGATGATGCCGACGCCGGCCGCGCGGGCGGCGGGCAGCACCTCGTACAGGGGCTTCATGCGGAACGGGTTGAGGATGATCTGCACGCTGGCCACGTTCGGCCGGGCGATCGCGGTGAGCGCCTCGTCACAGGTCTCCACGCTCACGCCGTAGGCGGCGACACGCTCCTCCTCCACGAGGGTGTCGAGGGCGTCGAACACGGCGTCCGAGGAGTACACCGAGGTGGGCGGGCAGTGCAGTTGGACCAGGTCGATGCGGTCGACGCCGAGGTTGCGGCGCGAGCGGTCGTTCCACTCCCGGAAGTTGGCCAGGACGTAGTTCTCCGGGACCTGCGCGAGCCGGCGGCCCATCTTGGTCGCCACGAACACATGCAGGTCCGGACGGCCGCGCAGGAAGGAGGCGATGGTCGCCTCGCTGCGTCCGTCGCCGTACACGTCGGCCGTGTCGAAGAAGGTGACCCCGGCCTCGGCCGCCGCCTCCAGGACGGACAGGGCCACCTTGTCGTCCACCTCACCCCAGTCGGCGCCGAGCTGCCATGTGCCGAGTCCGACGACCGATGCCCACTGACCCGACCTGCCGATTACGCGTTCGTCCATGGCGACAGTGTGTCATCCGGTGCGACGGCCGGCACGGCCGTGTGGCTCCTTCGGTGCGGTGGTGCCGGCGGGCGGGCCGGCGCGGGTCAGCGGTGCCGGGCGGTGGCGCGGGCGTGCAGGGCGCGGGCGGCGCGGGGGCCGAGCCAGCGTTTGAACCGGCGCAGCGGCTCCAGCCGGCCGGCCGCCCGGTCCAGGCCGTAGTACAGCCGCGGCGGCACGTACGGCAGCAGCGGCGAGTGGCGCTGGCCGAGCAGGGCGAACATCCGGTGCGGGGGCAGTTCGATGTAGCGGGGCAGGTTCTCGTACCAGCGGGCGCTGTAGCGGGCCGCGCTCTGTGCGGACAGCAGCTCGGCGCGGCGCCGGCGTTCGTAGGCGGCGAGGGCCTCGGGCAGGGCGGGGTGCGCGCGCAGGGCGCCGGCCAGGCACAGGGCGTCCTCCACGGCGAGGGTGGTGCCGGCGCCGATGGAGTAGTGGGTGGTGTGGGCGGCGTCGCCGAGCAGGACCAGGTCGCCGTCGTGCCAGGTGCGGTTGGTCAGGGTGCGGAAGCGCTGCCAGGAGGCGCCGGGGCGGGCGATGAGCGGGTGGCCGTCGAGGACGCGGGCGAAGAGTTTCTCCAGCAGGACCAGGCTCTCGCCGGGGTCGGCCCGGTCCAGGCCGAGGCCGGTGAGGGTCTCCGGGGAGCACTCGACGACACAGGTGCTGTGGCCGCCGCCGTACCCGTAGCCGTAGGCCCAGATCCAGCCGTGCGCGGTCTCGGTGAAGGCGAAGGTGAAGGCGTCGAAGACCCGGGTGGTGCCGAGCCAGATGTAGGGGTTGCGACCGGTGGTGGTCTCGGTGCCGAAGTGGTCCGCGCGGCGGGCGCGCAGGGCGCTGTGGACGCCGTCGGCCGCGACGACGAGGTCGGCGCCGGCGGGTGGCCGGGTCACCTCGCTGCCGTACTCCAGGCGGACGCCGAGGCCGCGGGCCCGGGCGGCGAGCAGGTCGAGCAGCCGGTGCCGGCCGATGCCGAAGCCCTCGTCGCCGTGGTGCCGGGTGGTCAGGTCGCGTACATGGGCGACGCCCTCGCTCCAGCGCACGGAGTGGGCCTCGATCTCCCGCGCCAGGACGGGGTCGTGCTCCCCCAGCCGGTCGAGGAGGCCCCGCCAGTACGTCACGCCCCAGCCGTAGGTGGAGCCCTCGGGGTCGCGTTCGTGGACGGTGACGTCGTGCGCCGGGTCCTGCCGCTTGAGCAGGAGGGCGAGACAGAGTCCGGCGGGCCCGCCTCCGACGCAGACGACCTTCACACGCACACCCCTGACAGTCACTCGACGCATTCAGTCGAAGACGGAGGGTAGCAGGGACGGCGACCCTTCCGATCGCGTCAGTCTGGGGTGGTGAGCCGCGCCACTCGGGCGGGCGGCGACGGGAAAGGATCAAGGAAAACCGGGGCGCTCCGGCAAGGAATTACCCGTTCCGGGGCGGACCGGACCACCGGGACGGCAAGATCAACTTCGTTCAACTCTCTACGACATGTGGTTAATTGTCCGGATCGCAGCCAACCGGTTCCGCATGATTTCTCCTGCTCCCGCAGGTCCCGATAGGCATGCCTCATCACCGCAGAACCACTCTCGGGGAGGACCCGCATGCCCGACATCACCCGGCGCCGCGCGCTCACCACGGCGGCAGCCGTCGCCGCCACGGCCTCGGCCGCCGTCGCCCTGGCCGCGCCCGCCGCGTCCGCCGCCGTCCGTCACGAGCCCACCGCGCCCGGCTCCTTCGACGAGGTCTACCAGGGCCGCCGGATACAGGGCCGTCCGGCGGCCGGCGGCGGACACCACCACGAACACGGCGGCGGCTACGAGGTGTTCATAGACGGCGTGCAGCTGCACGTGATGCGCAACGCCGACGGAAGCTGGATCAGCGTGGTCAGCCACTACGACCCGGTGCCCACCCCGCTGGCCGCCGCCCGCGCCGCGGTGGACGAGCTGCAGGGCGCGCCGCTGCTGCCGTTCCCCGCCAACTGACCGCCCACGCAAGGACTCCGGGAGCACCGCGCACCATGACCGTACGCAAGAACCAGGCCGCCCTGACCGCCGACGAGAAGCGCCGGTTCGTCGCCGCCGTCCTCGAACTGAAGCGCGCCGGACGCTACGACGACTTCGTCCGCACGCACAACGAGTTCATCATGTCGGACACCGACAGCGGCGAGCGGACCGGCCACCGCTCGCCCTCCTTCCTGCCCTGGCACCGCAGATTCCTGCTCGACTTCGAGCAGGCGCTCCAGTCGGTGGACTCCTCCGTCGCGCTGCCCTACTGGGACTGGAGCACCGACCGCACCCTGCGGGCCTCGCTGTGGGCGCCGGACTTCCTCGGCGGCACCGGGCGCAGCACCGACGGGCGGGTGATGGACGGCCCGTTCGCCGCGGCCACGGGCGACTGGCCGGTCACCGTGCGCGTCGACGCCCGTACGTTCCTGCGCCGCTCGCTCGGCACCGCCGTGCGCGAGCTGCCGACACCGACCGAGGTGGAGTCGGTGCTGGCGATGGCGACGTACGACATGGCGCCGTACAACAGCGCCTCGGACGGCTTCCGCAACCATCTGGAGGGCTGGCGCGGGGTCAACCTGCACAACCGGGTGCACGTCTGGGTCGGCGGCCAGATGGCGACCGGTGTCTCCCCCAACGACCCGGTGTTCTGGCTGCACCACGCCTACATCGACAAGCTGTGGGCCGAGTGGCAGCGGCGGCACCCGGACGCGGGGTACGTGCCGACGGGCGGCACCGCGGACGTGGTGGACCTCGGCGAGACGATGAAGCCGTGGAACACCGTGCGCCCGGCGGACCTGTTGGACCACACCCGGTTCTACACCTTCGACGCCTGATCAGGCGTCGGCGGTCCGGCACTCCGGGTGACCCCAGCCCTGCGCGTTCTTGGCGATCTTCTCGCCGGCCGCGTAGGACCGGCCGCACAGGCAGCGGCCGGGGAACTTCGCCTTGATGGTCCGCGCGGACGCACCGCCGGCCCGGGCGGCCGCTCCGCCGGAGCGGGCGGGTGCCTTCCGGCGGGGTGCGCCGGCCGTCGCCGGGGTGTCGGGCGAGGGCGGGGGCTGCGGCGAGCCGAGTGCGCTGCCGGCCTGCTCCTGCGCGGAGGCCGCCTGGCTGGCCGCGCGGTCGGCGAAGTCGTTCAGCGGGTCGCCGTCGACCTGGTGGGCGGGCACATAGCGGAACTCGACCGACCGGCCGCCGAGCAGTTCGTCGATGCGGACGACCAGGTCCTGGTTGGCGACGGGCTTGCCGGCGGCGGTCTTCCAGCCGTTGCGCTTCCAGCCGGGCAGCCAGGTGGTGACGGCCTTCATCGCGTACTGGGAGTCCATCCGGATCTCCAGCGGCACGTCCGGGTCGACGGCCGCGAGCAACTGCTCCAGGGCGGTCAGTTCGGCGACGTTGTTGGTGGCCCGGCCGAGCGGGCCCGCCGCCCAGCGGGCGGGGGTCCGCTCGTCGTCGTCCGAGACCACCCACGCCCATCCGGCCGGTCCGGGGTTTCCCTTCGAAGCCCCGTCGCACGCGGCCACCACACGTTCACGCATGCGCTCGATCATGCCATGGCCTTCGCCCGGCCCGTGCCGGGGCCGGTCACACGTCCCTGAGCCGGGGCATCTCCCCCTCGGTGGTGGTGACGTCGATCACCGAGAAGTCCGCGCCCTGCGGGTCGCTCAGCGCCGCGAACCGGCCGAAGGGGCTGCTCATCGGTCCGAAGCCGAGGATCCCGCCCAGTTTCACGGCCCGGCCGACGGCCGCGTCGCAGTCGTCGACGGCGAAATAGACGTTGACGTACGACGGGACCTCCGGCGGGAAGTCGTCGGTCATCCGCATCCGGCCCAGGACGGTGTCCTCGCCGACCTCGAACATCCGGAAGTCGACGGCCTCGTCCTCGATCTCCTTCATCCGGTACGGGAAGACGGCGCAGAGGAAGGCGTCCGCCTGCTCCGGTTCCCTGGTGAACACCTCGGCCCAGCAGTAGGCGCCAGGGGTGGCCGTCGTCTCGAAGCCCTCGTGAGCGCCCGCCTGCCAGATGCCGAACACGGCGCCGCTGGGTTCCCGGGCCAGGCACATGGTGCCGAGGCCGCCGACCCGCATCGGCTCCATCAGCACCTCGCCGCCGTGCTCCCGGACCTTCTCCGCGGTGGCCGCGGCGTCCGGCGAGGCGAGGTACAGGCACCACTGCGACCGGCCCTCCTGGCCGGGCACGGGCGGGACGACCGCGGCGACGGCCCTGCCGTCGGCGTAGGCCTGGGTGTAGTGGCCGTACTCCGACGACGACTCGCCGAAGGTCCAGCCGAGGACGTCGCCGTAGAACCGCTTGGCTCCCTCGACGTCGCTGAACATCGCGTCGGCCCAACAGGGCGTTCCTTCGGGTTGCACGGCCATGCTGGCGGCCCTCCTGGTGCGGTGTGCCCCGTTTGTTCACGCTAGTCATCCGGGGTCCGGGCCGCGCGCCGAGCCGGGAGGGACGTGCGGGGGCGCTTCGGGACAGGAGCGGCATGCGGGCCGCGATACGGGGCGAGAACGGCGTGCGGGCCGCGCTTCGGGCCGGGAGTCGCATGCGGGCGGCGCTTCGGGCCGGGAGCCGCATGCGGGCGGCGCTTCGGGGCGGGACGAAGGCGCGGGCCGCGCCCGCGCTCCGCCCACCCGACCGCTCCGCTACTCCCCCGCGTACGCCTTCTCCAGCTCCGCGGCGTCCAGCTTGCCCATGCCCATCATGGCCCGGGTGGCGCGCGCGGCCTTCCGCGCGTCCGGGTCGGCGATCATTTGCAGCAGCGGGGCGTAGACGACCTGCCAGGACAGGCCGTACTTGTCCTTGAGCCAGCCGCACGAGCCGCCCTCGCCGCCGTCCCCGGTGAGCTTCGTCCAGTAGGAGTCGATCTCCTCCTGGTCGGCGCAGAGGATCTGGAAGGAGACGGCCTCGTTGAACGTGAACTGGGGACCGCCGTCGAGCGCGAGGAACCGGTGGCCGTTGGCGGTGAACTCCACGGTCAGCACGGAACCGGCCGGCCCGGGCCCGTCCTCGGGCCAGCGGACGACCCGTCCGACGGCGGAGTTCTCGAAGACCGACACGTAGTAGTGCGCGGCCTCCTCCGCCCGGCCGTCGAACCAGAGGCAGGTGAGGAATCCGTCGGTGGTCATGAGCGCCTCCCGGGGCGTGTGGCGGAGTGGGGAACACGTCATCGTCATGGAGGAAGACCCCCGCCGGGCGCGGAACTCATCGGTGCGGCCACAATTGCGCCCTGAGGGAAATCCAGGGTGGTGACCGGCTGTTTCACGCCAGTGCAGTGCGACATGGGCATGCACGGCGTGACCGGGGGTACCCGGGCCGTGAGCGGTTCGGCGAGGGTGTATGACCTATGGAAAAGTGGGTACGCGCTCGGCACCCGAGCTGGCCGGCACCGAGCACAGAGACCGTAGAGGCACAACGTCGCACCGTGACTTTCGTGGGAGAGGCAATGAAGACCGCCGCCGGGACCCGGTCGGAAGCAGAGGTCGTCGAGCAGACCGAGCAGGACAGCACGGGCGGGCTGCCCGGCATCGCGGACCCGGCGTCCGTCGCCCCGCGGGACGCGCGCGAGCTGTCCCGCCAGTTCTTCCGCCGGCTGACCGAGCTGGAAGAGGGCACGCACGCGTACCAGTACGCGCGCAACACCCTCATCGAGATGAACATGTCGCTGGTGCGCTTCGCGGCCGGACGGTTCCGGGGCCGCGGCGACGACATGGAGGACATCGTCCAGACCGGCATGATCGGTCTGATCAAGGCGATCGACCGGTTCGAGCTGGCGCGCGAGGTGGAGTTCACCTCGTTCGCGCTGCCGTACATCGTGGGTGAGATCAAGCGGTTCTTCCGGGACACCACCTGGGCCGTCCATGTGCCGCGCCGCCTCCAGGAACTGCGGGTGGAGCTGGCCAAGGCCCGCGAGGAGCTGTCCAGCCGGCTGGACCGGGACCCGACGGTCGCCGAACTGGCCACGCTGATGAACCTCTCCGAGAACGAGGTGATCGAGGCGCAGCTCGCCTCCAACGGCTACAACTCCGCCTCCCTGGACGCCGCGCTCACCGGTGACGGCCCCGAGGACGGCGAGGCGGTGCTCGCCGACTTCATCGGTGTGGAGGAGGAGGGCCTGCGGCTCGTGGAGGACTTCCACGCGCTCGCCCCGCTGATGGCGGAGCTGAGCGACCGCGACCGGCAGATCCTCCACCTGCGGTTCGTGGAGGAGGCCACGCAGGCGGAGATCGGCGAGCGGCTGGGCTGCTCCCAGATGCACGTCTCGCGGCTGATCAAGCGGATCATCGCCCGGCTGCGGCAGGGGATGCTCGGCGAACTGGGCTGCGCCTGACCCCGGTGCCCGGGAGGCGCCTCCATCGGGCAGCGCCTCCCCCGGCTCCACCGGCATCCTCCGGCGGCCGGGAGCCGTACAGCGGTCCTCGCCGGCGCGAGGGGGCGACGGTGTGGAGCGGTTCTCGGCGGGGCGACGTTTGTGTTCTCGACGGGTCAGCGGTTCAGACGGATCAGCGGTGCAGCGGGAAGACGGCCCGGACCCGCTTGCCCACGGGGACGCGTTCCACGGTGACCTCCGAGGCCAGCGCGTGCACGATCTCCAGCCCGTGCCGGCCGACGCGCTCCGGGTTCTTGGGGAACCTGCGGGGCAGCGCCGTACTGCTGTCGTACACGGACACCACGACCGAGGTGCCCGTGCCCTCCAGCTCCAGGATGTACGGGCCGCTGCTGTGCCGGTCGGCGTTGGTGACCAGTTCGCTCACCAGGAGCAGCAGCTCGCCGTCGGCACGGCTGTCGGCGGTGGCGCACCACTCGGTCCGCAACTGCTGGAGGAACTGGGCGGCGAAGGCACGGGCCTCGGCGATGCAGCCGGGGTCGCCGGTGTAGTGCGCGGCGCGGCGCAGCGGTTCCACGGGTACGTCGAAACCACTCGGTATCACTGCCCCGCCCAGATGCTCCGTCATGCTGTCTCTCTCGAATACCCGGTCCGGCCGGTCGATGGTGCACCAGTCCTCGTACCCCGAGTCGGGCCCTTAAGTCCACCCGAACCGCGCGTCGGCGGCACACAGTGGTGAGTGTCACGAAGACGCGGCCGGGCCGCCGGTCAGGCTACGGGAAGGACCAGCCCCGGTATGGTCCGCTGCATGCGCAGCGCGTCGACGGACTCGGCGAGCAGCTCGTACTCGGTGGTCTCGTCGCCGGTCACGATCCGCACCAGCCTGCCCGCCGCCAGCTCGTCGGCGACCAGCTCCTGCCGGTCCGGATCGCCGCACCAGGCGCGCAGCACGGCGGGTACGTCGGGCACGGTGTCGGCGACCGGCACGAGCGCGTTCGGCGGGAAGTGCGCGGTCTCGGGCCGTGGGTCGAGCCGGTCCGCGATCCAGCTCGCGCGGTCGCGCAGCCACCACAGGGCGAGGGCGAGCGTAGGTGCCCGGTAGGTGCCGAGGGGCACGCCGATACGCCGTCCGCCGCAGACACCGTACGCCGTGACATGGCACAGGAACTCGTCGTGCATGCGCCCTCCCCCGTCCGCGGCGTTCGCCAGCCGGCGGGCCTCGCTCTCGGTGCGGCTCATGTGCGGTGGGTGATCGGGCCTTCGCTGGAAGTGAAGGCCGCACAGACGAGTATGTTCACCGCTGAATCACTGTCACCATGTCTTTCCGGCCAGTCTGTTGGCATATTCAGCGCGCCCGCTGGCCGGAATCCGGCGGCTCCGCGACGGCTCCGAGGGGCCCGGCCATGACCTCCGGGGTAATCGACGGGCCGCGACCGCGCCGGGCAGGGTGGACCCACCGGGTCGCCGCAGGCCGCGTCCGGTTCCTGACCAGTAACGATCCTTCGACGGAGGCTGATCTCCCATGTCCGCGACCACTCACCGTGACGTGACCACCGACCGTTACGCGACCGCCGTGGCCCGGTATTTCGACGCCTGGAACGCGACCGGCCCGCAGCAGCCGGCGCAGGCGGTGGCCGCCGCCTGGACCGAGGACGGCGGATACACCGACCCGCTCGCCGACGTACGCGGGCACGACGAGATCGCGGCCGTGATCGCCGCCGTCCACGAGCAGTTCCCCGGTTTCGTCTTCCGGCCCCTCGGAGCCGTGGACGGCCACCACCACACGGCACGCTTCTCCTGGGAGCTGGTGAGCGAGGCCGACGGGTCCGCGCCGGTGGCCGGCTCGGACGTGCTCACGCTGGACGCGGACGGCCGTATCCGCTCCGTGCTCGGCTTCCTCGACCGGGTGCCGGCCGGCGCGTGAGGAGCCCGCCGCACGCGTGAGCCCGGCCACCCTGGGCGGGCGGCCGGGCTCGTGCGGGGGCGGGCTCATGCGGGAGCGGGCGGGCTCGTGCGGGACCGGCGCCGGAGGGCCGGCGCCGGGGAGGTCACTGCTTGACGATGGCGTCGATCCGAGCCAGTTCCCCGGCGTCGAACTCCAGGTTGCGGATGGCCGCCACGCTGTCCTCGAGCTGGCGCGCGCTGCTCGCGCCGACCAGCGCCGACGTCACCCGGCCGGCCCGCAGCACCCAGGCCAGGGCGAGCTGGGCCAGGCTCTGGCCACGGGAGCCGGCCACCTCGTCGAGCGCGCGCAGCCGGGCGACCAGGTCCTCGGTGACCGCGTCCGAGTTCAGGAACGGGCTGTCGCTCGCGGCCCGGGAGTCCTCGGGGATGCCGTCGAGGTAGCGGCCCGTGAGCAGGCCCTGCTCCAGCGGGGAGTAGACGATGGAGCCG
This sequence comes from Streptomyces sp. NPDC027672, assembly GCF_055566335.1. Taxonomy (NCBI): domain Bacteria; kingdom Bacillati; phylum Actinomycetota; class Actinomycetes; order Kitasatosporales; family Streptomycetaceae; genus Streptomyces; species Streptomyces sp. NPDC027672. The sequence continues at coordinate 603,139 of NZ_JBVHSO010000003.1, read as the reverse complement.
ACCTGGAGTTCGTCCAGGGCGTCGAGCAGGCCCTCGTCCTCGGGGCGCCGGTCGAGCATCGAGTAGCGCGGCTGGTGGATGAGGAGCGGGGTGCCGAGGCCGGCGAGGATGCGGGCGGCCTCGCGGGTCTGCTCGGCGGAGTAGTTGGAGACGCCGACGTACAGCGCCTTGCCCTGCTGCACCGCCGAGTGCAGCGCGCCCATCGTCTCCTCCAGCGGAGTGTCCGGGTCGGGGCGGTGGGAGTAGAAGATGTCGACGTACTCCAGGCCCATCCGCGCCAGGCTCTGGTCGAGCGAGGACAGCAGGTACTTGCGCGAGCCCCACTCGCCGTACGGCCCGGACCACATCCGGTAGCCGGCCTTGGTGGAGATCACCAGCTCGTCGCGGTAGCGGGCGAAGTCCTCCTTGAGCGCCGCGCCGAACGCGGACTCGGCGGCGCCGGGCGGCGGGCCGTAGTTGTTCGCCAGGTCGAAGTGGGTCACGCCCAGGTCGAAGGCGCGGCGGAGGATGGCCCGCTGCGTCTCGACGGGACGGTCCGGGCCGAAGTTGTGCCACAGGCCGAGCGACAGGGCCGGCAGCTTCAGGCCGCTGCGTCCGGTGCGCCGGTAGGGCATGTCGGCGTAGCGGTCGGGGTGTGCGGTGTACAACGCGACTCCATGAGGGGTGGGCACGGATCTACCGGTTCCACTCTTCCCCCGGCGCCGGGCAGTGGTCCAACAGAAGAATCCGATGGAATTCAGCGGCTAGGGTTCTCAATCATGGAACTGCGCCATCTCCAGCACTTCGTGGCGGTCGCCGAGGACCAGCACTTCACCCGGGCCGCCGAACGCCTCATGGTGTCCCAGTCCGGCCTGTCGGCGTCCATCCGGGCGCTGGAGCGGGAGCTGCGGGCGCCGCTGTTCGTACGGACCACGCGCCGGGTGACGCTGACGGAGGCGGGCCGGGCGCTGCTTGCGGAGGCCGAGCGGATCCTCGCGCAGGTGCGGGCGGCGCACGAGGCCGTGGCGGCGGTGCAGGGGGTGCTGCGCGGCACGCTGGCCCTCGGCACCGAGCAGTGCATCGCCGGGGTGGACGTGGCCCGGCTGCTGGCGGCCTTCCGGGGCCGGCACCCGGACGTGGAGATCCGGCTGCGGCAGGCCGGCTCGGGCGAGCTGGCGGAGGAGGTCGCGGCCGGGCGGCTCGACCTGGCCTTCGCCTACCGCACCCAGGCCGACACCGACCAGTTGCGCTCGGTCTCCCTGGCCGGCGAGCCGATGACCGTGCTGTGCCATCCCAGCCACCGGCTCGCCTCGGCCCCGGCCGTGCTCGGCCCGGACGGCCTCGCCGGCGAGGTCTTCGTCGACTTCCACCCGGACTGGGGCCCGCGCCGCACCACCGACGCGGCGTTCACCGCGGCCGGCATCCGGCGCACGGTCGCCCTGGAGGTCAACGACGTGCACAGTCTGCTGGACCTGGTGGACGAGAACCTGGGCATCGCGGTCGTGCCCCGGCACTTCCGGCACAAACGGCCGTCGCTCACGGCGCTGCCGTTGAAGGGCACGGCCGAGACGGCGTACGAGACGGTGGCCCTGCTGCCGCCGGAGCGGGCCACGAGCCCGGCCGCCCGGGCACTGGTCACCCTGCTGGAAACGGGAACCTGACGCCTTGCGGGGCCGTCAGGACGCGCCCGGCACCGGATCGCCGGACAGCCGCTGCGGAAGCAGACCGCCGGCTGCCGGGTTACGGACGCGTGAGCGGCGGTGGTTTGCGATGGTGGACGTATGCATGCCAAGGACATCCTCATCGACGGCTACGGCCGCATCCAGGAAGAAGTCCACGCCGCCCTCGACGGGCTCGGCCCGGACGCCCTGCACCACCGCCCGGCCCCCGACGCCAACTCCGTCGCCTGGCTGGTCTGGCACCTCACCCGGGTCCAGGACGACCACATCGCCGACGCCTTCGACCTGGACCAGGTGTGGCTCGCGCAGGGCTGGGAGAAGCGGTTCGGGCTGGACCTGCCCCGGCACGACACGGGCTACGGGCACACCCCGGCCAAGGTCGCGAAGGTGCGGGTGGAGTCGGCCGGCCTGCTGACCGGGTACTACGACGCCGTGCACGAGCAGACCCTCGGCGCGCTGCGCACGCTCGCCGCCAAGGACCTGGAACGCGTCGTGGACGAGCGCTGGGACCCCCCGGTCACTCTGGGCGTGCGCCTGGTCAGCGTCCTGTCCGACGATCTCCAGCACGTCGGACAGGCCGCCTACCTCAGGGGACTGGTTCAGAGCGCGGCGGCGTAGCCCGGCAGGACGACGTCCTCGATGAGGGCCTTGCGCTCGTCGAACGGCAGGAACGCGCTCTTCAGGGCGTTCACCGTGACCGTGCGCAGATCCTCGACGGTCCAGCCGGCCTGCTCCACCAGCAGGGACATCTCGCGGGTCATCGTCGTACCGGACACCAGGCGGTTGTCCGTGTTCAGCGTGACCCGGAAGCCCAGGTCCTTCAGGGCGGTGATGGGGTGCTCGGCGATGGAGGTGGCGCAGCCGGTCTGGAGGTTGGACGTGGGACACATCTCCAGGGCGATGCGGCGGTCGCGCACCCAGGACGCGAGGCGGCCCAGCTTGCCGTCCACGATGTCCTCGGTGAGGCGCACGCCGTGGCCGATGCGCTGGGCGCCGCACACCTGGAGCGCCTGGTGGATGCTGGGCAGGCCGTGCGCCTCGCCGGCGTGGATGGTGAACGGCACGCTCTCGCCGCGCAGGTACGCGAAGGCGTCGAGGTGGTCGGCGGGCGGGAAGCCGTCCTCGGCGCCGGCGATGTCGAAGCCGACGACACCGGCGTCCCGGTAGGCGACGGCCAGACCGGCGGCCTCGCGCACCCGGTCGAACATGCGCATCCCGCACAGGAGGGTGCCGACCCGGACCGGGGTGCCGGCCGCCGCGGCCTTCGCCATGCCGGCGGCCAGGCCCTCCTGCACGGACTCGACGACCTCGTTCAGCGTGAGGCCGCCGGCGAGCATCAGCTCGGGGGCGTAGCGCACCTCCGCGTAGACGACGCCGTCGGCGGCGAGGTCGAGGACGTACTCCTCGGCGGTGCGCAGCAGGCCCTCGCGGGTCTGCATGACGGCGAGGGTGTGCTCGAAGGTGGCGATGTAGCGGACCAGGTCGCCCGAATCGGCGGCCTCGACGTACCAGGCGGCCAGTTGGGCCGGGTCGGTGGTGGGCAGCGTGTGGCCGGCCGCGTCGGCGAGTTCGACGACGGTGGCGGGGCGCAGGCCGCCGTCGAGGTGGTCGTGCAGGACGGCCTTGGGCAGCCGGCGGAGGGTCTCGGTGTCGATGCGGGGCGCGGTCATGGCAGGGGCTTTCCTCAGCGGTGGTTCCGGGCGGGTCAGGCGGCGGGCTGGAGCAGGTCCCAGCGGTTGCCGTACAGGTCCTGGAAGACGGCGACCGTGCCGTACGGCTCGTGGCGCGGCTGCTCCAGGAAGGTCACGCCGGCGGCGGTCATCCGGGCGTGGTCGCGGGCGAAGTCGTCGGTGTGCAGGAAGAAGCCGACGCGTCCGCCGGTCTGGTCGCCGATCCGGGCGCGCTGGCCGGCGTCCTTGGCGCGGGCCAGCAGCAGTCCGGTGCCGGGCCCGTCGCCGCCGGGCTCCACGACGACCCAGCGGGAGCCGTCGGGGCGCGGGGCGTCCTCGGCGAGGCGGAATCCGAGGGCCTCGGTGTAGAAGCGGATCGCCTCGTCGTAGTCGGGTACGACGAGGGTGACCAGGGCGACGCGACGCATGGCGGCCTTCCGGTGCGGGGGTGGTTAGCCGGTGAGGTTATACGTAAAACTACCGGGGCGCCAGTCCTGTTTCTACGCGCGTCACACGAGGGCGGAGCGGCGGTGCGCGCAGGGCCCGGCGGTATCGGTGGAGTGCGGGGACGGCCGTGTGGAGCGGGCCCGTCGGGGCGGGACCGTCAGGCCGTCTCCTCGCCCTGGGTGATCTCCACCCGGTGGTGGACGTCGGCCGTCGCCGTGGCCGAGGCCGCGCAGGACAGGACGGCACAGGCGGCGGGCAGCGCGCCGACGGCACGGCGGGCGCCCGGCGGCGGGCCCGGGGCGGCGAGCAGGGCCCGGACGCGCTGCGGGACCGGGCCGGTGGCCGCGCCGGGCGCGAAGCCGGGGCGGGCGGGCCGGGCGGTCCCGGCGGCCTGGGCGGCGAGCGCCGCGCGGGCGATGGCGCGGGCGGTCAGCGCGCGGTCGCCGACCGAGGCGGCGGCGGTCTCGTCGGCGGCGCGCTCGGCCGCGAGCCGGACGGCGGCGCGGACCCGGCGCAGCGCGGGATGGCAGTGCGCCGCGAGTCCGGCGGCGGCGAGGGCGTAGTCGTGGCCGCCCGCGCTGTGCGCCCGCTCATGGGCGAGCAGCGCCTCCCGCTCGGGACCGTCCAGGCTGCGCAGCATCGCCGTGGTGACGACGATCCGGTGCGGGCGGCCGGGCAGGGCGTAGGCGTCGGGCCGGGGCGAGACGATCACGCACAGGCCGCCGGCGGCGGGCCGGCGGCCGGCCTCGGCGCGGGCCGCGCGGAAGGCCCGGACCTCCGCCAGGGCCGCGCGGGCGAGGGTCCCTCCGCCGTGCAGGAGCAGGCCGGCCGAGACGGCGGCGGCCGGGACCGCGAAGCCGGCGGGGGCGGTGCGCAGCGGGTGGACCAGTTCGCCGAGCGCGGCGAAGAACGGCAGCTTCAACAGGCCGAGCAGGAGGAGCAGGCCGAGGGCCACCGCCGAGCAGCCGGCCAGGAGGACCGCGCAGCCGGCGACGGACCACAGCGCGGCGGCCGGGCCCGGCGCCCGCACGGCCGGACCCGGCCCGTTCACCCCCGGACCCGGCCCGTTCACCTCCGGACCCGGCCCGTTCGCCGCCGGACCCGGCCCGTTCGCGGCCGGGTCCGGGTGGCCGCGCTCGGCGGCTCAGCTCAGCGGCTTGGCCAGGACCGCCTTGCGGTGGCTGAACGTCTCGATGGAGTAGCGGCCGTGATAGCTGCCCATGCCGCTCTCCCCCACCCCGCCGAACGGCAGGTCGGAGACGGTCAGATGGGCGAGGGGCAGGCCGTGGCCGAGGGCGCCCGAGGAGGTCTCGGCGGCGATGCGCGCGCGGGTCTCCTCCGACTCGCTGAAGACGTACAGGGCGAGCGGCTTGTCGCGGTCGTTGATGAACCCGATCGCCTCGTCCAGGCCGGGCACGGTGACGATGGGCAGGATCGGGCCGAAGATCTCCTCCCGCATGACCGGCGACCCGGGGTCGACGTCCGCGAGGACCGTCGGCGCGAGATAGCGGTCCGCCCGGTTCCCGACGCCGCCGACGGCGACCCGCCCGGAGTCGAGCAGGCCCGACAGCCGGTCGAAGTGCCGTTCGTTGACGATCCGGCCGTACTCGGGCGAGCGCGCCGGGTCGGCGCCGAACAGGCCCTCGACCGCGCGGACGAGCGCCGCCTCCAGGGCCGGGGCGGTCTGCGGGTCGGTCAGGACGTAGTCGGGGGCGACGCAGGTCTGGCCGGCGTTGAGGAACTTCCCGCGGGCGAGCCGGTCCGCGACCACGTCGAGATCGGTGCCGCGGTCCACGAACACCGGTGACTTGCCGCCGAGTTCGAGGGTGACCGGGGTGAGGTGCTCGGCGGCGGCCCGCATGACGACACGGCCGACGGTGCCGTTGCCGGTGTAGAAGATGTGGTCGAACCGCTCGGCCAGCAGGGCCGTGGTCTCCGGGACCCCGCCCTCGACGACGGCGACCGCGTCCGTGTCCAGGTAGGCCGGGAGCAGCCGGGCCAGCGCGGCGGAGGTGGCCGGGGCCAGCTCGCTGGGCTTGGCGACGACCGTGTTGCCGGAGGCCAGCGCGCCGACCAGGGGGGCGAGCAGGAGCTGCGCCGGGTAGTTCCAGGGCGCGATGACGAGGACGACGCCCAGCGGTTCGTACTGCGTCCAGGCCGTGGCGTCCGCGCCCAGGTGTGCCGGGACGGGCGCGGGTTCGGGGCGCAGCCAGTCCGCCAGGTGCTCCAGGGTGTGGTCGATCTCCCGGACGGTGAAGTCGATCTCGGTGCGATAGGCCTCGGTGCTGCTCTTGCCGAGGTCGGCGCGGAGGGCGGCGGCGAGGTCGGCGCCGCTCTCCGTGAGCAGGGCGCGCAGCCGGCGCAGCTGGCCGGTGCGCCAGTCGGCGGACCGGGTGCGGCCGGTGCGGAAGGTGGCGCGCAGCCGGGCCACGACGTCGGCGGGCCGCTCGGGCAGGGGGTGGTTCACGGTGCCTCGCTGGGGGTGCGCGGGCCTGGGCGGCCCGCGGTGCGGTGGTCGGTCAGATGCATATGCCAACCTTTCATGTCCTCAAGTTCATTCCGGACAGCCGGCCGGGTGACGAGCGTCACCTCGCGGCGCGGGCCGGACGCGCGGGAACGGTCCGGGCGGGACCGGGAACCGGACGCGGGGAAGAATCGTCCGCATGGATCCCACCTCGCATCCGCTCGTCGTCCGCGCCCGCCGGCTCGCCACCGAACTGCTCCTGCCCGAGGCCGAGCGGGTGGACCGGGAGGGGGTGCCCGCGAGCCATATCGAGGCGGTGAAGCGGTCGGGACTGCTCGGGGTCGTCGCGCCGGCGGACCACGGGGGCGCGGGGGCACCGGTCGCCGTGCTGCGGGAGACCGCGGAGATCCTGGCCGGGGCGTGCTGTGCGACGTGGTTCGTGCAGACCCAGCACCACACGCCGGTGCAGACCCTGGCGCGTGGCGAAGGCCCGGTGCGGGACCGGCTGCTGGGCCCGCTATCCCGGGGCGAGCTGCTGGCCGGGGTGGCGTACGCGCAGCTACGGGCGTATCCGCGCCGCCCGGTGCGGGTCCGGCGGCAGGACGGCGGCTGGCGGTTCGACGGGACCGTGCCCTGGTACACCGGCTGGGGTCTGAACGACGTGCTGCTGCTGGCCGGGGCCACCGACTCCGGCGAGGTGCTGTTCGCCTTCGCCGACGCCCGTGAGCAGCCGGGACTGCGGGCCTCACCGCCGATGCGGCTGGCCGCCCTGACCGCCGCGCGCACGGTGTCGCTGGAGCTGGACGGCCTGTGGCTGCCCGAGGAGGCGGTGGCGCTGCACCTGCCGTACGACCGCTGGGCCGCCGGCGACCGGGTCAGGACGCTGCACGCCAACCCGGCGGTGTTCGGCGTGGCCCAGGCCGCACTGTCCCTCCTGGACGACACCAGCGCCGCCCCGCTGCGCTCCCGCCTGGCCGAGGTCCGCCGCCGGGCCTACGACCTGGCCGACCGGCCGGTGCCGCAGGCGCGGGCCGGTGCCGGACCGGCGCTGCCGCAGGCGTGGGTGCAGGAGAGGCTGGCGGTGCGCGCGGAGGCGTTCGAGGTGCTGCGCACGGCCACCACGGCGGCGGTGGTGGCCGGCGGCGGCCGTGCGATGTCCTTGGCCTCCCGCGCCCAGCGGCTCGCGCGGGAAGCGCTGTTCCTGCTGGTGCAGGGGCAGACGGCCGAGTCGCGCGAGGCACAGCTTCGGGCCCTGGGCGCCGGGCCGGCGGACGCCGGGGAACAGGACGGCTGAGGAGCGGCCCGCGCCCGGGGAGGGCCGGCCGTGACCGCGCCCCGTTCGGGTGGGAGGGAACCCCGTGCGGCCGGCCCGCCGGCGCGTGGTGTTCAGCTCACGAACGGCGTCGCGGCGGACGGGCGGGCCGCCGTCGTGCCGGGGTGCGCCCACAGGCCCTGCGCGGCGAGCCGGGGCAGGACGCCCTCGCCGAACCAGTAGGCCTCCTCCAGGTGGGGATAGCCGGAGAGGACGAACTCGTCGATGCCGAGGGCGTGGTACTCCTTGATCCGCTCGGCGACCTCGTCGTGGCTGCCGACCAGCGTCGTCCCGGCGCCTCCGCGTACGAGTCCGATGCCGGCCCACAGGTTGGGGTGGATCTCCAGGCCGTCCCGGCTGCCGCCGTGCAGTTCCAGCATGCGCCGCTGGCCCTCGGACTCGCTGCGGGCCAGGCCCTCCTGCACGGTGCGTACGGTGTGCGGGTCGAAGCCGGCGAGCAGCCGGTCCGCCTCCGCCCAGGCCTGCTCCGCGGTGTCCCGGGTGATGACGTGCAGCCGGATGCCGAAGCGGGGTATACGGCCGTGGCCTTCGGCCAGTTCCCTGACCCGGGCGATCTTCTCGGCGACCTGCGCGGGCGGCTCGCCCCAGGTGAGGTACACGTCGGCGTACCGGGCCGCGACCGCGACGGCGGCCGGTGAGGACCCGCCGAAGTACACCTCGGGCACCGGCTCGGGCGGCCGGGTGAGCCGCGCCCCCTCCACCCGCAGGTGCTCGCCGTGCAGGTCGACGCTCTTGCCCTCCCACAAGTCCCGGACGATGTGCAGGAATTCACCGGTACGGCGGTACCTGTCGTCCTTGTCGAGGAAGTCACCGTAGGCCCGCTGTTCCTGGCTCTCGCCGCCGGTGACGACGTTGAGCAGCAGCCGTCCGCCGCTCTGCCGCTGGAACGTGGCCGCCATCTGCGCGGCGAGGGTCGGCGAGAGGAAGCCCGGCCGGAAGGCGACCAGGAACTTCAGCCGTTCGGTGTGCCGGCTGACCATGGCGGTGGTCAGCCACGCGTCCTCGCACCAGGCACCGGTCGGGGTGAGCGCACCGACGAAGCCCAGGTCCTCGGCGGCCCGGGCGATCTGGCTCAGGTAGCCGACCGTCGGGGGCCGGTCGCGGCCGGAGGCGGTCACCGGGGTGCCGTGGCCGCCGCCGACGACATCGCGGCTGTCGCCGTTGGTGGGCAGGAACCAGTGGAAGGTGAGGGACACGGGGTCTCCGATCGCTTGCGTCCGTGGGGGGAGGAGAAGGCGGGGGCCGGGGCCGCCGCCCGGTCAGCTCGCCGCCGCCAGCAGCGGGGTGCGGTCCAGGGCCGCGGCGAACTGGTCCACCACCTGCGCCAGCGCCTCCGCGGTGGCGGGCGCGACGGTCAGCGAGCCGTCCTCCCGCACGGAGATGTCCTTGTCGAGGGTGAACCAGCCCTGGACTATGTGTGCGGCACCCATGGAGTTCAGCACCGGCCGCAGGGCGTAGTCGATGGCGAGGACATGTGCGGTGGAGCCGCCCGTGGCCAGCGGCAGCACGGTCTTGCCGGTGAGCGCGTACTGCGGGAGCAGGTCCAGGAGCGCCTTGAGGACCCCGGAGTACGACGCCTTGTAGACGGGCGTGCCGACCACGACGCCGTCGGCGCGGGCGAACAGCTCGGTGACCTCGACGATGGCCGGGTGCCGGAAGTCCGCGCCGAGCAGGGCCTCGGGCGGGAGGGCGCGGACGTCGAGCGGGATCACGTCGTGGCCCTGGGCGATGAGCCGCTGGTCCAGGTGGCGCAGCAGACGGCCGGTGCGCGAGGAGGCGGAGGGGCTGCCGGAGACGGACAGGACGGTGGCCATGGGTGCCTCGTTTCTGGGGTGCGCCGGACGGCCGTGGCGGGGCGGGCGTCCGGGAGGAAACGCGATCGGGAGGAGTGCGCCGCCGAGCCGGGCTCGCGGACGCGGGACTCCTGCCGCGCGACCGCTCGACGGGACGTCGGGCACACGGCGCCCGGTACGCGGACGTACGGGGAGCGCGGGGTGCCGGAGGCCCGGAGGGGAAGGGAAGGAGAGGAGGAGAAGGGCGGCGGATCAGACCGCGGCGCGACAGACGGCGCTGGAGACGCGTGCGAGATCGACATGGCGTCGCCGCGTGAGGTCCAGTCGCATCGTCATGTCGTTGATCGTGGCAGCAGCCGGTGAGAGGCGTCAAGGAAATCCCGGCGGGTCTCGTATCGCGGACCGGCGCGCTGCCGGGGGCCGTGACCGCGAGCCCGCTGAACCTCCGCACGTCAGGGGCGTGTTCGGCGGCGGTGCGGGCGGACCGTCCGGCCGCCGCGGCCCGGGGCGGGGCCGCCGGGCGGCCGTCGGGTCCGGCCGTCCTCCGCCCGCGCGTCGGCCACCACGAGGAACGCGTCCGGCTCCGGACCTCTCACCGAGGAACGCGTCCGGCTCCGGGTCCCTCACCGAGGAACGCGTCCGGCTCCAGACCCCTCACCGAGGAACACGTCCGGCTCCGGGTCCCTCACCGAGGAACGCGTCCGGCTCCAGGTCCCTCACCACGGCCACCGGACCCGTCCGCACCACTCTTCCGCCACGGCCGGGCCCCCCTTGGTACGCCCGTTCCGGTGACGACCCCGTCCGCTCGCCCGCCCCGGCGGGAAGTGTCCCCAGGGGACCGGCGACACGGAGGAGCTGCGAGCGATGCGGCAGGACGACTCGGCGGACGGGTTCCGCTGCCTGGTGACCGGGGCCACGGGCTACATCGGCGGCCGGCTCGTGCCCGAGCTGCTGGCCGCCGGCCACCGGGTGCGCTGTCTGGCCCGCTCCCCGGAGAAGCTGCGCGACCATCCGTGGGCGGACGCGGTGGAGGTGGTGCGGGGCGATGTCACGGACGCCGGTTCGGTCGCCGCGGCGATGCGGGACGTCGACGTGGCGTACTACCTGGTGCACGCGCTCGGCAGCGGCGCGGACTTCGAGGAGACCGACCGCCGGGCCGCCCGGATCTTCGGGGAACGGGCGAAGGCGGCCGGGGTGCGGCGCATCGTGTACCTCGGCGGTCTGGCGCCGGCCGGGGTGCCCGAGGACCGGTTGTCGCCGCATCTGAGGTCCCGGGTGGAGGTCGGCCGCATCCTGCTGGCCTCGGGCGTGCCGACGGCCGCGCTGCGCGCCGCGGTGATCATCGGCTCGGGCTCGGTCTCCTTCGAGATGCTGCGCTACCTCACCGAACGGCTGCCGGTGATGGTGACACCGAGCTGGGTGCGCACCCGGATCCAGCCCATCGCCGTACGGGACGTGCTGCGGCTGCTGGTCGGCTGCGCGGGGCTGCCGGAGGCGGTGCACCGGACCTTCGACATCGGCGGCCCGGACATCCTGACGTACCGGGAGATGATGGTCCGCTACGCGCGGGTGGCGGGGCTGCCCAGGCGGCTCATCGTGTCCGTGCCGGTCCTCACGCCGGGCCTGTCGAGCCACTGGGTGGGTCTCGTCACGCCCGTGCCGGCGCCCATCGCGCGGCCCCTGACCGAGTCGCTGCGCCACGAGGTGGTCTGCCACGAGCACGACATCGCCCGGTACGTGCCCGATCCGCCGGGGCATCCGCTCGGCTTCGACGAGGCGGTGCGGCTGGCCCTGCGCCGGGTGCGCGAGGCACGGGTGAGCACCCGCTGGTCCTCCGCGGCGGTGCCGGGCGCGCCCAGCGACCCGCTGCCCACCGACCCGGACTGGTCCGGCGGAAGCCTGTACACCGATCACCGCGAGGCGGTGGTGCAGGCGCCGGTGTCCGCGCTGTGGCGGGTGATCGAGGGCGTGGGCGGCGAGCACGGCTGGTACTCCTTCCCGCTGGCCTGGAGCGCGCGCGGCTGGCTGGACCGGCTGGTGGGCGGGGTCGGTCTGCGCCGGGGCCGGCGGGACGCGGAACGGCTGCGTGCGGGCGACTCGCTGGACTTCTGGCGGGTGGAGGAGATCGAGCGGGGCCGGCTGCTGCGGCTGCGGGCGGAGATGCGGCTGCCGGGGCTCGCCTGGCTGGAGATGTGCGCGGAACCGTACGGCGAGGGGCGGAGCCGTTATCGCCAGCGCGCCCTGTTCCATCCGCGCGGGCTGCTGGGCCACCTCTACTGGTGGGGTGTGTCGCCCTTCCACGCGGTCGTCTTCGGCGGGATGGCCCGCAACATCGCCCGGGCGGCGGCCCGGCAGTATCCCGGGCCCGCCCGCTGACCCTCCTCCCCCGCCGCACACCGGGCATCCGCAGACCCGAGGGTCCGTCAACTCCTTTCGCAGACCGACCTGGAAGCATCCCCGTCCCTCCCTTTCCCCCGGAGACCCGCCATGTCCGTCCCGGTCGTCCTGTTCACCGCCGACCTGCGCCTGCACGACCATCCGCCGCTGCGGGCGGCGCTGGACGGCGGCGGCCCGGTCGTCCCGCTGTTCGTGCGCGACCGGGGCGTGGCCGACGCGGGGTTCGCGGTGCCCAACCGGCTCGCGTTCCTCGCCGACTGCCTGCGGGACCTGGACGGCGGGCTGCGCGAACGGGGCGGGCGGCTGGTCGTGCGCTCCGGTGACGTCGTCGAGCAGGTCTGCGCGGTGGCCGCGGAGGCGGACGCCGACGAGGTGCACATGGCGGCCGACGTCAGCGCCTACGCCGGGCGGCGCGAACGGCGGCTGCGGCACGCGCTGGAGGCCGCCGGGCGGCGGCTGCGCGTGCACGAGACGGTGACCTCGGCGGTGGCGCCCGGCGCGCTGACCCCGGCCTCCTCGGACCACTTCGCGGTCTTCACGCCGTACTACCGCCGATGGTCGGGGCAGCCGCTGCGGGAGGTGCTGCGCGCGCCGCGCGCGGTTCCGGTGCCCGCCGGCATCGGGTCGGAGGACCTGCCGTCCCGGGTGGCGCCCGCCGAACTCTCGCCGGGGCTGCCCGAGGGCGGTGAGACCGCCGGGCGGGCGCGGCTCGCCGACTGGCTGCGCTCGGGTGTCGCCGGGTACGAGGACCGGCACGACGACCTGGCCGGGGACGCCACCTCCCGGCTCTCGCCGCACCTGCACTTCGGCACGGTGTCCGCCGTCGAGCTGGTCCGGCGGACGCGCCGGGCGGGCGGTCCGGGCGCGGAGGCGTTCGTCCGGCAGGTCGCCTGGCGGGACTTCCACCGCCAGGTGCTCGCGGCGCGGCCGGACGCGGCCGTCGCCGACTACCGCACCCGGCACGACCGGTGGCGGTCCGCGCGGACGGCCCGGGCGGACGTCGAGGCCTGGCGGGAGGGCCGTACCGGCTATCCGGTAGTCGACGCGGCGATGCGCCAGCTGCGCCACGAAGGATGGATGCACAACCGGGCCCGGCTGCTGACGGCGTCCTTCCTGGCCAAGACGCTGTATGTCGACTGGCGCGTCGGGGCCCGGCACTTCCTGGACCTGCTGGTCGACGGGGACGTGGCCAACAACCAGCTGAACTGGCAGTGGGTCGCGGGCACCGGCACGGACTCCCGCCCGAACCGGGTGCTGAACCCGGTGGCCCAGGGCCGGCGGTACGACCCGGACGGCGCGTACGTACGGCGCTGGGTGCCCGAGCTGGCGGGTGTGCCGGGCCCGGCGGTGCACGAACCGTGGAAGCTGCGGGGCGCGGACCGGGAGCGGGTGGCCGCCTACCCGGAGCCGGTCGTCGGTCTCGCCGAAGGGCTGGCCCGGTTCCGGCAGGCCCGGCTTCCCCGCTGAGCACGCTCCAGACCTACACATAAGGAATAAATAAGAGCAAACTGGACTCTGTGGCGCTTGCCGCGCAACGGACCGGCCGCGGTCCGGTCGGCGAAGTCGAAGGAGACGACTATGGCCAACTTGCACAGGGGTGACCTATCGAGCCACCCCGATGTCTCCGAAATGCGGGATCGCTACGCCCGTGTCCTCGGCGGCCGCGATGTGGCGCTCGTGGACGGGCCGGTGTTCCTGCTCGGCGTGTACTGCGCCGCGTCCCCGTGGATCCTGCACTACACGGCGAGCCAGCCCGCCCTCGTCACCCACAACCTGATCGTGGGCATAGCGATCGGTCTGCTGGCCCTCGGATTCACCCGGGCGCCGGAGCGCATGTACGGCCTGAGCTGGGCCATGTGCGCCCTGGGCGTCTGGATGATCATCGCTCCGTGGATCGTGGGCCGCCGCCCGGACATGGGCGTCGTCATCAACAACGTCGTGATCGGAGCCCTGGCCCTCGTCCTCGGACTGATCTGCGCCGGCACGGCGGCGAAGACCGCCTCCCGGCCACTGGACCCCCGGCCGTAGCGGAACCCGGGCGAGAGCCGGGAAGAGCCGCAGGAGCGTCGTAGAACTTCGTGGAAGCCGAAGTCGTGGAAGAGGAACGGCGGGGCCGGTCCGCCCGGGCGGACCGGCCCCGCACCTGTCCGTGATTCCCCCGCGCTCGTCGCTCTAGTTCAGCTCCAGGGCGTCACGCCGGGCGTCCGTGTCCTCGCCGGTCTCCTTCGGGCCGAACGGCCAGGTCCGCTCCCGGCGCGCCCAGAGCAGGAAGGCCACGCAGCCCAGGGCCAGCCAGGCCAGGGACCACTCGACGGGACGGCGGCCCGGGGCGTTGCGGTCGGCGCAGGCGTAGATCACGCACCAGCCGGCGAAGGCGACGGCGCCCGGCAGCGGGTAGAGCCACATCCGGTACGGGCGGGGCAGGTCGGGCCGGCGCGTGCGCAGGACCGTCAGCGCGACGATCTGGGCCAGCGCCTGCACGATCACCATGACCGTGGTGAGCAGTTGGATCAGGGTGACCAGATCGGTGTGGCGGCCGACCAGGAAACCCACGGCGGTGATCACTCCCATGGTGGCGAGGCCGAGCACCGGGAAGCGGTGCCTCGGGTGCAGAGTCGCGTACGGGCGGAAGAAGACCCGGTCGCGGGCGGCGTCGTAGGGCACCCGGGAGCCGCCGAGCAGGCCGGTGAAGACGGAGGCGAACGCGGTGACCAGGATGAGCACGGTCACCGTGCCGGCGGCGCCCCTGCCCCAGGTGTCCTCCAGGACCGCTGAGGCCACCGAGGTGGAGGCGATGTCGTGCGGGTCGGTCATCCGGTGCCAGTCGACCACGCCGAGCGTGCCGATCTGGAGCAGCAGGTAGATCACCATGATGCCGAGGACCGACAGGACGATGGAGCGCGGGAGCGTACGGCCGGGGTCGCGGATCTCGGCGCCCATATAGGCGGTCGTGTTGTAGCCGAGGTAGTCGTAGACACCGATGGTCAGGCCCGCGGCGAAGCCCGGCCAGACGTGTCCGCCGGCCAGGTCGAAGGCGCCCGCCGGGTAACTGAACGCCAGGTGCGGGCTGAAGTCGGTGGCCGCGGCGGCGATCACCAGCAGCACGGAGGCGATCATCACGGTCCACAGCACGGCGGTGATCCGGGCGATGTGCTCGATGCCGCGCCACAGCAGGAGCACGACCAGGGCGATCACCCCGAGCCCGGTCAGGTCGCCGGCGGTCCGGCCCAGGCCGGGCGCGAGATAGCCGAGGTACTGGACGAAGCCGACGACGCCCGTGGACATGATCAGCGGGATGAAGAGCATCGCCGTCCACACGAACAGGAACGGCATCAGCCGGCCGGTGCGGTATCGGAAGGCCTGGCGCAGATAGACGTACGTGCCGCCGGAGCCGGGCAGGGCGGCGCCCAGCTCGGCCCAGACCAGCCCGTCACACAGGGCCAGGACCGCCCCCGCGGCGAACCCGACGACCGCCTGCGGGCCGCCGAACGCGGCGACCATCAGCGGGATCGTCACGAACGGGCCGATGCCGCACATCTGGCTCATGTTGATCGCGGTCGCCTGGAACAGACCGACGCGGCGGACGAGACCACCCGTGGGTGGCGGACTACCGGACATGGGGCCTCCTGACGCGGGTGGCGCGGACGCCCGGCGCCGGCCGCGAGGCTCGTTGACACGGCCCCGGGGGCGACCTAGCGTGACCGCGATTAGTAAAGTTTCCTAACTTTACGGGCTGGAGACCGCCTTGTTCCCTCGCCCCGCCCACCGGCTCCCCTCGGCCGTCGCACTCCTCGCCCTGGTCTGCTCCCTCGCCACCGGCGCCTGGACCGCCCCCGGGAAACCGGGCGGGCAGCACCGGACGGCACCGGTCACCCGCGTCCCCGGGACCGCGGGCAGCGCCACCCCGCTGTCCGGCTACGCCGTGCAGTCCACGGCGAAGGTGCGCGACGCGGCGGCGGAGGTGTCCTCGCCCGGCTACCCGGCGCGGGACTGGTACCCGGCGGGCCCCCGCTCCACGGTGCTGGCCGCGCTGCTGGCGAACGGTGTGTACGCCGACCCCTTCCGCTCCACCGCCCAGCGCGGGATCCCGCGGGCCGACTTCCAGGTGCCGTGGTGGTACCGCTCGGACTTCACCGTCGCGGACACCGCGCGGCGCACCTCCCTGGACTTCAGCGGAGTCATGTCGGCGGCCGACGTCTACGTCAACGGGCGCCTGGCGGCACCGGCTTCGCGGGTCGCCGGCGCCTACACCCGCCACGAGCTGGACATCACCGCGCTGGTGCGGCCGGGCGCCAACACGGTCGCCTTCCTGGTCCGGCCCAACGACCCGGACAAGGACCTGACCATGGGCTGGCTCGACTGGCTCCAGCCGCCGCCGGACCGGAACATGGGCCTGGTCCGGGACGTCCTGGTCCGCCGGGGCGGCCCGGTCGCGCTGCGCGACGCGCACGTGGTGACCGAGCTGGCCGTGCCGTCGCTCGCCAGCGCCGGCCTGACGGTCAGGGCCCGGGTCCGCAACGACACGGGCGGCGCGGTCACGGCGCGGGTCGGCGGCCGGGCCGCCGGGACGCCGTTCTCCCGGGCGGTGCCGCTCGCCGCCCACGAGACGAAGACCGTCACCTTCTCCCCCGCCGACGTGCCCGCTCTGCGCCTGAGCGCGCCGAGGGTGTGGTGGCCGGCCGGGATGGGCGGGCAGCCGCTGTACGGCCTCGATCTCACCGCCACCGTGGCCGGCACGGTGTCGGACACCGTGCACGACACCTTCGGCATCCGGGACGTGCGGGCCCCGCTGAACGCCGACGGCGCCCGGCAGTACTGGATCAACGGCCGGAAGCTGCTGGTCAAGGGCGGCGGCTGGTCGCCGGACGAGTTCCTGCGCTGGGACCGCCGCTATGCCGAGGACCGGCTGAAGTACGCCGTGGACCTGGGTCTGAACACCCTGCGACTGGAAGGCCATCTGGAGCCCGACGAGTTCTTCGCCCTCGCCGACCGCCACGGCGTGCTCGTCCTGCCGGGCTGGGAGTGCTGCGACAAGTGGGAGGGCGAGGTCAACCCGACCGGTTCCGGGCAGAAGTGGAGCGCCGCCGACCACGCGGTGGCCCGGGCCTCGATGGCCGCCGAGGCCGCCCGCCTGCGCGGTCATCCGAGCGTGCTGTCCTTCCTGATCGGCAGCGACTCCGCGCCCGACGCCACGATCGAGAAGGGCTACCTGGACGCCCTGGAGGCGGCCGACTGGCCCGTTCCCGTGGTGCCCGCCGCGTCCGGGGCGTCCGCGCCGCGGCTCGGCGCCTCGGGCATGAAGATGACCGGCCCCTACGACTGGGTGCCGCCCGGCTACTGGTACGCCAAACGCGAGGGCGGGGCCACCGGCTTCAACTCCGAGACCAGCGCGGGCCCGAGCATCCCGACCCTCGACACGCTGCGCCGGATGATGACGCCCGCCGAACTGGACACCCTGTGGAAGGACCCGGACGCCCGGCAGTACCACCGCTCGCCGTCCGCCACCTTCGGCACGCTCGCGATCTACGACAAGGCGCTCGCCGGCCGCTACGGCGCCCCGACCGGCCTCACCGACTACGTGCGCAAGGCCCAGCTCGCCCAGTACGAGAACGTCCGCGCCCAGTTCGAGGCGTACCAGCGCAACGCGGCCGACGCCGAACGGCCCGCCACCGGGGTCGTCCACTGGATGTTCAACAGCGGCTGGACCTCACTGCACTGGCAGTTGACCGATCGATACCTGGATCAGAACGGCGCCTACTTCGGCGCCAAGAAGGCCAACGAGCCGCTGCACGCGCAGTACTCCTACGACGACCGCTCGGTCGTGGTGGTGAACAACCGGCCCGGTGCCGCGCGGGGCCTGACCGTGCGGGCCACGCTCTTCGACCCCGACGGCACACGGAGGTACGACGAGACCGCCGCCGGGGTGACGGTGGACGGCGGCGGCGCGCACACCACGCCGCTCGTCCTGCCGTCCGCGGTGGGCGGGCCGGCGCGCACGCACCTGCTCCGCCTGATGCTGACCGACCCGGACGGCACGGAGGTGAGCCGGAACGTGTACTGGCTCTCCACCGAGGCCGACAAGCTGGACTGGGGCCGCACCACCTGGTACTACACGCCCACGACCGGCTACGCCGACTTCCGGGCGCTCGCCTCGATGGACCGGGTCCCGGTGGCGGCGACGGCGCGCACCCGCACGGCGGACGGCCGGTCGACCACGACGGTGACGCTGCGCCGCGCCGGGAGCGGCACGGCACCCGCGCTGCTGACGGACGTGCGCGTCGTGGACGCGAAGGGCAGGCCGGTGCTGCCGGTGCGCTGGTCGGACAACATGGTGAGCCTGTGGCCGGGCGAGTCGGTGACGCTGACCGCCACCTACCGCACGGCCGGTCTGCGCGGCTCGGCGCCGGGCGTGCGGGTCTCCGGCTGGAACACGCCGGAGCGGACGGTGCCGGCCGCGTGACACCGGCGGGGGCGGGACCCGGCGGCCCGCCCCCGCCGTACCGGCTCAGCTCACGTCGAGCGCGGTGTCGTCCACGACGAACGACGTCTGGTACTTGGAGCCCTCGGTGCCGGTGAACTTCAGCGTGACGGTCTGCCCGGCGTAGCCGCCGAGGTCGAAGGAGCGCTGGGTGTAGCCGGTGGCGGCGTTCAGGTTGGAGTAGGTCGCCAGGGTGGCGAGGACCGTGCCGGAACCGTTGAGGACCTGGACCTTGAGGGTGTCGTAGGCCGTGGCGGTGGTGGTCTCGGCGGTGTCCACGTGCAGTTGGAAGCCGAACCGGGCGGAGCAGCCGGACGGGATGGTCACCGACTGGGCGAGCGTGTCGGTGGTGGCGGTGCCGTTGCCGTCGAGCCAGGCGTAGGAGGAGCCCGTACGGGGCGTCCGGGCGGTGGAGTCGGTGATGACACCGCTCGTGGCGGTCCAGGCGGTGGTGCCGGACTCGAAGCCGCTGTTGCCGAGGAGCTGGGCGGCGGTGCAGGTGGCCGGGCCGCCGCCGCTGCCGCCGCCGCTCGCGCCGGACAGCCACTCGGTGGCGTTGAGCGCGAGGGCCGCGTTGGTGGCCCCGGTGTCGTGCCAGCCGTCGTAGAGGGTGTTGCCGGACTGGCCGGTGCCGTCGTCGGCCGGGGAGCTGTCGCCCCAGAAGGCCACCCGGCCGCTGCCGAAGGTGCTGGTGGCGAAGAAGGCGCCGGTGGTGCCGGAGTAACCGGTGCGGTAGAGCAGGCCCTTGACGGCGGGGTTGTCGGCGGGCTTGAGGGTGGCCGTCGTGCCGCTGGCGATCAGGCTCTTGGTGACGGTGCCGAAGGAGCCGTGCAGGACCGGGTCGGTGCTGTCGCCGATCGCGGCCGGGTGGTCGGAGGAGATGCTCAGCGAGTCGACGGAGAAGCCGAACGGGTCGGTGGAGTCGACGCTGTTGTTCGTCATCAGGTCGTTGAAGATCTCGACCGCGTCGTAGCCGTCGTTGTTGCGGTCGGCTCCGGTGTGGTCGGAGATCATGAACAGTCCGCCGCCGTTCTTGACGAAGTTCATGATCGCCGTCTTTTCGGCGCTGGTGAACGGCGTGTTCGGTTCGGGCAGGACCAGCGTGTCGAACCGGGTGAGGTCGGTCGCGGAGGTGCCGCCGTAGCCGAGGGCGGAGCCGGCCGGGAGCGTCTTCAGGCTGTAGCCGCCGGTCTTCTGGAGCGCGACGCCCCAGGAGGACAGGGCGCCGGTCCAGTCCGTCTCGGCGGCCGGCGTGGCGTTCTGGCCGAGCGGGTCGGGCTGGCTGGTGGAGATGATCCAGTCGGCGTTGCCGGCGGTCTCGGCGTGGGCGTTGTCGAACAGGACGCGGTGCGTGACCGCCGCGTGGGCGGGCGTGCCGGTGCCGGTCTGGACGGCGACCGTGCCGAACAGCAGCGCCGAACCGGCCAGGACGGCGGTGCGGCCACGGCGGGATCTGCTGGATGTGAGCATCCGTCGAACCTCCCTGTGGGGCGGGGCAAGAGGCGGGGCGGCGCCAAGTCTGCGCGCGTAGAACCTGCTTGAGGTGTCTTCCACACGTCGCTTGGTTGAAAGGTACATGGCATGGCGGGCCGGTGGACAGAGGCTTCCCGGGGCAGCCGCGTGGCCGCGCCGCCAGCGGGCACATGCGACAGCAGCAAGGTACGCGAGCGAGAACGCCGAAGAGGGAAGACCATGGAGATTTCGGGCATTGTCAGCGCGATCCTGATCGGCATCGTCATCGGTGTGCTGGGCCGGCTGGTCGTCCCCGGACGGCAGCACATCGGTGTCCTGTGGACCATCGCCGTCGGCATCGTGGCCGCGCTGGTGGGTTCGGCGATCGCCGCCGGACTCGGGGTCGCCGACACCGACGGGCCCGACTGGATCGAGTGGCTGATCCAGATAGCGCTGGCGGCCGCGGGCGTGGCCGCGCTGGACCGGGTCCGGGCCCGGCGCTGAGTCAGTTCCCGTAGAGGTACGGCGTGGTGGTGCTGAGCGCCTGGAAGCCCAGGCGGGCCAGGATCGGGCGGCTCTGGGCGGAGGCGTCGACCTGGAGGTGGCGGTAGCCGAGGGCGGCGGCGACACGGGCCCGGTGGGCGACCAGCGCGCGGTACACGCCCCGGCCCCGCCAGGCCGCGACGGTCCCGCCGCCCCACAGCCCCGCGAACGGGGTGCCGGGCACCGGCTCCAGCCGGGCGGCGGCCACGGGTTCGCCGTCGGCCAGCGCCACCACGGCGACCACCGCGCCGGGATCGGCCGCCAGGCTCGCCAGCAGCAGGCGCCGCAGCCGGCCGCCGTCGGCGCCGAACACCTCGTCGTGGACGTCCGCCACCAGCCCGACCCCGGCCGGGTCGGTGACCTGGGCGAAACGGATGCCGGCCGGGGCGCCGGGGCCGTGCGCGAGACCGGCCGCCTCGCCGGTCATCAGGGTCTCCGCGGGCTCGGCCCGGAACCCGGCGGCGAGCAGCCGGTCACCGAGGTCCGCCGGCTCGTCGTGGGCGTACAGCTTCCACTCGAAACCCCGGCCGAGGCCGGTGAAGCGGGTGATCTGGTCCTGTATCGCCCGGTCCGCGCCCGCCGCGTCCAGCCCGGACCAGAGCACTCCGTTCCAGCCCGGGGCGTCCGCGACCTGCCGCACCACCCCGCCGGTCCGCTCGATCCGGGCCCCGGGCCCGTCGGGCCGGGCATCGCGGCGTATCAGCCGGTCGTAGCGGGCGAGCAAGGCGGCAGGGTCCATGACGCCACTCCAGCACGGGCGGCCGGGCCCGGACAACGGGATTTCGCCCCCGCGCCGGCCGGACGCGGACAGCGGGTCCCGGGGGCCGAATCAGCCGGCGTCCGGCCGTATCCGGCGGGCGTGTCCGCCACTGTCCGGCCGTATCCGGCGGCGGGTGTGCCACGGTCCGGCCCTGCCCGGCGGGCGAGCCCGCCGCTGCCCCGCCGTACCCGGCAGGTGCGTCAGCCGTTGTCCGGCCGTACCGCCGCCAGGTAGGCGGTGAGCCGGTCGCGGTTGCGGGCCAGGCAGTCGATGCGGGCCTGGATGCGGTCGACGTGCTCCTGGAGCCGGGCGACCGTCTCCGCCGGCACGGTGTCCGGGGACGGCACGAGATGGCCCGGCCCGCACAGGTACGGCAGGATCGCGCGGATCATCTCGGTGGTGAGCCCCGAGTCCAGCAGGCCCCGCAACTGGCGCACCCGCGCGACCGCGGACTCCGGATAGCTGCGGTAGCCGTTGCCGGTGCGCTCCGGGTCGAGCAGGCGCTGCTCCTCGTAGTAGCGCAGCAGCCGGGTGGGGACGCCGGTGCGCCGGGACAGTTCGCCGATCCGCATGCGGCCTCCCGGGCCCGTGCTTGACCTTCCCACTGATGTGAGCGTTCGACCATGCTCGCATGACCCAGTCCTCCCAGGTCAAGGGCGGTCGTCTGCCGTGGTCGGGGCTGCTCGCCCTGTCCTGCGCCGCGTTCACCGCCGTACTGACCGAACTCCTCCCGGCGGGCCTGCTGCCCGTCATGGCGGCCCCGCTGCGGGTGTCCGAGTCCCGGATCGGCTTCCTCGTCACCGCGTACGCCGCCGCCTCCTTCGTGGCCGCCGTCCCGGTCACCGCGGCGCTGCGCGGGCTGCCCCGGCAGCCGGTGCTGTGCGGCGCGCTGCTGGGCTTCGCCGTCAGCGATGCGCTGGTCGCGCTGTCGTCGTCGTATCCGCTCACCGTCGCGGCCCGGCTGCTCGCCGGGGTGATGGGCGGCACGCTGTGGGCGATGCTCGCCGGTTACGCGGCCCGCATGGTGCCCGCGGAGCGGCGCGGCCGGGCCATCGCGGTGGTCCTCGCCGGGATCACCGTGGCCCTGGCCTGCGGGGTGCCCGCCGGTACCGCGCTGGCCGGGGCGCTGGGCTGGCGGGCCGCGTTCGCCGCCCTGGCCCTGCTCGCCGTGCTGCTCGTGGGCTGGATACGGCTGCGGGTGCCCGGCTTCCCGGGCGAGCCGGCCCACGCGCGGGTGCCGCTGTCGCGGGTCGCGGTCCGCCCCGGCATCCGCCCGGTGCTGTCGGTCACGCTGTGCCTGCTGCTGGGCCACCAGGTGATGTACACCTACGTCGTCCCGTTCGCCGCGCGGGCCGGGTACGGCCGTACCGGCGTGCTGCTCGCGGTGTTCGGGACCGCGACGGTGGCGGGCATCTGGCTCACCGGGGTGCTGGTCGACCGGTGCCCGCGGCCCGCGCTGCTCGGGGCGCTCGCGCTGATCGCGGCCGTGCTGGCGGTCCTGGGTCTGGCGGCCCGGACGCCCGGGGTGCTGACCGGCGCGGTCGCGCTGTGGGGCGTGGCGTTCGGCGGGGCGCCGACGCTGGTCCAGACGGCGCTGGTCGACGCGGCGGGGCCCGCCGACGCCGATGTGGCGACCGCGTTGCAGACCACGGTGTACAACGCGGGCATCGCCGCCGGTTCGCTCACCGGCGGCCTGGCGCTGGACGCGCTGGGCGCCGGGGCGCTGCCGTGGACCGCGCTGCCGCCGGTGCTGCTGGCGCTGGCGACGGTCGCGCTGGCCCGCCGGCACGCCTTCCCGGCCGGGCGGAGCGCCGCCGCCTCCCGGGGCGGGTCGCTGGCCGAGCCGGGCGCGGTGGGCGTAACCTGCCCGGCCGGAGATCATGACGTGCGGAGGAGTGCCGATGGTGCGCGACGGTGAACTGCGGTATCTGCGCCGCTGTGTGGAGCTGGCCGAGGAGGCGCTGGACGCCGGTGACGAGCCGTTCGGGTCGGTGCTCGTGGCCGGGGACGGCACCGTGCTGGCGGAGGACCGCAACCGGGTGGCGGGCGGGGACCACACCCGGCACCCCGAGTTCGAACTGGCCCGCTGGTCGGCGGCGCACCTGACACCCGGGCAGCGGGCGGCGGCGACCGTCTACACGTCCGGCGAGCACTGCCCGATGTGCGCGGCGGCGCACGCCTGGGTGGGGCTCGGCCGGATCGTGTACATCGTCTCCTCCGAGCAACTGTCCGCCCTGCTCGGTGAGTTGGGCGTGCCGGCGCCGCCCGTGCGCACCCTGCCGGTGCGGGACATCGCGCCCGGGGTGACGGTGGAGGGGCCGGTGCCCGCCCTGGTAGAGGAGGTACGGGACCTGCACCGCCGCCGCCACGCGGCCCGGCTGGGCTAGGAGTCAGCCGAGTTCGAGCGTGGTGACGCCGAAGATCCGCTCCCGGGCGTGGGCGCGGACCGGGCCGGTGTACATGCGCGCGGTCTCGAACGAGGGCCGCAGTCCCGCCTCTTCGGCGAGGGCGAGGCCGGCCGCGTTGGGCTCGGGCACGTCGATGGCGACCTCGCTCCCGGCCGCGCCGGCGGTGAGGGCGGCGAACAGGGCCCGGGCGTCGGCGGCGGTGTCCGCGAAGAGCGGGCCGATGCGCAGGCTGTCGTGGCCGGGCCGGATCACGCCGTAGCCGGTCAGCCGCCCGCCGTCCTCGCGGACGAGGGCGCGGTGGCCGGGGGCGGTGAGCCACGCGGCGAGGAACCGGGGGCGGTCGGCGGGGTGGCAGGCGCTGTCGTACGCGGTGAGCGCGGCCAGGTCGGCGGGCCCGGCCGGGCGGACGCCGGCGGGCTGCCGGACCTCGGCGGCCGGGCCGGTGAACCGGAGGGTGCGGTAGGCGGGCCGGAAGCCGGACTGCCGGTAGTTGTCCTGCTGGGCGACGACTCCGTCCAGGCCGACGGTCCGGCCGCCCGCGTGCGCCAGGGCGGTCTTCCAGGTGGTGAGGCCGTGTCCCTGACCGCGCAGGCCGGGGCGGACCAGATAGCAGCCGAGGAAGGCGTAGTCGGGACCGTGGTTCACCACGGAGACGGCGGAGACCGGCTCCCCGTCGATCCGGCCGAGGAAGAACCCGTCGGGATCCTGGGCGAAGAACGCCGGCCCGTCGGACAGCCCCGGATTCCAGCCCTCCGCCGCCGCCCACCCGCTGATCACCGGCCAGTCGGCGAGGGTGGCCTGCGTGACGACGAGGTCGTGGTGGGCCGCAGAGGTCATCGGTGCGCTCCGTTTTCCGTCGGGGTCGGCTGTCGTGCGGCCCGGCTGTCGGCCGGTCCGCCCGCAGCATCCTCGCGGATCGCCGGAGGCCGCGCCACGGGCGGACCGGCCGACGCACACCCGGTGCCCGCCGGGCACGGCACGGGCCGCCGTCCGGCCGGGGTGACGCGTGCTTGCCGGCCGGGGTGACGCGCGCCTGCCGTCGAGGGGGCGCGTGCCTGCCGTCAGGGGTGCCGCGCGCCTGCGGTCCGGGGTGCGGGCACCGGCACGGAGGGTGCGCAGGATACGGCGGCTGGTGCCGGGCCGCCCGTCCGGAGGCGGCCCTTCCGGTGGCCGTCTATGGTGATCCGAGGGCGCGGCCCCCGGTCCTCGGGCGGGCGCCCCGGGAGGCGATCGATGCTGGTCAAGCTGTCCACACGGCCCGCCCTGCGGCGCTGCGCGAGTGCCTCGGCACTCGCTCTGGCACTGCTCGGCGCCGGGCTGCCCGCGGCCGCCGCCGACCGGCCGCAGCCCGACCTCGCCCGGTTCTACCGGCAGGAACCGGTCTGGGCCGCCTGCCGGGGCCCGGACATGCCCGGGGACCTGGAGTGCGCGAAGGTCACCGTCCCGCTCGACTACGCCCGGCCGGACGCGGGCACCCTCGACGTGGCGCTGGCCCGCTACCGCGCCACCGGGGCGTCACACGGCTCGGTGCTGCTGAACTTCGGCGGCCCCGGTGGTGCGGGCATCCCCGAACTGGCCGCCGAGGGCAGGCAGTTCATGGACCTGACCGATGGTTACGACGTGGTCACCTTCGATCCGCGCGGGGTCGGCCGGTCCTCTCCCGTCTCGTGCGGCGAGGGCGACGGCGCGGCCTCCACCGGGCCCGGTCTGGGCGCCGACCCGGCCCGTCCGCAGGCGCTGTTCCGGCAGCTGCGGCAGGCGGCCGACCAGTGTGCGCGCGCCTCCGGTCCGGTGCTGGCGCACATCGGCACCGTGAACGCCTCCCGCGACCTGGACGTCATCCGCCAGGCGCTCGGGGACGGGAAACTGAACTACCTGGGCTTCTCCTACGGCACCCGGCTCGGCGCGGTGTACGCGGCGCAGTTCCCGGGCAAGGTCGGCCGGATGGCGCTGGACGGCGTGGACACGCTCACCGAGCCGCCCGCCGAGGAGGCGCTGGCGGGCGCCGAGGGACAGCAGACGGCGCTGGAGGACTTCCTGGACTGGTGTACGACGGATCTGGGCTGCCCGTTCGGGCAGGACCGGCGCGCGGCCGGGGACGAAGTGGTCCGGCTGGTGCGCTCGCTCGACCGGAACCCGGTGCCGACGGACTTCGGCGGCGCGTTCACCGGCCAGGACCTGGTGGGCGCCGTCAGCCGGGCCCTCTACAGCAAGGACCTGTGGCCCTCGCTGGAGCGCGCGCTGGTCTCCCTGGTGGAGGACGGGGACACCCGGCGGGTACTGGCCTTCGCCCTGGGCGGCATCGGCCTGCCCGGCGACCGTCCGTCGGCGGACAGCAGCCTGTCGGGCGACCGGTCCCGGACGGACGGCGGCCTGCCCGCCCGGTCCCGCGCGGACGGTGGGCTGGTCGACACCGAGGACGTCCCCGCGGACAACCTGCCGGCCGCCCTGATCGCGATCAACTGCGCGGACGACCCCGACCGGCCCGACGCGGCACGGCTCACCGCGGACCTGAAGCGGCTGCGGGCCGCGTACGACCAGGCGTCGCCGGTCTTCGGCCGCTACCGGCTCACCCAGGTGCTGATGTGCTATGGCCGGCCCAGGGGCACCGACTTCATCCGGAACCGGGTCAAGGACGTGCACGCGGCGAAGATGCTGCTCGTGGGCACGCGCGGCGACCCGGCGACGCCGTACCGGTGGACCGTGGAGACCGCCCGCCGGCTGGGCCCCTCCGCGGTGGTGCTGGACAACAAGGGCGAGGGCCACACCGGCTACTCCTCCTCGCGGTGCGTGCACCGCAAGGTCGACGACTTCCTGCTCTACGGCACCCTGCCCGCGAGCGGCAGCTCCTGCCCGGCGAACGCCGCCGGCGCGGGCGCCACCCCGGACGGCGCCGGCTGATCCCGCGCCCCCGCCGTCACCCGGACCCGAGACGAGACGTGACACGACCGGGTGACGGTGGGGCACCGGGGCAACCTCCCGGCCGCGCCGGGCGTCCCACCGGACAGGTGGCTCCGGCCGCCGTCCTCCCGTACCCGACCACGACAGGGGACTCCTCATGCGCCTCCGTGCCGCCCTCGCCGTACCCGCCGCCGTCTCGGCCGCCGCGGCGGCCCTGGTGCTGACCGCGCCGCAGAGCCAGGCCGTCGCGCGCCCCGAGCGGACCGCCCGGTGCACGGAGCAGTCGCTGACGGTCCGGGCGAAGGCCGCGGCCGGGGACCCGACCGTGCTGCGGGTCGCCGTCACCAACCGCGGCGGCCGGGCCTGTGCCGTCGACCGTGTGCCCACGGTGACCTTCGGGAACCTGGACGGCGCCGCGCTGCCGGTGCCTGCGGGCGGCACCGGCAGCTACCGGCTCGCGGCGGGCGGCACCGCCTACGCCGGCGTGCGCACCATCGTCGACCCGGCGGACCCGGAGGCCCGCCGGACGGACTCGGTCACGGTGGCGGCGTCGGCCGCGCACTGGGGCCGTTCGTTCACCGCGGCCGAGCTCGGCACCGGGCGGCAGGTGCTGGTGTGGGAGCCGGTGACGACCTGGTGGCAGCCGACGGCCGCGGCGGCGGACCGGGCGATCGGGCTCAGCTGAGCACCAGCTCGGGCGCGTAGAGGTCGAGCCAGCCCGCCAGGTCCAGGGCGCGTTCCAGACCGCGCCGGGCCGCCTGGGTGCTGACCGGCGTGTCCTGTTCGGCGGCCTGCCGGACGCGGTCCCGGTCGACCAGGTCGAAGACCGGGTGGGAGGGCCGGGACAGCAGCTCCTTGACCTGCTCCTGGAGGGCGCGGGCGTACCGCGGGTCCTGGGTGGACGGGTACGGGCTCTTCACCCGGTCGTACACCGAGCGCGGCAGGACGTCCGCCGTCGCCTCCCGCAGCAGGCTCTTCTCCCGGCCGTCGAAGGACTTCAGGGCCCAGGGCGTGTTGTAGACGTACTCGACCAGCCGGTGGTCGCAGAACGGCACCCGGACCTCCAGGCCGACGGCCATGCTCATCCGGTCCTTGCGGTCGAGCAGCATGCGCACGAAGCGGGTCAGGTGCAGATGGCTGATCTGCCGCATCCGGTACTCGAAGTCGCTCTCGCCCTCCAGCCGGTCGATGCCGGCCACGGCCGTGCGGTAGCCGTCGGCCACATAGCCTTCGAGGTCCAGGGACTTGGTGATGTCGCTGCGCACCACGTCGGCGTCCTCGCCGAAGTGCCGGCCCATGGTCGCCAGCCAGGG
Organism: Streptomyces sp. NPDC027672; assembly: GCF_055566335.1. Classification (NCBI taxonomy): domain Bacteria; kingdom Bacillati; phylum Actinomycetota; class Actinomycetes; order Kitasatosporales; family Streptomycetaceae; genus Streptomyces; species Streptomyces sp. NPDC027672. The sequence goes on along the minus strand of NZ_JBVHSO010000003.1, from coordinate 575,522 downwards.
GAAGGTGTCGGCGCGGCGCGCCTCCTCGTCGAAGAACTGGAGGTAGCCGCCGAAGACCTCGTCGGCGGACTCGCCGGACAGGGCGACCGTGGACTTCTGCCGGATCGCGCGGAAGAGCAGCAGCAGCGAACTGTCCATGTCGCCGAGGCCGGCCGGCAGGTCGCGGGCCCGGATCACCAGTTCGCGCACGGCGGGGTCGGCGAGGGCCTCGGAGTCGAGGACGATGTCCTGGTGGTCGGTGCCGGCGAGCCGGGCCACGTCGTGGACGAAGGGCGTGTCGGGGGTGCCGCGCAGTTCGTCGGCGACGAAGTTCTCGGACTGGCCGACGAAGTCGACGGCGAAGCTGCGCACCTTCTCGCCGGTGGCGCCGAGTTGCCGGGCGGCGAGCGCGGTCATGGCGGAGGAGTCGAGGCCGCCGGAGAGCAGGGTGCAGCGCGGCACGTCGGCGACGAGCTGGCGGCGCACGATGTCGTCGAGCAGCGAGCGCACGGTGGCGATCGTGGTGTCGCGGTCGTCGGTGTGCGGGCGGGTCTCGAGCTGCCAGTACACGCGGGTGGACAGACCGGAGCGGTCGACGGTGACGACGGTGCCGGGCTCCACCTCGCGCATGCCGTCCCAGATGGCGTGCCCCGGGGTCTTGACCATGACGAACAGTTCGCGCAGGCCGTCCAGGGTGACGCGGCGCCGGGCCAGCGGGTTGGCGAGGATCGCCTTGGGCTCGGAGCCGAACAGGACGCCGTCGGCGGTCGGGTAGTAGTAGAAGGGCTTGATGCCCATGCGGTCGCGGATCATCACCAGCTTGTCGTGCCGGCCGTCCCAGACGGCGAACGCGTACATGCCGTTGAGGCGTTCGGCGACCTTGTCACCCCACTCCAGGTAGCCGTGCAGGACGACCTCGGTGTCGGAGTCGGTGGTGAACCGGTGGCCGCGGTCGGTCAGTTCCCGGCGCAGTTCGGTGAAGTTGTACGCCTCGCCGGAGTAGACCAGGGCGATGGTGCCCCCGGGGGTCGCCAGGGTCATCGGCTGCCGGCCGCCGGGGAGGTCGATGATGGCCAGCCGGCGGTGACCGAGAGCGGCGGGGCCCTCGGTCCAGGTGCCCCGGTCGTCCGGGCCCCGGCAGGCCATCGTCTCGGTCATCGCATCCAATGCGGTGGCTTCGGTGGTCAGATCACGGTCGTATGAGACCCATCCCGTAATGCCGCACATGCGCTACCTCCTCACCTCCGGCTGTCGGCGTGCCCACGCTCACCTGCGGATTCCCCCGCTGGCGGACGGCCGCCCGACAAACCAGTTGTATCGAGCATCTATCTACGAGCGTCCGTCAGGCATCCGGCCGAGTCAACGTGGCGGTAACCCGGGGCAGCCATCCACCCCCCGGTTTCGGCCGTGTTTTGCCTCAGCGAAATGCACAGAGCCGCGCGTTCTCGCACATCAGGCGACAGGAACCGGCCACAAGCAAAAAGTTCCTCAAGTAAACGGCGTGTTACAGGTTCGCGATCAGAAACACCCGTCGCCGCGCCCCGGCGGACCCGTGACGGTGCGCGACCCTCCGCCTCCGGGCCGCGGCGCGAAACCGTCCTGCCCGGATTACCCCGAATGCCGTAAAGGTGATTCCGCCCTATCGTGCTGTTCATGGAGCACGCACTGAGTCCCGCGACCCTCGCCGAACTGCGGCGCCCGCGCCCCTATCCGGCGGTATCCGTGCTGACCCCGACGCATCGCCGGGAACGCGGAAGCGGCCAGGACCCGGTCCGGCTGCGCAACGCGCTCACCGAGGCGCGCCGCCGCCTGGAGTCCGATCCCGCCGTGACCCGCGAGCGGCGCGCCGATGTCGAGGCACAGCTCGACCGCGCCCTGGCCGAGGTGGACCTCACCCACGCCGAGGACGGCCTGGTGATCTTCGCCGCGCCGGGCGAGCACCAGGTGTGGTCCCTGGCCCGGACCGTCCCCGAACGGGTGGTGCTGTCCGACACCTTCCTCACCCGCAACCTGGTCTCGGCCCACGCGGCCGAGCGGCCGTTCTGGGTGCTGTCGCTCTCCGCCGACCGCGCCACGCTGTGGAGCGGCGGCGCCGGCCGGGTCGTCGAGGACCACTCCGGCGGCTTCCCGCTGGCACACGTGCGGGAGGACTTCGACGCCCAGCGGCAGATGCGGATCGGCGACCAGCCGAGCACGTTCCGCGACGAGGGCACGCGCCACTTCCTGCGCGAGGCGGACACCGCCATGGGCGCGGTCCTGCGCGCCGACCCCCGCCCGCTGTACGTCACCGGCGAGCAGGCGGCCCTGTCCCTGATGGACGAGGTCGGCACCGGTGCCGCGCGGTCCGCCGTGCGGGTGCGGCACGGCGGTCTCGCCCACGCCGGCCCGGACGCCGTGTGGCAGGCGGTGAGCCCGGTGCTGGAGGCGGAGACCCGCAGGAACGCCGCGTCCGTCGTGCGGGAACTCACCGCGGCGCGCGGGCGCCGGGCCTACGCGGCCGGCGTGGACGAGCTGTGGCAGAGCGCCCGGGACGGCCGGGTCCGGCTCCTCGCCGTCGAGGAGAACTACCGCACGACGGTCCGCGAGACCGGTGATCACCTGGTGCCGGCCGAGCCGGGCGACCTCGACGCCCGGGACGACATCGTGGACGAGATCGTCGAACGGTGTCTGGAGACCGGCGCCGACGTCCGCTTCGTCCCGGACGGCACGCTGGGCGAGGCGCACGGCATCGCCTGCGTGCTGCGCTACTGAGCCGCCTCACGGCCGCGCTCCCCGCACGGGTGCCCTGCCGGACGTGGCCGGCACCGGGTGCCGGCCACATGGGAGCGGATCACATGGGGGCGGATCACATACGACGCCTCGACCAGATGGTGAACGGTGCCACGATCGCGGCCGTCGCCGGGCCCGCTCACACCCCGCCGAACAGGGCGCTCAGCCCCCGCTCGACCACTCCGGTCACGTCCTCCCGGCCGCCGGGCACCACCGCGTACGTGCGCAGCAGGAAGCGGCGCAGCGCGGAGACCTCGAACAGCAGCAGGGCCACACCGTGCGGCGAGTGGAACTCCAGGAGCGTGCGGGTACGGCCGTACGGCCGCACCCGCACGTCCCCGTGGCCGGCCGGTGCCTCCAGCCCCTCGTCGAGCAGGGAGCGCGCGAAGGTCCAGGTGACCTCCCGGCCGTGCAGGGCCGCCTCGGCCGGGAAGTCCAGGTACACCGCGAGCGGGTCGGCCGCGGTGTAGCGCAGCGTGGCGGGCACCGGGACCTCCTGGTCCCCGGCGGTGACGAGCCAGGCGTGGGCGAGCTGTTCGACACTGGTGTCCATGCCCTTAAGAGTCCGTACGGGCCGGTCGCATGCCGTCAATTCCGGTCAGAGTTCGGCAGGTACCGGCCGCTCCCCCGTACAGCGAAGCGACGGAACGGACGCAGCAGCGTCGAACACCCGCTTGAACAGGGCCGAAGCGTCGGCCGTCTGCTTCAACTCACGTAGCAGTCCTACGACTTGACCGGAGCGGCGCGTACGCCGTTGACCTGCGTCCACCCCTCCGGAAGGACTCTGGCATATGCCGGAAGCACCGCCGTATCGTGTGTTGCCGAATCCCTTACAGCGCGTCGCGGGCTGTGCCAGAGTCGTAGCCGGTCCCCGTCGTCCGCCGCCGAACCGTCCCCCCACCCGGAGTGCGTCATGCCGTCCCCAGTCTCCGCGGACCGCTCATCGGCCCAGCCGCCCGGACGCGGCTCGGTCGAAGCGCTGATCACGCAGACGCGGCGGCTCAAGGGCGACGTGAACGCCGTACGACGGGACACCCGCGGCGACGGAGCGGACCCGGAGGAACGCTGGCAGCGCGCCCTGTACGACCTCGCCCTGCACCAGCTCGACGACCTCCACGCCCACTTGGCCCAGCTCCGGGACGGTCCACCACCCGAGCCGGCCGGACCGTCCGCCGCCCGGCCCACGCCCCCCGCTCCGGGCGGGTCGCTGCTCGGCCGCGTGGGCAGCGCCGAGTGGAACCTGCTGACGGACGCCGTCACCTGGTCCGGCGAGCTGTACCGGATCCTCGGCCTCGACCCGGCCCGCCCCGCCCTCACCCTGGACGAACTGCCCGGCCTGGTCGCCGAGGAGGACCGGCCGGGGCTCACCGCGATGGTGACGGACTGCCTGGTCGACGCCAAGCCGATCGACGGCGAGTTCCGCGTCGTACGGCCCGACGGCGCCGTGCGCACCGTCCACATGATGGGCGAACCCGTGCTCGGCGCCGACGGCGGCACGGCCTCCCTGTGGGCCGTGCTCCGTGACGTCAGCGAACTGCGCCGCAGCCAGCGGACGGTGTGCGAGACCCGTGACTCGCTGCACCGCCACCGGCGGGAGCGGACCGGGCACCGGATCGCGGCCGGGCCGCCAGAAGCCGTGGCACCGCCCCGGCCCGGCTCCCCGCGGCTCCCGCACGAGGGCCCGGCCGCCCTGGAGCTGGCCGCCCACCGGCTCCCGGCCGCGACCGCCGCCCTGCTCGGCGAGGACTGGTACGACGCGCTGGAACTGCCCGACGGCCAGACGCTGCTCGCCGTGGGCGGCCTCACCGGGCAGGACGTGGCCGCGGACGCCGGGACGGCGACGCTGCTCGGCGCCGTGCGCGGCATGGCGATGGCCGGGACGGAGCCCGGCCGTATGCTCGCGCTGCTCAACCGGCTGCTCGCCGCCACCGCGCAGCCCGTGCTCGGCAGCGCCGTCTGCTGCCGCTACCGGCCCGGGACCCGCACCCTGCTGTGGGCGCGGGCCGGACACCCCGCCCCGCTGCTCTACCGCGACGGGACGGGGCGCGTGCTGGACGCGCCGGACACCGTCCTCCTCGGCGCCGCCACCGGCACCGGCTACGGACAGTCCGCCGTCACCCTGCGCCCCGGCGACCTCCTCCTGCTGCACACCGACGGACTGCTCCCGGGCCACGACAGGACGGCGGCCGCGGACCGGCTGCTCGGCCTCGCGCCCCGGTTCGGCCCGGCGCCCACGGCACAGGACTGCGTGCGCGCGGTCGCCGAGGAGTTCGGCGCGGCCGGGCGCGAGGACGACGCGTGCGTCCTCGTCGCCAAGGTGACCGGGTGAGACGTCGCCAAGGTGACCGGGTGAGGCGGACCGGCCCGCCGGAGCGGACGGCGCACAGGTCCCCTACGCCTGTGCGCCGGCCCCGCCCGGCCTGGCCCGCTGCCTGGGCAGGGCCACTCTGATCTCCTCCCGCAGCCGGCGGATCCCGGGCGAGCCGGCGTACTCGGCGGTGAGCCGGTACATCTGCTCCAGCCGGTCCCAGGTGCGACGGGAGGAGTTGGAGCCCATGGACATCAGGGCCAGCCGCGCGTACCGGTCGGCCTGTTCGGGGTCGTCGGCGATGAAGCAGGCCGAGGCCATGGAGAGATGGTCGAAGATCTTCGACCGCTCCCGTCCGTCGACGCGCAGCGCGAGGGCCTTCTCGGCGTAGTGCCGGGCGGTCCCGGCCGCGCCGGGGTCGAACTCCGCGAGGGTGCGGTAGGCCAGTGCCTGCATGCCGTACAGATCCTCATCCTTGAAGGTCTGCATCCAGTCCGGCTGCCGCGCGTCCTGCCGGTCGGCGACGAAGAGGTCCTCCGCCTGGCCGAGTGTCCGGCGCATCGCCTGGCCCCTGCCCATCGCCGCCTGCGCCCAGGCCTCGACGGTGTGGAACATCGCCTTGGTGCGCGGCTGGAGCCCGTCCCCGGAGCCGGACTGGGCCAGCTTCATCAGGTCCAGGGCCTCGTCCGGCCGGCCGAGGTGCACCATCTGCCGGGCCGCCCGGGACAGCGCCTCGCCCGCGCGCGGCCGGTCACCGCCCTCCCGGGCGGCGTGGGCGGCGATGACGAAGTACTTCTGCGCCGTGGGCTCCAGACCGACGTCGTGCGACATCCAGCCGGCCAGGGCGGCGAGGTTGGCGGCGACGCCCCACAGGCGCCGCTGGAGATGGGGTGGATGGTGGTAGGCGAGCATCCCGCCCACCTCGTTGAGCTGGCCCACCACCGCCTTGCGCTGCAGCCCGCCGCCGCGGGCCGCGTCCCAGGCGCGGAACACCCCGACCGAGTACTCCAGGGCCTCGATCTCCTGGATGCCGACGGGAGCCGCCTCGTACCGGTCGAACCCGGCCGGGTCGGCGTGCAGTGGGTCGTCGAGGACAGGGGCGTCGGCCTTCAGGGCCGGGTCGGTGTGCAGCCAGTCGTACATGGCGCTGCTGAGTGTGGATCCCGCGGCGAGCACGGCACCCGCGCCCACCAAGCCGCGTCGGTTGAGCATGAGGTCCATTCCCGTGAATTCGGTGAGGACCTCGGCGGTCCGTTCGGGCGCCCAGGGCACGCCGTCGGGATGTTCCTCGATCCCGTCGCCCTGCCGTTTCCCCGCACGCCCGTGCCGCACCAGACCGAGGTCCTCGATGGTCACGACACGGCCGAGACGCTCGGTGAACAGGGCCGCCAGCACCCGCGGCACGGGATCGCGCGGGATCTCTCCCCGGTCGATCCACCGCCGCACCCGGGAGGTGTCGGTCGCCAGCTGCGGATGGCCCATGGCCGCCGCCTGCCGGTTGACCTGCCTCGCGAGTTCCCCCTTCGACCAGCCGGCCAGGCCGAACAGGTCCGCAAGGCGGGTGTTGGGTCGTCCGCTCACATCAAGCCCCCAGGTTCTCGGCTGAGTTGACAGTAGTGCCGCGGAGGTTGCCGGGCGACTATTCGCCAGGGTTCGCCAGGGTCCGCCAGATGGTGTGCCACCGCTCATCGGGTGTCAGGTAGGAAAGCGCCACCCCGACCCGGTCGCCACCTCCCCGTGACGGCCGTCCGGTCGCCATGACGGGCACACTCCCCAGGGTGTGCCCGGACGGCCGGGCCGGGTGGGCGCATGCTCCGCCACCGCGCTCACGGGGCACGCCCCCGCGGGCGGGAGTGCGGAGCGCGGACGTACTGGCAGGCACAGCAGGCACACGAAGGGATCTGTCTTTCCCATGTACGCAGCTTCGTCCTCCGTGTCCGCTCCGCCCCGGCCGTTGCGCTCCCGCCCCGCGGGAGGCGGGCCGTATCTCGACCCGGGGGCGCGTCCGGGCGGCCCGGTGGCGGGCGCGGGCCGGCTCCGGCGGGTCCCGGGCCAGCCCGGGGCGCAGCCGCTCAGCGGGCGGCTCGACCTGTCCGGTCCGCAGGGCGCCCAGTTACGCACCGCGCTCGCGGCGGTGCAGCGGATCTGTCCCGAGTTCGCCCCGGTGCAGGTCCTGCGGCGCAGCGGGCGGTCGGTCCTCCTGGTCGGGACGACGGGGCGCAGCACGGCGGTCGCCAAGTGTCTCCTGGACCACTCGCCCGCCTGGGTGGAGCGGAGCCGTCAGGAAATAGCGGCTTACCGCACGTTCGTCCGGCACCGGCCGCCGGTGCGGGTGCCGAGGCTGATCGCGGCGGACCCGGACAACTGCACGCTGGTGATCGAGCGCATGGCCGGCCGCCCGGTGGCGGTCCAGCGGCATCCGGTGGAGCCGCCGCCGCGCACGGACATCCGGGCGGCGCTCGGCGCGATCTGCCGGGTGAACGGCTGGCGGCCGCCGGCGGGCACGTTCGACATGCCGCTGGACTACGCGGCCCGGATCTCCCGTTACCACGAACTGGGCCTGCTCACCGACCGGGACCTCGGCGACCTGCAGAAACTGCTGCACGGCATCGCCCACGAGGTGGGCCGGCACGGCATGCTCCAGTTCTGCCACGGCGACGCCCTGCCGTCCAACATCCTGCTGTCCCCGGCCGGGCCGGTGCTGGTGGACTGGGAGCACGCGGGCTGGTATCTGCCGGGCTACGACCTGGCGACCCTGTGGCTGGTCCTCGGGGACGCCGCTCCGGTGGCCCGGCGGCAGATCAGCCAGATCGCCCAGTCGGCGGGCCCCGCCTCCCGGGACGCCTTCCTGGTGAACCTGATGCTCCTGCTCACCCGGGAGATCCGCACGCTCGAGACGGCCCTGCAGCGTGCGCTGCACGACGCGGCCCCGGCGGCACCGGCCCACCCGGGTGCCGTGCCGTCCGGCGAGGAACAGCGGCTGCTGCTCCGGCGGTTGCACGACGACTGCCAGATGGCCCGCAGGGCCGTCCGCGCGGCGGTCGGCACGCGCTGACGGGGACGACTGCTCCGCGGTGTGCCCCGGGCGGCGGCACACCGCGGATCCCCGGCACAGGCCGGGCACCGACGCCACTGGTGTACGCCGGTGACGCCCCGCAGGCCCGGCCGCCGCCGCCGCGAAACCCGCCGTGACCCCTCCGCGACGTGGGACATCCCCTCCCTGACGGCATCATTGACGGATCGTCGGCCAGCCGGTAGCACTGACCCAGCCCGGCGCCGTACGCCCCGCCACGCTCCGCCCGTCACAGGAGGCCGCATTGCGAGGATCCGCCAACGACCCCTCATCCACGACCGGTTCCGGGCGTCCGCGGCGGACCGCCGTCCCGCTCGCCTCCGCGGCCCTGCTGCTGCCCCTGCTCGCCGCGGCCCCGGCCCAGCCCGCCCCGGACCCTTCCGGGCACGGTCTCCAGCAGGCGTTCACCGACGCGGCGGCCGACTACCACGTGCCCCGCGGTGTGCTGCTGGCCGTCTCCTATCTCCAGTCCCGCTGGGACGGGCACGCCGGCGCGCCGAGCGTGACCGGCGGCTACGGCCCGATGCATCTCACCGACGCCCGGACCGCGCTCGCCACCGCGGAGCACTTCGCCGACGGCACGGAGGACGCCCGGGGCGACACCGCCCGCGCCGCATGGCGTCCCACGGCCGGCACGCCGGCCCCGCTGGAGATCCCGGCCCGGCTGCGGACGCTGCCGAAGGCGGCGGAACTGACCGGCATCCCGGCCGGAAGGCTGCGCACCGACCCGGCGGCGAACGTGGCCGGCGGCGCCGCTCTGCTCGCCGCCGCGCAGCGGGAGCTGGGCGAGCCGGCGAGCACGGACCCGGCGGACTGGTACGGCGCGGTGGCCCGGTTCTCCGGCGCGGACGACACCGCGACCGCCGCGGCGTACGCCGACGACGTGTACGACGTGCTGCGCACCGGCGAGGAGCGGGTGACGGACGACGGCGAGCTGGTGACCCTGGCCGCGCGGCCGGGGCTGACCGCCGACACCGCCCGGCTGGGGCGGGCCGGCCTGCGCACGCTGTCCCGGGACGGCACCGAGTGCCCGAGGTCGGTGTCCTGCGAGTCGGTCCCGGCGCCGTACGCGGAGTTCGGCGACGACTACGGCAATCACGACCTCGGCGACCGTCCGGCGTCCCAGCGCATCAAGTACCTCGTCATCCATGACACGGAGGGCACCTGGGACGGGGTCCTGAACCTCGTCCAGGACCCCACCTATGTGTCGTGGAACTACACGATCCGCTCCACCGACGGGTTGATCGCCCAGCATGTCCAGGCGAAGGATGTGGCCTGGCACGCCGGCAACTGGGACGTCAACGCCCGCTCCATCGGCATCGAGCACGAGGGTTTCCTCGCCGCTCCGGACGCCTGGTACACGGAGGCGATGTACCGCTCCTCGGCGCGGCTGGTGCGGTACCTCGCCCGGACGTACGGCATCCCGCTGGACCGCCAGCACATCCTGGGCCATGACAACGTGCCGGGACCGACCGCCTCCACGGTCCCGGGGATGCACACGGACCCGGGCCCGTACTGGGACTGGCGGCACTACTTCCGGCTGCTGGGCCATCCCTTCACGCGCACGGCCGGCAAGCACTCCGGGGTGGTGACGGTGCTGCCGGACTACGCCGCCAACCAGCCCGTGTACACCGGCTGCACGGCCAAGGGCGAGCCCTGCGCGCCCCACGGCTCCGGTGAGGTCCGGCTGTACACCGACCACGACGAGTCCGCGCCGCTGGTGAAGGATATCGGTCTGAAGACGGCCCCGACCACCGGGGTCAACGACCTGTCCTCGCGGGTCTCCACCGGCCAGCAGTACGCGGTCGCGGACCGCTGGGGCGACTGGACGGCCATCTGGTACCTCGGGCAGAAGGCGTGGTTCCGCAACCCTGACGAGAACCCGGCGGCGGTGCCCGCGCGCGGCCTCGTGGTGACACCGCGGGACGGCCTGGCGAGCGTCCCGGTGTACGGCCGTGCCTATCCGGAGAAGGCGGCGTACCCGGCGGAGGTCCCCGCCCAGTCGGTGGTGCCGCTGCCCTACACGGTCCCGGCCGGGCAGAAGTACGTGGTGGGCGACGAGCTGCCGGGCGAGTACTACTACGCGGTCACCTTCACGCCCGAGTCGCACCGGGTCGTGGTGGGCGAGGACCTGTACTACGAGATCCAGTACGGCCACCGGGTGGCGTTCGTGCGGGCCGCGGACGTGACGGTCGAGCGCGCGGCCCGCTGACCGGACGGCGGTGGCCGGGTCCCGCCGGACCCCGGCCCCGCCGGGTCTCGGCCCTGGTGGGTCTCGGCCCTGGTGGGTCTCAGCCCTGCTGGAAGAGCTCCGCCGGGAGCGGCTTCAGCAGGGCGTACAGGTCGTCGGTGATGGGGCGGTCCCAGGCGGCGATGGTCACGAGGACGCCGTCGCTGCGGTCGAACTGGACGCAGGAGATCCGGCTCTCGGAGAGCTTCAGCCGCCGCACGATGAGCAGGTTGTCGCCCTGGAGCACCGGGGTGTCCTCGGTACCGACGACGGTGACCTCCTCGTCGTTCTCCAGCGCCAGCAGCAGCTGGCCCACCTCGAAGGGGATCTCGCCCTCGGCGACCTCGCGGGCCGGGGAGCCCTCCGGGAGGTTGCCGATGATCATGGCGGGGCCGCGTCCGCCGAACAGGTCGTACCGCAGGAAGACGCCCTGGCAGGTGCCGTCCGGGGCGGGCAGCAGACCCGCGCCGAGGTTGCCCGGCCAGTCGCCCGGGTCCATGGCCAGCACGTCGAAGTCGGGTCCGGCGGGGGTCGCGCTGCGGCGGCGGAGGAACGACATGCGGCCATGGTACGTGTCCGTGCCGCGGTGGGTGAGCCGTGGGCTTCCGAAGATCGACCGGGGTCCGCCCGGCCCTTCGCGGCGTCGCCGGGAGGGCGGCCGGGCGGCAAATCGCCAGGGGCCCCTCGTGTGGATCAGGCCGGATCCCGGGGAAGGACGCTAGCCCAGCGGGCAGTGGGTGAGCAGGGTGGCCGGATCGGCGCCGGGCGGCCGGGGGACGGTGTGGCCGGCGGGCGGGGGCTCCCCCGCGCCGATCCAGTGTTCCAGGGCCGTGAACGCGGAGCGGTGGCAGGGCACCATCGGGCGCAGCCGGCCGGGGAAGGCGTCGGCCAGGGAGTCGGTGTGGGTGCCGTCCTCGATGCGGTAGTAGCGCAGCAGGGCGCCGCGGCCGGCCTCGTGGACCATGCGGGCGTAGACGTCGGAGTCCTGGCTGATCGGCAGCAGCACGTCGAGGGTGCCCTGGAGGGTGATCAGGGGCTTGCCGATGCGTCCGGTCAGGGCGATGCGGCCGACCGCGCGGTGGACGGCGGCGGGCCGGGACGCGTAGTCGTAGTCGGCGTCGCAGGCGGGCGTGCCCGGAGCGCAGTACGGCGTGCCGGCCTCGGTGTCCCCGTCGTAGCCGGGGTCGACTTCCTCGCGGTAGATGCGCTGGGTGAGGTCCCAGTAGACCTGGTAGTGGTATGGCCACAGGAACTCGGAGCCGGCCGGGAAGCCGGCCCGGTGTAGTACCGCCGCGGCCTCGGCGGACCCGGGTCCGCCGGCGGCGTAGGCCGGGTAGTGGCGCAGGGCGGCGGGCAGGGAGGTGAGCGGGTTGGGGCCGGCGGAGCGCCAGAGGGTGCCCTCCCAGTCCACTCCGCCGTCGTACAGCTCCGGGTGGTGCTCCAGTTGCCAGCGCACCAGGTAGCCGCCGTTGGACAGGCCGGTGACGAGGGTGCGGGCCGGCGGGCGGCGGTAGCGCTGGGTGACGACCGCGCGGGCGGCCCGGGTGAGCTGGGTGAGGCGGGTGTTCCATTCGGCGATGGCGTCGCCGGGCCGGCGGCCGTCGCGGAAGAAGGCCGGGCCGGTGTTGCCCTTGTCGGTGGCGGCGTACGCGTAGCCGCGGTCGAGCACCCAGTCGGAGATGGCCCGGTCGTTGGCGTACTGCTCACGGATGCCCGGGGTGCCGGCGACCACGAGGCCGCCGTTCCAGTGGTCGGGCAGGCGGATGACGAACTGGGAGTCGTGCCGCCAGCCGTGGTTGGTGTTGGTGGCGGAGGTGTCCGGGAAGTAACCGTCGAGCTGGATGCCGGGGACGCCCGTGGGCGTGGGCAGGTCCCGGGGGGTCAGGCCCGCGTAGTCGGCGGGGTCGGTGTGGCCGGAGGCGACGGTCCCGGCGGTGGTCAGCTCGTCCAGGCAGTCGGCCTGCCGGCGGGCGGCGCCGGGCACGTCCAGCCGGGCGAGGCCGGCGCAGTGGGCGTCCGCGGTGGCCGGTCGATCGGGGGTCGCGGGGGCCGGGGTGGCCGCGGTGGCCAGGAGTGCGCAGACGGTGACGAGCGCGAGCGCGCCCGGTGTGGTGCACCGGGCGCGGTGGTGTTCTGTTCGGTGCGCGGTCATACGGTTCCTCCGGCGGGTCTGGGGACGCGCTGGAGGCTAGAGGCGGTGTGGTGGTCGCGGACATGTGCGGGGCCGCCATGATGACGGCCCGTTCCAGGGTGCCGGACACCATGGCGACCGGATGGCGACCGGCCGTGAGGCCCCGGGCGCCGACGCTTTCAGGGTGGTCGTCCCGGCGTCCTCCGGGAGGGCCGGGTGCGAGCTGTCACGCCCAGAGGTCCTGGCTCTCGCACACGTGGGCGCCCATGTTGCGCTCCATCATCCGCAGTGCCGCGTCGGCGAGGTCCCCGTGGATGTGTGCGACGGCGTCCCGGGGAACCGTCACGTCGTAGTGCCGGATGTGGGCGTCGAGAGCCGAGTAGAGCACACACTGTTCGGTCACCTGCCCGGTCAGCACGAGCCGTTCGACGCCGTGCTGTTGCAGCAGGTAGTGCAGCGGTGTCTCGAAGAAGATCGAGTGGCGGGCCTTGAGCACGAACAGGGAGTCGCTGTCGGGTTTCAGCGGGTCGACGAGGTCGGCGTGCGGGCTCGCCAGGGCGTGTTCGAGGACCTCACCATGGTGTGAGCGCCATTCGCCGAAGTTGTCGTTGACATAGACGACCGGCACGGAATGACGCCGCGCACGCTCCAGCAGGTCGGCCAGGACGGGTACGACCGACTCCGCCGACGGGAGGAGTTGCTCGGCGTCCTTGTGGTCGTACGTGTTGATCATGTCGATGACGATCAGCGCAGTCTTGCTCATTTCTTCAGAGTTCCACCGATCCGCGAGAGGTACCGTCCGACGTGGCGCCGGTTGGCAGCGGGGGGCGCCGCGGCCGTCACTCCCCCGGCGGGGCCGTCACTCCGGTGGCGGGGCCGGGGGCACGACCGCGACCGGGCTCGCCGCGTGCAGCAGGACCGCCTGGGTGACCGAGCCCATCATGCGGGCCGGGGCGAGCAGCCGCCGCCGGTGCCGGCCGACGACGACGAGGTCGGCGTCCCCGGAGGCGGCGACCAGCCGGCCGGCCGCGTCGCCGGGCAGCGCCTCGGCGTCGGCGCGGACCTCCGGGTGCCGCTCGCGGTGGGGGGCGAGGAAGCCCTCGGCGAGGGTCCGGATCTCGTGCGCGACCGCCTCCTGGTCGACCAGGGGCGGCACCGGCTGGCCGGGCGCGGACCAGGTCGGTACCGGCCACGGGTAGGCAGCGATCGCCTGGAGCCGGGCGGCGCGTCCGGCGGCCTCGGCGAAGGCGAAGGCGAGCACGCCGTCGTCGGGGCTTTCGGCGTGCAGTCCGACGACGACCCGGGGCCCGGGCCCGGCGGTCGTCTCCCCGTGCACCTCGCGGCCGGGCGGCGGTACGACGACCACCGGGCAGGCGGCGTCCCGGGCGACGGCGAGGCCGTTGGAGCCGAGCAGCAGACTGGCGAACCCGCCGCGGCCCCGCGATCCGAGCACCAAAAGCTGGGCTTCCCGGCCCAGTTCGGGCAGGACGGCGCCGGGGACGCCCGCCCGGGCGACGTACTCCACGGCCGGCTCCCCGGCCCCTTCCCCGGTGCCGTTCCCGAGCCGGGCGCGCACCTCGTCGAGCACCGGATCGCCCTCCGCCTCGGGCGGCGGTCCGGCGACCAGCACGTCGGCCTGGCCCCAGGCCGCGTACTGCCGCACGTGCACCACGCGCAGCGGTGCCCGGCGACGGCGGGCGGCGTCCAGCGCCCAGTCCAGGGCGCGCAGACTGTCCGCGGACCCGTCGACCGCGGCGATGACCGGTGCAGCGCTCATGCTTCCTCACCTCCGGAGCGGGGACTTCCCCGTGCTGGGGCCAGCCTCGCTCAGGTCCGGCTCCCGCCGGGCGCCGCCGGGCGCGTGTCCGGAAATCCGCCGGGAACACACCCCGGTTCAGGTGAGGGACGGCCAGGGTCCCGGGCGGGGGCGCGGCGGGCGGCTCAGGTGAGGTCGAACTCGCCTTCCCGGGCGCCGGAGACGAAAGCGCCCCACTCGGCGGGCGTGAAGATCAGGGAGGCGCTCTCCGGCCGGCGGCCGTTGCGCATCGCGATGAAGCCCTCGACGAAGGCGATCTGGACATCGCCCAGCCCTCGGCTGCTGGACTGCCACTCGGCCTTGCTGAGATCCAGCTCCGGCTTGTCCCAGCCCGCGAGCCGCTGCTGCTGGGTGGTGCTCTCGGCCACGTCCGTGCTCCTCCCGGTTCGTCGTCCGCGGGCCAGCCTAGCGACCGGTCGCTACGGCCGACAGGGCACGTGGGCGCGGTCTTTCCGGCGGTCCGGCGGGACGTGGGCGGCCGGTGCGCCCGCGTCCCGTCACGCGGGCCCCCGCCCCGGCGGCCCGCGCCCCGCCTCCCGAGGGCGCCGCATACCGGCCGCCACGGATCGCGAGGCCGGCGAGCGGCACCGGTCCGGGGCCCGCTGTCCGGCCGTTGCCGTCGGGGGCCCGTTCCCGGCGGGGGCCCGTTCCCGGCGGAGGCCCGTTCCCGGCGGAGGCCCGTTCCCGGCGGAGGGCCGTTCCCGGCGGAGGGCCGTTCCCGTCGGGGGCCCGTTCCCGTCGGGGGGCCGTTCCCGGCGAACGGCGGCGGGACCGCTCAGGCGGGGTCCAGGAAGGCGAGCGTCCGGTCGCGGAACGTTTCCGGGTCGTCCAGCCAGGGGTAGTGGGCGGCGCCGGGCTGGACGGTCCACTCGGCGTGCGGGAAGGCGCGGGCGGTGCGGCGGGCGAGTTCCGGGCACGGGCCGCCGTCGAGGGCGCCCGCGTACACGAGGACCGGCGCGGGCAGGGCGGCGAGGGCGGCCCGGGTCTCGCGCGGGGTGAAGGCGCCCTGGACGAAGTAGCGCTCGCCCGCCTCCTCGTTGGTCTGGCCGACTTCGGCCGTGGTGTGGGCCCGGGCGGTGTCGTCCCAGCGGCCGTGGAAGAACGGCAGGAACACGTCGTCGAAGTCCGCCCGTCCGGCGAGCCAGGCCCGGAAGGCCGGGAACGCGTCCGCGAACCACGGCTCGTGCGCGCGCAGCCGGGCCGCGGCCAGTCGCTCCTCGGGGGTGGCCCGCAGACCCAGCGCGGACGGGTTGGGGGTGATCAGCAGCAGCCGGCGTATCCGGTGCGGGTGGCGGGCCGCGTAGAGCATCGCCAGGGCGGCACCCGCCGAGTGGGCGAGCAGATCCATGTGTTCCAGACCCATGTGGTCCCGCCATACCTCGACATCCTCGACCATCCGGTCGCAGCGGTAGGTGTCCGGGTCCGCCGGCACCGCCGAGTCACCGGTGCCCCGCAGGTCCAGCAGGGCCAGGCGGCGGTGCGCGGTGAGTCCGCCGAGGTCCCCGAGGTAGGCGGAGGCCCGCATGGGGCCGCCGGGCAGCACGGCGAGCGGCTCGCCCGTGCCGCGCAGGTGGTAGGCCAGCCGGGTCCCGTCGGCCGCGGTGAAGGTGGGCATGCGGTGATCCTTCCGGGCGCCCCCGGCCGCTCGCAACGTGTCCGCCGAAAATCCCGCCCGCCTCTTGCCCGGAGGCGCGGCCGCCTGCGTTACTGACCCCAGCACGGACCGAATGATCGGTCGCCCGGTATGTACGGATGGTGAGGGAGGCGTCGCGATGGCGGAGGTGGCGGACCTGCTCGACGCGGGGGAACGGCTCGGGGCGGACGAGCTGCGGGCGGTGCAGTTGGAGCGGCTGCGCGCCTCGCTGCGGCACGCCTACGAGCACGTGCCGTTCTACCGGGACTCCTTCGACCGGGCCGGGGTCCGCCCCGAGGACTGCCGTACGCTCGCCGATCTGGCCCGCTTCCCCTTCACCGGCAAGGCCGACCTGCGGGCGAACTACCCGTACGGCATGTTCGCCGTGCCCCGGGAGAGGATCCGCCGGCTGCACGCCTCCAGCGGCACCACCGGACAGCCCACGGTGGTCGGGTACACGGACCGCGACCTGTCCTTGTGGGCCGACCTGGTGGCCCGGTCGATCCGGGCGGCCGGCGGCCGGCCCGGCGACATCGTCCATGTGGCGTACGGCTATGGGCTGTTCACCGGTGGTCTGGGCGCCCACTATGGCGCCGAGCGCCTGGGCTGTACGGTCGTCCCGGCGTCCGGCGGGATGACGGCCCGGCAGGTGCGGCTGATCCTGGACCTGGAGCCGTCCGTCATCATGGTGACCCCGTCCTACATGCTCACGCTGCTGGACGAGTTCGAGCGGCAGGGCGTGGATCCGCGGACCACCTCGCTGCGGGTAGGCGTCTTCGGCGCCGAGCCGTGGACCGAGGCGATGCGGCGGGAGATCGAGGAGCGGTGCGGGATCGACGCCCTCGACATCTACGGGCTGTCGGAGGTGATGGGTCCCGGTGTCGCCCAGGAGTGCGCGGAGACGAAGGACGGCCTCCATGTGTGGGAGGACCACTTCTACCCGGAGGTGGTGGACCCGGTCACGGGCGAGGTGCTGCCGGAGGGTGAGCGGGGCGAGCTGGTCTTCACCTCGCTGACCAAGGAGGCCATGCCGGTCATCCGGTACCGGACGCGGGACCTGACCCGGCTGCTGCCGGGCACGGCGCGGGCGTTCCGGCGGATGGAGAGGATCACCGGACGCAGCGACGACATGGTCATCCTGCGCGGGGTCAACCTCTTCCCGACCCAGATCGAGGAGATCGTGCTGCGCACGCCCGGGGTGGCGCCGCACTTCCAGCTGCGCCTGACCCGGCAGGGCCGCCTCGACGCGCTGACGGTCCGCGCCGAGGCCCGCCCGGACGCGCCGCCGCAGGTACGGGAGGCGGCGGCCCGGACCATCGTCGCGGCGGTCAAGGACGGCATCGGGGTGTCGGTGGACGTGGAGATCGTGGAGCCCGAGTCGCTGGAGCGTTCGGTGGGCAAGATCCGCCGCATCGTGGACCTACGGCAGCGGGCAACGGAAGGGTAGGCGCACGCGCCAGCGCGCGCGGCGCCCCACTCCCCCGCTCACCCCGCCGGGCACCGCTCAGGGCACCCGACTCGGTGGCACCGGGGCCGTGGCCGGCCGGGCGGACGGCCGGGGTCTGGTCAGATGCCGGGCGAGTGCGAGGACGGCGCCGAGGGCGACCAGCGCCGCCACGCCCGGCCAGCCGAACCGGCCGTACGCCCGGACCCCGAGCCAGGACCCGGCGCTGCCGCCGAGGAACGCGCAGGTCATATAGGCGGTGTTGACGCGGGCCCGCGCGTCGGGGCGCAGCGCGAAGTTGCGGGCCTGGTTGGCGACCTGGCCGCTCTGCACGGCCACGTCCAGGAGCAGCATGCCGCCGGCCAGGACGACCAGTCCGGCGGTGCCGCCCATCCCGCCGAGGACCAGCGCTCCCGCCGAGCCGATCACCCCGAGCAGGCACCACAGGCTCACCGCGTCCGGTCCCCGCCGGTCCGCCGCGCGTCCGGCGAGCGGTGTGCAGAACATGCTCGCCGCACCCACCAGTCCGAGCACACCCACGGTCTGGGCACCCATGCCGTACACCGGTCCGGTCACCAGCAGGGTGAGCGCGGTCCAGGCGGCGCTGAAGCCGCCGAAGACGGCCGCCTGGTAGAGGCAGGAGCGCCGTAGAGCGGGTTCCTCCCGCAGCAGCCGCAGCGGGGCGGATATCAGGCGTGGATACGGCTCGCGGGAGGAAGGTGTGGTGTCCGGCACCACCCGGGTGAGCAGCGCCGCGAGGCCGAGCAGCAGTGCGGCGGCGACGAGGTAGGGGGCGCGCCAGCCCAGCCACTGGCCGAGGGTGCCGCTGAAGGTGCGGGCGAGGAGGATGCCGCCGATGAGCCCGCTGAGCAGCGTGCCGGTGACGGCGCCGCGCCGTTCGGCGGGGACGAGTCCGGCGGCCATCGGGATGATGATCTGTGGGACGACCGTGGTGACGCCGGTGAGCGCGCTGGCGGCGATCAGGACGGGCAGGGCCGGCGCGGCACCGGCGGCGAGCAGGCCGGCCGCGGTCAGCGCGAGCAGGGTGACGATCAGCCGGCGGTGCGGCAGCCGGTCGCCGAGCGGCACCAGCAGGAAGATGCCGCCCGCGTAGCCGAACTGGGCCGCGGTCACGACGAGGGCCGCGTCGCCGGCCGGGACGCGCAGGTCCGCGGCGATCAGCGAACTGATCGCCTGCGGGAAGTAGATGGTGGCGACACTCACTCCGCAGGCGAGTGCCAGCACCAGGATCACCCGGCGGGGCGGGGCCGGCGGTTCGGGGGACGCGGACACACGGACACCTCTCCGGGAACCGGTTTGAGCGGTTCCCGAACGGTACCAGTCAAACCGGTTCCCGGTAGGCTGCGAAGGTGTCGACGACCATCCGCTTCCGCCAGGGCGCCGGACGCCTGTGCCTGGACTTCGCCCGGACCCTGCGCTACCGGGGCACGGACGGCGCCGTGGAGGAGCTGCCCGACGCCGAGGCCCTGGCGGCCTGGGTGCGGCAGTGCGGCCCCTGTCCCGCCGGGCCCGGCGACGCCACGCCCGGCCTGGTGCCGGAGGCGCAGGAGCTGCGCGAGACGGTCCACCGGCTGATCGGCGCCGCCCGCACCGGCCGGACACCGGACGCCCGGACCCGCGCCCTGGTCAACGCGGCCGCGGCCCGTCCCGTGCCCGTGCCCGCGCTCACCGCATCCGGCCGGCTGACCTGGCACACCGGCGACCCGGTGCGCGCCACGCTGGCCCTCGTCGCCCGGGACGCGCTGGACCTGGTCGCCTCGCCGGCCGTGGACCGGGTGCGCGACTGCGCCGCGGCCGCGTGCGGAGCGCTCTTCCTCGACACCTCCCGCCCGGGCACCCGGCGCTGGTGCTCCATGGACACCTGCGGCAACCGGGCCAAGAAGGCGGCGCTGCGCCACCGGACCACCGGGTGACCGCGCCACAACACTCCTGACCGCACCTGACCGCACCTGACCGCAGCACCGTATCGACGTATCCCGAATCGACGGCCGGGCCTATACTCGCCTCATGACGGACACCGCCGCAACCCCGGACCCGGACCTGGTCAACGCGCTGCGGGCGCTGTCCAACCCGATACGGCTCCAGATGCTGCGCTGGCTGCGCGAGCCCGAACGGCACTTCCCGATGGAGGCGGCCATCGCCGACCCGGCCGAGGTGGGTGTGTGCGTGAGCCACATCCAGGCGAAGGCGGGCCTGGCCCAGTCCACCGTGTCGACCTATCTCGCCGAGCTCCAGCGGGCGGGCCTGGTCCGGGCGACCCGTGTGGGCAAGTGGACCCACTACAAGCGGGACGAGGAGCGCATCGCCGCCCTCGTCGCGGAGTTGGGCCGAACGCTGTAGAACCCCCTGGCAGGTCCCTCCCGTGGACACTCCTTGCGCTTCATGTCGAGATTCTGCGATATTACGATTCTCCGATTGGCCCACCCTGCTAGGGAGCACACCGATGGACCTCGGCACGTTCGGGATCTACACCTTCGACTTCGAATTCCAGCCGGCCGCCCAGATCCGTGACTCCCTCGCGGAGCTGGAGGAGCTGGGCTGGCGGGCGCTGTGGGTCCCCGAGGCGCTCGGCCGGGACGCGTTCACCCACGCCGGCTTCCTGCTCGCCTCCTCCAGCCGGCTGACCGTGGTCAACGGCATCGCCCGCATCTGGTCCCGGGAGGCCCTCTGGGCCAAGGGCGCGTCGCTGCTGCTCGCGGACGCCTACCCGGGCCGGCACATCGTCGGCCTCGGCTTCGGCGGCGATCCCCGGCCGGGCGTGAAGCCGCTGGCCGCCATGAACGCCTACCTGGACGAGCTGGACGGCCTGGAGACGCCCAACCCGCGCCCGGCGGCCCCGGTGCGGCGGCTGCTCGCCGCGTACGGGCCGAAGATGCTGGAGCTGGCCCGGGAGCGCGCCGAGGGAGCCCACACCTACAAGGTGAACACCGCCCACACCGCCCAGGCCCGGGAGATCCTCGGCCCGGACGCCTTCCTGGCCGTCGAGCACGCCGTCCTGCCGGAGGCCGACCCGGTCCGGGCCCGCGCCCTCGCGCGCGAGCACCTGCACGGCTACCTCCAGACGCCGTACAACGTCGCCAAGTTCCGCCGGCTGGGCTACACGGACGACGACCTGTCCGGCGGCGGCAGCGACCGCTTCGTGGACGACCTGGTGTTCTGGGGCGACACCGACACCATCGCGCGCAAGCTGCGCGGCCACCTCGACGCGGGCGCCGACCATGTGGCCGTGCAGGTGGTCGGGGTCGAGCCGGGCGCGTCGACGCTGCCGCACTGGCGGACGCTGGCCGGCGCGCTGCTGTCCGACGACGACCGCGGCTGAGCACCACCGGATCGCGAACCGCGGCTGAGCACCACCGGACCGCGGACCGCGGCTGAGCACCGCCGTACGCGCACCCGGCCGGCGAACCGCGCGCGGGCTGCGATCCGCGCACCCGAACGGCGAACCGCGCGCACCCGGCCGGCGGACCGGGCGCGGTTAGCCGCCGAACCGGGTGCGCAGTTCGCGTTTGAGGATCTTCCCGCTGGCGTTGCGGGGCAGCTCGCCGACGAACAGGACCCGTTTGGGTGCCTTGAACGGGGCGATGCTGTCCTTCACGTGTGCGATGAGCTGTTCCTCCGTCACCTCGCCGCGCGGGACGACGACCGCCGTGACGGCCTCGATCCACCGCTCGTCGGGCAGGCCGATCACGGCGGCCTCGGCGACCGCCTCATGGGTGTAGAGGGCGTCCTCGACCTGGCGCGAGGCCACCAGCACGCCGCCGGTATTGATGACGTCCTTCACCCGGTCCACGATCGTGAAATAGCCCTCGGCGTCCCGCACCGCGAGGTCGCCGGAGTGGAACCAGCCGCCCCGGAAGGCCTCGGCGGTCTCCTCGGGCCTGTCCCAGTAGCCCTCGCACAACTGTGGTGAGCGGTAGACGATCTCGCCGGGCGTGCCGGCGGGCACGTCCGCGCCGCTCTCGTCCACCAGCCGGGCCTCGACGAACAGGACGGGACGCCCGCAGGAGTCCGGCCGCCCCTCGTGCTCCTCCGGGCCGAGGACCGTGGCCAGCGGGCCGATCTCGCTCTGCCCGAAGCAGTTGTAGAAGGCGAGTCCGGGCAGGCGCTCGCGCAGCCGCCGCAGCACCGGGACCGGCATCACCGACGCGCCGTAGTAGGCCTTGCGCAGCCCGGACAGGTCCCGGGTGGGGAAGTCGGGGCGGCCCGCCAGGGCGATCCAGACCGTCGGCGGCGCGAACAGGCTGTCCACGCGGCCCGCTCCGATCAGGTCGAACAGCAGGTCGCCGTCGGGCGCGTCGAGGATCAGGTTGGTGGCGCCGACCGCCAGGCCGGGCAGCAGGAAGACGTGCAGTTGCGCGGAGTGGTAGAGCGGCAGGGAGTGCGCGGGGCGGTCGCCCGCGCTCAGATCGAGCGCCGTGATCGCGCTCAGGTACGCGTGCACCAGCGCCCGGTGCGTCATCATGGCGCCCTTGGGCAGAGCGGTCGTACCAGAGGTGTAGAGCAGTTGCGCCAGGTCCTCGCCGCGGGGCTCGGGGCCGTCGTACGGCGTGGCCCGCGGCAGCCGGGCGAGCAGGCTGTCGCCGGTGTCGCGCAGCGGCAGTGTCCGTGCGCCGCCCGGGAGCCGTACGGCGAGGTCCGGGTCGGCGAGGACCAGGGAGCTGCCCGACTGGCCGAGCAGATAGGCCAGGTCGGCACCGACGAGGCCGTGGTTGACCGGCACGTGGACCAGGCCCGCGCGGGCGCAGGCGAGGAAGGCGATCAGACAGGCGTCGGAGTTGCGGCCGTAGACGGCGACCCGGTCGCCGGGCGTGAGGCCCTCGGCGAGCAGCAGGGTGGCCGCCCGGGAGACGGCATCGTCCAGTTCCGCGTACGTCCAGGCGCGTTCGCGGTACTCCACCGCGACGCGCGCCGGGGTGCGGCGGGCGCTGCGCCGCAGCACCCCGTCGACCGTGCTGCCGTGTCCCTGGGTCATGAGTGCCGATCCTCGGTCCGCCGGCCGGACCGGTCAAGCACCCCGGCGTCTCCCGCCGGCCGGACGGCGGGCCGGAACCCGTGACCGATGCCCCCGGCCGCGCGTGACGGCCCGCCACCCGGACGCGCGGCACCCGCCGGGCGTGCCCGAAGACCACGGCCTTGTCCGGAAGCGTCCCCCGCCCGCGCCCCGTTGACACGCTCCCCGTCCGACAGGAAAGTTTCACCGGCAGGGCAAGTCCCGAAAGATACTTTCAGGCGGGAGGCCGCACCATGACGGACGACCTGGCAGGCGGACGAGGGGGCGGGCCGAGCCGGCGCCGGCTCGTCGCGGGCTCCCTGGCCGCGGGCGGCGCGTTCGCGCTCGGCGCCCTCCCCGCGCATCCAGCCGCCGCGGCCGCCTCGGACCGCCGCCCCACCCTGCGCCACGGCTCGCCCGAGCGCGCCGGACTGCTCCCGGCCGAGCTGCGGCAACTCGTCGCGGACGCCGAGGCGTTCCTCGGCCCGTCCCCGCGGCACCCCTGGTACGCGGGCGCCGTCCTGCTCGCCGGGCGCGGCGGCACCGTGGCCCTGCACGAACCGATCGGCACGGCGGTGCGCTACGCGGCGTACGACGAGAAGACCGACAGCGGTGTGGAGTTCCCGCCCGACCGGCAGCTCCCGACGACCCGTGACACGGTGTTCGACCTGGCCTCCGTCTCGAAGCTGTTCACCTCGCTCCTGGCCGTGCAGCAGATCGAGCGGGGCGCCCTGGACCTCGGCGGGACCGTCGCCTCGTACCTCCCGGACTTCGGACGCGCCGGCAAGGGCGAGGTGACCATCCGTCAGCTCCTCACCCACACCTCGGGCCTGCGCTCCTGGCTGCCGCTGTACGAGGAGCCGTCGTACGAGGGGAAGCTGGAACGGATCTGGGACGAGCCGCCGCTGCACCCGCCCGGCACCGTCTACCTCTACTCGGACCTGAACCTGATCACCCTGCAACTCGTCCTGGAGCGGATCACCGGACGCGCGCTGGACGTGCTGCTGCGCGACGAGATCACCGGCCCGCTCGGCCTGGACAGCACCCGCTACAACCCGCCCGCCTCCTGGAAGCGGCGGATCGCGGCCACCGAGGACGCGCGCCCGCCCTGGTCCGGGCTGGACCGCGGCCTGGTGTGGGGCGAGGTGCACGACGAGAACGCCTACGGCCTGGGCGGCGTCGCGGGCCACGCGGGCGTGTTCTCTTGCGCCTGGGACCTCGCGGTCCTCGGCCGGACGCTGCTCAACGGCGGCTCCTACGGCCGGACGCGCATCCTGCGGCCCGAGTCGGTGGACCTGATGTTCACCGACTTCAACACGGCTTTCCCCGGCGACGAGCACGGCCTCGGCTTCGAGCTGTACCAGCACTGGTACATGGGCGCGATGGCCACCCCGCGCACGGCCGGCCACACGGGTTTCACCGGCACCTCGCTCGTGCTCGACCCCACGACCGACTCCTTCCTGATCGTGCTCGGCAACTCCGTGCACCCGGTGCGGACCTGGCGTTCCGGCTCCGCGCCCCGGGTCGCCGCAGCGAACCGGCTCGCCCGCGCGGTGCCGGTGCGCCCGGCCCGGGGCCGTACCGCCTGGTTCTCCGGGATGGCGGGCGGCACGGCCGCGACGCTCACGCTCCCGGCGCTGGACACCGCCCCGGGTCCGGCCCGGCTGCGCTGCGCCCTGTGGTGGGACACCGAGCCGGGGGCCGACCCGGTGTCCCTGGAGTGCTCGACGGACGGCGGCACCACCTGGCGGCCGGTCCCCTTCACCACCAGCCGGCACGGCGCGGACCCCGAGGAGCACCCGGCGGGCACGGTCACCGGCTGGTCGGGCCGTGTCTGGCACCGGGTGACCGCGCCGCTGCCGGCCGACCGCCTGCTGGTGCTGCGCTGGCGCTACACCACCGACGCGCTGTACGTCGGCCGGGGCGCGTACGTGGACGCGCTGCGCGTCGAGTCGGCCGGCACGGTGCTCTTCGACGGCGCCCGCCCGGCGGACACGGCGCGGATCACGTCCGCGGGCTGGCAGCTCTCGGCCGACTGAGCACGGCGGGCGGCCGGCATCCGGTCCGGTTCCGGGCGGGCCGGTGGTCAGCCGCCCGAGCAGACGGTGCCGTTGAGACGGAAGACCGTCGGATCGGGGTTGGGTCCGTCGTTGGCGCCGACGAATCCGAAGGAGGCGGTCGAGCCGCCGTCCGGGGCCAGCGGGCCGGCGCCGTCGGGGGCGGTCACCCGCACGTGGGTGCCGCTCTGGTGGAACGTGGCGTTCCAGCCGGAGGACACCGACTGACCGGCGGTCGGCCAGTCCCAGTCGACGGTCCAGCCGGTGATCGGCGTGTCCGCGAGGTTGCGGACGGTGATCGTGGCCACGAAGCCGTTGCCCCAGCCGGTGTCGCGGTGGTAGGTCACCGCGCAGGCGGCGTTGGGCGGAGTGCCGGTGGTGAAGGTCAGCGGAACGGACGGGGCGGAGAGCCGGCCCGAGGCGTCGGCCGCGAGCACGTTGACCGTGTGGGTGCTGCCCGGGGGCAGGTTCCGCAGGGTGACGGACGTGCCGGTGGTCTCTCCGGTCAGGCGGGTGTGCGTGCCGTCGCGCTCCTGGACCAGATAGCGGGCGGCGCCCGTCGCGCCGTCCCAGGACAGGCGTGCGGTGGTGTCGGTCACGGCCTCCAGCCGGGGTGTGCCCGGGGTCGCGGCGGCCGAGGCGCCGGGTCCGGTGCCGGCCTGCGGGGTGAGGGTGACGGTGAGCAGCCCGTAGGGCTCCACGGTGACCCGGGAGGAGGACGCCGTCCCGCCGGTGACCTCGGTGATGTCGCTGTCACCGCGGGCGTAGCGGCTGACCCGGGGTGCGGCGGCGGACGGGGTGAAGCCCGCGTAGCCGAGGTCCACGGTCCGGGCGGCGTCCGGGTTCTTGTTGACGAGCAGGACGCTCAGGCGCCCGTCGCGGCGGAGTACGGCGTGTGCCGAGACGTCCTGCGCGGAGGACTCGGCGGCGACCATGGTGTCGCCCGCGGTGCCCAGTTCGCTGGTCATCTTCATGCCGTAGTAGGGGTGGAACGGTGTGTTCGGCGCGGGTTCGCAGACGTCACCGGTGCAGGCGCCGCTGGAGAGCATGCCCATGTCGCCGTAGTCGGTCTCGCCGTCGACGGTCGTGATCTGGCCCGCGCCGTTGTGGGTGTCCCACCAGTCCACGGTGAACACGCCGTTCTCCAGTGCCGTCATGAACGCGTCGGCGGCGAACAGGCCGTTGGGGCGGGCGGTGAGCCGGGCGCCGCCGGTGTTGGTGTTGATCTCGGTGAGGGCGATGCCGATGCGCGGTGAGTCGGGGCCCGCGTACCGGTCGAGCTGGCTGCGCACCTCGCGCAGTTCACCGGGCAGCCGGGCCAGCCGGGCCGTGGCGTCCTCGGCGGTGGTGTCGGATCCGCCCGCGTACCAATGGACGCTCACGAAGTCGACGACGTCGGTCACCTGGGAGAGCACGGTGTGGTTCCAGTCGCCTGCGTCGCCCTCGCCGACCACGCCGTCCGGCCACTCGCCCGGAGCGGTGAGGACCGCGCCGATCTTGACGGTGGGGTCGACGGCCTTCATCGCCTTGGCGTAGGCGCGGACCTGACGGGCGTACTCCTGCGGGCTCTTGTCCGCGTGCTCGTCGTGCTCCCAGCCGCTGCCGTAATGGCCGTTGCCGTAGATCTCGTTGCCGATCTCCCAGTACTTCGCGCCGTAGTTCTTGGTGATGTTCGCGTACCTGACCCAGCCGGCCGCCTCCTCGGGCGTGCCCGAGCCGTAGTTGGCGATCAGGATCGGCTGTGCCCCGGTGGCGCGGACGGTGCCCATGAAGGAGTCGAAGCCGGTGCCCGGGGCGACGTATCCCCCGGGCGCCGTGTGGGTCTCCCAGTGGTAGATGTCGGCGTAGGAACCGCCGGGGTAGCGCATCGTGCCGACGTCGGCCGCCTTCATCAGGCGGGCGACCTCGGGATCGTTCATGTGCGCGTCCCAGATGGCGGTGTTGACGCCGCGGGCGGTACCGGACAGCCGGCCCAGTGCCGCCTGGGCGTTGACCTGGACGGCGACGTCCGCGGCGGCCGCCGCCCGCTGGGGTGCGGCGGGGGCGGCGCCGGCCAGCGGGGGCAGCAGGGCGAGCGCGGCGGCCAGCACGGTCGCGCCCCGTACGAGGGGCCGGAGCCCCCGGGCACCGGCCGGCCGGCCGGTTCTGGGCAGTGGTGGCATGCGAGTCCTCCCTCGTGGGCCCGGCGGCGCGGCGGGTGCCGGACGGTACCGCCGGACGGGCGGTGTGACGGCGCGGCGGCGGGACGTTCCGCGCCGGACACGGAAAGGCGGAGCGTGGGACGCGTGCGGTGGTGCGCGTGAAGCGTGCGACGACGGTGCGTGTGCGGGCCGGGCGGCCGGAACCCGCCTGTGGGAGCGCTCCCATGATGAGAGGGGGGTGACGTCCTGTCAACGCCCGGGAACGGTGCGGATCGAGAGGGAGCGGCCAAGCGGGTTCAGTCCCGCTCCAGGACCGCCATCGCCGCGTTGTGGCCCGGTACCCCGCTCACCCCGCCGCCGCGTGCCGCGCCCGCGCCGCACAGCAGGACGTTGGGGTGGGCGGTCTCCACGCCCCAGCGGCCGGTGTCCGGCTGGGCGTAGGGCCAGGACAGGGGGCGGTGGAAGATGTTGCCGCCGGGGAGGCGCAGGTCCCGTTCGAGGTCCAGCGGGGTCCTCGCCTCGATGCAGGGGCGGCCGTCGGCGTCGGTGGCCAGGCAGTCGGCGAGGGGTTCGGCGAGGTGGGTGTCGAGTTCGGCGAGGGTGGCGGCCAGCAGTTCCTCGCGGGCGGCGTCGTTGTCCCGGTCGAAGAGGCGGGCCGGGGTGTGCAGGCCGAACAGGGTGAGCGTCTGGTAGCCGCGCCGGGCGAGGTCGGGGCCGAGGATGGTGGGGTCGGTCAGGGAGTGGCAGTAGATCTCCGACGGCGGGGACCCCGGGAGCCGGCCGGCGGCGGCCTGGGCGTGGGCGGTGGCCAGTTGCCGGTAGCCCTCGGCGACGTGGAAGGTGCCGGCGAAGGCCTCGCGGGGGTCGGTGCCCGGGTCGCGCAGCCGGGGCAGCCGGGTGAGCAGCATGTTGACCTTGAGCTGGGCGCCTTCGGCGGGCTCGGGCGGCGCGGCGCCGGTGAGGGCGGCCAGTTCGTGCGGGGAGGCGTTGACCAGGACGTGCCGGGCGGCGGCGGTGCCCTCGCCGTCGGCCGTGCGGTAGGTGATCTCGGCGTGGCGCCCGTCGGTGTCGATCCGGGTCACCTCGTGCCCGGTGGCCAGGCGCGCCCCCGCCGAACGGGCCGCCGCCGCGAGCGCGTCGGTGAGCGCGCCCATGCCGCCGACGGGCACGTCCCAGGCGCCGGTGCCACCGCCGATGACGTGGTAGAGGAAGCAGCGGTTCTGGGCGAGGTCCGGGTCGTGGGCGTCGGCGAACGTGCCGATGAGCGCGTCGGTGAGGACGACGCCCCGGACCAGGTCGTCGGCGAACGTCTTCTCCACGACGACGCCGAGCGGCTCCTCGAACAGGGCCCGCCAGGCGGTCTCGTCACCGACGCGGCGGCGCAGCGCGTCACGGGTGGGCAGCGGTTCGGTGAGCGTGGGGAAGACGCGCTGGGCGACGTGGCGCGTCATGCCGTAGAACCGCTGCCAGGCCGCGTACTCGCCGTCGCCGCCGGTCAGCCGGGCGAACGCCTCCCGGGTGCGCTGCGCGCCGCCGCCGACGAGCAGGCCCGTGGGCCGTCCGGCGCGCTCGGCGGGGGTGTACGAGGAGATGGTGCGGGCGCGGACCCGGAAGTCCAGCCCGAGATCGCGCACGATCTTCGGCGGGAGCAGGCTGACCAGGTAGGAGTACCGGGACAGCCGGGCGTCGATCCCGGCGAACGGGCGGGTGGAGACGGCCGCGCCGCCGGTGTGGTCCAGCCGCTCCAGCACCAGCACGGAGCGGCCGGCCCGGGCCAGGTAGGCGGCGGCGACCAGGCCGTTGTGGCCGCCGCCGACGATCACGGCGTCGTAGGCGCGGCCTGTCTCGTTCGCGGGCATGGTTCTTCGTAGCACGCGGCCGTTCACGACGGCCAGGGGCGGGGTTCCGGCCGGGTCACCGCCTCGGTCCGCCCGGTGCCGGACGCGCGTCCGGGCCGAGGCGGGCCATCGCGCGCAGGATGTGCTTCGGCGGGAGCTGCCAGCGCACCCGGGCGGGTATCGCGCGCAGTACGGCGCCCGTGGCGCGCAGGGCGCGGGTGACGGCGGCGGGCGGCGGGGCCGGCCGGCCGTACAGCTCGTGGGCGTACGGCGGCAGGGAGGCGTAGGCCAGCCGGGCCACGTGCCGCCACAGCAGTTCGCGCGCCGGGACGAGGAGCGGGTGGACGGGCGGGCGGCGCAGGAAGGCGTCCACCTCACGGGCCTCGGGGCCGGCGGCGAGGTCCGGGCGTACCTTCTCGAAGTAGGCGGCCAGTTCGGCGCGGTTCGCCGGCACGGCCCGCGGGTCGAGCCCCACGAGCCGGGCGCTCGTCCGGTGCTCGGCCAGATACCGGTCGGCCTGGGCGTCGGTCAGCGGCACGCCCGAGCGGCGCAGGACGTGCAGATAGGAGCCGATCTCCGCGCAGTGCACCCAGAGCAGCAGCGCGGGCTCGTCGAGGCGGTAGCGCTCCCCGGTGTCCGGGTCGGCCGCCGTCAGCGCGGCGTGGATCCGGCGCACCCGGGCACCGGCCTGCTCGGCCGCCCGCGTGGTGCCGTACGTCGTCGTCCCGACGAAGTCCGCGGTCCGCATCAGCCGCCCCCACGCGTCCCGCCGGAAGTCGGAGTTCTGCAGCACGCCGCGGACGGCACGGGGATGCAGGGCCTGAAGGTAGAGCGCGCGCACGCCGGCGACCCACATCATGGGGTCGCCGTGCAGTTGCCAGGTCACCGAGTCGGGGGTGAACAGCCCGGGGTCCGCCATGTGCGCAGTATGGCCACGGGGCGCGGCGGACTACCAGGGGCCCGTAGCACCTACTGGAGCACTTCGAGGAAGCCCGCGCAGGCGTCGGCACAGGCGCGGCAGGTGGCCGCGGCCGACTCGGCGCCCGGGAGCCGGTCGAAGGCGAGGGCGCACTCCAGGCAGACCGAGCGGCACCAGTCCACCCGGACCCGGATGCCCTCCTCGTCCTGCTGGTTCTCCTCGCACAGCACCCGGCAGGTGGCGTCGCACGCCTCGGCGCACATGATGCCCAGCCGGCGCACGCGCTCCTGGCCCTCGGTGCCGTCCGGGTCGACCAGGCTCGCCCGCACGGCGCAGGCCCGGGCGCACTCCGTACACGCCTGGGCACAGGTGAAGCGGTCCTCTAGGAACCGGTACAGCTGCTGGGAAGTCGGCGATGTCACAGGGGGCGGGTAGCCGGGGCGGGCGACCGCAAACCCTCCACCCCTCATCCCTGATGTCCGCTTTGTTCGGTTCATACCTCTCTATAGGGGTATTCGTCTTTCATGAACATAGCTTCGATGCAACTCGCCGCGGCGAGCGGTCTGATGAGCCTGGTCCTGTTCGTCGTGGCCGTGGCCCTGCTCGCGCTGCTCGGGGGCGGCTTCTGGATGACCTCCCGCGTCAGGTCCAGGGAGCTGCCGCGCCCCCGCCCCGACGAACAGCCCACGATGCCGCCGGGCGGGCCGGTGCACGAGGTGCGCGAGAACAGGGAGTCCGCGGAGGTGCCCCGGATCGCCAAGGGCGAACGTCCGCTCACCCCGTACGAACTGTCCAACATGGACACCCGGCCGAGTGACTCGAAGGACCGCCCGCGCTGGAGCAAGGGCTCCAGCGGCTCGTTCGGCGGCGGCGGTCTGGGCGCCCACTGAGCCGCCTCGGCCCGGACCAGGTCGCTAAGAGGCGTCGCGGGGGACGTCCAGGCGGGCGACGCGGGTCATGTTGTCCCGGTCCTCCGGGTCCTGGCTGGGCTCGGCCGCGAACCAGGCGTCGAGGATCTCCCGCAGCAGCGGTTCCGAGGTCAGCCTGAGGCTGAGCGCCAGGACGTTGGCGTCGTTCCAGCGGCGCGCGCCGTCCGCCGTGGCGGCGTCCGCGCACAGCGCCGCCCGGACGCCCGGCACCTTGTTGGCCGCGATGGACGCGCCGGTGCCGGTCCAGCAGCACACCACCGCCTGGTCGGCCGCGCCGTCGGCCACCTCCCGGGCGGCGGCCTCGGAACAGACCGCCCAGCGCGCGTCGGCCCCGGGCCGCAGCGCGCCGTGCTCCCGGACGTCGTGACCACGGCGGCGCAGCTCCGCGACGAGCAGGCGGGCGACGGGTTCGTCCATGTCGGAGGAGACGGAGATCCGCATACTCCGGAGCGTAGCGCCCGCGCACGGCGGCCGGACCTGCCGGGCGGCGGGGCGGCGCGGGGCGGCGGAGGTGTTCAGCCGGTGGGCGTCAGCGTCCCGTGGAGGTGTTCGAGGGCGTCCAGCAGCACCGAGCGGTGGTACCAGCTCAGCCAGGCCGAGGTGTCCGCGGCCAGCAGGGCGAACGCCTCGGTCTGCGCGGCGGTGGGCCGGTGGCCGGCGTCGGGCCAGTGCAGGCCGATCACGCCCGCGCACGAACCGGCCGAGGAGAGCACCGGGACGCTGTGCAGGGCGCGGGCGCCGCCGGCCAGCAGCACGTACCGGCACTCGTCGGAGAGCAGCGCGTCCGTGGCGACGTCGGGGACGCTCACCTGGCGGCCCCGGGTGCGGGCCGCCGCGTCGGCGGTGCCCTCGCCCCGGCCCCGCGCGAGGTGGTCGAGAAGCGTCTCCGCGCAGCCGTGGCGGGTCTCCGGCACCAGGGCGTTCACCGCCGGGTCCACCAGTTGCACGTAGCCGCCGGGCGCCCGGCCGATGGCCAGCGCCTCGTGCAGCACGGTGTCGATCATCCGGCGGCGGCAGCGCGGGTCCCGGCCGCCGCGGGCGAGGACGCGCAGCTGCGGCACGGGCAGGGGCCTGCGGCCCGGAAACCACACCTCGCCGCTCGGGGCCCGGGCCACGACCACGGCCGAGACCAGGACGCGCAGGGGCACGTTGAACCGCTGTGACGCCTCGCGCAGCGCCCGGAATGCGCTGCCGGAGTCCGGCAGCCCGTAGCGGACCATGAGCACGCCCTGCGCCATGCCGATCAGCGGGGCGCTGCGCACCCGGGCACGCAGCGCGCGGACCTCCTTGTGCAGGTCCTCGTACGAGGGGCGGACCGGGTCGGCGAGCTGGGACCGCCAGGCGGGCAGTTCCTCCACCCGGGAGGCGGCGCGGGCCAGCGCGCGCAGCGCCTCGTCCAGGGTGGCGTACAGCTGGACGCCGGTCAGCCGGGCCAGGTGCACCGCCTCGCGCACCCCGGGCCGGGCGCGGACGATGACCAGGTCCGGGCGTCCGGTGCGCGCCCGGGTCGTCTCGCTGAGCGTGCGCAGCACTGCGGCGCCGCCGAGCTGCACATGGGCCATGTCGAGGACGGGGCGCAGTCCGGCGCGGTCGGCCCGGGCCAGGTGGCCGCGGAGTTCCTCCGCCCAGACCTCGGCGCCGTGGGCGTCCAGGCTGCCGGTCATGCGCAGCAGCAGGGCGCCCTCGGCGGGCAGTCCCTCGACTACGGAGGACTCGATGACGAGCCGGGCCGGTGCGGCCGGCCGGCCGGCGGAAGGTTTCATCGCATCACCCAGACAGGACGTCACGGCACCGGAGCGGACGTCCTGCCGGCCGGACAGGACGTCACGGAGGTCTCGCCCGGCCGCTTCCCGGCCTCGGCACCCACTGTGCACGGTAAGCGCGGCTCCGCGGCCGCGCCATCCACGGCGCCGGGCGCGGGCGGCCCCCACAGGGGCCGGCCGGGGCCGCCGGGTCGCGTGCGGGGCGGCGGCCGGGGTGGCGTGTGTCCCGGGTGCCGGGTGGGCCGGCCGCGGTCGGGTCTGGCGGACGTGCCGCCGGGCTGTACGACGGGCCGGGCGCGGGCGTTGCCGGGGCGGCCGGGGTTCGTGGCGCGGCGCGGCGGCGCGGGTGGGGTACGCGTCGGTGCCTCCAGCGGTGGGGGCTCCCCAGGTGTGCAGGCGGTCTGTCCGGCCTGCACGGGGTGCGTCGGGCGCGACGGCGTCTCCGAGCCGGGGGCGTGGCGCGGCGTCGGCCGGTCAGCCGACGTACCGCCGTGCGGGTGAGTCGCGGCGGGCCCGTTCCAGCGCGGCGATCCGGCGTTCCAGGGCCGCCGGCACGGGATCGCGCTGGCGCAGCACCCACGGCAGTCCGGCGGTGGCGTGGGCGAACGCGCGGGCGGACGCGGCGTCCCGGGGCACGGTCCTCACGAGGTGCCCGGTGCGGCGCAGTGCCGGCAGCAGGGGGCGGCGCAGCCAGGTGAACCACAGGGTGTTGCGCAGGCCGAGGACGCGGCGGGCCGTGCTGTCGCGCTGCAGGGAGGCCTGGTGGTGGACGGTGAGTTCCTCGGCGTAGGCGAGCCACCAGCCCTGGCGTTGCAGATCGCAGGCGAGCAGTTCCTCCTCGCCGCCGAGCCACAGGCCGGGGTGGAAGCCGCCGCCGGCCCAGAACGCCTCGGTGCGCAGCACGGTGGCGGCGGCGAGGAAGGAGCCGAGCGCGGGTCCGGGCAGCCAGTCGGGTCCGGGCAGCGGGGATTCGCGCAGCTCGCGCACCACCGGGTCCTCGGTGCCGGCCGGTTCGACGAGGATGCGCGCGGTGACGGCCGCCAGCCGGGGCCGGGTGTCCAGCAGGTCGGCGGCCCGGCGCAGGCTGCCGGGCTCCCACCAGGTGTCGTCGTCGCAGAAGGCGACGTACGGCGTGCGCGCCCGCCGGACGGCCAGGTTGCGGCCGATGGCGCCCAGGTTGCGGCCGGGGCGCAGCAGGGT
Organism: Streptomyces sp. NPDC027672; assembly: GCF_055566335.1. NCBI lineage: Bacteria > Bacillati > Actinomycetota > Actinomycetes > Kitasatosporales > Streptomycetaceae > Streptomyces > Streptomyces sp. NPDC027672. The sequence goes on along the minus strand of NZ_JBVHSO010000003.1, from coordinate 542,281 downwards.
CATCTCCGGGAAGTCCCGGGCGACGGCCTCGGCGGTGCCGTCGGTGGAGGCGTTGTCGGTGACGATGACGGGCGGGCGTTCGGGCAGTCCGCGCAGCAGGGCGAGGGTGCGCAGCAGTTCGTCGCGGCGGTTGTGGGTGATCACGACGACGGTCGTACGGTCGTCGGGTCCGGTCCGGGTCATGTCGGTGCGGTGCCTTCCCGTGGGCGTCCGGAGGCCTCCCGGTCGAGCAGCCGGGCGGCGTGCTCGACGCGCGGGGGCAGGGGGCGGCGGCGGGCGAGCGCGGCCGGGAACCGGGCGACGGCCTCCTTCAGGGCCCGGCGCGCGCCGGGGCGGCCGGCCGCGGCGGCCAGTGCCAGGTCGGTGCCGGCGCGCAGGGCGACCGGCCAGGGGCGGCGCAGACAGGTGGTGAGGACGTGGTTGCGCCGGACGAGCGAGGAGCGGCCGGTGCGGCCGTGGTCCTCGGGGTGGTGGCGGGCGCACAGGGCGGGCTCGTAGGTGACGCCCCAGCCGGCGGCGGCCAGGTCGTAGGCGAGCAGGGTCTCCTCGCCGCCGAAGAAGAGCAGCGGGTGGTAGCCGCCGACGCCGAGGAAGGCCTCCCGGCGGACCACGCAGGCGCAGCCGAGGAAGCCGAGCACCGGGCGGCCGGGCAGATCCGGCTGGGCGGGCAGCGGCGAGGCGGCGAGAACGGCGTTGAGCGGGTCCTCGGCGGCCTCGGCACCGACCAGGGTGCGGGCGGCGAGCAGGCCGAGCCGCGGGTGCCGGTCGAGGAGGTCGGCGGCGCGGGCCAGGCTGCCCGGTTCCCACCAGGAGTCGTCGTCGCTGAAGGCGACGTAGGGCGTGCGGGCGTGGCGCGCGGCCAGGGTGCGGCCGACGGCGCCGGTGTTCCGGGCGGGCCGTAGCAGACGGGTGACGGCCGGGTGGCCGGCCACGGCCCGGCGGGTGGTGTCGGCGCGGGAGTTGTCGACCACGACGACCGGTGGCCGTTCGGGCAGCGCGGCCAGCGCGTCCAGGGTGCGCAGCAGGCTGGCGGGGCGGTCGCGGGTGATGACGGCGACGGTGATCCGCGGATCGCCGGGGGCGGCGGGGGCGCGGGTGCGGCCGGGGGCCGGTTCAGTGGGCATGGGCCACCTCCTCTCCGGTCGCCCGGCGCCGGGCGCGGGTGTCCCGCAGGAGCGTCAGGCAGGCCGCGGCGACCTCGCCGGTGCCGATGCGCAGCAGGCGGGCGTCGGTGGTGGCGCCGTGCGGGTCGCCGGGCGGGCCGGGCTTCCACAGGGCCACGTGGTCCGGGCCGGGCGGCGGGCCCCACAGGCGCGGGGAGACGGGTCCGAACAGGGTGACGGAGCGGGTGCCGTGGGCCACCGCGAGATGGGCGAGACCGGTGTCGCCGCTGAGCAGCAGGGCGGCCTCGGCGATCAGGGCGCTCAGCGGGCCCGGGGGCAGGCCGCCGGTGAACACGTCGCCGCCCGGCCTGCCGCCGCGTTCGGCGACCTCGCGGACCAGGTCGTCCTCGCCGGGGCCGCCGGTGAGGACCACGCGGTGGCCGGCGGCGCGCAGGCACCGTACGACGGCCGCGAACCGCTCCGCCGGCCAGCGGCGGGAGGCGGAGGCCGCGCCGGGATGCACGACGACCGCGCCCGGGGCCGGGGACGGCGTGGCGGGGCGGGGCAGCCGCAGGTCCCGGGGGTCGGCGGGGATGCCGTAGGCGCGCAGGAAGGCGCACCAGCGGTCGCGTTCGTTGACGCGGGCCGGCCAGGGCGGGCCGTCCGGGCAGGCGTGGGCGAGCAGCCGGCGCGGGCGCAGGGCGGCCAGGGCGTCGCGGCTCTCGGGGCCGTTGCCGTGCAGGTCGACGGCCACGTCGGGCGGTGGGCCGGGCCAGTGGCGCAGGCCGGGCACCGCGCGGCCCGGTGCCTCGGCCGGGAACACGGCGTCGACCGCGCCGCTGGCCAGCGCGAGTTCGGTCAGGCCGGGCGGCTGGGCGAGGACGATCCGGTGGCCGGGGAAGGCGCGGCGGATGCCGCGCAGCGCGGGCACCCCGGCCAGCAGGTCCCCCAGGCCCAGCGCGCGCAGGACCAGGACGCACGGGGCTTGCTCGGCGGTCACTGGACGCGTTCTCCGTAGCGCACGGGGAAGCGGCCCACGACGCACCCGGCCGCGCACCCGGCCGCGTCGGCGGCGGGGCGCCCGAGGCGGGACTTGGCAGCCGGGGCGGCGGGGACCGCGCGGCGGGTCTCGGGACCGAGGGCGGCGGGGGCCGGGCGGGTCCTGGTGGTGGTGGCCGTCGGGTGGGGCGCGTGCGGGGGGTGTGGGGCGCGTGTGCGGGGGGTGGGGGTCACTGGGGGTCTCCCGCCGTGGGGGTGAGGGCCGCCCGGCGGGCCAGGCCGGTGGTGGAGCGGCCGTCGAGGTAGGGCAGCAGCAGGACCTGGCCGCCCCAGCTCTCCACCAGCGGCTGTTCCGGCAGCCGGGTCCGCGCGTAGTCGCCGCCCTTGGCCCAGATGTGCGGGCGGAGTTCGCCGAGGAGGCGTTCGGGGGTGTCCTCGTCGAAGACGGCGACGGCGTCCACGCACTCCAGCGCGCGCAGCACCCGTACCCGGTCGGCGGCCGGGACCAGGGGCCGGCCGGCGCCCTTGCGGCGGCGTACGGAGGCGTCGGAGTTGACGCACACGACGAGGCAGTCACCGGCCCGGCGGGCGGCCTGGAGCAGGGCCACGTGACCGGCGTGCAGCAGGTCGAAGCAGCCGCCGGCGGCGACGACGGTGCCGCCCGCGGCCCGGACCCGGGCGGCGGTGCGCACGGCGTCGGCGGTGGTGTCGCCGTCGGCCGCGGGCTCCGCGGCCGGCTCCGGCCGGTCCGGTACGGCGATCGCGCGGGCGCCGCCCTCGGCGACATAGCGGGTGGCGGCGTGGACGGCGGCCTGGACGGCGGCCTCGGTGAGGGCGCCGTCGGCGAGCTGTCCGGCGGCGGCCGCGGCGAACCGGTCACCGGCTCCGCACGGGTCGCCCGTGGCGGCGGCCGGGGTCGGCACCAGCAGCGGGGTCTCGCCGTGCGAGAGCAGGGCGCCGCGGTCGCCGAGGGTCACCGCGACGGCCTGGGCCCGCCAGGCCCGGACGAGGGCGCGGGCGTCCCGGGCGGCGGTGCGCAGCCCGGCCGTGTCGCCGGCCGCCCCGGCGCCGGCCGCGGTCAGCCGCCGGGCGAAGGCGCGGGCCTCCTGGGCGGAGGGGGTGGCGAGGCGGACGCCGGGGACGGGGGGCCGGCCGCGTACGTGGGGGTCCCAGACGACGGGGGCCGCCGTGTGGGCCAGGGCGTCTCGGAGGACGTCGGCGGTGCCCCGGCCGTAGTCGGCGACGAGGACGCCCGCCGCCGCCGCGATCGCGGCCACCGCCTGCGGGGTCGCCTCGCGGGCGCGGCCCTCGCCGTCGTCCAGGCGCAGCAGCGGCCGGTCGCCGGCCAGGACCCGGGTCTTGCTGCTCAGCGTGCCGTCCAGGGGCAGTGCCACGAGGCGGACCCGGCCGGCCAGCAGGGCGCGCAGGGTGTCGCTGGCGGGGTCGGTGCCGAGGGCGGTGACCAGGGTGACGGGACGGCCGTCGGCGGCGGCGAGGCAGGCGGCGAGGGCCGCGCCGCCCGGGCGGGAGCTGCGCCGGGTGTCGTGGACGACGGGTACGGGCGCGTCCGGGGCCAGGCGGTCGGCCCGGCCGCACAGGTCGTGGTCGAGCAGGGCGTCGCCGACGACGACCAGGGGCGTCTGTGAGGCGGTCATGCCTGTCCCTTCCTGGGGGCTATGGGCGCGCCGGGTGCGGTCCGGCCGACGCTGCGGGCGCGGCCGACCGGCCGGCCGTCGACACCAGGCCGGCCGTCGGCACCGGGCCCGCTGACGGCGCCGGGCAGGCCATCTACGCCGGGCGGGCTGTCCACGCCGGGCCGGGCGTCCGCGCCGGGCTGGCCGTCCACGACCGGCTCATCATCCACACCGGCCCGACCATCGACGCCGGGCCGGCCACCCACGCCAGCCCGACCACCCGCACCCCGTCCGCCGCCGCCGACTGTGCCATCCGCCCGCTGGCCCGCCGCGCCGCGTTCCACGGCCCGGTCGAAGCTCTCGCAGAGCATGTGCACGGCGACGAGGTGGAGTTCCTGGACGGTGGCGGCGCCGGGCGCGTCGACGCACAGGGCCTCGTCGGCGCCGAGGTGCAGCGGGTTGGGCGGGCGTCCGGTCAGCGCCCACACGGTCATGCCGAGGCCGTGCGCGCGTTCGGCGGCGGTCAGCAGGTTGGCGCTGGCGCCGCTGGTCGACAGCAGCAGGAGCACGTCGCCGGGGCGGCCATGCGCGGCGGTCTGCCGGGCGAACAGCTCCTGGACGCCGTAGTCGTTGGCGATCGCGGTGGTGGCGGAGGTGTCGGCATGCAGGGCGACCGCGGAGAACGGCGGGCGGTCGTCGCGGTAGCGGCCGACGAGTTCGGCGGTGAGGTGCTGGGCCTGGGCGGCGCTGCCGCCGTTGCCGGCGGCGAGCAGCCGGGCTCCCGCGCCCAGCCGGCGGGCGAGTTCGGCGCCCCAGCGCTCCAGCAGCGGGCCGTGCTCCCGGAACGCCTCCAGGGCCTTGGCGAGGTCGTCGCAGTGCGGTGTGGCGTGGAGGCCGGTGTTCATCGGACCACCCCCGAGAGCGAGCGGACCGGGGACACGGCGGCGTACACCCCGGCCACGCCGTCGGCGACCCGGTCCCAGGTGTAGTGGCCGAGCACCCGGTCGCGGCCGGCGGCCCCGTACCGGGCGAGCCGGCCGGGGTCGGCGAGGAGGGCGCGGAGGGCCGCGCCGAGGTCGTAGTCGTCGTCGGCCGGGACCAGCAGGCCCGTGGTGCCGTCGACGACCGTGTCGAGCTGGCCGCCGACGGCGGTGGCGACGACCGGTGTGGCGCAGGCCATGGCCTCCAGCGGGACGATGCCGAAGGGCTCGTACCGGGGCAGGGACAGCACCAGGTCTGCGCTGGACATCAGCCGGGGCATCCGGGCCCGGCCGACCCCGCCGAGCAGGGTGACCCGGTCGGAGACGCCGTACTCGCCGGCGATGCCGTACAGGCGCGCGGCCTCGGGTTCGGTGCCGAGCAGGTCGGCCTCGGGGCCGCCGGCGATGAGGAGTTCGGCGTCGGGGACGCCGGCCAGGGCGCGGATGGCGTGGTCGAAACCCTTGCGGGGCACGAGCCGGCCGACGGCGAGCAGCCGTCTGCGGGCGCCGGGCGGGCGGGTGGGGGCGACCGGTGCGAACTGGTCGGGGTCGACACCGCAGGGCACGACGCTGATCCGGTCCTCGGGCAGTCCCATGGCCTTCAGTTCGGCCACCTCGTCGCTGCACGTGGCGATGATCCGGGCGCATTCGTGGCCGATGGCCTCCTCGATGGCGAGGCGCTGCGGCGGGCTGGTGTCGGCGGTGCCCTGGTAGCGCTTCTTCACCGTGCCCAGAGCGTGGTAGGTCAGCACGACGGGGACGCCCTGGTCGCGGGCGCCGGCCAGGGCGGCCAGGCCGGACATCCAGAAGTGGGCGTGCACCACGCCGGGCGGGCTCTGCGCCCACTGGCGGGCCAGGAAGTTCCCGAACTCGGTCATGTGCGGGAGGAGTTCGTCCTTGGGGACGGGGGCGGGCGGTCCGGCGGGCACGTGCACCACCTGGACGCCGTCGATGAGGGTCACCCGGTCCGGCAGACCGGCCGAGTCCCGCCGGGTGTAGACCGTGACCCGGTATCCCCTGCGGGCGAGCTGTCGGGCGAGCTGCGCCACGTACACGTTCTGGCCGCCCGCGTCCGGGCCGCCGAGCGCGGCCAGCGGGCTGGCGTGCTCGGAGACCATGGCGACGCGCCCGGCCGAGTGCGGAATGCGGCTCATCGGGTGACCTCCTTGATCAGGCGTTCCCAGTCGTCCAGGAAGCGCCGCTCTCCGTAGCGGGCCTGGGCCGCGGCCCGGGCCGCCGCGCCGGTCCGGCGGGCCAGTGCGGGGTCGGCGAGGAAGGCGCGTACGGCGTCCTGCAGTACGTCGAGCCGGTTCGAGACCACTCCGGCGCCCTCGGGTACGGCCTCCCGGACCTCGGTGGTGTCCAGGGCGACCACGGGCATGCCGAGGAACATGGCTTCCAGCAGGGACAGGCCGAGCGAGGTCCAGCGCACGGGGTGCAGGTACAGGCGGCACCGGGCCATCTCCCGGTGCAGCTCGCGCTGGGGCAGGTCCCGGGTGCGGCAGCGTCCGGGCGGCAGGCCCAGGTGGCCGGCGAGTCCTTCGGTGCGCATGCCGAAGACGTCCAGCGGCGCGCACCGGGCGAACGCCGGCAGCAGGTCGGTGCCGGTCGTACGGCCCCTGCGCACGGGGTCGTTGACGACGACGGCCGCGCGCGGCTCGGTGCCGGTCCACAGCGGGCCGGGGTCGACGATGCCGTGTTCCACGACCTCCGCCGGGGCACGGCCGTTGTCCCACATCAGCCGGTTGAAGTGGGTGACGTGCACGACGGGCACGGCCGACTGCCCGGCGAGCGGGTGGAGTTGCCGTTCGGGCGACTCGTCGGGGCTGTTGTGCTCGACGTACACGGCGGGCACGTCCCGTCCGGGCCGGCGGCCGGTCCAGCGCAGGGCGAGTCCGGGTTCGTGCGGGCGCTGGAGCACCATCAGGTCGATGTCGGCGTCCCGCAGTTCGCCGGGGGTGAGTTCGCGCACGGATCCGGGCCAGTCCCAGGTCACCGCGCGGCCGAGGCCGTCGGGTCCGCGGTCCTCGGTGACCGGGACCAGATAGGTGTGCGGGCCCTGGACGAAGGCGGTGAGCCAGGATCCGTGCACGTGCCAGACGAGGATGTTCATGACTGCCGCTCCTGGATGAGCTTGTGCACCGCGCGCACCACGTCCTGTCCGGTGACCTCGTCCAGGCAGGGGTGGCCGGGCACCGGGCAGGTGAGGGCCCGGGTGTCCGCGCAGGGCGCCGACTGGTCGCCGAGCAGGATGACGGGGACGCCGTAGGGCGCCCAGCGTTCGGCCGGTACGACGGGTGCGAACAGCGAGACGACCGGGGTGCCGACGGCGGCGGCGAGGTGGGCGGGTCCGGTGTTGGCGCTGATCACGACGTCGGCCAGGCGCAGCACCCCGGCGAGGGTGCGCGGGGAGGTCCGGCCGCCGAGGTCCACGGCCGTGTCGCCGCTGACCCGCCGGGTGAGGCCGCTCTCGTGGGGGCCGCCGGTGACGACGACGCGGTGCCCGGCGTCGGCGAGCAGGGTGACCGCCTCGGCGCACCGGCCGGGGCTCCAGGCGCGGGCGGGGGCGCTGGCGCCGGGGTGCAGGACGACGTAGGGGCCGTGGCCGGTCAGCCCTCCGGTGTCCGGCGGGGGCAGGACGCGCAGCCGGCCGTCGTCGCCGGGCGGCGGTGTGAAGCCCATGGCGGCGGCGGTGTCGAGGGCCGCCTCGGCCTCGTGCCGGCCGGCCCGGCGGCGGTGGCGTACGTCGAGGAGGCGGCCGGGGTGGTCGGTGCTGTCGGCGCCGATGCGGCGGACGCCGGCGAGCCGCAGCAGCAGGGCGGTGGGCAGCGGGCTCTGGTGGAAGGAGGTGAGGACGAGCGCGCTGTCGTGGGCGCCGGCGCGCAGCCGGTCCAGCAGGGCGCCGATGTCCGCGGGGCTGACCGGGGGCGGGTCGAAGCCCTCCCAGGGCGCCTCCCACACCAGTACCTCGTCGACGCCGGGCAGCAGCCGGGCGGCGTCCGCGCCGCGCGGTCCGCACAGCAGGGTGACCCGGCTGCTGTGGGCGGCGACGGCGCGGACGGCGGGGCCGGCGAGCAGGACGTCACCGAAGCTGTCGAGCCGGACGACGAGGGAGTTCATGCCGGTGTCCTCCCCGCTGCCGCGCCGAGGGCGCTCCGTACGGCGGTGAGCACGTCGGGGGCCGACTGGCCGGCGAAGCGTGCCGTCTCGGCCGGTGCGGTGGCCGCGTTGGGCACCAGCACGCCCCGGGCGCCCGCGGCGCGGGCGGCCAGCACGTCGGCGGCGATGTCACCGATCACCAGGCAGGCGGCGGGCGGTACGCCGAGCCGGGCGGCGGCGGCGCGGACCAGGCCGGGCCGGGGTTTGCGGCAGGGGCAGCCGGCGTCGGGGGCGTGCGGGCAGAACACCCAGGTGTCCAGGCCGCCGAGCAGCGCGTCGGCGCGCGCGTTGACCCGCAGGACCTGTTCGACGGTGAGCAGTCCGCGTCCGATGCCGGACTGGTTGCTGACCACGCCGGTGGCCAGGCCCTGGGACCGGGCGAGCGCGACGGCCTCCACGGCGCCCGGCAGCAGCCGGACCCGGTCCGGGTCGCCGTTGTACGGCACGTCCGCGACGAGGGTGCCGTCGCGGTCGAACAGGACGGCGCGGACGGGGGTCATCCGGCACCTCCCAGCGGCCGGGCGTGCCGGTGGCGGACGGCGCCGCGCAGCCAGTGCTGTACGGCGAGCGGCGGTATGAGCACGCTGGTGCCGAGCATCCCGGCGACCTCGCGGACGGTGCGCGGGCCGGGCAGGATGCGGGCGAGGGCGAACTCGGCGGTGCCGAGGGTCCACAGCGCGGCGCAGGCGGTCGCGGCCCGGTGCCGCCCGGTCAGCGCGCAGGCGGTGGCGGCGAGGGCCACGCCGGTGACGGCCAGGTGGCGGGGCAGCCGGCCGCGGGGTGCCCGGGCGCGGTGCCACCAGTCGCGGCCGTGCAGCCGGTTCATCAGGGCGTCGTCGGCGTTGCCGCGCTGTACGGGCAGCGAGGCCCACCAGTGGGCGGGGCGGACCGGGTGCCGGGTGACGCGGGCGCCGCGGGTCAGGGCCCAGCCGGCCCGCTGGACGCGCAGGGCGAGGTCGGCGTCCTCGCGGAAGGCCCGCGGGAAGCGTTCGTCGAAGCCGCCGGTCCGTTTCAGGGCCTCGGTGCGGTAGGCCATGTCGGCGGTGGCCCAGGCGGCGTTCTCCAGCCCCTTGGTGGTGCGTTCCCAGTCGGTGGGCCGGCGGTCCGGGGGCAGCGGGACCCGCAGCCGTCCCTGGACGCCGCCGGTGTCGGGGCCGGCCTCGCGCAGGTCCCCGGCGAGCCGCCGGGACCAGTCGGGGAGCACCTGGACGTCGTCGTCCAGGAAGACCGTCCAGGGCGTGCGGACGGTGCGCCAGCCGGTGTTGCGGGCGGCGGCCGGGCCCTTGCCGCCGGTGCGCAGGGTGCGCACCCGGTCGAGCAGGTGTCCGGCGCTCTCCAGCGGCAGGTCGCCCTCGGGGGCGGGCCGGTCGTCCACGACGACCACCTCGTGCGGAGGGTGCTCGCCGGTGCCCTGGGCGAGCGCGCGCAGACACTCGGCGAGGCAGGGGCGGCCGATGGTCGGGACGACGACGGTGTAGGCGGGGGCGTCGCTCATGCGAAGGCCTTCCCGCGGCGGATCGCGAACGGGCCGAGCACCAGCAGGTCCACGGGGGCGGAGCCGAAGCACTCCAGGGCGTCCCGGGGGTCGTCGACCATGGGCCGGCCGGCGGTGTTGAGGCTGGTGTTGACCACCACCGGCAGCCCGGTGCGCCGTTCGAAGCCCTCGATCATCCGGGCCACCAGAGGTTCCTGGGCGCGGTCGACGGTCTGGATGCGGGCGGTGCCGTCGACGTGCACCACGGCCGGGATGCGGGCCCGCCACTCGGCGGCCACGTCGTGCACGAACAGCATGTGCGGGCTGGGCAGCGGCCCGTCGAAGATCTCGGCGGCGCGTTCGGCGAGCACCATGGGCGCGACGGGCCGGAACTCCTCGCGTCCCTTGACCGCGTTGAGCCGCTCCAGGTTCGCCGCCCTGCCCGGGTGGGCGAGCAGGGAGCGGTGGCCGAGCGCGCGCGGCCCGTACTCGCTGCGGCCCTGGAACCAGGCCACGATCCCGTCGGCGGCCAGCGCCTCGGCGGCCGTCTCGGCGATGTCGGCGGGTTCCTCGTACGGTACGGCGGCCCGCTCCAGCCACGCCCGCAGTTCGGTGTCGCTCCAGCCGCGGCCCAGGGCGGCCGTCGGCATCGGCTCCAGGGTGTCCTTCTGCCCGGCGATGTGCGCGGCGGCGCCGAGGGCCGTGCCGGCGTCGCCGGCGGCGGGCTGCACCCAGAGGTGCCGGAAGCCGCTCTCGCGCCACAGCCGGGTGTTGGCGACGCAGTTCAGGGCGACACCGCCGGCCAGGGTGAGCGCGTCCTCGCCGGTGTGCTCGCGCAGCCACCGGGCGAGCGCCAGCATCACCTCCTCCAGGCAGAGCTGGGCGCTGGCGGCGAGGTCGGCGTGGTCCTGGTTCCAGCCGCCGCCGGCCGGGCGCGGCGGGACGAGTTCGGCCCAGGGCACCGGGCGGGCCCGGAAGCCGCCCCGGTCGTCGGCGCGGACGTACTCCCGCAGCCGGCCGGCGAAGCGCGGGGTGCCGTAGGAGGCGAGCGCCATGACCTTGAACTCGTCGCTGCTGCGCAGGAATCCGAGGTGCTGGGTGAGGTCCTCGTAGAACAGGCCGAGGGAGTCGGGCAGTTCCTGGGCGGCGAGCACGGTCAGCTCGCGGTTGCCGTAGCGGCCGGCCAGGTGGGAGCCGCACTCGCCGCGGCCGTCCAGGACGAGGACGGCGCAGTCGGGGTACGGCGAGACGGCCCCGGCGGAGGCCGCGTGCGCCACGTGGTGCGGGACGAAGCGCACCTTGGCGGGGTCGAGGCCGGGCAGCGCCTCGGCGAGGAAGTCCGGTGCCTGGCGGGCGTAGTGCTGGCGCAGGTGGTCCCAGGGGTCGTGCAGGCCCATGCGGTCGGCGGGGCGGGCCAGGGCGGGGTCGTAGGAATAGGCGACGGCGTCCAGGTCGGACGGGGTGAGGCCGGCCTGTTCCAGGGTCCAGCGGGCCGCCTGCTCGGGCAGTTCCCAGGCCGAGAAGGGCAGGGGCCGCTTGCCGTGCTTGCGGCGGGAGAACCGCTCCTCCTCCGCCGCCGCCACGACCGTGCCGTCGGTGAGCAGGGCGGCGGCCGGGTCGTGGAAGAGTGCGTTGATTCCGAGGACGTGCATGCGCTGTCTCCAGGGCCGGGGACGGGCGGGGGGGTTGGGGCAGGCGGGGCCGGGATACGGGCGGAGCGTGCGGGGTCAGGGCAGCGGGGGCGGGGCCGTCGCGGACGGGGCCGGTTGCGGGGACAGGGCGGTGAAGTAGGCGATGGTCTGCTTCAGGCCCTCCTCCCAGGGCACCTGCGGCGACCAGCCGAGCAGTTCGCGCGCGAGGGTGGTGTCCGGGCGGCGCCGGCCGGGGTCGTCCACGGGCCGGTCGATGAACGCGATCGGGGAGCGGGAACCGGTCAGGGCGACCACCCGGCGGGCCAGGTCGGCGACGGTGATCTCGTCGCTGCCGCCGATGTTCACCGGCCGCACGGACCGGCTCGCGGCGACCCGCAGGATGCCGTCCACCGTGTCGTCGACGTAGCACAGCGAGCGGGTCTGGCTGCCGTCGCCGGTCACCGTGAGCGGCTCGCCGGCCAACGCCTGGCAGATGAAGGTGGGCACGGCGCGGCCGTCGTGGGCCCGCATCCGCGGCCCGTAGGTGTTGAACAGCCGGACGATCCCGGCGTTCGTGCCCCGGGTGCCGGCGTGCGCGGTGACCAGGGCCTCGGCGAACCGCTTGGACTCGTCGTACACGCTACGCGGCCCGACCGGGTTGACGTTGCCCCAGTAGCCCTCGTGCTGCGGGTGCACCTGCGGGTCGCCGTACACCTCGGAGGTGGAGGCGAGCAGCAGGCGGGCGCCGTCGCGTTCGGCGAGGGCCAGCACGTTGCGGGTGCCGGTGCTGCCCACGTCCAGGGTCTGCAGGGGCAGGCGCAGGTAGTCGGCGGGCGAGGCCGGGCAGGCGAAGTGCAGGATCAGGTCGTACGGGCCCGGCAGCAGCCCGGCGCACTCGTCCGCGCACACGTCGCAGTGCACGTAGCGGAAGCCGGGCCGGTCCTCCAGGTGCGCGATGTTCTCGCGGCACCCGCAGACCAGGTTGTCGGCGCAGTCGACTTCGACGCCTGAATCCAGCAGCCGTTCGCACAGGTGGGAGCCGAGGAAGCCGGCGCCGCCGGTCACGAGGGCGCGCCGCCAGGGGAACGGTGTCACACCAGTCATGGGGGCTACTCCTTCGTCGTCCTTCGAGGTCCGGGGCCCGGAACGGGTCGCCGGACGCTCCGGCCGCGTGGCGCCGGGCCGTGCGCGGGCCGGTCCGGCGCGTACCGCGCCACCGGGCCCGGTCCGCCGGCCCGTTGGGGAGGGGCTCGTCGGGGACGGCCCGTTGGGGACGGGCCCGTCGGCGAGGGGAGGACAGGGCCCGGGTCCCCCCGGACGCCGGGACCGCCCTGTCCGGCCGCCACTGGCTGGACGGCACTGGCTGCGGAGTTCCCGAGCCAGTTGTTTTCACACCTTTGATCCTTATTGTCCGGAATCATGGGTACTCGCGCGACTCCTGCGCCCCGTTACCACGGTGGAGACCCCGATGCACGACGACGTCCCCGCAGCCGTACTGCGGCTGCTGCGCGCGCCCGGCCGGACCCCGGAGCGGCTGCTGCTCACCGGCTGGTTCAGCTTCCTCGACGGGGAGGCCACGGCCGGGGACGTGCTCGCCCAGCGGCACATGTCCGCCGCGCTGGCCCGGGCGGGGATCGCGCACGACACCGCCTGGAGCCCCGGTTTCCGGCCCGGGGCGCTGTCGCTGCGCACGGCCGTCCCGGACGCCTACGACACGTTGCTCTTCGTGTGCGGTCCGGTGCACGGACCCCAAGTGGCCGCACTCCATGCCAGGTTCGGATCCTGCACACGACTGGCGGCCGGGGTCTCCGTGGTCGACCCGGCGGACCCCGCCGCCACCGGTTTCCACGCGATCGTCGCCCGGGACGGCACCGCGGACCCGGTCCGGCGCGATCTGGCCGCCGCCGCACCGGCGGGCCCGCCGCCGCCCGTGGCCGGCGTGGTGCTCTCCGGCGGCCAGGGCGAGTACGGCACGCGCCGGCGGCACACGGAGGTGAACGCGGCGATCACCGGCTGGCTCGCCGGCAAGGACTGCGCGCGGGTGCCGGCCGAGACCCGGCTGGCCGTCGACGACTGGCGGCTGTGCGCCACCGCGGAGCAGTTCCTCGCCCTCGTCGCCCGTTTCGACGTGGTCGTCACCACCCGGCTGCACGGCCTGGTGCTCGCGCTGCGCGCCGGCACCCCGGTGATCGCCGTCGACCCGGTCGCGGGCGGGGCGAAGGTCACCGCGCAGGCCCGGGTCCTGGGCTGGCCGGCGCTGGTGGCGGCGGACGCGCTGACCGCGCGCATTATGGACCACTGGTGGGAGTGGGCGCTGTCCGGACCGGGCCGGACGGCCGCCGCCCGCCACCCGATGCGCTGACCGGGCACGGCCGGCCGTGTAACGCGCCGTGTCCGGGGCACCCGGCGCAGCGACGGCCGGCCGCTCACGGGCCGCCGCGTTCCACGCAGGAGGTAACGACCATGGGCCATGGCGGAAACGTCATCCAGGAGCTGACCACCGACCACGGCGAGGTCGAGGAGATCTTCGGCCGGATCGAGGCGCTGCCGCCCGGCTCCCCGGACCGCAAGACCCTGTGCGACCAGGCGACGATCGAGCTGGTCCGGCACTCGGTCGCCGAGGAGTCGTACCTGTACCCGGCGGTGCGCGAGCACCTGACGGGCGGTGACGCCCTGGCCGACAAGGAGATCGAGGAGCACGCCGAGGCCGAGCGGCTCATGAAGGACCTGGAGGGCTGCCAGGCGGACGATCCGCGGTTCGACACACTCATCACGCGGCTGATGAGTGTGATCCGCTCCCATGTGGCCGACGAGGAGGAGAACCTCTTCCCGCGGCTGGAGGCCGCCTGTCCGCCGGACGCGCTGATGGAGCTGGGCGACAAGGTCCGCCGGGCCAAGAAGACGGCCCCGACCCGCCCGCACCCGTCGGCGCCGGACAAGCCCCCGGCCAACAAGCTGCTGGCACCGGGGGCCGGTCTCGTCGACCGGATGCGGGACGCGCTGTCGGGCCGCGGCAAGGACAAGGACTGACGGCTGCGGGGTTACGGCCACGGGGTTACGGCCGCGCGTTCGGCCGCGCCTTACGGTCCCGCCTCGAAAGGCGGCCGGTGTCCCGGCGGGCCGCGCCCGGTTTCTCCCGGTGCGCGGCTCGCCGTACGCCTCAGGCGGTGCGCGACTCGCCGTACGCCCAGGCCGTGATTCCTCTACGCCGCGCACGCCGTACTCCTCGTCCGAGACGCGGACGGCGCCGGTTCAGAGCCAGGAGGCGGGCCGGGTGCCGCGGCGGGGCCGCGGGACGGGGCGGCTCGCCCGGCACAGCAGCCGGAACACCTGGGAGAGGGTCAGCGGCCACAGCAGCGCGAAGCACCACAGCAGCGCGGGGTCCGAGGTGCGCATGCCCATCACGGCGACGAACACCGAGGCGGCCCCCAGCAGCAGCACCGCCGCCGGCAGCCAGCCACCGCGCCGGGTCACGCCTCTGCGCCTCCTGCGTCCCATGCGGCGCGCGAACCGGCGGTCCTGCCGGAGGTCCGCCTCGATCCGCAGCAGCGCGAGCCGCTCGCGCGCCGACAGCCGCACCTCGTCGTGCTCCCACATCCTCCACTCGTCCACGGCGACGGCACCTCCTCCGGTCGGCGGCCTGACGGGCTCCCCGCCTGCTGGAACCGCCCGGCACCGGGTTCCCAGGACGGCCCGGCCGATGCGGTGCCGGCGGCCCGGGGACCGGGCGGGTTCAGGCGGCCGGGGTGCGGGTGTAGGGCCGGACGTCGATGACCTCCATGCCGGCGGCGTGGGCCGCGGCGATGCCCTCGTCGCTGTCCTCGTACACCAGGCAGCGGGACGGCTCGGCGCCCAGCAGGCGGGCCGCGGCGAGGAAGATGTCGGGCGCGGGCTTGCCCCGGGCGACGTCGTCACGGGTGACCAGCGCGTCGAAGGCGTCGTGGAACGGCTGGTGGCGCAGGGTCGCCTCGATGACGTGCCGGGCGCCGCCGGAGGCCACCGCCATGGGCAGCCGGTGCCGGGACGCCTCGACGATCTCCAGGACCGGCGGCAGCGGGCGCACCGCGTGCGCCTCCTCCAGGAACTGCGCGTCGCGCTCGGCGACGAGTTCGGCGACGGAGCGGGAGAGCGTGAGACCGCGCTCGGCGACCAGGGTGTGGATCATCTCGGCGGAGGACAGGCCGGTGCGCGCGTCGAACCACTCCTGTTCCAGCCGCACTCCCTCGGTGGCCAACGTGCCCGCCATGGCACGGTAGTTGACGTACTGGCTGTCGACGAGGGTGCCGTCCCAGTCGAACAGGAGGCAGCCGGCGGAGCGGGGCGCGAGAGCAGGGTGCATGGGGTTCAGTCCTCGGTGGGGTGGGTCAGGGGTACGGCAGGGTACGAGGCCGGTGCGGTCACTCTTGTGAAGCCGCCCCGGTGGTGACGCCATGTTCCGAAATCAAGGGATGCGCACGGCACTTGAATGCTTCACTGTCTGGAAGTACCTGCCAGTCGGCAGCGCGGGGCATGTCCGGTTCCGTATGCTTCCCGCAGCCGGACGAGCCGGACACGGCGCCCGTTCCGAGCCGGCCGGCAGTGGGCCTCGTCACATGAGGTTGTGTCAAGTCGGTGGTCTGGGAAGGCGGTTCGCCGGGCCGATGCGGTCACCTCGCCATGCTCGCGGCGCCCCGGAGAGGAGGGCTCGTCATGGACCCGTACGGGCTGATGCGCACCGCCTTCGCCGCGCGGGACGGGAACGCCCCGGGCGGGCCACCGCGGGCCGGGCGGCCGGCTCCGGCCCCGCCCGGGTGATCCCGTCGCGCGGGCACGGCCGGCCCGGATAAGGGCGGAGACGGGGGCGGTGCGGGGGCCGGAAAGCCGGACACACAAAGTCGACGGTTCGCCACGGAACGTGAAGCCGTGCGGTCTCGGGTGACCTCCGCCGCGCCAAGGTCGATACTGCCAGTAGACGGGTGGGACGGCCATCCGCGGCAGGTCGCCGGCCCCCACCTGACGGCCCGTCACCGACGTCCGCACCGAGTCGGCGCGCACCCCGCGGCGACCCCCCTGCCGACCCCACCGAACCGCCGAGATCAGAAAACCACCTCCGGGCCGGTGACCTGCTACGACGCGGGTTCCCTGGGCCGAGGTCAGGCTCACGAGGAGACACCCATGAGGATGTTGATCAACGTACCGGAGACGGTCGTGGCGGACGCGCTGCGCGGTATGGCCGCCGCGCATCCCGAGCTGATCGTGGACGTGGAGAACCGGGTGATCGTCCGCCGGGACGCGCCCGTGGCCGGGCAGGTCGCCCTCGTCTCGGGCGGCGGGTCCGGTCACGAGCCGCTGCACGGCGGGTTCGTCGGCCCGGGCATGCTCGCCGCCGCCTGTCCCGGGGAGGTCTTCACCTCACCGGTGCCGGACCAGATGGCGCGCGCCGCGGCGGCCGTGGACAGCGGCGCGGGCGTGCTGTTCATCGTGAAGAACTACACCGGTGACGTGCTGAACTTCGACATGGCCGCGGAACTCGCCGAGGACGAGGGCATCCAGG
Source organism: Streptomyces sp. NPDC027672 (assembly GCF_055566335.1). NCBI lineage: Bacteria > Bacillati > Actinomycetota > Actinomycetes > Kitasatosporales > Streptomycetaceae > Streptomyces > Streptomyces sp. NPDC027672. The sequence goes on along the minus strand of NZ_JBVHSO010000003.1, from coordinate 525,768 downwards.
TGGCCAAGGTGCTCGTCAACGACGACGTGGCGGTCACCGACAGCCTCTACACGGCGGGCCGGCGGGGCACCGGCGCGACGCTCTTCGTGGAGAAGATCGCCGGCGCCGCCGCGGCCGAGGGCCAGCCGCTGGAGCGCGTGGAGGCGATCGGCCGCCGGGTCAACGACAACTCCCGCAGCTTCGGCGTGGCCCTCAGCGCCTGTACGACGCCCGCGAAGGGCAGTCCCACCTTCGACCTGCCGGAGGGCGAACTGGAGTTGGGCGTCGGGATCCACGGCGAGCCCGGCCGGGAGCGGCGGCCGATGATGACGTCGGGGGAGATCGCCGACTTCGCGGTCAACGCCGTCCTGGAGGACATGCCGCCGCGCAATCCCGTCCTGGTGCTGGTCAACGGCATGGGCGCGACCCCGCTGCTGGAGCTGTACGGGTTCCACGCCGAGGTGCAGCGGGTGCTGCGGGAGCGCGGTGTGGCCGTGGCCCGCACCCTGGTCGGCAACTACGTCACCTCCCTGGACATGGCGGGGGCCTCGGTGACCCTGTGCCAGGCCGACGAGGAGCTGCTGCGGCTGTGGGACGCGCCCGTGAACACCCCGGCCCTGCGCTGGGGCATGTGATCCGCACCGGCAGCCGGCCACCGGTGCCGGCCGCATGGTCAACGGCCCTAGAACACAAGGAGATCCAGTGCTCGACGCCGATTTCTTCCGCCGTTGGATGACGGCGGCCGCCGCGTCCGTCGCCCGCGAGGCGGAGCGGCTCACCACCCTCGACTCGGCCATCGGGGACGCCGACCACGGCAGCAATCTGCAGCGCGGGTTCACGGCCGTGACGGCCACCCTGGAGAAGGAGGCCCCGGACACCCCGGGGGCCGTCCTGGCCCTGGCCGGACGGCAGTTGATATCGACCGTCGGCGGTGCGTCGGGGCCGCTGTACGGCACCCTGCTGCGCCGGACCGGCAAGGCGCTCGGCGATGCCGCCGAGGTCGGCGTGGCGGAGCTGGCCGCGGCGCTGCGGAAGGGCGTGGACGCGGTGATGCAGCTCGGCGGGGCGACGCCGGGCGACAAGACCATGATCGACGCCCTGGTGCCGGCCGTGGACGCGCTCGGTTCGGGGTTCGCCGCCGCGCGGACCGCCGCCGAGGAGGGCGCGCTGGCGACCACGCCGCTGCGGGCGCGCAAGGGGCGGGCCAGTTACCTGGGCGAGCGCAGCATCGGCCACCAGGACCCGGGGGCGACCTCGTCGGCGCTGCTGATCGCCGCGCTGGCCGAGACGGCGGAGGCGGACGGTGAGTGAGGACAAGGTGACGGACGACAAGCGGGTCGGGATCGTACTGGTGTCGCACAGCGCGGAGGTGGCCGCCTCCGTCGCCCGGCTCGCGATGGGCCTGGCAGGCGGGGCGGACGCGGTGCCGGTGGCCCCGGCGGGCGGCACCGAGGGCGGCGGGCTCGGCACCAGCGCCGAGCTGATATCCGCCGCGGCGGCCTCGGTGGACCGGGGCGCCGGGGTGGCGGTGCTCACCGATCTGGGCAGCGCCGTGCTCACGGTGAAGGCGCTGCTCGCCGAGGGCGACGAGCTGCCGGCCGGCACCCGGCTGCTGGACGCGCCGTTCGTCGAGGGCGCGGTGGCGGCGGTGGTCACCGCCGCCACGGGTGCCGATCTGGACGCGGTGGAGGCCGCGGCGGCGGAGGCGTACGGCTACCGCAAGGTGTGACGGCGTCCGCTACCGGGCGGCGGCCGGCCGGCGCTTGCCGATGAAGCGCCTGGCCAGCCGCTCGCCCTCCGCGGCCGTCGCCGCCCGGTCCTCCATGCGGCGGACCCGGGAGTCGCGGAAGACGATGTACGTCACGCCGGAGGGCGCCCCGCCCTCGACCGGGTCCGGCCGGATGCCGAGGGCGCGTGCGGCGGCGTAGGACGCCTCGCCGATGAGGTCGCGCGGGCCGGTGTCGCCGACGACCGCGTACCGCACCCGGTCGCGGTAGACGACGGCGGCCACGCAGCCGCCCCGTACGCCGGACGCGTGGGGGTTCCAGCGGCGGCTGGGTGCCGGGACCACGATGTAGGGCAGGGTCTCGGAGGTGAGCTGGCGGCCGTCGGACTGCTGGAAGGCGGTGGTGTCGGCGAACAGCGGGTCGGTGCGGCGGTTGCAGCGGGCGGTGGGCCGCCCGTCGCAGTCGACGTCCAGGTCGGCCTTCCAGAAGACGGCGTCGCGGGTGCCGCAGACCCGCACGGTCGCGCGGCCGTCCGCGTCGGTGCGGTACCGGCCCCGGGAGAGCTGCCTGCACGCGCCGGCCCGGGCCAGGAGGTCCGCGGCGGTGACCGCGCCCTCGCCGGGGGCCGTGGGCCGCACGGGCGGCGGGACGGCGGTGGCCGGGGCGGGCAGCGCCGCCGGGGCGAGCAGGGCGGCGCCGGCCGCTGCCAGCGTCAGGGACGGGACACGCACGATGGAGGACCCTCTCGTCGGGGACGAACCGAGCCCACTGTGCGGGGGGAACGGGCGTGCGGCCACGGGAGCCACCGCGAAGGGGCCGGATGGAGCACGCTCCTGACACTCCGTAAGGGGACAGCGGAGCGGCGCCGGCCGCCGGGGCGCCCGGCGGGGACGACAGGGGCCGGGGATCCGGAGCGGGTGCCGCCCGGCTCCCCGGCCACCCGCGCCGGCGCGGGATCGGCGACGACAGCGTGTCCGCGCCACGGGCGTGAACTTCCCTGTCCTGGCGGGCAGTTCAGCCGTAGGGAACGCCAGCATACGTAACGCCGGGCGGTGGTCACCAGCACGGCCCCTTGCTGCGGGCCCCCGGCCGGGCCACTATTGGTCCGGACCTTTAGAGGATATCCGGTCCGTCGGGAGGGCAGTGCCGTGCGACGCGTTCCGCTTGCGCTCGTGCTGGTCTGCGGCGTGGTGCTGCTGGTCGCGTCCTGCGGCTGGGGCCGGGCCGCGGACGAGGGCCGGATGCCGGGCGCCCCGGCCGGGGTCACGGCCACCGCGGGCAGTGCCACGAGCGTGCACGTGATGTGGAACGCGGCACCGCGCAGCGCCGGGGTCCGCACGTACGAGGTATATCGGGACACCACGAAAGTGGCCGAAGTACCGGGTGCGCAGCACATGGTGGACGTCACCAGGCTCAGGCCGTCCACCCGGTACGCCTTCACCGTGCGGGCTCGGGACACCGCGGGCCGGCTGGGTCCGCCGAGCGCGGCGGTGCGGGCCCGCACACCGGCCGTCACGGTGGCGGACCGCTCGGCTCCCACCCGGCCGGGCAAGGCCACCGGGCGGGCCGTGGGCAGCCGTGCCGTCCAGCTGTCCTGGAGCGCGTCCCGGGACGACCGGGGCGTGCTGTCGTACGACGTCTATCAGGGCGGGGTGAAGATCCACAGCGTCGGCGGGAACCAGACCGCCACCGTCGTCACCGGTCTGCGCCCGGGCGGCCGGTACGTCTTCACGGTGCGGGCCCGGGACGCGGCCGACAACCTCTCCCCCGCCGGCGCACCGGTCCGTCTCACCACACCGGGCCACGACGACGGACGGAACACCGCGCCCGCCTCGTTCACCGCGACCGCCCACCGGTCCGGCGGCGCCTACTACATCGACCTGGCCTGGGACCCGCCGCGCGTGGACGGCGTGATCACGGAATACCTGATCCGGCTGGACGGCGGCACGGACTCCTCGCTCGTCTGGGGCGGCGCACCGCCGAGCGGCCGGGCGCACCACAGCTTCTACGCGGGCACCGCCGCAGGCGAGGAGCACCGGGTGCGGCTGCGGGCCCGGCTGCCGGACGGCACCTGGGGCGGCTGGTCGGCGGAGCGGACGGTCACCACGGGCGGCTGACCCGCCCGCGCGGCGGCCGGACGTGGCGGGACGGCGCCGGTCACGGTCACGGCGGACGGGCACCGGCGGTCCGGTGCGCGGGAAGCGGCCGCGGTCACCTGATCGGTCCTCCCCCGGGTGCGCCGGTGACCGGCGGGGCGTTGGCTGCGGTTGAGGCAGCACGGGCGTTCCCCGATCCCCGGCGGCGCATCGGACGTACCGCCGACCGTGCCGCCGGAGGCCAGTCCCATGGACAACTCGCGACTCCTGCTCCGCTCCGGCCTGACCCTGGCGGCCGCCGCCGTCCTCCCGGCCGCGCTCGCCGGGCCGACCGCCGCGGCCTCGGGCATCTCGGTCAGCACCATCGGCTCGACGGTCTCGGTGGTCACCAGCGCGTGCACCCAGATCAACGGCAGTTGGGGCACCGCGGCGCTGCTCGGCAGCCGCCAGGCGAACTTCTCCCAGGGCCGGCAGGTGAGTCTGGCCGGCACGTCCGTCAGCCAGTCCGCGGCCTGGTCCGCGGTGAGCCCGGGCACCTACACCGTGGTGGTGGTCTGCTCCAGCGGCAGCACCGCGGGCAGCCAGTCGGTGATCGTCTCCGCTGCGGCCGCGCAGCCCAGCGCGCAGCCCCGGCCCCAGACCAGCCCGCAGACCAGGCCGACGATCTCGGCGACGACCGCTCCGGCCCCCTCCCGGGGCGTGATGGGCGGCCTCGGCGGCGCCGCCCGCGACTACGGCCCCCTGACGCTCGGCGTCGGCGCGGCCCTGGTCGCCACCGGTGTCGTGGCCACCGGCTGGGTCCTGCGCCGCCGCTCCGGGCCGTACCGGCTCTGAGCCGGCCGCCGGGCGTCCCCGGCCGGGCGGCGGTCCGGGGAGCCGGCCCTCAGTCCTCTTCCGGCCGCTCCCCCGGCCGTGCGTCGAACTCCGCCAAGGCGTCGGCGAGCCACCGGATCCAGAAGTTCTCCAGGTCGATCCCGGCCCGCAGTACCAGGTGGTGCAGCCGGTCCTGCGGGGTGTCGCGGTCCGGCGGGAAGTCGCGGTCCTCGATCGCCTGGTACTCGGCCAACTGCCGTCGGTGCAGCTCCAGATGGCGGCGCAGGTCGGCCTCCAGGCCCACCGTGCCGACCACGGCCGCCGCGCGCAGCCGCAGCGGCAGCGGGTCCCGCATCGGCCGGGGGTCCTGCGCGGCGGCGGTCCAGCGGGCCAGTTCGGCCCGGCCCGCGGGCAGCACCTCGTAGCTCTTCTTCTGCCCGCGGGCCGGCTGTTCGGCCGGCAGCGCGCGGATGAAGCCCTCGGCCTCCAGTTTCCCCAGCTCGCGATAGATCTGCTGATGCGTCGCGGACCAGAAGTAGCCGATCGACTTGTCGAACCGGCGGGTCAGCTCCAGGCCCGACGACGGCTTTTCCAGCAGGGCGGTCAGGATCGCGTGCGGGAGTGACATGGCCTCATCCTAGGAACGTCGCCCACGGCGCCCGGCGGCTACAGCGCCGCCGCCAGCTCGGTGCCCTGCTTGATGGCGCGCTTGGCGTCCAGTTCGGCGGCCACGTCGGCGCCGCCGATCAGATGCGCGCGGCGCCCGGCGGCGACCAGCGTCTCGTACAGGTCGCGGCGCGGCTCCTGGCCGGTGCAGAGCACCACCGTGTCGACCTCCAGGACCGTGCTCTCGCCGCCGACGGTGATGTGCAGACCGGCGTCGTCGATCCGGTCGTAGCGCACGCCCGGCACCATGGTCACGCCCCGGTGCTTCAGCTCGACGCGGTGGATCCAGCCGGTGGTCTTGCCGAGTCCGGCGCCGACCTTGGTGGCCTTGCGCTGGAGCAGGTGGACCTGGCGGGGCGGGGCGGGCCGCCGCGGCGCGGTGAGGCCGCCGGGCGTCCGGTACTCCGTGTCCACGCCCCAGTGCCTGAAGTACGTCTGCGGGTCCTCGCTCGCCTTGTCGCCTGCGTCGGTCAGGTACTCGGCGACGTCGAAGCCGATCCCGCCGGCGCCGAGGACGGCGACCCGGTCGCCGACGGGGGCGCCGTCGCGCAGCACGTCGAGGTAGCCCACGACGCGGGGGTGGTCGACGCCGGGGATGTCCGGGGTGCGCGGGGTGACGCCGGTGGCGACGACGACCTCGTCGAAGTCCGCCAGGTCGCCGGCCTCCACCCAGGTGTCCAGGCGTACGTCGACGCCGTGCGCCTGGAGCTGGTGGCGGAAGTAGCGCAGCGTCTCGTCGAACTCCTGCTTGCCCGGCACCTTGCGGGCGACGTTGAGCTGCCCGCCGATCTCGCTGTTGGCGTCGAACAGGGTGACGGCGTGGCCGCGTTCGGCGGCGGAGACCGCGCAGGCGAGGCCGGCCGGACCGGCGCCGACGACCGCGATCCGCTTCTTCAGCCGGGTCGGCGCGAGGACCAGCTCGGTCTCGTGGCAGGCCCGCGGGTTGACCAGGCAGGAGGTGAGCTGCCCGCTGAAACTGTGGTCGAGGCAGGCCTGGTTGCAGCCGATGCAGGTGTTGATGGCCTCCGGGGTGCCGGCGGCGGCCTTGGCGACGAAGTCGGGGTCGGCGAGCATCGGGCGGGCCATGGACACCATGTCCGCGTAGCCGTCGGCCAGCAGTTCCTCGGCGAGATCGGGGGTGTTGACGCGGTTGGTGGTGATCAGCGGCACGGAGACCTCGCCCATGAGCCGCTTGGTGACCCAGGTGTAGGCGCCGCGCGGCACGGAGGTGGCGATGGTGGGGATGCGGGCCTCGTGCCAGCCGATGCCGGTGTTGATGAGCGTGGCGCCGGCCGCCTCGACGGCCTTGCCGAGGGCGATCACCTCCTCCAGGGAGGAGCCGCCGGGGATCAGGTCCAGCATGGACAGCCGGTAGATGACGATGAAGTCCTCGCCGACGGCCTCGCGCACCCGCTTGACGATCTCGACCGGGAACCGGGTCCGGTTCTCGAACGAGCCGCCCCAGCGGTCGTCGCGCCGGTTCGTGGGCGCGGCGGTGAACTCGTTGATCAGATAGCCCTCGGAGCCCATGATCTCCACGCCGTCGTAGCCGGCCCGCCGGGCGAGGCGGGCGGTGCGGGCGTAGTCGTCGATGGTGCGCTCGATGTCGGCGTCGGTCAGCTCGCGCGGCACGAAGGGGCTGATGGGCGCCTGGAGCGGGCTGGGCGCGACGAGGTCGCGGTGGTAGGCGTACCGGCCGAAGTGCAGGATCTGCAAGGCGATCCGGCCGCCCTCGCGGTGTACGGCCTCGGTGACGGTGCGGTGCGGCTCGGCCTCCTCCTCGGTGGTGAGCATGGCCCCGCCCTCGTACGGCCGGCCCTCTTCGTTGGGCGCGATGCCGCCGGTGACGATGAGTCCCACCCCGCCGCGCGCGCGGGCCGCGTAGAACGCCGCCATCCGCTCGAAGCCGCGCTCGGCCTCCTCCAGGCCCACGTGCATCGAGCCCATGAGGACGCGGTTGGGCAGCGTGGTGAAGCCCAGGTCGAGCGGGGTCATCAGATGCGGGTAACGGCTCATCGGCCCTCCGTACACGGTGTCGTCGCCTCTTGTTGTAGAGGAACCCCGATGCCTTGTGCAACTAGTTGCATAACCGCTGGAGGGTGACTCCCACCACTCTGTACCTACTAGTATGTACACTCACCGGTGACCGAACCGCCGCACGGAAGGACCGCAGGCCATGCCCTTCGTCCGCATCGACACGCTCGGCACCGATCCCGCTCGCCTGGACGCGCTCGGCCAGGCCGTCCAGGACGCCCTGACGGAAACACTCGGCATCCCGGAGGAAGACCGCTTCCAGGTGCTCACCGGCCACGACGGTGTCACCGGCACACTGCGCTACGGCGACTATCCCGGCGTGCGGCGGGACGACGCGGTCGTCTTCGTGGCCATCACCCTGCGCGCCGGACGGGACGCGGGCCGCAAGCGGGCGCTGTACCGGCGGATCGCCGAGCTGGTGCACGAGCGCACCGGCACCGAGCCCCGCAACGTCTTCGTGACCCTGACCGAGAACGCCTCGCCTGACTGGTCCTTCGGCCACGGCCTGGCGCAGTACGCCCCGGCCGACGAGGAGCCGGCCGGGGCGCGGGGGTGAGGAGGGGTCAGCGGCTCTCCAGGCGCAGGTGCAGATCCCGCTCCTGGTCGCCGGAGGCCGTGCAGGTCTCCTGCACGGTGAACATCGAGTCCAGGGTCTGCCGGAACCGCTCCACCGCCTGGTAGCTGCCCTGGACGTCCGCCTGGACGGGCGAGTCCAGGCGGACCGCCGGACAGTCGTGCTCCCGGGCGTCCGCGACGTCGAAGGTCCCGAGCCACACCATCGGACGGCTCTCGTGGAGCTGCTGGGGCGCTTCCCCGGGAGCCCGGTCGGAGGCGAAGCAGGCGCTGAGCGCTTCGAAGACGAGCCGTGCGTCGTCCTTGGAATATCCGCTGATCTCCACCGAGACGGTGTCCGGATGCGGCTGCTCCGTGTCTGCCATCATCGCTCCTTTCGTGGCCGTGCTACGAGGAGACGGTGTACCCCGTCGCGCCTCGTCCACCCCCAGGAAAACACCACGGGCAGCCGCGCACACCTCAGCCGCGGGCGAACTTGTACGTCTTGCTGTCCGTCAGCACGCAGAAGCCGGGCGAGACGACGATCACGCGCAGGACGCCGCTGCGGCGGTCGTAGTCGATGCCCTCCGCCTCGAAGGTGCCCGTGCAGGAGCTGCGCAGCGGCAGCTGGCGCAGTGCCGTGACATGGCCGAGGACGTCGGCGGTGCCGTTCGGCGCGGCCGACAGGTCGATCTGGAGGAGCGGCTTGGTGAGGCCGAAGAGGCTGCCCTCCGGGTCGTCGGAGGAGCACAGCAGGGTGACCGGGCCGGCGAAGTCGCAGCCCTGGACGTCGCGGACGGCGTGGTCCAGGCGGACGGCGGAGACCTGCGGGAGGTCCGCCGCGGGCGAGGTGTCCGGGTTGGCGCCGGGCGCCGGGAAGACCAGCAGGCGGGTCATCGTGCCCCACTCGCCGGACAGCATCCACCGGCCGTCGGGCGAGACGGCGGCCCAGGAGTTGTTCAGCGCCTCGCCCGCGCCCAGCGTGTGGACGTACTCGGACCAGGTGCCGTCGGGCGCCTGCACGCGGAACATCTTCGAGTTGCCGGAGTCACGCTGGTAGGGCTCGATGTAGTAGCCGTCGTACGAGGCGTCGGGGTCGCCGACGTGGTTCCAGCCGCGGCCGGCGACGCCGGGCGGGACGGTCCCGATGCCGGTGTAGCGGTTCGGGCTGTTCGCCGGCACCTCCACCGAGGTCAGGCCCTGGCTCTCGGTGAGCGGGTCGGCGCGGTCGGAGCCGGTCTCGGTCCAGGCGGCGGCCGCGGAGGCGGGCCCGGGCACGGCGAGGGAGACGACGGCGGCGGTGGCGAGGGTGACGAGTCCGGTGAGAGCTGCGCGACAACGTTGCCGGGCGGACGACGCGGGCATGGGCGGCTCCTCGGAGGGGCGGGGACACGGGCTGGGCGGACGGGAACGCTCCGCCGGCGGACAGTCTGGCGGGACCAGATCGTCATGTACAGACCAACAACGGGACGGGCGCGTGAACTCGCACGGCTCCGGGAGCCCGGGGCAGGAGTCACGGCGCGGCGGCTCGCGCACGGCGGCTCCGGCGGACGTACCGCGCCTTGGTGAGAGATGGTGGAGGTGGACGCAGACGGCGAACGCGGCGGAGAGTCGGGTGTGAGCACGGCAGGACGAGGCAAGACGGCACGGGGGACGTCGTACCGTGCGGACGGGCGAAGGCGGTGCGTGGCATGAGTGCAGCCGAGGCTCCGGTGGCCGAGAACGGCGAGCCGGCGCGCGGGCCGGTGCCGCCGGGCGGTCTGCTCGACGTCCTGGGCGTGGCGTCGGTGGTGCTGGACACCCGGGGCCGGATCGTGCTGTGGAGCCCGCAGGCGGAGGAGCTGTTCGGGTACTCCGCGCAGGAGGCTCTCGGCCAGTACGCCGCCCGGCTGATGGTGCACGAGCGGCACATCCGGCTCGTCGGCGAGCTGTTCGCCGAGGTGATGCGCACCGGGCAGAGCTGGGCGGGCGGCTTCCCGGTCCGGCACAAGGACGGCAGCACCCGTCTGGTGGAGTTCCGCAACATGCGCCTGCTGGACGACCGCGGGGACGTCTACGCGCTCGGGCTGGCCGCCGACCAGTCGACCGTACGGCGGCTGGAGCAGGACGTGGCGCTGTCCGAGCGCATGGTGAAGCAGTCCCCGATCGGCTACGCCGTCCTCGACACCGAGCTGCGGTTCGTCTCCGTCAACCCGGCCCTGGAGCGGATCAACGGCATGCCGGTCGCCGCGCACGTGGGCCGGACGCTGCCCGAGGTGCTGCCGCTGCTGAACGCCCGCGAGCTGGAGGCCGTCGCCCGGCGGGTGCTGGAGACGGGCGAGCCGCTGGTCGACGACACGCTCGTCGGCCGCACCCCGGCCGACCCGGACGAGGACCACACCTGGTCGCACTCGCTGTACCGGCTGGAGGACACCCTCGGCAACGTGCTCGGTGTGGCGGTCTCGCTGGTCGACATCACGGAGCAGCACCGGGCCTCCGTGGAGGCGGAGACCGCGCGGCGCCGGCTCGCGGTGATCGCCGACGCCTCCGCCCGCATCGGCACCACGCTGGAACTGGAGCGCACCGCCTCGGAGCTGGCCGAGGTCGCCGTGCCGGAACTGGCGGACGTGGCGGCCGTGGACCTGCTGGACGCGGTGGTCGAGGGCCGGCCCAGCGCGCTGGGACCCTCGGAGTCCGCGGTGATCCGGGCGCTGGCCCTGCGCCCGGAGGAGGGCAGCGACGCCGTACGGGCCGCCGACCCGCCCGGCCAGATCGCCCGGTACGCGCCCGACCGGCTGGTCACCGAGTGCGTGCGCACCGGCGAGGCGGTGCTGGTGCCGCGGGTGAAGGACGAGGACCTGCCGCGGATCGCCCGTTCCGCCGAGGCGGCCGTGCTGCTCGGCCGGGCGGGCCTGCACTCGTACCTCGCGGTGCCGCTGATCGCGCGCGGCGAGGTGCTCGGCGCGCTGGACCTCAAACGCACCCGCAATCCGGCGCCGTTCGACGAGGACGACGTGCTGCTGGCGCGGGAGCTGGCCGCCCGCGCGGCCGTGCAGATCGACAACGCGCGCTGGTACCAGAACGCCCGCAACACCGCGCTCACCCTCCAGCGCAGCCTGCTGCCCGGCCATCCGCCGGTCACCACCGGCCTGGAGGTGGCCTCCCGCTACCAGCCGGCGGGCACCACCAGCGAGGTGGGCGGCGACTGGTTCGACGTCATCCCGCTGGAAGGGGGCAAGACCGCGCTCGTGGTGGGCGATGTGATGGGCAGCGGGGTCAGCGCAGCCGCCACGATGGGCCGGCTGCGCACCGCGACCACCACCCTGGCCGCCCTCGATCTCGACCCGGCCCGGCTGCTGGAGCACCTGGACAAGACGACCTCGGCCCTGGACCACTCCATCGCGACCTGTGTGTACGCCGTCCACGACCCGCATCTGCGCCAGTGCCGGATCGCCAACGCCGGCCATCTGCCGCCGGTCCGGGTACGGCCGGGCCACCCGCCGGAGCTGCTCGACCTGCCGACGGGCGTGCCGCTCGGGGTGGGCGGGGTCGGCTTCTCCACCGTCACGGTGGACTTCGCGCCCGGTGACGAGCTGGTGTTCTACACCGACGGTCTGGTGGAGACCCGCCGCCACTCCCTGGACGAGCGCCTGGCCTTCCTGCTCTCCCTCCTGGACGATCCCGCCCGCCCCCTGGAGGAGGTCTGCGACCTCCTCCTGCGCACCCTGCACCAGCCGGACAACGACGACGACGTGGCCCTGCTCATCGCCCGCGCCCAGCACCTGCCGGGGTGAGCGGGCGGAGCGTCAGGGCAGTACGCCGATCACCACGTGCGCGGCGAGTTCGTCCGACACCGCCAGCCGGGCCGTCAGGCCCGCGTCGGTGAACGCCCGCAGGGCGGCGGGTGCCTGGCGCTCGCTGGTCTCGGTCAGCAGGCTGCCACCGGGGGCGAGCCACCCGGGTGCCCCGGCGGCCACCCGGCGCAGCACGGCCAGGCCGTCGGCGCCGCCGTCCAGCGCGACCAGCGGCTCGTGGTCGCGGGCCTCCGCCGGCAGCAGGGGCACCTCGGCCGTCGGGACGTAGGGGACGTTGGCCGTCAGGAGGCCGACCCGGCCGCGCAGGCCGGCGGGCAGGGCGTCGTACAGGTCGCCCTCGTAGGCCCGCCCGCCGCAGGCCGCGAGGTTGCGGCGGGCACAGCGCACGGCGGCCGGGTCGATGTCGGCGGCGTGCACCTCGGCGCCGTCCAGGGCGTGGGCGAGGGCGGCGCCGAGCGCGCCGGAACCACAGCACAGGTCCACGACGACGGCCGCGTCCGGCGCCGCCGCCAGCGCCTGGTCGACCAGGAACTCGGTACGGCGGCGGGGGACGAACACCCCGGGCGCCACGGTGACGCGCAGCCCGTGGAAGCCGGCCCAGCCGAGGACGTGTTCGAGCGGGAGGCCGGCGGTCCGCCGGTCCACCATGCCGGCCGCCTCCTCGGGCGTGCGGGCGGTGGCGAGGATCAACTCGGCCTCGTCCTCGGCGAAGACGCACCCGGCGGCGCGCAGCACGGAGACGATGGCGGACGAGGTCAGCGGTGCGGGAACGGGCATGGGGGATACGGGCATGAGGAGCCGGAAGCCTTTCGGGAGCGCGAGATCTCAGGGCGCTCCCGCGGTCACCGCTGCCGGTGTACCGCGTCGTCACGAGAGGCGAGCACCCCGGCCGACACAGCGGTAATGGGTCTCACCTCCTCGTCACGAGGGGCCGCGAAGTGCGCGGCCCGACGGCCACTTTATCCCACGGCCGGATCAGACGCCGACCGCTTCCTCCGTCTCCTCCTCGGCCTCCTCGGCGTGCTCTGCCTGCTTGTCCTGCTTGTCCTGTCGCGCGGTGTCCGGCCGGTCCGGCCGGGTCCCGGCGGCGGTAACGGACGCGGTGCGGGCGGAGTGCCGCGGGGTGTGGCGGGTGCGCTCGTACAGTCCGGCGACCGCCGTCACCGCGAGACCGGCCAGCAGCCAGCCGGCGAGCGTCCACACCTCGCGGGCGAGACCGTCGTGGCCGAAGTAGAGCAGGCTGCGGACGCCCTCGACGAAGCCGGCGCCGTTCCAGAAGGCGTGCAGGGCGCCGAAGAAGCCGTTCTGCAGTTCCGGCCGGAACAGGCCGCCGGAACTGGTGAAGTTCAGCATCACGAACAGCACCATCATGGTCAGCGTGGTCCACCGCTTCAGGAACGTGTGCAGGCCGACGCCGATGAAGAGGACGCCCGCCGAGTACAGCCAGGCCATGCCCCAGACGCCCGCGAGGCCGTGGTGGGCGAGGTGGAACACCGGCCCGGCGAGCAGCGCGCCGATGCCGCCGACCACCGCGGAGACGCCGAGGGTGAGCGGCGCGCGGATCCGCATCGGGAGCGCGGCGCCCGCGGCACCGAGCGCGGCGACGGAGGCGTACGAGCCGATGCTGACCGCGATCAGCAGGAAGAACAGGCCCTGTCCGGTCGGGTCGTCGGCGACCGGCTGCGCCACGTCGGTGATCTTCAGCGGCAGGCCCTCCTCGGCGGCGACCGGCGTGAACACCTTCTCCACGGCCGTGGCGCCCATGTCGGAGGCGGCGCTCGCCACCAGCAGCTCCGGCGCCTGGGCGCTCGGCACATAGGCGCCGGTCACCTCGCGGGACCTGAGCAGGCCGACCGCGGCGGCGCGGGTGGCCACCGTGCGGACGTCCAGCTTCTCGCCCGCGGTGTCCTTGACCGTCTGCGCGAAGACCTTGGCCCGCGGGGCGGTGCCGACGACGGCGACCGGCAGGTGGTGCGGCTCCGGGGTGACGAACGCCCCCATGTACGCGAGCCCCATGCCTATGCACATCAGCAGCGGGGTGATCAGGTGCGTGAGCACATGGCGCAGTGCCGGTGACCTCATCGCGCACGACCTCCAAAGGTTGGCTTATACAACTTTCCGTTCAAGTTGTACTATACAACTAGAACCCCCGGAGGAGGTATTCGCGTGAGCGCAGCGGAGTCGGCCGTCGAGACGATCCAGCACGAGATGACCATCTTCGCCCGCCGGGCCCGCGCCTCGGCGGGGCGGATGCACCCCGAGCTGTCCCTCGTGTCGTACACCCTGCTCGGCCACCTGGAGGAGCGCGACGGCTGCCGGGCGACGGACCTGGCGGCCCACTACGCGCTGGACAAGTCCACGGTGAGCCGTCAGGTGGCGGCGCTGGAGCGGGCCGGCCTGATCGAGCGCCGGCTGGACCCGGAGGACCACCGGGTGCAGGTGCTGCACCTGACGGAGGCCGGCCGGGAGATCCTGGCCCAGGTCACCCGCAGCCGCCGGACGGCCTTCCGGGAACGGCTCGCCGAGTGGCCGGAGGAGGACCTGGTGCGGTTCGCGGCCTACCTGGAGCGGTACAACGCCGGTTCGGCCGACACGGGCACGGACTGAGGGCGGGCGCGGCCACGGGGCCGGTCCACGCCGGTCCACGGCGGTGCGGGCCGAAGGGCGCCGGGCGCTTGTCCGACAGAACCAGCCGGCGCCGGCGCCGACCGAAGCGGCCACTGGTCGGCGCGCACCCGCGTACGCCGGCTTACGTCGGCGTAGGTCCAGCGTGGCCACCACCGCTCCGGTCCGGGCGGCACCCGCCCGGACCGGAGCGGCCGCCGGGCCTACGGCACCGGTACCGCCTCGCGGTCGTTCACCAGCCGCTGCGGGGTCCGGGCCTCCAGGAACGCCGTGCGGCGGCGCAGCCGGAAGCCGAGGGACTCGTAGAGCCGGATGGCGTGCGTGTTCCCGGCACCGGTGTGCAGGAACGGCGTCTCCCCGCGCTCGCGGATGCCGTGCGCCACCGCGAGGACCAGGCGGCTCGCCAGGCCCTCGCCGCGGTACGCGGGGTCGGTGCAGACGGCGCTGATCTCGGTCCAGCCCGGCGGGTGCAGCCGCTCCCCCGCCATGGCGATCAGCACCCCGTCCCGGCGGATGCCGAGGTAGGTGCCGAGTTCCACGGTGCGCGGCAGGAACGGTCCCGGCCGGGTGCGCGCCACCAGGTCCAGCATCTCCGGCACGTCCGCCGGTCCGAGCGGCACCGCCTCCGGGTCCGGCGCGGCGGCCAGGCCGTCGTCCACGTACTGCACGCCCTCGACCCGCTGGGTGATCTCCCAGCCCTCCGGCACCTCCCCGCGGAAGCCGGGCAGCGGGACCCCCGCGCCGGGACCGGCCAGCGCGGCGAGGTCCGCCCAGTCCCGCGCGTCCGGCTCGTCCGGCAGTGCCAGCCACGGGGAGACGTCGAGGGGATAGCGCAGGACCCGGCCGCGCCGCTCGGCGAAGTGGGCGTGCGGCCCGGTCAGGGAGGCGCGGGCCGGGTTGTCGAGGACGTGCGGGGCGCCGGCGGCGGTCGGGCCGGGGCCGTCCTGGCCGTTCACGGCGCTCATCCGGCCACCTCGATCACGGACCTGGGGTCATACGCCTGGGGCATCCTCGTTCCTCACTTCTCTCGCTCTGTCACCGGCCGGCCGAAGCCGGTCACCGATCGGCAAGGAGCGGTCCGGGACCGGTATTCCCGGGCCCCGGCAGAGTTCATACGGCCGCAACGATGGGGGCGCCGGCCGGGGAACGAGCACGCGGAACGACAGCGTACGGTTGAAGCATGAACGTCACGCGAGGCTTCACGGGCCGCCCGCGCGCCGCCGGTCCGGGACTGCCGCCCGGGCAGTACGACGCGCGCGGGGACTGGCCCGTCCTGTCCGCCGAGGTCACCCCGGACCTCGCGCCCGCCGACTGGTCCTTCCGCATCGACGGCCTGGTCGACAGCCCGCACACCTGGGACTGGGACGCCGCGCACGCGTTGCCGGCGGCGGCGTACGAGGGCGACATCCACTGTGTGACCGGCTGGTCGAAGTTCGGTGTGCGGTTCGGCGGTGTCTCACTGGACGCCTTCTTCAGTGTGGTGCGGCCACATAAGTCCGCTACACATGCCCTCGCCTACTCCCACACCGGTTACACCACCAACCTGCCGCTCGCCGACCTGACCGGCGGACGGGCCTGGATCGCCTGGGAGTACGACGGCGCGCCGCTGCCGGCCGAGCACGGCGGTCCGGCGCGACTGCTGGTGCCCCACCTCTACTTCTGGAAGAGCGCCAAGTGGATCGCCGGCATCACGCTGCTGGACCACGACGAGCCGGGCTTCTGGGAACGCAACGGCTACCACGCGCGCGGCAATCCGTGGCAGGAGCAGCGGTACTCCGGTGACTGAGACGGTGACGGGGACGACGACTGCCGTGACCCGGTTCGCGGTGCCCGGGCGGATCGCGGTGGACGGCGGGACGGCCTCGCGGTGGCAGACCGCCACCGTGACGGAGATCCGCCGCGAGACACCGCACGCGGCCACGTTCCGCCTGGCGGTGCCGGCGTGGGCGGGGCATCTGCCGGGCCAGCACCTGATGCTGCGGCTGACCGCCCCGGACGGCTACAAGGCACAGCGCCACTATTCGATCGCGTCGGCGCCGGACGAGTCCGGGCACATCGAGCTGACCTTGGACCGGGTGCCGGACGGCGAGGTCTCCGGCTGGTTCCACACCGTGGCCCGGCCCGGTGACACGATCGAGGTGCGCGGCCCGCTGAGCGGTTTCTTCGCCTGGCCGGGCGACCGGCCCGCGCTGCTGCTCGGGGCCGGCTCCGGGGTCGTACCGCTGATGTCGATGGTGCGGCACCACCGGGCGCGCGGGCTCACCGTCCCGCTGCGCATGCTGGTGTCGGCGCGCAGTCCCGAGGAGCTGATCTACGCGGCCGAGCTGGGCCCCGAGACCACGCCCGTGTTCACCCGCAGCGCCCCGCCCGGGGTGCCGGTGGGACGGATGACGGCCGCACATGTGGCGCCGCTCCTGGCCGAGCAGCCGGACGGTGGGTGGGAGGCCTATGTGTGCGGATCCAACGGTTTCGCCGAGCACGCTTCCCGGCTGCTGGTGGCGGCGGGCCAGCCGGTCGACCGCATCCGCATCGAACGGTTCGGCTGAGCGGACGGGACCGGGCCCGGGCCGCCGCCCCCCATCCCAGGAGCCCCGCCGTGCCCCGCCGATCCCGCCGTGCACCGCGATCCCGGTGGCCCCGCGGCCCGGCTCATCCCGCAGGCCCCACCGACCCCGCAAGCCCCACAAGCCCCGCAAGGCCCCGCCGACCCCGCAAGGTGCCCCCCCGTGACCGCTCCCCCGCTCGCGCCGGCGGCTCCCGGGCGCGATCGTGGGGCGCGGGGCTGTCCTCGTGCGCCTGATGGGCCGGAACTCGCGGTTCGCGGTGTGCGCGAGGTGCGCCGAACGGGGTACGAGACCTGAGGACGCTCGTGTGCGTGGGCGGGGGGCCGGCGGTCCGGCTCCCCCTTCGGCAGCGAGGAGGTGGACATGCGGACCCGGGTGCGGGGCTGGCGCTGGCGGCGCAATCCGCTGCGGCGCCGGTCGGACGTCGTGGAGGCGTGGACGGTCCTGGTGGTCACCGTCCTCATGCTCGTCGTCGCTCCCCTGGTCGGTGCCGCGGCGGGCCTGCACGCCCACGATGAGGCCCGGGCGCTGGCCGCGGTGCAGCGGGCCGAGCGCCATCAGGTGCGCGCCGTGGTGATCGACGAGCCGTCCCGGCGGCCGTCCACCGAAGGAGACCACCGGCTCCCCTACCGCGCCCAGGTGCGCTGGGCCGAGCCGGGCGGTGATGTGCGGACGGTGTGGACCCGGGTGCCCGCCGGGTCCCGCCCCGGGAAGCCGGTGACGGTGTGGCTCGACTCCCGGGGCCGGAGTGTGGCGCCGCCCCCGGACGACATGGCGGTGTGGCAGCACACGGTGACCGTCGGGCTGTGCGCGGCGGCGGGCACGGCAACGGTGGTGTTCCTCGGCCGCACGGTCGAGCGGCGGATCGCCCTGCGCCACCGGCTGGCCGAGTGGGAGCGGGAGTGGGAGCGGACCGGACCGCGGTGGACCCAGCCACGGACGTGACCGGTGGTCCGGTCACCGGCCTCCGGTCGGGCATGCGCGCGCCGGTCGGGAGCAAGCGCTTGCCCGCCCGCGGACCAGGAGTGTTCGTCCCGTCGGCGCGGTGACCGCCGGACGGTCCGGTCCGCGGTGACCCTGGCGAGTGGTCCGATCACCCACGTACCGTGAGGCGGCACACCCGACACACTCTTTCGTCACCAAGGCGGTTGTTGATGGCCCTGTTCGATCTTCCTCTCGACGAACTCCGCGCGTACCGCAGCGAGTCCACCGAACCGGAGGACTTCGACGCCTTCTGGGAGAAGACGCTCCAGCAGGCCCGTGAGCACGAGCTGAACGCGCGCTTCGAGCGCGTGGACGCCGGTCTGACCACGGTCGAGGTCTACGACGTGACGTTCGCCGGGTTCGACGGCCAGCCCGTCAAGGGCTGGCTGCGGCTGCCCGCCGGGGCCACGGAACCGCTGCCGCTGGTCGTGGAGTTCGTCGGCTACGGCGGCGGACGCGGCCTGCCGCAGGAGAACCTGCTCTGGGCGTCGACGGGCCGGGCGCACTTCCTGATGGACACCCGCGGGCAGGGCAGCGCCTGGGGCGGCGGCGGTGCGACGGCGGACCCGGTGGGCGCGGCGCCGGCGTACCCCGGGTTCATGACGCGGGGCATCGACGCCCCGGAGAACTACTACTACCGCCGGGTGTTCACGGACGCCGTGCGCGCGGTGGAGGCGGCGCGCTCGCACCCGCTGGCCGACGCGGCGCGGACCGTGGTGTCCGGGGCCAGCCAGGGCGGCGGCATCACGCTCGCCGTCGCCGGGCTGGTCCCCGACCTGGTCGCGGTCGCCCCGGACGTGCCGTTCCTGTGCGACTTCCCGCGCGCGGTGACGCTGACGGACCGGCACCCGTACCGGGAGATCGGCCTGTTCCTCAGGACGCACCGCGGGCGCTCGGCGGAGGTGCGGCGCACGCTGTCGTACTTCGACGCGGTGCACTTCGCGGCCCGGGGCCGGGCTCCGGCCCTGTTCTCGGTGGCCCTGGAGGACGAGACGTGCCCGCCGTCGACCGTGTTCGCCGCGTTCAACGCGTGGGCGCACCAGGACAAGGCGATCGAGGTGTACGACTTCAACGACCACGAGGGCGGCGGGCCCTTCCACGACGCGGTGAAGCTGCGCTGGCTGCGGTCGTACGCCTGACGGCCGCCGGCGGGCCGGTCCGGGCCGCACCACCCCTTTCCTCCTGTCCGACCAGTCGGTACGTTCGGGGCGTCCGGGCCGCCGGCCGGCGCGGCCCGGTTTCCCGGCGACGACGGAGGGCCCATGTCCACGCAGGAGACACCGAGGACCGCGAACACGCCCGTGCCGATCCACGGGCACTGCGCTCCGCGGTTCGCGGCGGTGCGGGAGGCTTTCGAGGAGAACTTCCGCGAGCGCGGCGAACTCGGCGCGGCGGTGGCGGTCACCGTCGCCGGGGAGACGGTGGTGGACCTCTGGGGCGGCTGGGCGGACGCGGCGCGGACCCGGCCCTGGGAGCGGGACACCGTGGTGAACGTGTGGTCCACCACCAAAGGGCCGGTCGCGCTGTGCGCGCACCTGCTCGCCGACCGGGGGCTGCTCGACCTCGACGCGCCGGTGGCCGCGTACTGGCCCGAGTTCGCCGCGGCGGGCAAGGAGAAGGTGCTGGTACGGCACCTCCTGTCACACCGCGCGGGGCTGTCCGGATTCCGGGAGCCGCACACCCTGGAGGAGTTGTACGACTGGGAGCTGACCACCGCGCGGCTGGCCGCCATGGCGCCCTGGTGGGAGCCGGGCACCCGGTCGGGCTATCACCCGCTGACGTACGGCTTCCTGGTCGGCGAGGTCGTACGGCGGGTCTCGGGGCTGCGGCCGGGGGCCTTCCTGGAGCGGGAGGTGACCGGGCCGCTCGGGGTCGACTTCACGATCGGCCTGCCGGCGCGGGACCACGGCCGGGCGGCCGGCCTGGTGCACCGGCCGGCCGGGTCGTCCGCCGAACGGGAGGCCGCTCTCGGCCTGTTGCCGCCGGCCGTGCGGGCCGCCCTGACCAATCCGGCCGTCGGGGCCGCGCAGGCGAACAGCGCCGGCTGGCGGTCGGCGGAGATCCCCGCGGCCAACGGTCACGGCACGGCGCGTGCGGTGGCGGCGCTGTACGGCGTCTTCGCGGGGCGTGGCGCGCACGGCGGCCTGCGGCTGCTGTCACCGGAGGCGGCGGAGCGGGTGCGCGAGGGCCAGGGCCGCTGCCGCGATCTGGTGCTCGGGGTGGGCCTGGAGGGCGAGACCGAGGCCGGGCTCGGGGTGTGGCTGAGCGGGCCGCAGGGCTCGTACGGCCCGAATCCACGTGCTTTCGGCCATGACGGGTTCGGCGGTTCCTGCGGGCTCGCCGACCCGGAGGCCGGGGTGTCCCTGGGCTATGCGATGAACCGGATGGGGTCGCGCATCGCCGACGATCCGCGGAAGTCGGCACTGGTGGACGCGCTGTACCGCGCACGCTGAACGAGTGCCGTGGCGTCGGGTGACCGCCGTACAGACGGGTGGATTCCGGTCGAACCAGCGGACCGGCCTTCCCTTGTGGTTTAGACCAATGGTAATTGTGGTCGCGCAACGAGCCCGTATGACTACGTCTTGTCACCGACAGGAGGCGCGGCATGGCCCGCACCACCCCGCACGACCCCCCGCCCGGCGACGGCCGGCCCCTGTACGGACGGATAGCGGCGCTGCTGCTCGGCGAGCTGCGCGCCGGCACCATTCCGCCGGGTGAACGGCTGCCGGGCGAGCGGCATCTGGCCGCGCACTTCGGGGTCAGCCGGGAGACCGTCCGGCAGGCGCTGGAGGTGCTGCGCCGCAGCGGGGTGGTCGCCACCGACCGGCGGGGCAGCCATGCCACGCTGCCGGGCCGGCCGGTCGAGTCACCGGAGTCGCTCACCTTCCCGGTGGGCGCCCGGCCGGCGCACCCCTGTGCGGTCGACCGGGCCACGGTGGCCTGGGAGGCGCCGTCGCCCGAGCACGCCCGGGCGCTGGGTCTGGCCCCGCACCGGCCGACGCTGGTGCACCGCTACCGGTCGGTGACGGAAGACGGACGGTCGCTGCGGACGGCGGTGACGACGTTCTCGGCGGTGGCCCTGGCCGAGGTGGCGGAGCTGGCCCGCTACCGGGGCCGGGCCGACGGGGCCACACCCGCGCAGTTGCGCCGGGCCTACGACTGGATGCGCAAGGCCGGGCTCTCGCTGCACCACCGGGACTGCATCACCCAGGTCGGCGACGCCTCCTCGGTCCTGGTGACCCGGCGTGTGCACGACCAGTACGCACGCCCGCTGGAGATCACCGATCTGGTGGTGAACGCCGAACAGGAGGCGCTGGTCTACGAGTTCACCCTGCCCGCCGCGGGCTGACCGGGCGAGCCGTCCGGAGCCGGCGCACGGGCCACCACCAGCCGGCCGCGCGGGGCACCGTCCGCCCGGCGGCCGAACCCGGGCAGGGCGCGCAGCTCGACCGCGAAACCCGCCCGCTCCAACTCCCGCAGCACGGTGCCGAGTCGCAGCGCCCGGTAGTACATGACGAACGGCGGCCGCCACAGCGCGTTGCGCACCCGCATGGCCGCGTCGAAGCCGAGCAGCAGCCAGAAGGCGGGGTGCCCGGGCCGGGGCGGGGCGAAGACCGGGAAGGCGAACCGGCCGCCGGGCCGCAGTGCCGCCCGGACCCCGGCGAAGAGGCCCGGCAGTTCCCCCGGCAGGAAGTGCCCGAAAGCGCCGAAGGAGACGACGAGATCGAAGGCGGCGGCGAACGGCAGGGCCCGGGCGTCGGCCCGTACCCAGGTGACCCGCGGCGCACCGGCGGTCCGCACCCGGTGCCGGGCGACGTCGAGCATGCCGGCGCTGAAGTCGACCCCGGTGACGCCGCGCCGGCACAGCCCGGTGAGCAGCCGGGTCCCGGCGCCGGTGCCGCAGCACAGGTCGAGTCCGTCCGTGAACGGGCCGAGCGGGGCGAGCGTCGCGGCCACGGAGTCCAGTACGCCGTCGGGTGTACGGAACGGCGTGCGGTCGAACTTCGGCGCGAGCAGGTCGTAACCGCGTTCGACGGACGACAGCGCCTGCACGGCGAGTTCGCGGCAGGTGGGGCCTTCGGGACCGAACATGGCAGCAGCCTACGGCGGCGCCGCGGACCGCGGGTGTGCGCTCGGCCGGCCGCGGGGGCCGCCGTCAGCCGAAGGTGTCGCGGCACAGGCGGACGATCGCGGGCGAGGCCATGCCGTCCGCCCGGCGGCACAGGTCGCGCATCCGGGTGGCGGCGGACGGGCGGGCACGCGGGAGCCGCTGCCGCACGGGCGCGCGCCGCTCGGGGCGCTCGCCCCGGGCGCGCGGGGCGGCGGGAACCGTGGCCCGGGGCGGTCCGGCGGGTGCCGGTCCGCCGTGGGACGCGGAGTCCCGCGGCGGCCGGACGGCCCGGTCCGGACCTCCGTGACCGGTGCGGACGAGTGCCGCTCCGGACCGTGACTCCCGCACCGGGGCGGGGAGTCCCGACGGTGTCGCGGCCGGGCCGCTCGTCTGGGCGCGCCGGGAGCCAGCGTCGGGCGGGGCGGCGGGGCTGACGGTGGTGCAGCCGGCGACGCTCACCAGCGCCGCCACCAGCAGCGGAAGAAGTCGGCGAGGCACCCGCCCACTGTGCCGCACCGTCCGGCGTCACGGCTCGCCCCGCGCCCGAGGACCACCCCGACGAGCGACCGGCCGGGCTGACGCACCGCGCCCGGCGGGAGGGCTGGCGCGCGCGGGCGCGTCGGCCACCGGTCCGCGGGTCAGTCCCGGAGCCGCTTCAGCGTGGCCTTGGCATCGGTCTTCAGCCAGCCGGTCACCTCGGTGAGCGTGGGCGGGTCCTTGTCCGTGCCGTAGGAGGTGAGGTACAGGCTGTAGGTCATGAGGTACGTCACCCAGCCGTCGCGGACGGCGAGGGTGGCGTACCGGGAGCCGCCGGAGGAGCCGGTCACGGTGTCCTGGCTGATCAGGTACGCCTCGTCGCCTATGCCCTCCACCGGGTCGGTGTCGTAACCGGTGTGGCTGGAGGCGTAGTTCTTCCAGGTGGCGGTGAACTCGGGTCCGGGGTCGGTGCTCTTGTGCAGGTCGAGCTGCATGCTCAGATAGGCGTCCGCGTACGACGAGCCGGTCTTCTTCAGACCCAGGCTGCAGTAACTCTCCTCCAGCGCCCGCTCCTTGAGCGAGGTGTGGGTCGGGGCGGAGTCCTTCTCGGGATACTCGCCCGTGAAGGACGAGTAGTCGGCGCCGGAGCACATGCTGGCGGGTGACGCGTAGCCGCGCAGGTCCGCGCCGCCGTCCTTGCCGCCGGCCAGGAAGACACCGGCCGCCCAGGCGGCGGAGGCCACGACCGCGCCGACGGCGGCCCACAGCACCGCCCGGCCGGCCCCGCCGCCACGGACCGTGACGACGGGCGGCACGGGTGCGTACCCGGGCGGCTGCGCGTACGGGTTCCCGGGCTGCGGCGGGCCCGGCGCCGGCCGGCCGACCAGTGTGGGCTGCGCGTAGAAGGCCCCGGGCGGCGGCTGCGGGTCCGGGTGCGGAGAGGCCGCCGGCTGCGGCGGGACGGCCGGCTGCCGGCCGGGTTGGTCGTCCGGCGGGCCGGCCGGCGGCGGGGACTGCGGTGGCGTGGACATGCCGCGAAGGTAGTACACGCCCGGAGGTCACGTTTCCAGACGCCCGCAATCGTTACGGTCTGCGGACGTCTGCCGTATATCCGGCCGGGAATCACACGTTCCGGTGGTTTGTTGCAGCAGTAGCGGACACCGCATCCCAACGGGTGGTAGCGTGCAGTCAGCACGTGTGCACGCCCACAGTGGGCGCCGGTGCCAGTCTCTTTCTCTCGGCTGACTGTGCTCGCCGCTGTCCCGGATCCCCCGGTTCCCGGCGCGTCAGCTTCCCGGCTCCACCTCGTGACCGGCCCTTCCCGCCGTGTCCGAGGCGCCGTTTCCGCCGCCCCCCGGAGGCTCCGCAGACGCCTCCCGCTCGCGGCCTCGCTCCCGCTTGTCTTCCCCGTACCGTCCGCGAAAGGACTCCCACATGACCACCACACTCGAACGCTCCTCCGAGGCCCGGCAGTCGTCGGCCGTCCCGCTCGTCACCGGTGTCCTGGACATCGACACCCACGGGAAGGGACATCTGCGGTCCGCGGGCCTGCTCCCCGCCCCCGCCGATCCGCAGGTCGCCCCGGCCCTGATCCAGCGCCACGGACTGCGCAAGGGCGACCTGATCGAGGGCGTCCGGGGCGCCCAGCGGACGCTGACCGAGGTCGCGCGGATCAACGGACGCGCACCCGGCGAGCCGGGCGCCCGGCGGCACTTCCGCGACCTCACCCCGCTCCACCCGCACCGGCGCCTGCGCCTGGAACACCCCGCCGCCCGGCTGACCGGACGCGTCACCGATCTGCTCGCGCCGGTCGGCAAGGGTCAGCGCGGCCTCATCGTGGCCCCGCCCAAGAGCGGCAAGACCGTGCTGCTCCAGCAGTTCGCCGCCGCCGTCGCCGGCAACCACCCCGAGTGCCGGCTGATGGTCCTCCTGCTCGACGAGCGGCCCGAGGAGGTCACCGAGATGCGCCGCTCGGTGCGCGGCGAGGTGTACGCGTCCACCTTCGACCGGTCGCCCAAGGAGCACATCGCCCTCGCCGACCTCGTCGTGGAGCGGGCCAAGCGGCTGGTGGAGGCCGGTGAGGACGTCGTCATCCTGATGGACTCGCTGACCCGGCTGTGCCGGGCGCACAACAACGCCTCCGCCGCCGGCGGCCGTACGCTCAGCGGCGGTGTCGACGCGGGCGCCCTGCTCGGCCCGAAGCGGTTCTTCGGCGCCGCGCGCCAGGCCGAGGAGGGCGGCTCCCTCACCATCCTCGCCACGGCGCTGGTGGAGACCGGCTCCCGCGCCGACGGCTTCTTCTTCGAGGAGCTGAAGGGCACCGGCAACATGGAGCTGCGGCTGGACCGTGAGCTCGCCACCCGGCGTGTCTTCCCCGCCGTGGACATCGACGCCTCCGGCACCCGCCGCGAGGAACTCCTGCTCACCCCGGCCGAGTTGACGGCCGTACACGGTCTGCGCCGCGCCCTGCGCGCCCGGGAGACCGGTCCCGCCGCCGCGGAGACCCTCCTCGAACGGCTGCGGGCCACTCCGGACAACGCCGCGTTCCTGCGGCAGATCCGGCCCACGCTGCCTGCCGCCTGACGCCCGGCCCGGACGGCCGGTGCGGCATCCGGGTTGCACGGCGCCCCGAACGGCCCGGGCAGCGCGATGACTGCGGCACCTGTTCGTAGGTTGATCATATGGTCATCGGATTCTCTTATCGTGCGGCAGTGTCGGCCTGCGCCCTCTGTGTGGCGGGCCTGCTGGTGCTCACGCCCGCCGCTGCCGCCGCCGGACACCCGGCCGGGGAACCCGCCCCGCCCCGCCCCCGGGCCGCGATGCCCGGCCCGGCCCTGCTGTACCACTCCGGCACCCAGGTCCGGCCGCACCACGGCGCACCCGCACTGCCGGAGGTCTCGGCGCTGTCCTGGCTGGTCGCCGACGCGACCGGCGGAGAGGTGCTGGCCGCCAGCGACGCGCACCGCGAACTCCCGCCCGCCAGCACCCTGAAGACCCTGTTCGCGCTCACCGTGCTGCCGGTGCTGCCCGGCGGACTCCAGCACACCGTGCGGTACGACGAGCTGGCCGACGTAGGCGAGGGCAGCAGCCTGGTCGGCGTCGAGGAAGGGCACACCTACCAGGTGGCCGACCTGTGGCGCGGGGTCTTCCTCAGCTCCGGGAACGACGCCGTGCACGTGCTCGCCCGGCTCGGCGGCGGCTGGGAGGCCACGGCCGCCCGGATGCAGGACAAGGCCCGCTCGCTCGGCGCCCTGGACACCCACGTGGTCTCCCCGGACGGCTACGACGCCCCCGGCCAGGTGTCCTCCGCCTTCGACCTGGCGGTGTTCGGCCGCGCGGGCCTGCGCAACGCCGACTTCGCCCGGTACTGCTCCACCGCCGTGGCTGATTTCCCCGGTGACGGTTCGCCGTACCCCATCGAGAACACCAACCGGCTGCTGACCGGCGAGGACGGCGTGACGCCGTACCCCGGGCTCATCGGCATCAAGAACGGCTACACCAGCAACGCCGGCAACACCCTGGTGGCCGCGGCGCGCCGGGACGGGCGCACCCTCGTGGTGAGCGTGCTCAACCCGCAGGCCGACGGCGGGCTGACCGTGTACGAGGAGGCCCGCGCGCTGCTCGACTGGGGGTTCGCGTCGGCCACGCGGGTGGACCCGGTGGGCTCACTGGACGGGCTGCGCCCGCCCTCCCGCCCGGTGCCGTCCGCCGCGCCGGTGGCGGCGGCCGGCGCACCGGCGCGGGACGACGCGTCGGACTGGTCCGGCACGGCCGTCGTCGCGGGGCTCTCCGGGCTCGGTGCGGGAGCCGTGGCGCTGGCGCTGCGGGCCAAGGGCGGCCGGTCGGCACGCGGCTGACCCGCCGGCAGTCCGGGCCAGACCCAGGCGCGGGTGTCACCGCCGGGAAACCCTAGGGGCGCAGGAGGCGTCGGACCACAGCCGCACCGCGCTGGTCCACCGCACCGCGTACCGGTCCGGGCTGCGGGGAGGGAAGGATGACGGTCAGAACACCGACAGGCCCGTGAGGGTCGTGAACCGGTCCAGGGCCGCGACGCCCGCCACCGAGTTGCCGCGTTCGTCCAGGCCCGGGCTCCATACGCACAGCGTGCAGCGGCCCGGTACGACCGCGATGATCCCGCCGCCGACCCCGCTCTTGCCGGGCAGGCCCACCCGGTAGGCGAAGTCGCCGGCCGCGTCGTAGGTGCCGCAGGTCAGCATGATCGCGTTGACCTGTTTAGCCTGGCTGCGGCTGAGCAGCCGGGAGCCGTCGGCGCGGATGCCGTGCCGGGCGAGGAAACCGGTGGCGAGGGCCAGGTCGGCGCAGGAAGCGGCGATGGAGCACTGCCGGAAGTACTGGTCGAGCAGGACCGGCACCTCGTTGTCGATGTTGCCGTAGGACGCCATGAAGTGGGCGAGGGCGGCGTTGCGGTCGCCGTGCGCGGTCTCGGAGGCGGCGACCTCCCGGTCGAAGTCCAGCTCCGGGTTGCCGCTCTCGGCGCGCAGGAAGGACAGCAGTTCGCCGGCGGCGTCCCCGGTACGGGTCTGGAGCCGGTCGGTGACAACGAGGGCGCCCGCGTTGATGAAAGGATTCCGCGGGATGCCGTTCTCGTACTCCAGCTGGACCAGGGAGTTGAACGGGTTGCCGGACGGCTCGCGGCCCACGTGCTCCCAGAGCGCGTCGCCCTCGCGGGCCAGGTCCAGGGCGAGCGTGAACACCTTGGTGATCGACTGCGCGGAGAACGGCTGCCGCCACTCCCCCACCCCGTACACGGTGCCGTCCGGCTCGGCGACGGCCATGCCGAAGCTGCGCGGATCGCAGGCCGCGAGCGCCGGGATGTAGTCGGCCGGACGGCCGCGGCCGGGGGTGTGGCTGATCTCCTCGGCGATGCGTTCCAGGACCGGCAGGAAGGCGGTGGACGACGTCGTTGTCATGATCACCATTGTGCCTCCAGGCCGGTCCCGGCGCCTCATCGTGCCGACGTCACCGCAGGTCAGGTAGCCGGTACGACCGCGGGACAGGCCGCCGGCCCGGCTGTGGCGGCCGTCCGCCCGGATGCGGTGCCGATGCCTCCAACGGGCGCCGTTTTTCTGGGTAATGGGGAGTCCGGCCACCCCCATGGTGTGCGGCCCGGGCCATCAAGCAGGACGCCACCGCGACCTGGAAGAAGACCTGCGGACATCATCCTCCGTTGGCCTTCGTCGACGACGGAAGAGGCGGGAGCGCTGGGCCGGTGGCCGGCCTGCTCAGGCCGGGCGACGCGGGCAGCAACACCGCCGCCGACCACATCACCACCACTCAACTCGCTCTGGCCTTGATGCCGAAGAAGGTTCCTACCCACTCCGAAGGCGAAACGCGCGCTGGTCTGGATGCCCACGCTTGCTCTGGCCGGCGAAACCCGCAGGTGGGCCGCTGGCCTGGACCGAGTGATCGCCAACTCCCCGGCACGGCTCGAAGCTCTAGCAGTCTGGTTACCGCCGGAGGGAGAACAGCTCCGGTCCGGGCCGGGGACACACCTTCAGCCGGGGTCGGGTATCCGGACGCCGCAGGGCAAGTGACCACCCGTACCACGGCTGGACCGAAGGCCCTGTCCGCGATTCGGCCCCCGCCCAGCGCGACCGCCAGGACCGCGTCCAGCAGGATCTTGCCCGGAGCGTGCACCGTCCGCGAATGGGCGCCAGGGCATCAACGCCGTCGGTATCGCCCGATCCACCCCGGCCTTGCGGATCGTCTCGACCACCCGATCCACCCCGGCCCTGCGGATCGTCTCGACCAGCAGCACGGCCCAGGCCTGGGACCCTATCTCTTGTCCGCCGTCCTCGACGCGGACGCGTGGATAGGACCCGATACGCTTCTTCACCTGGGAAGCGCCTCCGACGGTGGCAAGGGAAAAGGCCTCGACAATCCTCGTTCTTGCTGTTCAGAGGCACTTTCCCGCTTACCTGACCACCCGTCGGCAGTACGTTTCACCAACCGTGCGCGGTCAGGGGTTCCGAGGCTTCACGGGCTCCCATCGCAGCCGTCGGGTCGGCCAGGGTGCCGGCTCGGCCTGGCCGAACCAGATCCGGACGTCCTCCCCGGTCCGGACGGGCAGGCGGGGGAAGTCGTTCTCGGCGTGCTCGGTACGGTGCAGCGCGTGGTCCGGGCCCAGGTGCCGGGCGGCGTAGACGTCGAAGCCGGCCGCGTCGGTCGGATGGCAGATGGTCACGAGCACCTCGTTCGTATCCGGCTCAGGCATGAAGCCCGGACCGCGCAGCAGCAGGACGTCGTCGCTGTCGATCATGGTGGCGTTGGCGGTGTCGCGGTGCTTCTGCCAGACCGGGCCGGTGTAGAACGCCTCCAGCGCGCGCCGGCGGTGCGCCATGTCGGGGAACCCGCGCAGCCAGACGAAGCGGTCCGGGTCGTCCAGGTCGCGGAACCGGCCGCCGACGGTGATTCCGACCGCCTGCTGACCGGTCACGAACTCGCGCTCGAACAGCTCGATCAGCGTCTCGCGGGCGCCGGGATGCAGGGTGTACTGCCGGAGTTCGACGATGCTCATGCGGTGGCCCGCCCGGTACGTGCGAGGTCCATGGTCCAGTTGTCGTCCATGTGCCGCAGGTTAGGTCCGCTCTGCTGACACCAACTGTCAGTGGATACTGGCGGCATGCGTGCGAGCCGGCTGGTCACCCTGCTTCTGCTCCTCCAGAACCGCGGCCGGATGACGGCCCGGCAACTGGCCGAGGAACTGGAGGTCTCGGTCCGGACGGTCTACCGGGACGTCGAGGCGCTCGGTGCCGCCGGCATCCCGCTGTACGGCGCCGCCGGGCACGCGGGCGGCTACCGGCTGGTCGACGGTTACCGGACCCGGCTCACCGGACTGACCGTGGACGAGGCGCGGGCCGCGTTCCTCGTGGCGCTCCCCGGTGCCGCTGCCGAACTCGGCCTCGGCGAGGCGCTTGCCACCGCCCGGCTCAAGCTGCGGGCCGCCCTTCCGGCGGAGCTGCGCGCGCACGCCGAGCGGATCCAGGAACGCTTCCTGCTCGACGCCCCCGGCTGGTACGGCGACGTCGACCAGGTGCCTCACCTGGCCGCGGTCGCCGCCGCGGTGTGGGCGCGGCGAGCGGTGGTGCTGCGGTACCGGCGCTGGCGGGCGCCGGAGGAGATCGAGCGACGGGTGGAGCCGTACGGGCTCGTCCTCAAGGCCGGCCGCTGGTACCTGGTCGCCGGTGGACCGTCCGGGATCCGCACCTACCGAGTCGACCAGATCCTCGGAACACGGCCGCTGGAAGAAGAGTCCGTCACCCCGGACGGCTTCGACCTGGCCGCATACTGGAACGTCCATCTGGCCGACTTCCGAGCGCGACTGCACACCGCGGACGCCCTGGTGCGGCTCACCCCAGAGGGCGCCCGCCGCCTCGGCGTGACACCCACGGGCGACGGATGGACGGAGGTCCGCGTGCCCATCGAGTCGATCGACCACGCTCACCGAGACTTCCTGCGGCTGGGCGCCGACGTCGAGGTCCTAGCACCGGCCGAACTACGCCACCGCATCGCCCAGACGGCACGAACCCTGGCCACCCGGTACGAAGGATGACCCCTGGGCAGAAGGTTCTCCCCGCTTGGCAGCCAACGACTCGGTTACGAGCTGCACGAAGGCCCCGCCGTCACGTTCAACGGGGAGAACGTCATCGTCGCCCAGGCGCTGGTCTGGCCGACGCGGTCGTAGGGACCTTCACTCGTCGGACAGACACACCCGATCAACTGATGAGCCCATCAAAGAGACCCTCTCAGGCGGCAGCGGTGGGTGCGGTCGGCTCCAGTGCGTCCACCGGCCGTACCCGGCCGACCGGCCTGCCGCCCCCGAGCAGCGGCTCTCCCGCGAACTCCGTGAGCAGTCGCGGGTCGACACCCGCGAGCGCGAGCGCCGCCGCGGCGACGGGGATGCGCGCCCGGTTCGCGCCGTCGGCTATCTTCACGGCGACAGCCGTGCCGTCGGGCAGCGCGGCCACCTGCACGCCCTCGAAGCCGTCCTTGGCGAGCAGGCCCGGCACGGCCCGCATCAGCGCGGCCACGTCGCGTCCCGAGCCGGAGGCCATCTCGGCGTGCTCGCGCATCGCGGCGGCGACCCGGGCCTCGGGGGTACCGGGCGCGGCGGAGGTGATCCGGGCCAGGGCGCGGGCGAGGCCGTGCAGGGAGACGGCGAACAGCGGAGCCCCGCAGCCGTCCACGGTGACCCGGGCGACGGGCTGGCCGGTCAGTTCCTCGACGGTGCGGGCGATGGCCTGCTGAAGCGGGTGCGCCGGGTCCAGGTAGTCGGGGAGGGACCAGCCGTTGAGCTTGGCCGTCCACAGCATGGCGGCGTGCTTGCCGGAACAGTTCTGGGCGAGGCGGGAGGGCAGGCGGCCCTCGCGGACCCAGGCGTCCCG
Organism: Streptomyces sp. NPDC027672; assembly: GCF_055566335.1. NCBI lineage: Bacteria > Bacillati > Actinomycetota > Actinomycetes > Kitasatosporales > Streptomycetaceae > Streptomyces > Streptomyces sp. NPDC027672. The sequence continues at coordinate 494,941 of NZ_JBVHSO010000003.1, read as the reverse complement.
GACGACCGGGTCGAACGGCAGGTCGGGCACGTTGCGCAGGTCGTCCTCGCCGAGACCGGCGAGTTCGAGGATGCGCCGGGTGCCGGCGAGGTGCCGCTCCTCGCCGGAGTGGCTCGCGGCGGCCAGCGACAGCAGTTCGCCGTCGAGCGGGAGGCCGGCCCGCAGCATGGCCACGGCCTGGACGGGCTTGAGCGCCGAGCGCGGGTAGAAGGCCGCCTCTATGTCACCGAGCTGGAACCGCACCCGGCCGTCGGCACCATGGACGACGACGGAGCCGTAGTGGACACCCTCCACCACGCCGCCGCGGACGAGGTGGGCGACGGGAGTGTGGAGGGGCTCACGGACGACGGGGGCGCCGGCGGGGGAACTGCTGTACATCATTTCCTGCATCTCAAGGTCGGGATCGGCCGGTACGCGGGTCACGCGCCGGCGCCGGTGGAGGTGGAGGTGGGGATCGCGCGGTCGCGGCTGCCGTACCGACCCGCAGCCGGTGCCGCGACCGCCGGCAGCGGACAGGGCACGGTGGTGCCGCCGCCGGTGAAGGCCAGGAACGCGCGGTCACGGCCGCTATACCGGCCCCCAGCCGGTGCCGCCACCGTCGGCGGCGGACAGGCCACGGTGGCGTGCCCGGGGGTGTCCGTGCAGCCGGGTGCCCGCGTAGAGCCGGTGAGCGGCGTCCTGCCGTACGGGAGCGGGCCGTGACCCTTCGGGTGGGTGGGGCCGGGTGCCGTCATGGCGTTCACGTCCCGGCTCCGTCTGCCGCCCGGGTGTCCGTCCGCTGCGGCCGCACGATGTCGGTGAGGCTCGTCTCGACCCGGTCCAGGTGGTGGCTCATGGCGGCCACCGCGTCCCGCTCGCTGCCGTCGGCCAGCGCCTCGACGATCGCCCGGTGCTCGCGGTCGGACTGCTCGCGGCGTCCGCCCAGCTCGTTGAGGAAGGCCGACTGACGTGCCAGCGCGTCGCGGATCTCCTCGATGACCCGGCGGAAGACCGGGTTCTGGGCGGCCTCGGCCACGCCGAGGTGGAAGAGGGTGTCCATCGCGACCCAGGCGGTGGTGTCGGTCTCCCGCTCCATGCGGTCGAGGAGGTGCGCGAGGTGGTCCAGGTGCTCCGGGGTGCGGCGCAGGGCGGCGTAGCCGGCGACCGGGATCTCGATGTGGCGGCGCACCTCCAGCAGGTCGCTGGCCGCGTAGTCGCCGAAGGTGGGGTCCTCGACGGTGTCCGCGACGACGAAGGTGCCCTTGCCGGTCCGGGAGACCGTGAGGCCCATGGTCTGCAGCGCGCGCAGCGCCTCGCGCAGCACCGGCCGGGACACCTCCAGGGTGCGGCACAGCTCGGCCTCGGAGGGGAGCTTGTCGCCGACGGCGTACCGGCCGCGCTCGATGGCGTCGCGGAGGTGGCCGAGCACTGCTTCGAGGGCGCTGACGCGCCGGGGAGCGAGACCACCTGTCTGGCTGTCTGACAGGTTCACGGAGCGATCCTGCGCGGTGGCGGCCGGGAGTGTCAAGGCGGGGAGACGCGCACGGGGTGCGGCGCCCGTGTCCGGGCGTCCGCACCCCGTGGGTGCTCGGCGGTGGCGGCTCAGCCGCTGAGCGTGCCGGTGGCGAGCAGGCCGAGCAGCAGGGCGCCGACGATGATCCGGTAGATCACGAAGGCGTTGAAGGAGTGCTTGGCGACGAACTTCAGCAGCCAGGCGATCGAGGCGTAGGCGACGACGAACGACACGATCGTGCCGACGGCCAGCGGGGCGGCGCCGACCCCCGCGCCGAGGGCGTCCTTCAGCTCGTACAGGCCCGCGCCGGTGAGGGCCGGGATGCCGAGGAAGAAGGACAGCCGGGTGGCGGCGACGCGGTCCAGGTCCAGGATGAGCGCGGTGGACATGGTGGCGCCGGAGCGGGAGAAGCCGGGGAAGAGCAGGGCGAGGATCTGGGAGCAGCCGACCCACATCGCGTCCTTGAAGGACGTGTCGTCCTCGCCGCGCTTGTGCCGGCCCATCTGGTCGGCGGCCCACATCACACCGGAACCGGCGATCAGCGAGCCGGCGACCACCCACAGGGAGGCGAGCGGGCCGTCGATCAGCGGCTTCGCGGCCAGGCCCACCACCACGATCGGGATGGTGGCGGCGATCACCCACCAGGCGAACTTGTAGTCGTGGTGGTAGCGCTCCTCGCGGTGGGCGAGCCCGCGGAACCAGGCGGTGACGATCCGCTTGATGTCCTTGAAGAAGTACACGAGCACGGCCGCGATGGCGCCGACCTGGATCACGGCGGAGAACCCGACGACGGACGCGTCGTCGACGGGGATGTCCATGAGCCCTTCGGCGATCTTGAGGTGGCCGGTGGAGGACACCGGCAGGAACTCGGTCACCCCCTCGACTACTCCGAGGACGACGGCCTGACCGACGGAGATGGCACTCATGGGATCCAGTTCTGAGGAAGGGTTGGTCGACAATGCTGTAGACAGTACTCACGGCGCGGGGCCGCGCGGCGAGCGCCTATGCCCACAGGAGGCCGGCGAGTGAGAAACCGGTGAACGCCGCCGCGAGTCCCGCCGCCACGCTCGCCACGACGTTCACGGCAGCGTAGAGGCCGGAGCCGGCCTCGGTCAGCCGCAGGGTCTCGTAGGAGAAGGTCGAGTACGTCGTCAGCGCGCCGCACAGCCCGGTGCCCAGCACGAGCCGCAGATCGGGACCGACCGCCCCGGCCGAGGCACCGCCCGTGACCAGCCCGAGGACCAGGCAGCCGGTCACGTTCACCACGAAGGTGCCCCAGGGGAAGAGCGAGTCGTGCCGGGCCTGCACGGCGCGGTCGGTGAGGTAGCGCAGGGGCGCGCCGACCACGGCGCCCGCGACGACCAGCAGCCAGTTCACAACGACTTCTTACCCTCCGGGTCCGTTTCGTCCGGACCGTGCGCACCCCGCGTCCACCGGACGACCTCGCACTCCTCCAGGGTCACGAGGCACGCGTCGGCCAGTTCGCCGAGGCGCGGCAGGAACGCCCGGACCCGCTCCTCGGCGTCCACCACGACCACCGCGACCGGCAGGTCCTCGCTGAGGGACAGCAGGCGGGAGGTGTGGATCCGCGAGGAGGCGCCGAAGCCCTCGATGCCCCGGAAGACGCTGGCGCCGGCGAGTCCCGCGGCGTGCGCCCGGTGCACGATCTCGGCGTAGAGCGGCCGGTGGTGCCAGGTGGCGTTCTCGCCGACGTAGGCCGTCAGCCGCAGCACGCGGCCGGTGAGGGACGTCATGGCCGCCTCCCGAGGAAGACCCGGCGGGCGGCGGCCGAGGCCAGCCACACCGCCGCGAGGGCCGCGCACAGTGTCACGGCCAGATAGGCGAGGGCGGAGCCCGGGCGGCCGGCGCCGGCCAGTGTGCGGATGTCGACCGCGTACGTGGAGAAGGTCGTGTAGCCGCCGAGCACACCGGTACCGAGGAAGGGCCGCAGCAGACGGTGGGCGGCCCACACATCGGTGACGAGCACCATGAGGACGCCCATGGCGGCACACCCGGAGACGTTGGTCCACAGCGTCGCCCAGGGGAAGCCTCCGGGCGGGGTGGGCCAGGCGAGCGTGAGCGCGTAGCGGCCCGTCGCGCCGAGCGCGCCGCCGGCCGCCACGACCGCGACGACGGGCGCCTGGGCACGCCACCCGGACCGCCGGGGCGGTGCGGGGCGGACGCCGCGGGTCTCCGTTTCCGGGGCTGTCATCTGGTACGTCTCCTCTTACGGCCCCTGCCCCGTCGGGCGATCAAGGCCGCACCCAGCGTACCGCCGCCTCAGCCGGCGGCCGGCCGGGCGCAGACGGCCACCCCGGGCTCGCGGAGGCTGCCCAGCACCAGGTGGTCGCCGGTCGCGCAGACGCTGGTGACCATGCGGAAACCGGACCGGCGGCGGGTGAGGTGGTGCACGACGCGCCCCTGGTCGTCCACGGCGACGACGCCCGCGGTCCCGCTCGGGCGGTACGGCGCGTGTACGGCGGCCCGCGCGGTGCCGCGCCGGACGGCCGGCGCGGCGCGGTGCAGCAGGCGCAGCGCGGGTACGGGCGGACTGGCCAGGGCGAACCAGATCGGGCCGCCGGGGCCCTCGCGCCAGAGGTCCGCCCGGCACGAGGGCCCGGCCCGGTACGAAAGCTCCGCCCGACGCGAAAGCCCCGCCCAGCACGAGGGCCCGGCCCGGCGCGAGGGCCCGGCCGCCGTGTCGCGGCCGGGCCCGGGCCTCGTCCGACGCCGCGCAGGCGCCCTCCGGGCGAGGGTGCGCGGGGCCGGGCGGGCTCTGGTGAGCGGTGGTTCAGCGGTGGCTGAACCACGTCATGGAGGACAGCGCCCGGTCGTCGTAGCCGAACAGGGCCTGGTTCTCCCAGCCGTTGCCGGAGGCGGCGTCCGCCGGGTCCCAGCCGTTGCCGGCGACGGCGGTCCAGGTGGCCTCCCAGGAGAAGACGCCGAGACCGCGGCCGTTCGGGACGGCTTCCACGATGCTCGCCACGTCGTTCATCCACTTGGTCTGGCCGGCCACGGTGGCCGGGTAACCGGGGACGAGTTCGCCGGTGGTGTCGATCTGGTTGGTGAGCGCGTCGTCGCTGTCGAGACGGAAGGGGTAGGCCGTCTCGGCGACGAAGACCGGCTTGCCGTAGCGGGAGGCCGCGTCGTCCAGCGTGGTCTGGAAGTCGGCGAGCGGGCCGTGCCAGTAGCCGTAGTAGGACAGACCGATGGCGTCGAACTTCACGCCGTTCGCCACCGCGTTGTCGAACCACCACTCGGTGCCGGCCTTGTCGCCGCCCTTGGCCAGGTGCAGCGCGACGACGGTTGCGGAGTTGACGGCCTTGACGGCGTCATAGCCCGAGTTGATCAACCCGGCGAGCTGGCTCCAGTGGTCTGTCGACCCCTCGGACCACAGCATGCCGCCGTTGATCTCATTGCCCACCTGGACCATGTCGGCGGTGGTGCCTTGAGCCTTCAAGGCGTTCAAGACGTCGTACGTGTGGTTGTACACGTCCGTCTTGAGTTGACTGTATGTATGGGCCGTCCATGCGGCCGGCTTCTGCTGCGCGCCCGGGTCGGCCCAGGTGTCCGAGTAGTGGAAGTCGACCAGCAGCTTCATACCCTGCGCCTTGACGCGCTTGGCCGTCGCCAGCACGTGCGCCTTGTCGTTGAAGCCGTCGGCCGGGTTCACCCAGACCTTCAGACGCGCGTAGTTCATGCCGTACGACTTGAGAATGGACAGCGCGTCGCCCGTGCCGCCCGAACTCGTCCGGTAGACACCGCCCTTGGCCTCGCTCTTGGCGAGGGAGGAGATGTCGGCACCATGGATGGATGTACCAGTGGTGCCGGACGTGAAGGTCAGATCGTCCACATTGATCCAGTTACCGGCATTCGCGTCACTGTTGATGCTGATGGTGCACTGGTTGTTGGTCACCTTGACCGGCGTGACGATCCTGATCCATCCACTGGACGAGATCGGCAGATCGGTGCGCTGTTCGGCACCGCCGCAGTTCTTGAGCGCTATGTACGCGGCATTCTGTCCCCCGCTGGACCGCACCCACGCGGTCAGCGTGTAGTTCCCGTTGGCCAGCCCGGACAGGTACTGGTACGTCTCCACCTTGTACGCGGACGCCGCGTAGTGGCTGAGGCGGTAGCTCCCGCCGTGGCCGCCGGCCTCCGTGTACGAGGCGCCGGTGTCGCCGTACTCCGACCAGCCGGCGGGCGTGGCCGCGCCCGCGCCGTCGGACTCGAAGCCGGCGTTGGCGAGGGTGCTCGCGGCCTGGGCGGGCTGGGCGGGCAGGGCGGTGAGGGCGAGCCCGGCCGCGAGCGCCGGCAGCAGGGCCCTGGTGGTGCGTCTGGGATGGAACTTCATCGTCCGTCGTCCCTTCGACGTAACTGGGGAAAAGGGTCCTCCGGTGGTGCCGGAGGAGAGCCCCTCCGCCCGCGGCTCCACGGCTCGCGCGGACGGAGGGGAGCCGGTTCAGCCGTCGAGCCGTACGACCCGGACGGCCCCCGCGGGGACCGCGAGGCGGCCCGCGGCGCGTTCGCCCGTCAGCAGCTCGGTGCCGGGCGTGTCCAGCGGCACCTTGGTGTCGCCGGCGGTGTGGTTGACGACGAAGAGGTACGTGCCCGTCTCACCGCTGCGGCGCACGACCTCGACGTCACGGGGCAGGTCGGTGCGCGGAGCGAGCCCGGCGTCGCCGGCCGCGCGGCCGATCACCGCGTCCAGGCCCTGGGTGTCGAGGCGGGTGGAGACGTACCAGGCGGTGCCGCGGCCGAGCCGGTGCCGGGTGACGGCCGGGCGGCCCGCGGTGAGCCCGTCGGCGTACGTCCAGACGGTCTCGGCGCCGCGCGGGACGACGAACTCCGTCCACACGTCACCGGTCGGCCCGGTGCCGTCCGGGCCGGTCAGCCGCACCCGCTCGTCCTTCAGCAGCGGCGAGAACTCCTCCACGGTCAGTCCGAGGACGTCGCGCAGCACGCCCGGGTAGGCACCCTCGTGGACGGCGTCGTGCTCGTCCACGATCCCGGAGAAGTACGACACCACGAGCGTGCCGCCGTTCTTGACGTACTCCCGGACGTTGCGTCCGGCGGCCTCGGTCATCAGGTAGAGGGCCGGTACGACGACAAGGGGATAGGCCGACAAGTCGGCTTCGGGGTGGGCGAAGTCGACCGTGAGGTGGCGGTCGTAGAGGGTCTCGTAGAAGGAGTCGGCGCGTTCGCGCGGGTCGTGGTCCTCGCTGGGGCGCCACGCGAGGTTCTGCGCCCACCAGGACTGCCAGTCCCACAGCAGGGCCGCGTCGGCCTCGGTGCGGGTGCCCCGGATCTCGCTCAACGCGCCGACGGAAGCGCCCAGTTCGGCCACCTCGCGCCAGACGCGGGTCTCGGTGCCGCCGTGCGGGAGCATCGCCGAGTGGAACTTCTCGGCGCCGCGCCGGGACTGGCGCCACTGGAAGAACATCGCGCCCTCGGAGCCGCGCGCCACGTGGGCGAGGGAGTTGCGGGCCATCTGGCCGGGGGCCTTGGCGGGGTTGCGGGGCTGCCAGTTGACGCCCGAGGTGGAGTGCTCCAGCAGCAGCCAGGGCGCGCCGCCGGCGACCGAGCGGGTGAGGTCGGCGGCCATGGCGAGGTTGACGTGGGTGCGTCGGCCGTCGGTGATCAGGTAGTGGTCGTTGGTGACCAGGTCGACCTCGCGGCCCCAGGCCCAGTAGTCCATGGAGTCGCACTGGCTGAGGGCGGTCATGAAGTTGGTGGTGACCGGGACGCCGGGTGACAGGCGGTGCAGGATGTCGCGTTCGGCGCGGAAGTTCTCCCGGATGGTGGCGTCGGCGAACCGCTTGTAGTCCAGGGCCTGGCCCGGGTTGCCGACGGTCGGGGTGGCCCGGGGCGGGTTGATCTCGGCGAGGTCGGCGTAGCGCTGGCCCCAGAAGGCGGTGCCCCAGGCTTCGTTGACCGCTTCCACGCTGCCGTAGGTGTCCGCGAGCCAGCGGCGGAAGTGGGCCGCGCAGGAGTCGCAGTAGCAGGCCGAGACGGGGACGCCGTACTCGTTGTGGACGTGCCACAGGGCGAGCGCGGGGTGGTCGCCGTAGCGCTCGGCGAGGCGGGTGGTGATGTTCGCGGCGGCGGCGCGGTAGTCGGCGTTGCTGTGGCAGATCGCGCCGCGCGAGCCGAACTCGTAGCGCACGCCCTCGGCGGTGACCGGCAGTGCCTCGGGGTGGGCCCGGTAGAACCAGACGGGCGGCACCACGGTGGGCGTACCGAGGTCGACGCGGATGCCGCTCTCGTGCAGCAGGTCCAGCACCCGGTCGAGCCAGCCGAAGTCGTACCGGCCCGGCGCCGGTTCCAGCAGGGCCCAGGAGAAGATGCCCACGCTCACCATCGTGACGCCGGCCTCGCGCATCAGCCGGACGTCCTCGCGCCAGACGGATTCCGGCCACTGCTCGGGGTTGTAGTCCCCGCCGAAGGCGAGCCTCGTGAGGCCCCTGGGGCTGGTGTCCGGCATGGATCCCTCCCGGGAAATCGATCAGATGGGAACGTGCACAGACAACGGCAGCCGTGCGAGCCCAACATAACCGCACAGCAACAACCATTGACAAGTGTCCGGGATGTTTCTCTACTGTGAACGCTCACAGAAGCATGGCAGGGGCTCGCGGCAGCGAGCAGCCGGGTCATGTGAGCGTGCACATCTGCATGGCAGGTCCCCGCAGCGGGCGGGGGCCCAGGTCAGGGGAGAAACCATGCCGCACACGAAGCGCCGCCGCCTCGTGACAACCGCCGTCGCCGTGTCCCTCGGCGCCACCGCCCTCGCCGCCTGCGGCTCCGGGGACGGGGACGAGGCCGGATCGGGTCCCGTCTCGCTGACGTACTGGACCTGGACACCCGGCATGGACAAGGTCGTGGACCTGTGGAACAAGGGGCCGGGGAAGAAGCAGCGGATCACCGTCACGGTGAAGAAGCAGGCGTCCGGCGACACGCTGGTCACCAAGATCCTCACCGCGCACAAGGCGAAGAAGGCCCCGGATCTGGTGCAGGCCGAGTACCAGGCGCTGCCGACGCTGGTCAGCAACGACGCGCTGGCCGACATCTCGGGGAAGGTCGGCGACGTCAAGGGCAAGTTCGCCGAGGGCGTCTGGCAGCAGACCACGCTGGGCACGGACGCGGTCTACGCGGTGCCGCAGGACATCGGCCCGATGATGTTCTACTACCGCGAGGACCTGTTCAAGCAGTACGGCCTGAAGGTCCCCACCACCTGGGAGCAGTTCGCCCAGACCGCCCGCCGGCTGAAGGAGAAGGCGCCGGACAAGAGCCTGACCACCTTCTCCGCCAACGACTCCGGCCTCTTCGCGGGGCTCGCCCAGCAGGCGGGCGCCAAGTGGTGGACCACCTCCGGTGACAAGTGGAAGGTCGGCATCGACGACGCGGCCACCCGGAAGGTCGCGACGTTCTGGGGCGGTCTGGTCAAGGACGGCGTCATCGACAACCAGCCGATGTACACGCCGTCCTGGAACAAGGCGCTGGACACCGGCAAGCAGATCGCCTGGGTGAGCGCCGTGTGGGCGCCGGGCACGCTGACCACGGCGGCGCCGGACACCAAGGGCAAGTGGGCGATGGCCCCGCTCCCCCAGTGGTCGCTCGACCAGGACGTCACCGGCAGCTGGGGCGGCTCCTCCACGGCGGTCACCACCGACTCCGCGCACCCGGAGGCCGCCGCCGCGTTCGCGACCTGGCTGAACACCGACCACGACGCGCTGAACGCGCTGGCGAAGGAGGGCGGCATCTATCCGGCGTCCACCTCCGCCCAGCTCAGCGGCGCGTTCTCCAACCCGCCGGCGTACTTCGCCAACCAGCCGGACTTCTACACCAAGGCCGCCGACATCGCGAAGACCACCGCGCCGTCCGCCTGGGGCCCGAACGTGAACGTCGCCTACACCTCCTTCAAGGACGCTTTCGGCGCCGCCGCCAAGAACCGGTCGGACTTCGCCGGCGCCCTGCGCACGATGCAGGACGCCACGGTCGCCGACCTGGAGAAGCAGGGCTTCGAGGTCTCCCGGTGAGCAGTTCCGCCGGCCGTCGGCCGTACGGGGTCAAGGGGGCCCCGTACGGCTTCCTCCTGCCCGCCACGCTCCTGTTCGCCCTCTTCTTCGCGCTGCCCATCGGCTACGCGGTCTGGCTCAGCTTCCGCAAGGTGCGCGTCTTCGGGCTCGGCCTGGGCTCGGGCGCCCGCAAGGAGGTCTGGGCCGGATTCGAGAACTACACCGGCGCCTTCCAGGACAGCGAACTGCTGCACGGCGCGCTGCGCGTGCTCGGCTACGGCTGCGTCGTCGTCCCGGTGATGCTGGGCCTGGCGCTGCTGTTCGCGCTGATGCTGGACTCGGACAAGGTACGGCTCGCCCCCTTCACCCGGCTCGCGATCTTCCTGCCGTACGCCATTCCCGGTGTGGTGGCCGCACTGCTGTGGGGGTTCCTGTACCTGCCGGACGTCAGCCCGTTCTACTTCGTGCTCGACCGGCTGGGCCTGCCGCAGCCGGACCTGCTGGACGGAGGTCCGCTCTACCTCGCGCTGTCGAACATCGCGGTCTGGGGCGGCACCGGCTTCAACATGATCGTCATCTACACCTCGCTGCGGTCGATCCCGGCCGAGGTGTACGAGGCGGCGAAGCTGGACGGCGCCACCCCGTTGCAGGTCGCCCTGCGGATCAAGATCCCGATGGTGGCGCCCTCGCTGGTGCTGACCTTCTTCTTCTCGATCATCGCGACGCTCCAGGTGTTCAACGAGCCGACCACCCTGAAGCCGCTCACCAACTCGGTCAACACGACCTGGAGTCCGCTGATGAAGGTGTACCAGGACGCCTTCGGCCGTAACGACATGTACGCGGCTGCCGCCGAGGCGACGCTGATCGCCGTGGTCACGCTGGCGCTGTCGTTCGGTTTCCTGCGGGCCGCGAACCGCCGCAACAAGCAGGAGGCGACGCGTTGAGTACTCTTGCCGTCCGCAAGGCCGCCCCGGCCGCCGGCACCACTCCGGGTACGGCACAGGGGCCTCCGCTGCGCCGCCGGATCGCGCTGGTCCCGACGCTCACCCTGCTGCTGGGCGCGGTGTACACCCTGCTCCCGGTCGCCTGGGTGGTGATCGCGTCGACCAAGTCCGGGCACGAGCTGTTCTCCACGTTCACCTTCCTGCCCGGCACCGGCTTCCTCGACAACGTCAAGGACCTCAACGCCTACCGGGACGGCGTCTACTGGACGTGGATGGGCAACTCCGCCCTGTACGCCGGCCTCGGGGCCCTGCTGTCCACCGCCGTGTCGGCGTTCAGCGGCTACGCGCTCGCGATCTACCGCTTCCGGGGCCGCGAGACGATGTTCAACGTCCTGCTCGCGGGCGTCCTGATGCCCCCGGTGATCCTCGCGATCCCGCAGTACCTGCTGCTGGCGAAGGCCGACCTCACGGACTCCTACCTGTCCGTGCTGCTGCCGCAGATCCTCTCGCCGTACGGCGTCTACCTCGCCCGGATCTACGCGTCGGCCGCCGTGCCGGCCGACGTGGTCGAGGCCGGGCGGATGGACGGGGCGAGCGAGTGGCGGATCTTCACCCGGATCGCGCTGCCGATGATGATCCCCGGCATGGTCACGGTCTTCCTGTTCCAGTTCGTCGCGGTCTGGAACAACTTCCTGCTGCCGTACATCATGCTCAGCGACGACGAGAAGTTCCCGCTCACGCTGGGTCTTTACACCCTGCTGGAGCAGGGTTCGAACACGCCGGCCCTGTACACCCTGGTGATCACCGGCGCGTTCCTCGCGGTGCTGCCGCTGATCGCCCTCTTCCTGGTCATCCAGCGGTTCTGGAGCCTGGACCTGCTGTCCGGGGCCGTAAAGTCATGACCATGAGCAATCCGGGGGGACGGCGCAGACCGCCGACGATCCACGACGTGGCGCGCGAGGCGGGTGTCTCGCGCGGCACCGTCTCACGCGTGCTCAACGGCGGGCACTACGTCAGTCCCGCCGCGCAGGAGGCGGTCAACGCCGCGATCCGCAAGACGGGTTACGTCGTGAACCGGCACGCCCGCTCGCTGATCACCGGGCGTTCGGACTCGGTCGGTTTCCTGCTGACCGAGCCCCAGGAGCGGTTCTTCGAGGACCCCAACTTCAATGTCCTGCTGCGTGGTTGCACCCAGGCGCTGGCCGCGCACGACGTGCCGCTGCTGCTGATGCTGGCGGGCACGCCGGACGAACGGCGGCGGATCACGCGGTACATCACCGCCGGGCACGTCGACGGGGTGCTGCTGGTCTCCAGCCACTCCGGTGATCCGGTCGCCGAGGAGCTGCGCGAGGCGGGGGTGCCGCTGGTCGCCTGCGGCAAGCCGATCGGCCTGGGCTCGAAGGTGAGCTACGTGGCCGCCGACGACCGGGACGGCGCGCGGGACATGGTCCGGCACCTGCTGTCGCTGGACCGGCGCCGGATCGGCGTGGTGACCGGCCCGCTCGACACCCCGGGCGGTGTGGAGCGGCTCGCCGGCTACCGGGAGGTGCTCGCGGAGGCGGGTGTCGCGGCCGACGACCGGCTCGTCGTCTCCGGTGACTACAGCCGGGCCAGCGGCGAGGCGGCCGCGGAGCGGCTGCTGGCCCGGGCACCGGACGTGGACGCGGTGTTCGTCGCCTCCGACCTGATGGCCCTCGGTGTGCTGACGGCCCTGCACCGGGCCGGCCGGCGGGTGCCGGAGGACATCGCCGTGGGCGGGTTCGACGACTCGCCGGCGGCGACCGCCGCCACCCCGGCGCTCACCACCATCCGGCAGCCGTGGGACCGGATCAGCACCGAGATGGTGCGGGTGCTGCTGGCCCAGATGGGCGGGGAGGACCCGGCGGCGGTGATCCTGCCGACGGAACTGGTCCGACGCGACTCGACGTGACGCCGGGTGCGGCCGGGCGGCCCGGGTGTCCGGGGTGCCGCTGCACGTCGTACCGGAGCCGCTGCGGGTGCCCTGGTTCCCGGGCGCCGGGGGCGACCGGTCAGGATCGGAGAAGCCGTCGCGGGCCCCGCGCCTCTAGCGTGGGAACACCGGCGGGGAGCCCGCCGGCCGCACCGTGAAGGAGTGAGTTCCCATGACCGCCGGTCTGCAGACGATCATCTATCCCGTGAAGGACCCGGAGCGGGCCAAGGCCGTCTTCACCGCCCTGCTGGGCGTGGAGCCGTACGTCGACGAGCCGTACTACATCGGCTTCAAGGCCGCCGGGCAGGATGTCGGCCTGGACCCGAACGGGCACGCGCAGGGTCTGACCGGTCCGGTGCCGTACTGGCACGTGACCGATCTGCGCGAGCGGCTCGCGGCCCTGCTCGCGGCCGGCGCGGAGCTGCTCCAGGACGCCCGGGACGTCGGCAACGGCCGGCTGATCGCCTCCGTGAAGGACGCCGACGGCAATCTGGTGGGGCTGCTCCAGGACCCGGCCGCCTGAGGTCCCGGGACCGCCCGTACGGGCACTAGTTGCACACTCAACGAAGAGCCCGTTCGGTGCTACCGTGCCGTTATGGCAGTCAAGACGGTCGAGACCCGGCTCGAGGAACGCTGGCGGGACATCCTCGCCGTGCACGCGCGCACGATGTGCGAGATCGACCGCGCTCTGCATCCGCACGGGCTGGGCGCGAGCGACTTCGAGGTGCTGGACCTGCTGGCCGCGGAGTGGCCGGAGCGGGGCGAGCAGTGCCGGGTGCAGAACCTGGTCGGCCGGGTCCACCTCAGCCAGAGCGCGTTGTCCCGGCTGATCGGCCGGCTGGAGAAGGACGGTCTGGTCGAGCGCTCGGTGTGCGTGGAGGACCGGCGCGGTGTGTGGGTCGAACTCACGCCCAAGGGGCGCGCGCTGCACGCCGAGGTGCTGCCGCTCCAGCGAGCGGTGCTCCGGCGCATGCTGGCCGGGCAGGAGCCCTGATCCGGGGCGACAGGCCCCGAAGCACCGGTCCGTCCGGCGGCGCCCCGGCGCACTGTCCGCTCCCGCGCGTGTGCCGGCCGGTTCAGCGGGCCAGCAGCGTGCGGACTCCCTGCGAGGTCAGCGTCAGCGAGTGGTCGGAGCTGCCGTCTATGGCGAGGGAGAGGTTCTCCTCGGGCCACTGCGCGGCGAGCGCGCCGAGCGGGATCAGACGGTAGCGCGAGACGAAGGGCAGCAGCTCGGCCATCTCGCCCTCCGTGGTGAACACCGGGACGACCGGATCACCGCCGGGCTGTTCCAGGACGGGCAGGGCCACCGTCGTGGCGTCGGCGCCCTCTCCGTCCACCGTGTCGTCCGGCACCGGGACGAGTACGTCACTGTGGGCGAGGGTGTCCAGCGCGGCCTGGTCCTCGGCGTTCGCGGCCAGCGCGTCCAGTGCCTGCTGGGCCGGCGTCGGAAGGTCGGCGTGTGCGGGTGTCTCCATGGCTGATCCCCAGGTAGCGGACGGTCGTACGGGCTGCCCGGACGGTCCTGCCCGGGCGTGCTCCCGCCTCGCGTACCCGGTGGGGTGCGGGGCATGCGCACGGATCGACGGGAGGTCGGGCGCCGGCCCGGCCATGCCGTGCGCGCTGGCCGCCGGCCCGGCAAGAGCGTACGGGGAGAGTCCGCACCGAGCCGGGCCGCGCCGGCCGTCGTAGGCAGGCGGTCGGCGCACAAGTCGCGGGGGCGTCGGCCGGTGCGGGGCGCGGTCAGGTGCCGGGGGCCGGGAGCGGCAGGCCGGCGAGGGTGGTGACGCGGATCAGCGGCTCGTACAGCCGCATGATCTCCAGCGCCCTGTGGTGGGAGTCGTCGTCCGCGCCGGCGCAGGCGTCCGCCACGACCAGCACCTCCGCGCCAGCGTCCGCGGCGGCCAGGGCCGTGGACAGCACACAGCAGTCGGTGCTGACGCCGGCCAGCACCAGACGGCCGTCCGGGCCGACACGGTCGGCGAGTTCGGGTGTCCACTTGCCGAACGTGCCGGCGTCCACGACATGCTCCGCGAGGTCCGCGAAACCGTCCGTCAGCTCCCACAGGCCGGCCTGCGGCGGCAGGCGGGCGAAGGGCCACCGGTCGTAGTAGGCACGCCAGGCGCCGGCCGGGCGTTCCGGGGCCAGGAAGCGGGTGAAGGTGACGCGGCCGGCGAAGGCGGGCAGCAGGCGGCGCACTCCCGCCGCCGCGTCGGCGTACCGGGGCGCGGCCCAGGGGCTCGCCGGGTCGGCGAAGACGCGCTGCATGTCGATGACGGCGAGGTGGCCGCCGATCACGGGGCCGGCGCCTTCGCCCCGGGCGCCGGACTCGGCGCCTGGGCCTCCTGGCGGCGCACCCGGCCCGGACCGGGCAGCAGCGTGCCGAGGAAGGCGAGCGCCAGGGCGGCCAGGACGCCCAGGTTGGCGTAGGCCCAGGAGCCGTCGCGGCCGCCGAGGCCGAGCGGTCCGAGCAGATAGCCCTGCCAGGTCAGCCAGTGCGCGGCGGTGTTGGTGACCAGGCCCCAGCCGACGGCCGTGGCGGCGAGGGTGAGCAGCAGCGGCAGGAGCGGGACGTCGCCGTAGCGGCCGTGCGGGCGGTACAGGTCGCCGTCGTCGTAGTCGCGGCGGCGCAGGGCCAGGTCGGCGAGCATGACACCGGCCCAGGCGGCGATGGGCACGCCGAGGGTGGTGAGGAAGCCCGTGAACTGGCCGAGGAAGTCGTCGGCGAAGAACACGATGTAGACGGCGCCGGCGATCATCAGGACGCCGTCGAGCAGCGCGGCCAGCGGGCGGGGCACGCGCAGGCCGGCCGAGAGCAGGGCCAGGCCGGAGGAGTAGATGTCGAGGACGGCGCCGCCGACCAGGCCGAGGACGGCGACCACCGCGAAAGGCACGAGGAACCAGGTCGGCAGGAGAGTGGAGAGCGCGCCGATCGGGTCGGCGCCGATCGCCTGGCTCAGCGGGGCGGAGGACCCGGCCAGCAGCAGGCCGAAGACCAGCAGCACCAGCGGGGCGAGGGAGCCGCCGAACGTGGTCCAGCCGATCACGCCGCGGCTGGAGGCGGCGCGCGGCAGGTAGCGGGAGTAGTCGGCGGCGGCGTTGACCCAGCCGAGGCCGAAGCCGGTCATCATGAACACCAGCGCGCCGATGAACTGCTGTGCCGAACCGGACGGGAGGGCGGCGACCGTGCTCCAGTGGATGCGGTCGGCGACGAGCACGACGTAGACGACGGTGAGGACGCCGGTGATCAGGGTGATCCAGGTCTGCAGCCGCATGATCAGGCCGAAGCCCATCACCCCGCCGACGACGGTCAGCGCGGCCACCACCAGCAGGGCGACCGCCTTGGTCTCGGTGCCGCCGCCCCAGCCGAGGCGGCTGAAGACGGTCGCGGTGGCCATCGTGGCGAGTGCGGTGAGGACGGTCTCCCAGCCGACGGTGAGCATCCAGGAGACGACGGACGGCAGCCGGTTGCCGCGCACTCCGTAGGCGGCGCGGCTGAGCACCATGGTCGGTGCCGAGCCGCGCTTGCCGGCGACCGCGACGAAGCCGCACAGCAGGAAGGAGACGACGATGCCGAGCACACCGGCGGCGAGGGCCTGCCCGAAGGAGATGCCGAAGCCGAACGCGAAGGCGCCGTAGCCGAGTCCGAGGACGGAGACGTTCGCCCCGAACCAGGGCCAGAACAGGGTACGCGGGGTGCCGTGGCGTTCCGCGTCCTCGATGACGTCCAGGCCGTGGGTCTCCACCCGCAGGGCGCGGTTCGCGGACGCGCCGTCGAGAGGATCCTGCGGTAATGCCGTCACCGAGCCACCTGCCCCCACCGCGGCGCCCCGGCCGCCGTACCTGTCCGAACGTGTCGGGTCACGCTAGGTCGGCGTCCGGAGGGCGTCAAGGCGGCTCCGGTCACCTGCCTACGTGGTGCCCTCGTCCTCGTCCGCGGCGGGGTCGTCCCCTTCGGCCTGGGACGGGGTGGTGCGGGGCGGCTGCTCCGCGTCGGGCGTGTCCGGCTCCCGTTCGCCCTCGGCCTGGGACGGGGTGCCGGCGACCGGGTCGGACGGGGTGCCGGACGGGGTGCCGGACGGGGTGTTCTCGCTCATCTGGTTCCTCTCGGACGCGGTTCGCGGTTGTTCCGGCGGGCCGGGTACCCGCGCGCGGCCGGGTCCATCGCCCGCCGGTCGAGGTGAATCCGCCGCCGGACGAGGGGTACCCAGGCAGTCTCGGCGCAGCATGCGGCGCCGGGCCGTTTGATCCTGCACCAACTCACCGCCTGGAGGAACCATGGCGGGTATCACCCCACCTGATCTGCAGAAAGCCCTCTCCGGCGCGGATTACCCGGCCAGTTCCGATCAGCTTCGGGAGGTCGCCGAGAAGAATCACGCGCCCAAGGAGGTCACGGAGCGGATCTCCCACCTCGGAAAGAAGGAGTTCCAGAATCCCGCCGAGGTCAGCAAGGCCGTCTTCCAGAACGAGTGACGGCGACCGGACACGGGTGTGCGGCGGCCGGATGCCTCGGCTCCGGCCGCCGCTTGATGCGCGCACGCGGTGGGGAGGCGGTGGCGGGAAGTGACATCCGCCACAGGGGGCCCGGCCACTAAGGGTGCCGCATAGTAGTCGCCACTCCGGCGACATAGGGGATTTGTCCGTCTTGCCGTGGGCGTGCGGTGCGGTCCGCGCCCCGGCCGCTTGGCCTCCGCGCGTGTCGTCGTATCCGTCGCGGTCTGCCGTCTTCTGACGGGCCGACAGCGTCGGGCAAACATCGCTTTAGCGAAGATCGGCACCTTCCGGTCTGCCTGGCAAGGGCCGTGACGTTCTACGAAGCGAGGTAGTGGACGAGCCCTTTGCGTCGCGTGTGAGGGCCTCCTGAGAATGGGCGCTCCGCGATCACCGAGTGAGGTTGACGTATGGGGCAGCACCGCAAGACCAAGCACTACCGGCGCATATTCATCACCGCCGCCGCCGTCGGCGCCGTGGGCGTACCCTCCGTCGCACTGGCCTGTTCCGAGTGGCCGTCCGGCACCGGCACGCAGCCGCAGGCCGCCGTGACGGGCACGCCCGTGGCATGGGGACAGGATGCATACGGGGATCACACGCGCAACGGACTCGACGCGGTCGCGGGGCAGACCACCCGGCTGGCGACGCCGTGGAGCACGGCTCCGACCGCCTCCGCCGCGCCGGCCACGACGCCGAGCACGGAGCCGGGCGCGAAGAAGAGGCCTCCGGTGCAGCGGTCCCAGCAGGCCCATCGGGTCCCGGGGCCCCGGCACACCGCGCCGCCCGCCACTCCCCCGGCCACGCCCACCGCCGCCGCGCCCGCCACGCCCACCACCGCAGCGCCGGCGACCACGGCGGCGGCGACCACGGCGCCGGCCGGCACAGCGTCCCCGTCCGCGCCGAGCGCCTCGCAGTCCGTGGCGCCGAGCACCGGACAGCCCGCCGCCACGGCGTCCGCTGCCGCCGCCGATATCCTGCGGCTCGTCAACGCCGAGCGGAGCGGCGCCGGTTGCCGGCCGCTGACCCTGAACTCCACGCTGAGCAAGGCCGCGCAGGCCCACAGCGAGGACATGGCCGCCCACCGGAACATGTCGCACACCGGGTCCGACGGCTCCTCCCCGGGTGACCGCATCACCCGCGCCGGCTACACCTGGAGCAGTTACGGCGAGAACGTCGCCTACGGCTACACCACGGCGGAGCAGGTCATGGCGGGCTGGATGGCCAGCCCCGGCCACCGGGCCAACATCCTCGACTGCGGGTTCACGGAGCTCGGGGTCGGTCTCGCGCAGCCCGGCGGTTACTGGACCCAGGACTTCGGCACAGCCCGCTGACCGCCCCCGGCGGGCGGCCCGGGCCGCCCGCCGGGGACCGCCGGTTCGGTGAGGGTGCGCAGCAGCAGCCAGCTCAGGACCGGCATCAGCACCAGCGGGGCCAGCGCGGTCCGCAGGGAGGTGGCGTCGGCGACCCGGCCGATGACCGGGCTCAGCAGTCCGCCGGCGCTGACGGTCAGACCGAGGGTGATCCCGTTGGCGGTGCCTACGTGTGCGGGCAGGTAGTCCTGGCCGAGCGTCACCTGGAGGGAGAACGGGACGTACAGGCCGGCGGAGGTCAGGGCCACGCACAGGTACAGCGCGGGGCCGGGGACGAACACGACGCCCGCGACCGCCACGGCCGAGAGCAGGTACGCCCCGCGGCACACCGTCACCCGGTGCCGGCGGCCCGCCAGCCGGCCGCCCAGCACGGAGCCGGCCGCGCCGCCCAGGTAGAGCACGAACAGGGCGGCCGTACCGGCTGCCGGGCCGCCGCCCGTGCGCTGTGTCGCGTACAGGGACAGGAAGCTGCTCAGGCCGGTGAACACGACCGAGCGGCACACCACGGCCAGCGACAGCCGCAGGAAGGACGCCCGGTCGTCGGGGCCGGCCGCCGGTTCGCGGGCGAGCAGGCGCCGCCGCTGCCCCGGCGCGCGCAGCGCGGCGAGGCTCAGCGCGGCGCCGGCCAGCGCCGGCAGGGCCAGCAGCGGGGTCCGGTCCAGTCCCCCGGTGCCGACGACGGCCGCGACCAGGAACGGAGCCAGGGCGAAGCCGGCGTTGCCGCCGAACGAGAACCAGGCCATGGCGCGGTGACCGTCGCCGCCGGCCAGCCGGGCGACCCGGGCGGACTCGGGATGGTAGGCGGCGACGCCCGTCCCGGACACCGCCACGCACAGCAGCGTCAGCGCGTACGACCCGCCGGTGCCGCTCAGCGCGATGCCCAGCCCGGCCAGGAGCGTGCCGGCCGGCAGCAGCCAGGGAACGGGACGGCGGTCGGTGAGCGCGCCGAACAGCGGTTGCGCCACCGAGGACAGCAGGGCGGCGGCGAGGACGACGCCCGAGGCCGCGGCGTAGCCGTAGCCGCGCTCGGTGACGAGGAACGGGATCAGGGACGCCACGGCTCCCTGGTAGACGTCGACGCAGGCGTGTCCCACGGACAGCAGGGTGATCGATGCTTTGCTTCGCACCCGGCCATGCTGCGGCCCGGGCGGTCGGGCGCGCTTTCGATAAGCTGCCAGGCGATGACGCAGATCCGCCATGAGCCGGTGGCTTCCACCCGCGCCCAGCGGCTGGACCCCGGCGCGGCGATAGACGCCCACCGGCACGACGACCACCAGATCGTCTACGCGGGCCGGGGCGTGCTGGCCGTCACCACCGACGCGGGTTCCTGGATCGCGCCGGCCACCCGCGCCCTGTGGGTGCCGGCCGGCACCGTGCACGCCCACCGGGCGCACGGCACGCTGGACCTGCACCTCCTGGGACTGCCCGGGACCGAGAACCCGCTCGGCCTGGACGCGCCGACCGTCCTCGCCGTGAGCCCGCTGCTGCGCGAACTGATCGTCGCCTACACCCGGGGCCCGTGCGACGGCGGACCCGAACGGGCCCGGCTGCGCGCGGTGTTGCTGGACCAGTTGCGGGCCTCGCCGCAGCGGCCGCTGTGGCTGCCGGCGCCCGCGTCCCCCGTGCTGCGCGCGCTGTGCGACCTCCTGCGCGCCGATCCGGCCGACGGCCGCACGCTGGCGGAGCTGGGCCGGGAGGTCGGGGCGAGCGACCGTACGCTGTCCCGGCTGTTCCGCCGTGACCTCGGGATGACGTTCCCGCAGTGGCGGACCCAGTCGCGGCTGCACCACGCGCTGGTCCTGCTGGCCGAGGGCGTGCCGGTGACCACGGTGGCACACCGGTGCGGCTGGTCCTCGGCCAGCGCGTTCATCGCCGTCTTCCGGCGCGCTTTCGGGCACACGCCGGGCAGCGGGCGCGGGTGACGGCCGGGCCCGGCCGCCGGTTCAGGACCGGGCGCCGAAGTCCTGGGTCCACCAGGGCCCGCCGGAGCCGTGGTGCACGCCGACGCCGATGTCCTGGAACGCGCAGTTGAGGATGTTGGCGCGGTGGCCGGGGCTGTTCATCCAGGAGTCCATCACCGCGCGCGGGTCCTGCTGGCCCCGGGCGATGTTCTCGCCGTACGTGGACCAGCGGTAGCCCGCCGCCGTGACGCGCTCGCCCGGGCCGGCGCCGTCGGGGTTGGTGTGGTCGAAGAAGTCGCGGGCGGCCATGTCGTCGGAGTGGCCCTGGGCGGCCGCCTCCAGTTGCGGGTCCTCGGTGACCGGGCCGCAACCGGCCGCGGCCCGCTCCTTGTTGACGAGCGCGACCACCTGGGCCACCGTGCCGGCGGGCGCCGGCTGCGACCGCGGGGTCGCCGGGGCGGCCCGGGGCGTGGTGGGCGCGGGGGCGGGCGGCTCGGCCTTCGGTGTGCCGCTCGTCCGCGCGGGGCGGGGACTGCGCGCGGGGCTCGGCTTCCTGATGCGGGTGGGCGAGGGCGACGGGGACGCGGAGGCCGAGAGGGACGGCGATGCCGAAGGCGAGGCCGGGGTGGCGGCGGCGCCGGTCGCGGCGAGGTCGGCGACGGGGGCGCCGGCGGTGGGCGCGGCGGCCGCGTCCCGGGTCTCCGGTCCGGTGCCGGTGCCGAGGTACCACAAGCCGCCGCCCGCGACGCAGGCCGCCACCACGGCGCCCGAGACGGCCCGGCGCCGGTTGCGCCGCCGGCGCCGCGCCTCGCCGCGTGCGGTCGTACGACGCCGGGAGGCGCGCAGACCGACGGGGCCCGGCTGCTCGCTCTCGCCGGGCCGGCCGGACGGGGCGGCCGGGGTGGGCGAGGCGCCGCCGGCCGGGTCCGGGCCGGCGATGGCCGTATGGGCGGCCGGCTGGAGGCCGGCCACCGCGGACCGGGTCGTCGCGAGCAGGGCCGAGGACACCGCGACCAGCGCGAGC
This sequence comes from Streptomyces sp. NPDC027672, assembly GCF_055566335.1. NCBI lineage: Bacteria > Bacillati > Actinomycetota > Actinomycetes > Kitasatosporales > Streptomycetaceae > Streptomyces > Streptomyces sp. NPDC027672. The sequence continues at coordinate 473,756 of NZ_JBVHSO010000003.1, read as the reverse complement.
CCGGCGAGCAGGCCCTCCGCGGGCAGCAGCCCGTTCCACAGGCCGCCGCAGCGGGCGCAGTCGCGGGCGTGCCGGGCTATGCGCTTGCGCCACAGCGCGGAGGGCACCCCGTCCCAGGCGGCCAGCGCTGTGTGCAGGTCCGCGCAGGCGGGCCGGGTGCCGAGCGCCCGTACCACCACGCGGGCCGCCTCCAGCCGCGCCTTCATCCGCTGCACCCGTACCGCCGTGTGCTGCGGCGAGACACCGAGGGCCGTGGCGACCTCGGCGCGGGTCAGCTCACCGGCGCACTCCAGCCACCACAGCGAGAGCACCTCGCGGTCGTCCGGCTCCAGCCAGCGCGTGGCGTGCGCGGTCTCCTGCCGCTGGCCGGACAACTGGAGCCGGACGATGGTCAGATCCACGAAGTCGGCGCCCGGGTCGGCGACGTCTGCGGCCTCCTCCACGGCGTCCGGGGCGAGTCGCCGGTCCTGCCAGTGCGCCCGTACCCGGTTCATCGCGATGGCCACCAGCCAGGAGCGGAAGCTCTCCGGGTCGCGCAGGTCGCCGAGTGAGCCGAGGGCCCGGAGCATGGTCTCCTGGACCACGTCGTCGACGTCCACGGAGCCGTTCAGGGCCCGCCCGACGATGTTGTAGACCAGCGGGAGGCAGGCGCCGACCAGGGCGTCCTGGGCCGCCGGGTCCCCCGCCCGGGCAGCGCTCACCAGTGCCGCCGTGTCCTGCGTGTGCCGTGTCCCCATCAGAGCTTCCCTGTCCTTCGACGCCCGACGTGCTGTCCGTTACCTGGGAGACCGCCCGGTGCGGCGCCGATAACAGTTCTTCGGAAAATCGTTCGAGGGGAGGTTCACAGGAGCGGCGGGACGGCCGCAAGGAGAGAGATCACAGCGGGCCGGGGCGGCTCATGCCCCGCCGGGCCGCCCGTCCTGCCGGTCGCTCAGTTCGTTGGCCCGGTCCACCTCGGCCATGTGCTCCTCGGCCCAGTCGCGTACGGCGGCGAGCACGGTGTCGAGCGACAGTCCGAGCGGGGTGAGCCGGTAGTGCACGCCGGGCGGCACGGAGGGCTCCACCCTGCGCGCGACCAGGCCGTCCCGGACCAGGGTCCGCAGGGTCACCGCGAGCATCTTGTGCGAGACGCCCGGCATCCGGCGCAGCAGTTCGGCGAAGCGCACCTCTCCCGGTGCCGCCTCCGCCAGCACCTTCACCGCCATCGACGTCCATTTCGTGCCGATCCGGTCCAGCAGCCGGCGGGTCGGGCACGCGGGGTCGAAGAGGTCGCCGCGCGCGGCGGGCGCGTCCTTGGCCTGGGAGGTCACCTGAAGCTCACCAACTGACGGGAAAGTGCGTTCTGTTGGTCCCGACCCTAATTACCTAGCGTTCGGTTGTCACCATTCGTTACCCGAGGGATGCCCATGACTGTCACCTCCGTGCCCGGTGTGCGCCTGCGCCGCGTCACCGTCGGCGGGACCACGCTCAACGTCGCCACGGCGGGCGCGGGCCCGGCCGTACTGCTGCTGCACGGCTTCCCGCACACCTGGCGGCTGTGGACCGAGGTCATCGGGCCGCTGGCCCGCCGCCACCGGGTGATCGCGCCGGACCTGCGGGGCTTCGGCGACAGCGACCGCCCGGCGGACGGCTACGACGCCGGGACGCTCGCCGCCGACGCCGCGGGCCTGCTGGAGGCGCTCGACGCCGGCCCGGCCGCCGTGGTCGGCATCGACCTCGGGGCGCCGCCCGCGTTCCTGCTGGCCATGCGGCGGCCCGCGCTGGTACGGCGGCTGGTGCTGATGGAATCGCTGCTGGGCGACCTGCCGGGCGCCGAGGAGTTCCTCGCGGCCGGGCCGCCGTGGTGGTTCGGGTTCCACGCCGCGTCCGGACTGGCGGAGTCCGTGCTCGTGGGGCACGAGGAGGCGTACGTCGACTGGTTCCTGCGCCAGGGCACGCTCGGCCGGGGCGTACGGCCGGACGTGCGTGCCGCGTTCGTCCGCGCCTACACCGGCGCCGAGGCGCTGCGCGCGGCGTTCGGCCCCTACCGGGCGCTGTCCGCCGGCGCCCGGCAGATCCGGGAGGCCGTGGCCGGCGCCCGGCTCACCGTGCCCGCCCTGACGGTCGGCGCCCATCCGGTGGGCCGCTCGCTGGAGCGCCAACTGCGGTCCCACGCCGACGAGCTGACCGGCCGGGTGATCCCGGACTGCGGTCACCTCGTCCCGCTGGACCGCCCGGAGGCCCTGCTGGCGCTGCTGGAGCCGTTCCTCGCGGCGGACGACGGCCGGCGGTGACACCGGGGTGACGGCGGGAGGCGCGGACGACGACGGCCGGCAGTGACGGCGCGGTGGCGCGGGGGCGCGGACGACGACGGCCGGCAGTGACGGCGCGGTGGCGCGGGGGCGCGGACGACGACGGCCGGCAGTGACGGCGCGGGGGCACGGGGGCGCGGACGACGACGGCCGGCAGTGACGGCGCGGGGGCACGGACGGTGGCTGGCCGCCCGCCCGGGGCCCACGCCTCGGGTCGGCGGCGTGGCGCGCGCCGGGACGGGCCGGTTCGCGGTGAGGATGGCGCCGGGCCCGGTCCGGGCCGTCGTCGCGGCCGTCCGCGGGCGCGACGGTGTGCGCGGGGCGGCCGTGGGTGTCGGTCCGGGAGGCGGGTGTGCGGGTATGACGGTGAACCGTGTCGGTCTGGTCGTGCACGGCGGGCGCTCCGAGGCCGTGGCCGCCGCCCGGGAGGTGCGCGCCTGGTGCGCCGGGCACGGCGTGGCGTGCGCGGACATCGACGTGTGGCAGGAGGGCGCCCGGCGCAGCGCCCGCGAGGAGATGGACGGCGCGGGCGGTCCGGACCTCGTCGTCACCCTGGGCGGGGACGGCACGTTCCTGCGCGGTGCCCGGCTGGCGGCCGAGACCGACGCCCAGGTGCTCGGGGTCGACCTCGGCCGGGTCGGTTTCCTCACCGAGGTGCCCGCCGCGGCGGTGCGGGCCGCGCTGGACGCCGTACGGGAGGAGCGGATCGACGTCGAGAGCCGGATGCTGCTCACCCTGCGCGCCTCGTGCCGGCTGGAGGTGCCCGCGGGGATGGAGGCACTGCTGCGGTACGGGCGCGGGCCGATGCTGCCGCCGCCCCGGGTGCGCGCGGAGTGCGAGACGGGCGGCGACTGGGGGGTCGCGCTGGACGTCACCGCGCTGAACGACGTGGTGGTGGAGAAGCTGGCCCGGGACCGGCAGGTGTCGGTCGGGGTGTATCTGGCGGGCCGGCTGCTGGCGAGCTACTCGGCCGACGCGCTGCTGGTGGCCACGCCCACGGGCTCGACGGCGTACAGCTTCGCCGCGGGCGGTCCGGTGGTCTCGCCGCGCGCGGAGGGCCTGGTGTTCACTCCGGTCGCGCCGCACATGGTGTTCAACCGCTCGGTGGTGGCCGCGCCGGACGAGCCCGTCGCGCTGCGGGTGCTGCCGCGCTCGGGCCGGGCCGCGGTCAGCATCGACGGCCAGTTGCGCGGGGTGCTGAACCCCGGGGACTGGATCGGCGTGTACGCCGCTCCGCGCCGGCTGCGGGTGGTGCGGCTCGGTCCCACGGACTTCTACGGACGGCTGCGGGAACGGATGAACCTCACCGACGCGCCGGCCGCGCTCGCCGACGGCCAGGCCGCCCCGCTGTGGCCGGTGCGCACCCCGCCGCCGGCCGACCTGGCCCATCTGGCGCTGCCTCCGGTGCCCGGCGACGCGCCCGGCCCTCCCGACGCCGCGCCCGGGAATGCCGGGACCCGCCGGTAATGCGGCGGAAATGGGCCCGCGCGGCCGTCGCCGGACCGCGTCATGACCCGGATGGCCGTTCGAGCCCCGGGGCGCCGCGACGGCGTACGCGTGTCCTGTGGTCGTATATTCCATGGTGCGCTGGGGCCGTCGGACCGGCGTGGTCCCCGATCGCACCGGTGAACGGCCGGCAGGGCCGTACCTGTAGCGTGGGCAAGCCCACTGGAATAAGGAGATTGTGATGTCGTCCGTCGAGCTGAACACCAACTTCGGCCGGATCGTGCTGGAGCTGAACGACGCCGAGGCGCCCAAGACCGTCGAGAACTTCCTGTCGTATGTGCGCAGCGGTCACTACGACGGCACGGTTTTCCACCGGGTAATTAACGGCTTTATGGTCCAGGGCGGCGGTTTCACCACGGACATGCGGCAGAAGCCCACCCAGGCGCCGATCCAGAATGAGGCCGACAACGGTCTGAAGAACGACAACTACACCGTGGCGATGGCGCGGACGGGTGACCCGCACTCGGCGACGGCGCAGTTCTTCATCAACGTCTCGGACAACGCCTTCCTGAACTACTCGGCGAAGACCCCGAACGGCTGGGGCTACGCCGTGTTCGGCCGGGTCACCGAGGGCAAGGACGTCGTCGACGCCATCAAGGCCGTCAAGACGGGCAGCAAGCACGGCCACCAGGACGTGCCCACCGAGTCCGTGGTCATCGACTCCGCCAAGGTCCTCGGCTGACGCACCCCGCCGGGCGGCACCGTCTCCACCGGTGCCGCCCCGCGTCCCCGCCGCCCCGCGGCTCCCGGCCCGCCGGCCCCGTGCCGCCCGGCCGGGGCCGGGTGCGCGTGTCCGGGCTCAGACCGCCGTGCCGGGGCCGGGTACGAACCGCCGCAGCGCGGACTGGATGTCGGCCAGTACGGCCCGCTGCTGCGCCACCAGGTAGAAGTGGCCGCCGGGATACACGTGGAACTCGAACGGGCCGTCCGTCTCCTGCTCCCAGGTCCGGGCCTCGTCCAGGGTGACCCGCGGGTCGGCGTCGCCCGTCATGACGACGACGGGGCAGCCCGGACGCGGTCCGGGAGCGGCCCGGTAGGTCTCCACCGCCCGGTAGTCGGCCCGCAGCGCGGGCAGGATCATCCGCAGCACCTCCTCGTCCTGGAGCAGGGCGGAGTCCGTGCCGTCCAGCTTGGTGACCTCCTCGAGCAGCCGCGCGTCGTCGCCCTGGTGCACGGTCTCGGTCCGCTCGACGGACGGGCCCCGGCGGCCGGAGAGGAAGAGCGCCGACAGGGGCCGGCCGGCCTTCTCCAGGAGCCGGGCCAGTTCGAAGCCGACCAGGGCGCCCATGCTGTGCCCGAAGACCGCCAGGGGTGTCTCCTCCCGCTCGTCCAGCGCGTCGAACACGCCCTGCGCGAGGTCCTGGATGGAGTCCCGCGGCGGTTCCGCCAGGCGGTCCTGGCGGCCCGGGTACTGCACCGCGCGTACGTCGACCGCGGGCGACAGCGCCTTGGAGACCGGGAAGTAGAAGCTGGCGGAGCCGCCGGCGTGCGGCAGGCAGAGCAGCCGTGGCGCACCGGGCTCCGGCTGGTGGAAGTCGCGCAGCCACTTCTGGTGCTCCGCGCTGGACCGGTCGGCCATGGATCCCCCTCGATGGTGTGTGCCGTGTGCGAAAGGTGCTGCTGTGGAGCCTAGTTGACGTGGGCGGCGGCGGGGCGGGCGGACCGGTCCGGGCTCTGGTGGACAGCGGACATCCGGCGGCTTAGACTCCCGATCCAGAAGTGGACTAGCTGTCGATTTCTGTCTGGGGAGGGGCCATGGACCGGGTGGCGCACGGCAGGGCCGTGGACGGCGCGGAGGGCGACGCCGCGGACGAGCACCTCATCCGGGAGGTGGAGAAGATCGCCGTCGCGCTGGGCCGCATGTTCCCGGGCCTGTGCGAGGTCGTGCTGCACGACCTGCGCGACCCCGGGCACGCCGTCCGGGTGATCGAGAACAACCTGTCGGGCCGTCAGGTCGGCGACTCCGCGACCGAGTTGGGACTGGCGCGCATCGCCGACCCGGAGTACCCGAGCGTCATCCAGAACTACCCCAACCGGTTCCCCGACGGCCGCCCGGCCAAGAGCACGTCCATCGGCATCAGGAACGCGGCCGGCGAGTACGTCGCGGCGCTGTGCCTGAACCTCGACGTGTCCGTCCTGTCCCCGGTCACCCTGGCCCTGTCGAACCTCGTCGCCACGGACCGCGAGCACCACGGCCGGCCCCTGGAGACCCTGCGCGACCGCACCGCGCGCGAGCTGCGCGAGGTGGTGGAGAGTCACGCCGCCGAGCGCGCCGCCACGCCCCGCTCGCTGAGCCGGGAGGAGAAGCGGGCGCTCGTGCGCCGGTTGCAGCGCGACGGCTACTTCGCCTCGCGCGACGCCGCCCAGACCATCGCGGACCTGCTCGGCGTGTCCCGGGCGACGGTCTACAACTACGCCAAGTGAAGGGCCGTCCGACCGTGAGCACCGCCGACTCCCCCGCCGTCCGGACCCTGGCCGATCCCGACACGCCGTTCGCCGTCGTGGACGCGGACCGGACGCGGCGCAACATCGCGCGGCTGCGGGCGCGGGCGGACCGCCTCGGCGTCTCCTTGCGCCCGCATGTGAAGACGGCCAAGAGCCTCGACCTCGCCGCCCTGCTGCACGGCGGCGCCCCCGGTCCGGTCACCGTCTCCACCCTCGCCGAGGCCGAGGCGTTCGCCGGCGCCGGATACGACGACATCACCTACGCCGTCGGCATCGAACCGCGCAAACTGCCGCGCGTGGTGGCCCTGGTGCGCCGCGGGGTCACCCTGCGCGTGCTGCTGGACAGCATCGAGCAGGCGGCGTTCGTCGCCGAGGCCGCGCGCGCGGCCGGTGTCGCCGTGCCCGCCCAGATCGAGATCGACTGCGACGGCCACCGCGGGGGCCTGCGGCCCGACGCCCCGGAGCTGCCCGCCCTCGGCCGTGTCCTGCACGACGCGGGCTGCCTGGACGGCGTACTGACCCACGCGGGCGCGTCGTACTCCGCCTACACCGCCGGGGAACGGCGCGAGGCGGCGCGCGACGAACGCGACGCGGCGGTCGCCGCGGCCGGCCGGCTGCGCGCGGCCGGCCTGCCCGTGGCCACGGTCAGCGTCGGCTCCACACCCACCGCGCACGCCGCCGACGACCTCACCGGGGTCACCGAACTGCGCGCCGGCACCTATGTCTTCTTCGACCTGGTGATGGCCGGCCTCGGCGTCTGCGCCCTGGCCGACCTCGCCCTGTCGGTGGTGGTCACCGTCATCGGCCATCGCCCGGAACACGGGTGGATCCTCACCGACGGCGGCTGGATGGCCATGTCCCGCGACCGCGGCACCGCCGCCCAGCCGCAGGACCAGGGCTACGGCCTGGTCACCGACCTGTCCGGCACCCTGATTCCGAATCTGGTCATGACCGCCGCCAGCCAGGAGCACGGCACGCTCACCGCCCGGGACGGCGCCGCCCTGCCCGAGCTGCCCATCGGCACCCGGCTGCGGGTCCTGCCCAACCACGCCTGCGCCACCGCCGCCCAGCACCACGGCTACCACGTCGTCGACAGCGCCCGCGCCACGGCGTCCACGCCCGCGATCGAGGCGTACTGGCCCCGCGTCCTCGGCTGGTGACCGCGCCGCTCCCCCGTCCCGTCCCCTCGCCCGAAGGACAGTCCATGGCCACCGCACCGCCCGTCACGTTCGCCGACGTCCAGGAGGCCGCCGCCCGCCTCCAGGGCGTCGCCCACCGCACTCCCGTCCTCACCTCCCGCACGCTGAACTCCCTGGTGGGAGCGGAGGTGTTCATCAAGGCCGAGAACTTCCAGCGGGTCGGTGCCTTCAAGTTCCGCGGCGCCTACAACGCCGCCGCCCAGCTCCCGCCGGACCGGCTCGCGCAGGGCATCGCCGCCTACTCCTCCGGCAACCACGCCCAGGCCACCGCGCTGGCCGCCCGCGAACTGGGCACCACCGCCGTCATCCTGATGCCCGAGGACGCCCCCTGCTCCAAGCTGGCGGCGACCGCCGGCTACGGCGCGGAGGTCGTCACCTACGACCGCTACACCGAGGACCGCATCGCGCTCGGCCACGCCCTGGCCGAAGAGCGCGGCCTCACCCTGATCCCGCCCTACGACCACCCGGACGTCATCGCCGGCCAGGGCACCGCCGTCGTGGAACTCCTGGAGGAGACCGGCCCGCTGGACGCCCTCCTGGTGCCCGTGGGAGGCGGCGGACTGATCGCCGGAAGCGCCATCGCCGCGACCGCGCTGCACCCCGGCATCCGGGTCGTCGGCGTCGAACCGGAGGCGGGCGACGACACCAAGCGCTCCCTGGAAGCCGGTGCGCGCGTCACCATCCCGGTACCCCGCACCATCGCGGACGGGCAGGCCCCGGACACGCCCGGCGCACTCACCTTCCCCGTCAACCAGCGGCTGGTCGACTCCATAGCCCTGGTCAGCGACGCGGAGATCGTCACCGCGATGCGTTTCGCCTTCGAACGGCTCAAGATCGTCCTGGAGCCGAGCGGTGCCACGCCGCTGGCCGCGCTGCTGGCCGGACGCGTCGCCCGGCCGCCGCGGCGGATCGGCCTCATCGCGTCCGGCGGCAACATCGACACCGCCCGCTTCGCCGCCCTCGTCAGCGGCTGACCCGGCCCACCGGGCCCCGGCCGGCCACCGCCGTCCCGCCGTCAGGCGGTGCGGGTCGCCCTGGGCGCGGGTGCGGTACCCGGGCGCGGGGGCGGGGTCGGCGCGGGTGCGGTGCCCGGCTCCGGGGCCGGTCGGGTCGTACGGCGCGGCGGGCTGTCGCGCCGTCGGGGAGCGGGGTTACTGGCGGGCGTCCCAGTTGCCGGAGACGGGCAGGTCTCCGGTGGTGCCCCAGCCGACCTTGACGAGGGTGCCGTCGTCCTTGCGCAGGTGGAACTCATGCGTGGACGGACGGTAGATGCCGACGTTGTCCGGGCCGGCGCCGTCCCAGTTGGCGGAGACCGGCAGATCACCGTCGTCGCCCCACACCACCTTCTTCAGACTGCCGTCGTCCATCCGCAGGTGGAACTCATGGGTGGACGGACGGTAGATCCCGACGTTGTCTGCGTGACCGCCGTCCCAGTTCCCGGCGACGGGCAGGTCACCGTCGTCGCCCCACACGATCTTCCTCAGGCTCCCGTCGTCCATCCGCAGGTGGAACTCATGCGTGGAGGGCCGCCAGATGCCCACGTTGTCGGCGTGACCACCGTCCCAGTTCCCCGACACCGGCTGATCCCCGACCGTGCCCCAACCGACCTTGACCAGACTCCCGTCGTCCTTACGCAAGTGGAACTCATGCGTGGACGGACGGTAGATCCCGACATTGTCGGCCGCGCCACCGTCCCAGTTACCGGCCACCGGCACGTCACCAACCGTCCCCCAGCCGATCTTGACCAGACTCCCGTCATCCTTACGCAGATGGAACTCGTGCGTGGACGGACGGTATATACCGACGTTGTCCGGGCCGGGGTCGACGGATTCGTCGAACAGGACGTCCACGATGCGGTCGCCGTCGGCGGCCTGGAGCTGGTACCGGTCCGGGTAGGCGGAGTTCTGGACCGCCTGGCAGACCTCGCCGACCGGCCGGGTCTGCCAGTTCGACACGCCGAGCATCCCGTTCAGGAAGGCGTTCGTCGCCCAGGTCGGGTCCATCCGCTGTTCGAACGAACCCCAGCTGGCCCGCTGCTGGAACAGGCCCACGCTGTCGTGGTCCTCGGTGTTGGGGTTGTTGCGCAGGGTGGTCTCGACGATCGAGGTGGTCACGGCGATGACGGCGGCGCGCCGGGGCAGGCCGCGGGCCTGGACGGCCTTGACGATGGCCCGGGCGCAGGACAGCCGGTAGGTCGTCATATAGCCGCTGAGGGTGCCGGTCAGCGTGCTGTTGAGCTGGTTCACGACGGTCTGGTCGGTGCTCAGGTTCGGGCCGCAGACGGCGTCCGGGGCGAGGGCGACGGCGGCCGGGTCGGAGAGGTCGACCCGGGCTCCGTCACCGGCGTGGGCGTCCGGGGCCGCGCCGAGGAGCGCGGCCGCTATGGCGGTGGTGGTGGCGAGGACGGCGAGGTGGTGGCGCGGAATGCGGTTCACGGACAAGGCTCGGCTTCCGGTCGGCTGACGATGAGGTGGGCGCACCGGCGGCGCGGCGGGCTGTCGCGCCGTCGGGGAGCGGGGTTACTGGCGGGCGTCCCAGTTGCCGGAGACGGGGAGGTCTCCGGTGGTGCCCCAGCCGACCTTGACGAGGGTGCCGTCGTCCTTGCGCAGGTGGAACTCATGCGTGGACGGACGGTAGATGCCGACGTTGTCCGGGCCGGCGCCGTCCCAGTTGGCGGACACCGGCAGATCACCGTCGTCGCCCCACACCACCTTCTTCAGACTGCCGTCGTCCATCCGCAGGTGGAACTCATGGGTGGACGGACGGTAGATCCCGACGTTGTCTGCGTGGCCACCGTCCCAATTCCCGGCCACCGGCAGGTCACCGTCGTCGCCCCACACGATCTTCCTCAGGCTCCCGTCGTCCATCCGCAGGTGGAACTCATGCGTGGAGGGCCGCCAGATGCCCACGTTGTCGGCGTGACCACCGTCCCAGTTCCCCGACACCGGCTGATCCCCGACCGTGCCCCAACCGACCTTGACCAGACTCCCGTCGTCCTTGCGCAAGTGGAACTCATGCGTGGACGGACGGTAGATCCCGACATTGTCGGCCGCCCCGCCGTCCCAGTTCCCGGCCACCGGCACGTCACCAACCGTCCCCCAGCCGATCTTGACCAGACTCCCGTCATCCTTACGCAGATGGAACTCGTGCGTGGAGGGACGGTATATACCGACGTTGTCCGGGCCCGGGTCCACGACGTCGTCCACCACGCTGTTGTTGCGGACCGGCTTGAAGGTGCCGTAACCGGAGAAGTACGGGTAGGGGATGGTCCGGTGGTGCACGCCGGTGCCGGTGAACTCGTAGCCGCTGTACGAGGTGTGGGCGGAGTCGGCCCAGCCGTCGAAGAGGACGATGTGGCCGGAGGCGCCGGCCGCGTCGTTGAGCAGCGCGTCGCCGGGCTTCAGGTCCTCCTTGCCGATCCAGGAGGCGACACCGCTGGGGACGAAGCTGGTGGTGTCGAGCCCGGGGGTGTCGAGGTCCCAGGCCATGGACACGTAACCGGAGCAGTCCTGGCGGTAGCCCTGGTAGGTCTTCGTCCAGCTGTAGTCGAGTCCGAGGCCGACCCAGGACGCCGCCCGGTCGATGACCTCGGCGCGGGTGAGGGCGGGTGCGGCGGCGAGCCGGGAGGTCGGCGCGGAACGGCCCTGCCCGGCACCGCCCTTGTCCTTCGTGGGGACGGCGGCCGACGGGGCGTCGCCCGGCGCGGCCAGCGCCGGTGTGGTGGCGGCGATGCCGACGGTCAGCGTGGCGGCGGCCGCGACCAGCGCGCGGTTCAGGACACGTGTGGTGGACATGAGTGGTTCCCCCCATGAATGTGGACAGTCATGCGCGCTCGGTGCGTTCTCCGAGGTGGTGGTGCGGATGTGACGCCTGGTCACGACGGAGCATCATTCAGGCGTCGCTCGAACGGAGTCAATGTTTATTGAAAACACACGATCACCGACATGGCCGGTTCAATGCGGGGCACACGGGAACATCATGACCATCTGTCGTGACAAAACCGGACGACTCGCCAGAGGCGCGTCAGGAATCAGCCACCTTCATCTGGCTTGAATTCGCAAGGTGCTTTCACTGTGGTGAAACCAGCAGGTAGCCGCCCCGCGCATCCCGCGGGGCACGCGATAATGCCCGGACGGCAGGTGGCGTCGAGAGGTGAGCGACCGTGAGTGAGACCGAAGGGCAGCGGCTGGCCGCCCGCCTCGAATACCTCTTCGAGCACGTACAGCCGCTCGGCAGGCGCCACACCCTCCAGGAGGTGGTCGACGGCATCAAGGCGGACGAGGAACCGGGCGGCACCTCCCTGTCGGTGGGCCGGCTGTCGATGCTGATGAACGGCAAGGCGCCCAACCCCACCGTCGGCACGCTGCGCGCGCTCGCCGCCTTCTTCGGCGTGCCGGTCGGCTACTTCGTGGACGACGCCGTCGCCGACCAGACCATGGCCCAGCTCGCCCTGATCACCGCGATGCGCAACAACGACGTCAAGGCCGTCGCCCTGCGCGCGGCGGCCGTCGCCACGCTCTCCGCGCGCGGACTCGACGTGGTCCGCGGCCTGGTCGAACAGGCGGCCGAACAGCCATCCGGGCGTCGCGGACCGGAGGCTTAGAATTGCCTCTCACAAGGCTGTGACCGCGGGCCGGACGCATCGCCTGCGGTCGGGGGGAGAGAGACCGTGCAGGACGGTGACCGGTTCCGGGGTGACTCCTGGTCCGACTTCCGGGCCAGGTGCGACGCCATCCTGGGCGGGCTTCCGCTCGACGACGCGCGACCGGTGACCATCGGCGCGCTGTGCGCCGCGATCGAACAGCGCTCCGGCAGACGGCTGGCCCTCTCCCCGCTCCCGGAACAGGCGGGAACCGCTGGTCTGTGCGGTCTGTGGATCAGCCTCGGCGACACCGACCACATCTTCTACGAGGCGTCCACCAACGCCTTCCACCAGCGCCACATCATCCTGCACGAGCTATCCCACCTCCTGCTGGACCACGAGACCGAACGGGACGGCGGCGGACCGCCGCCCGGCCTGGACGCCCTCTTCCCGGGCCTCGATCCCGCCATGGTGCGCAGGCTGCTCGCCCGCGGCCGTACCGACTACACCGAACGGCAGGAACAGCAGGCCGAGTTGCTGGCGACCCTGATCCACCAGCGGTCGGCCGGCCGCGCGTCGCGCCGCGGGACGCCCGCCCGCACCGGGTCCGCGGTCCTCGACCGGCTGGCCCGCGCCCTCGGAGAGGTGCGTCCCCGGTGACGGCCGTCCGTCCGTACGAGGTGGCCCTGCTGGTCCCGCTGTGGTTCCTCACCGCGCACACCGCCCGCCGCGCCCTGCGCGGCCGCGCCCGGCCGGACTCCGGACCCGCCCGGCTGCTCGCCGGCACCGTCGCGCTGATCACCCTGTCGGTGACCGTGGGCGTGCCGTGGGTGCGCCGCGCCATCGACACCGCCACCGGGGTGCGCAGCGTCACCGCTCTCCTCGGCCATCTGCTCGGCGTCTGCGCGATCACCTGCCTGACCGGGTTCGTCCGGCAGGTCTCCGCGGCCCCCGGGCCGGCGCCCGGCCGCGGACCCCGCGCCTGGGTGCCGCTCGCGGTGGTGGTGGCCGTGATGTGCGGGGCGTTCCTGCCGACGGCCCGGCCGGACGGCGAGCAGGACCTGCTGACCCACTCCCACTCGGCGGCCCAGGACGTCTTCTGGGCCGTCTTCCTCGGTTACGTGGTCTGGGGCGTGCTGGCGGTCGGGCTGATGTGCCTGCGGTACCACAAACAGGCTCCGCCGGGCCCGTTGCGGACCTCCCTCAACCTGATCGGCTCGGGCGCCGCGACGGGCCTCGTCTACGCCGTGCACCGGGGCGCCCACCTGGCGCTGCGCGGCTCCGGCAACCCGCTGTTCGCCGACGCCGCCGTCGTACCGGTCACACAGGCCCTGCTGACCGGCGCGCTGTTGCTGGCCACAGCCGGGATCGTCTGGCCCGCGCTGGCCGAGCACCGGCGCGCCCGGACCGACCGCCGCAGACTGCGGCGCCTGGAACCGCTGTGGCGGATGCTGGGGGACGCCGTACCGGACGTCGTCCTGCCGCTGCCGGACGCGCTGCGCGCCGAACCGGAGCTGCTGCTGTACCGGTACGCCGTCGAGATCAGCGACGCGATGCTCGCCCTGGGTCCGTTCCGCTGCGCCGGCGTCGAGGCGGCGGCCCGGGAACGGCTCGCCGCGCACGGGTTCACCGGTACGCGGCTGGCGGCGGCCACCGAGGCCGTGGTCCTGCGCTCCGCCATCGGGCGGGCGTCCCGGGCCCGCACCGCACGGCACCCGGCCGGGCAGCCGGAACCGCCGGGCGGACGCACCGGACCCGAAGACCCGCTGCCCTGGCTGGAGTTGCTGGCCGCGCACTGCCGGCACCCGCTGGTCGACACCGTGTACGCGGGGGTGACCGCGCCGGCGGACCGGTGAACGGGGCGCGGGGGGCGGCGGATTGGTGAGCGGGGTGCCCGCGGGGGCGGATTGGAGAGGGGTCTGCCGCGGCGGCGGGCCGGTCAGCGGGCCTGCGGCCCGGCGGACGCGTGACGGCGGGCCCGTGAGCGGGCCTGCCGCCCGGCGGGGTGCCGCCGGGCGGCGCGGGTTCGGCGTGGGGCGTCCCGCCCGGCTTTGCCGCAGCCGGCGGCGGCCGTGCCCTCCGGGAGCCCGGCGGGCGTGCAGGCCGCGCGGTACGCCGTGGGCTAGGTGTCCGGCGCGCGCCGGAAGCGCGGGCGGAGGCCGGGCGGGCTGCCGAGGTCCGGGGTCTGTCGCCCGGACCCGGCCGGATCCCGTCCGGACCCGCCCGGAGCCGGCCGGGCTCGCGGGGTGCCGGGGGGGGAGAGCCGGGTCAGTTCGCGTGCGGTCGGCCGTCCCGGACCCAGGTCACCAGGACCAGCGCCGCGGTGACGTACATCAGGACGCTGAAGGTGGCCACGGACTCGACGTACTGCTCATAGCCGTCCGCGCGCAACTGGAGCGCGAGAGAACCGAGTGCGGTGCCCAGCGCCGCGGTGCCGGCGGCCATGGCCATGAACGGGGCCTTCGTCATGGGTACTTCCTCCAAGCCACGAGACGATTGATCGACACCGAGACTATCTCCCGCCCGGCGGTATGCGGTGCGTCGGCCGGACCGTGGCCGGTTCAGTGCGCGGCGCCGCCGGCCGGGTCTGCCCCGAGTCCCAGTTCGCCGTCGCCGAGCGGTGCGAAGAAGCGTGCCACGTCGGCGTCGGTGACCTCGGCGAGGGTCGCGGGCGACCAGCGCGGACGGCGGTCCTTGTCGACGAGCTGGGCCCGTACGCCCTCGACCAGGTCGGGGCTGGACAGGGCGGCGAGGGAGACGCGGTACTCCTGGTCGAGCACCCGCTCCAGCGAGCCGAGGCGCCGGGCGCGGCGGAGTGCGGCCAGGGTGACCTTCAGCGCGGTGGGCGACCGGGCGAGGAGGGTCTCGGCCGCCTCCTTCGCGTCCGGGTCGCCGTGGGCGAACAGCCGCTCGACGATCTCCTCCGCCGTGCCGGCCGTGTAACAACTGTCGATCCAGTCGCGCTGCCCGGCCAGCCACCCGGCCGGCGGCGGCTGGACGTGCCGGGCCAGGGCGTCCGCCACGGGGACGGCGGCGAGGTCGGCGACGAAGGCGCCGAGGGACGCGGCCGGGACGTAGTGGTCGGCGAGCCCGCACAGCAGGGCGTCGCCGGCGCCGATCTCCGTGCCCGTCAGCGCGAGGTGGGTGCCCAGTTCGCCGGGGGCGCGGCCGAGGAGGTGGGTGCCGCCGACGTCGGGGACGAAGCCGATGCCGGTCTCGGGCATGGCGATCCGCGACCGCTCCGTGACGACGCGAACGCCGCCGTGCGCGGAGACGCCGACCCCGCCGCCCATGACGATGCCGTCCATCACGGCGACGTACGGCTTCGGGTAGCGGGCGATACGGGCGTTGAGGTGGTACTCGTCGCGCCAGAACGCGGCGGAGGCGGTGCCGTCGCCGTCGCGGGCGTCGTCGTGGACGGCGCGGATGTCGCCGCCCGCGCACAGCCCGCGCTCCCCCGCGCCGGTGATGACGACGGTCTCCACGGCCGGGTCGTGTTCCCAGGCCGTCAGGGCCTCGGCGATCCGGCGGACCATGGCGTGGTTCAGGGCGTTGAGCGCCCTGGGCCGGTTGAGCGTGAGGTACGCGGCCCGTCCCTCGGTGCGCGCCAGGACGGGGTCGGCCGGGTGGGACGGGGCCGTCCACGCGCCGCCGGTCATCCGCACCCCTCGGTCAGGCCACGGGCCACGATGTCACGCATGATCTGGTCGCTTTCTTCCGGATCGGGCACCACGGGTCGCCGACGATCTTCTCGTGCGCCGCACGCCGAGGCGACGGCGACCCCCTCTCGGCGGGTCCCCGTCCGGCTGGGCCGGACGGGGAGGGGCTCCTCACACCCACCACCACGCGGGCACCACCCGCCCGGCCCCGCGCCCGGTGCCACTTCGGCCCGCGCCCCCCGCCGTCAGCTCCAAGGCCAGGCCGTGTCCTGGTTCAGCGTGCCCACGGCCAGGCCGCCCGCGCAGGCGATGGCCCACGCCGCCGAGGACCACCGTGCGTGCATGCGGCTCACCGCCGCGCCCGCTTGCGTGGGCAGCAGGCAGCCGCACAGCAGCAGCGCCATCAGGTCGTCCGGTCCGGCGTCCTGGTTCCCGGTCAGTGCGCCGCCGGCGGCCACCGCCATCGCGGCGAGGATCAGGTCGCGCAGGTCCACCTGGCCGAGCGAGGGCAGGTCCGCGCCGCGGCCCCGGCGGACCGTGTAGAGGACCAGGGCGGTCACCTCGGCGGCGACGGCGAAGAGCGCCACCAACATGCGTTGTTCTCCTGGGGCTTGCTCACCGGCCTGGCGGTTTCGGCACGACGGCGCGGTCAGGCCGGAAATGATCTCCGGACAGCCCGAATAAGAACATATATTGTTCGATCTTGGCTAATTCTTGGTGATTCAGCCCTCGGTAGGACGCAGGACCAAGGAGACGAAGCCGAAGACGTCCCGGTAGCCGCGCAGCCATTCGGTGCGGTGGACCGTGGCCGTCTCCAGCGCCCGGGCACTGTCCGGATGGGCGGGGCGGTCCAGCGCCCAGGAGGCCAGCGATCCCGTCCAGGCCCACTCGTACGCGTCCAGTTCCTGGCGCGTGCTGACGTGCGCGTGCACGGGTGTCCAGCCGTCCGCGACGATCCGGTCCACCGTGACCGGCAGGTCGTCGAGGTCACCGAGCAGGTCGACGGCCTCGGCGGAGGGCTCGCCGTCCCAGAACCCCTCGCCCACCAGGACGCGGCCGCCCGGTGCCAGATGCCGGCGCGCCGCCGCGAGGGCGAGCAGGAGGCCGCCGAACGCGTGCGTGGCCCCGACACAGAGCACGAGGTCGAAGGCGTGCGGGGCGGTGAACGTCGCCGCGTCCTGCCGGTGCAGTTCCAGACGGTCGTCCACGCCGAGCCGGCGCGCGGCCCGGTGCGCGTCGTCCAGCGCGCGCCCGGAGACGTCGATGCCCTCGGCGCGCAGCCCCGGCCAGGCGGTCAGGGCCCGCAGCAGCCACTCGCCGCCGCCGCAGCCGAGGTCGAGCACGCGTCCGGCACCTCGCGGCAGCCCCCGCTCCAGCAGCCGGCGCACCGCGTCGTCGTCGAGCGGCGCCGCTATCGGATGGTCCGCGTGCGCGTGCCGGGAGATCTCGTCGTGGTCCACCGCCGGAGCCTGACACAGCCGCCGGCGCCCACGCATCCGAATAAGCCGACGCATCCGAACAAGGTGACGCATCCGAACAAGGCGCGCGCTCCCGCGCGGTGCGGCGGAGCCCGGACCCGACACCGGCCGGCGGGCGGCGGCCGGCGGGCGGCGGGCGGCGGGCGGCGGGCGGCGGGCGGCGGGCGGCGGCCACTCGAACGGGTAACCGGCCCGACCCCTTCCCGGGGCCGCCCGCCACGCCCCGCCGCAGGACGCCGGAGGCGGTCCGACACTCACCCGAAATGACTAATGACGCACCGTGCACCCCTTGTCCCCACTGGACCCCGCCCCATTCGGAGTTGCGGCCGTACGGGCGACATGAGTCCGTGGGAGGCGTGTCCCACCGGATCTCACTCAGGAGGAACCATGGGCACCAACCACCAGGGCCGATCGGCCGACAAGCTGGGCGTCGTCTTCGCCGTCCGCGTCGTCGAGGGCGGCGAACAGGGCTTCCTGGACCTGTACGAACAGCTCCGGAAGTCCGTGTCCGGGACGCCCGGTCACCTCATCGAACGGCTCGGCGAGCCCGCCGACGACTCCCGTCAGTGGGTGATCACCAGCGAGTGGCAGACGGCCGAGCACTTCTTCGCCTGGCAGCAGAGCGAAGAGCACCGTGAACTCGTCGCGCCGTTGCGGCAGTTCGTGGACCAGCGGCAGTCGCTGCGGTACCGGGTGATCAAGGAGACCCGGGGGGTGGCGTCATGACGCGCATCCCGCGCGGCCCCGTCGCCGTACTCGGCCTGGGCGCGATGGGCGCCGGGCTGGCCCGCCGTCTGCTCGACCAGGGCGTACCGGTCCGGGTCTGGAACCGCACCGCCGAGCGGACCGCGCCGCTCGCCGAGGCCGGCGCCCATGTCGCCGCGCACCCGGCCGAGGCGGTCGAGGGCACGGTCGCCGCGCTGTGCGCCGTGGCCGACGGCGAGGCCCTGGGCAGCGTGCTGCGCGGCCCGGACGGCGTCCTGTCGCGGGGCCCGTACCCGGGCATCCTGCTGTGTGCCAGCACCGTGGCGCCCGAGGAGGTCGTGCAGATCGCCGGGGACCTGCCCGCCGTCTTGGACATGGGCATGCTCGGCAACCGCGACCACGCCCGCGACGGCGAGCTGCGGCTGTTCGTCGGCGGCACGGAGGAGACGTGCGCCGCCGCCCGTCCGCTGCTGGAGACGCTGGGCAAGGAGGTCGTCCATCTGGGCGCACTCGGTTCCGGCATGCGGATGAAACTGCTCCTCAACCTGCTGATGGGCATCGAGGTGCAGGCGCTGGCCGAGGCCACCGAACTGGCGGAGGCCTGCGGACTGGACCGGAGGCTGGTCCTGAAGACCATCGCGGGCAGCGGCTTCGCCTCCCCGGTCATGGCGTTCAAGTCGCGGCGGCTGGCCGCCGACCGGTTCGACGAGCCGGACTTCCGGCTGCGCCTGATGGCGAAAGACCTCATGCTCGCTACCAAGCAGGCGGCAGCAGCCGGCCTGAGCCTGCCGCTGGCGACCGCCGCGGCGGAGACCCACGTCCGCGCGACCGAGCAGGGACTGGGCGACCAGGACTGTGCCGCGGTCACCCGCGCACTGAGACCGAAACCGGGAACCGACACGTGATCATCGACATCCACGGGCACCTGTCCCCACCGGAAGCCGCCGCACGCTTCCCCATGCCCCCGAGCCTGACCGACGTCGACGGCATGCTCGCCGCCCGCGCCGAGGCCGGCATCGACCTGACCCTCATCGGCAGCCCGGTCGGGGCCGGGGCGATGGCGCGGGTGCCCGGCGTGGACAACTACGCGCAGCCGCGCGACCGGCTGCGCGCGTTCCACGCCTGGATGTCGGGCCTGATCCGCCGGTTCCCGGACCAGTTGCGCGGCTATGTGTACGCCAACCCGTTCGGGGACGACGATCACCTCGAAGGCGTACGGGAGACGCTGGCGGACCCCGCCTTCGTCGGTCTGATCACCACGTCCAGCGTGCACGGGGAACTGCTCGGTTCGCGCCGCGCCGACTCCTTCTTCGCGCTGGCCGCGGAGGCGGGGGTGCCCGTCCTGGTCCACGCGCCGGCCGAACCGGCCGGCACCGAACGGGTCGAGCAGTCCGGCTTCGTGGAGCAGATCGGGCGCTTCGGCGATGTCACGCTGGGCCTGGCCATGATCGCGTTCGCGGGGTGGCTGGACAAGTACCCGGATCTGCGGCTGATCGGCGCGACCGGCGGCGGCGCGCTGGCGCTGCTGCCGGAGCGGCTGCAGACCGCGGCGCGCCCCCCGCACTGGGCCGGGGGCGCGCCGCCCGCCGGCGGCCGCCCGGGGACGCCCTCCGCGTCCCCGGGCGGCCGTGCCCCGGGGACCGCGGACTCAGCGGCCGGGGCACGGACCGGCGGGTCCCCGGCCGACGGACCCCCGACCGGCGGGGCAGGCACCGGTGGGACAGGGGCCGGCGGGACTCGGACCGGCGGGGCACCGCCGGCCGTACGGCCGGCGCCCGGTCCGGACGCCGTCGAGCCCGCGGCCGACCCGGCCGCCGCGCTGCGCCGCATGTACGTCGACACCAGCCCGTTCAGCGCGGCGCACCTGAGTCTGAACGCGGAGGTGCTGGGCCCCGGCCGGATGCTGTTCGGCACCGACTCGCCGCCGATGGCCGCGCCGCTGGAGGACTTCGTCCACATGATCGAGAAGCTGCCGCTCGACAAGGCGTCCCAGCAGCTCATCCTCGGCGGCAACGCCCAGGCCCTCTTCGACCTCAGGAGCCGTCCGTGACCACCACCCAGGAGGCCGTCGCCGCGGCCGAGCGGTGCACCCCCGAGTTCCGTCGCGATCCGCACCCGGTCTACGCCCACCTGCGCTCCGCGGCGCCCGTCTGTCCCATGACACCGCCGCACGGCAACGAGACGTATCTGATCACCCGGTACGAGGACGCGCGGGCCGCGCTGTCGGACCCGCGGCTGAGCAAGGACATGTACGGGGCCATGGACGCCTACCGGAGGATCTTCGGTGACTCGTCCGTCGCGCTGGACGACAACATGCTCAACTCCGACGCGCCCAAGCACACCCGGCTGCGCCGGCTGGTCAACTCCGCTTTCACCCCCCGGCGGGTGCAGGCGCTGCGCCCGCGCATCGAGGAGGTCGTCCGCGGTCTGCTCGACGCGTGCCCGGCCCGGGAACCCGTCGACCTGCTCCCGGTGTTCGCGTTCCCGCTGCCCATCATCGTGATCTGCGACCTGCTCGGCGTGCCGGCCGAGGACCGGTCGGGGCTGCAGCGGCTGTCCACGACGGTGGCGCAGACCGGGTTCGGCGAGGAGTTCAAGCGGGCTCAGCAGAAGGCCGAGGAGGAGCTGCACGCGTACTTCACGCAGCTCGTCACCGCCAAGCGGGAGCGGCCGGGTGACGACCTGCTGAGCGCGCTCATCGCGGCCCGGGACGGCGAGGACGGCGCCCTCACCCAGAGCGAACTGGTCTCCACGGCCTTCCTGTTGATGTTCGCGGGCCACAAGACGACCGCGTACCTCATCGGCAACGCCGTGCACCATCTGCTGTCCCGGCCCGCGCAGTTGCGCGCCGTACGGGAGGAACCGGAGCTGATCCGCGCGGCGGTCGAGGAACTGGTGCGCTACGACGGCTCGGTGGAGAGCGCGACGTTCCGCTACGCGACCGAGGACGTGGAGTACGGCGGGACCCTGATCCCCAAGGGCGCCCTGGTGCAGGTCGCGCTCAGCTCGGCCAACCGCGACCCGCTGAAGTTCGACGCCCCGGACGAGCTGGACGTCCGGCGGCCGGGCAACGCGCAGGACGCCCATCTCGGCTTCGGGCACGGCAGCCACTACTGCCTGGGCGCCCCGCTGGCCCGGCTGGAGACCCAGCTCGCCCTCACCCTCCTGTTCGACCGGTTCCCCCGGATGGCCCTGGCCCACCCGGCCGGCGGCCCCCGGTGGCTGGAGGTGCCGTTCCCCGCCTTCCGCGGCCTCGCCGAACTGCCGGTCGTCCTCGACCCGGCCGCCTGAGCCCCGGCCGAACGCCCGCCTTCCCGGTGGCCGGGCCGCGCGTTCCCCGGTGTGTGCCGCGTCGCTGACGCGGCCGCTCGTCGGCTGGACGGCCGAGGCGGATGAGAACGTCACGAACGCCTTCCCCGGCGGTAACTGCCGGCGGACATCGGCTGATTCAGGTCACCGGGGACGCGTCTGCCGCCGCGCGGGCGCCGGTGGGCGAGGCGCCGGTCGCCGGCCCCACCGCCGTGACCGGTCTGCCGGTGCGTGCGTTCGGCCCGCCCGCCGCGCCCGTGGGCGCCTACCGGCCCGTACCGCCGCCGCGGTCCGCGCGAGGGCCGCTGCCGCACCCCGAGGAGGTCTTCGCGGCCCTGCGGGACGAGCGGCCCGCCGACACGGCGCCGACCCCGCCGGGCCGGCCACGCCGGGGCTGGTGCGGGAGGCGGGCCGGTACGGCGCGGAGGCCGGTCCTCGGCGCGGACACCGCCGGTCACCCGTCGCCGCCCACCCGTTCCGCTCCCCCGCCCTCCCCCGGTACTGTCCGTCGCGCACTCCCGCACCGCTCCCGCAGCCGCTCCAGGGGGGTATGCCGTCATGCCGTCCGTCGCCCCGTCCCGCTCCCCCGGCACCGCCACGGGGACCGGAACCACCGGCCGTACCGTCTGGACGGTGGTCCTGTGCTGGGTCACCGTCCTGCTGGAGGGCTACGACCTCGTCGTCCTCGGCGCCATCATCCCGACCCTGCTGAAGACCCGTCACCTGGGCATGACGGCCGGGGACGCGACCACCGTCGCCACGCTGTCGCTGGCCGGCGTCGCCGTCGGCGCGATGCTGGTCGGTCCGCTGGCCGACCGGCTCGGCCGGCGTCTGCTGCTGATCGCCTCGGTGGTGCTGTTCTCCGTCTTCACCCTCCTGGTGCCGCTCGCCGGCTCCGTCACGGTGTTCGCCCTGCTGCGGTTCGCGGCCGGGGTGGGCCTCGGCGCGTGCATGCCCGTGTCGCTCACGCTGACGGCCGAGCGGCTGCCGGCGGACCGGCGGGCCCGCGCCAGCACGCTGATCATGACCGGCTATCACACCGGTGCCGTGATCACCTCGCTGCTGGCGCTCCAACTGGCCGGGCACTGGCAGGTTCTCTTCTACGTGCTCGGTGCCGCCGGGCTGGTCACCGCGGCCGTCCAGTGGTTCCGGCTGCCGGAGTCGGAGGCGTTCGTCCGCGCCGGGGAGCAGGCCGGGGCCGTCCGGGTGCCGTTCACCGAGCTGCTGAAGCCGGCGTACCTGCGCGCCGGTCTCGGGATCTGGGCGGCCTCGTTCATGGGTCTGCTGCTCGTGTACGGCCTCAACACCTGGCTGCCCAAGCTGATGAACGACGCCGGCTATCCCGTGCCCACGGCCGTGACCCAGCTCCTGGTGCTGAACGCGGGCGGGGTGGCCGGTCTGGTGCTGGGCGGCTTCGTGGCCGACCGGCGCGGCATCAAGCGGACCACGGCTGTCTGGTTCGCGGTCTCGGCGGCCCTGCTGGCCTGCCTCGGCATCAGGATGCACAGCGATCTGCTGCTCGACTCGGTGGTCTTCCTCACCGGGGTGTTCGTCTTCTCGGCGCAGGTGCTGGTCTACGCGTACGTCACCGGCTTCTACCCGCCCTCCGTGCGCGGCACCGCGCTCGGCTCGGCGTCCGGCATCGGCCGGATCGGTTCCCTCGTCGGCCCCACGGTCACGGGCGCGCTGGTGAGTGCCGGGATCGGCCACCCGTGGGGCTTCGTCTTCTTCGCCGCCGTGGCCGCCCTCGCCGTCCTGGCCGTCCTCACCCTGCCCCGCCTCTGACGCCCTCCGCCCGCCGGTGACCACCGCCCCGCGGAGGACCGGGCGGCCGCTCAGTCCGCGGAGAGCGGCTGGGCCCGGACGATGAGCAGGGCCACGTCGTCGTGGCCGGCCGGGTGCCACAGCTGCCGCAGCAACCGGTCGCAGGTCTCCTCCGGGGACCGGTCGGCCACGGCCAGCAGCCGCAGCAGTTCCTCCAGCCGTTCGTCGATGGGGTCGTGGCGGGTCTCCACCAGTCCGTCGGTGTACAGCACCAGGCGGTCGCCGGGCCCGAAGCCGATGGCGGTGCTCTCGAACGGGACGCCGCCGACCCCGAGCGGCGTGCCGGTGGGCAGATCGAGGAGGTGCGGCTGTCCGCCGGCCCGCACCAGGACCGGCGGCAGGTGGCCGGCGGACGCCACGTGCAGTTGCTCGCGGTGCGGGTCGTAGACCGCGTACAGGCAGGTGGCGATGTACGGGTCCAGATCGCGGGTGATCTTGTCGAGGTGGGTGAGGATGCGGGCCGGTTCGAGGTCGAGGTCGGCCAGGGTGGAGGTCGCGGTGCGCAGCCGGCCCATGGTGGTGGCGGCCGGGATACCGCTGCCCATGACGTCACCGACCGCGAGGGCCGTGCGGTCGCCGTCGAGCGCGATCACGTCGTACCAGTCGCCGCCGACCTCGCTGCGGGCCTCGGCGGGCCGGTAGCGGGCGGCCAGCTCCAGGCCCGGGCGGCCCGGCGGGAGCTGCGGCAGCAGGCTGCGCTGGAGGGTCTCGGCGGCGCTGCGGATGTGCTGGTGCAGGACGGCGTTGTCGATGCTGAGCGCGGCGGACGAGGCCAGCTCGCAGGCGAGGGTGAGGTCGTCGTCGTCGAACGGCAGCGGGTTGCGGGCCCGGGCCAGGCTCATCACGCCGATGATCTTCTCGCGGGCGATGAGCGGGACGGCCATGTCGGTGTGCACACCGGCCCGGGCCAGCAGTCCGGCGGCCGCGGAGTCGGTGGCGATGCGGGCCAGCTCGCCGCCGTCCAGGTGGGTGAGGAGGAAGGGGCGGCGGCTGCGGATGCAGTACGACGCCGGGTGCTCGGCGTGGTAGGTGGTGAGGTGGCCGGGCGGCACGAGCGCCCGGCCGGCGTCCGTCGGGTACGCGGTCTTCACCGCCACGGCGCGGAACAGCGCCGGGCCCTCGCCGAGGTCCGTGCGGCCCGTCTCCAGCACCGAGTCGAGCAGGTCCACCGAGACCATGTCGGCGAGGTCGGGCACCAGCACGTCGGCCAGTTCCCGGGCGGTGCGCTCGACCTCCAGGGTGGTGCCGATCCGGGCCGAGCCGTTGGCCATCAGGCGCAGGCGCTGCTGGGCCTGGTCGGCCTTCTTCGCCGCCTGGTAGCGGTCCGTGACGTCGACCACCACGTTGGCGATGCCCAGCACCCGGCCCTGGTGGTCCTCCAGCCGGTAGACGGACACCGCCCAGGCGTGCTCGTTCCCCGGGTCGGCGGCCGTCCGGCCCACCACCTGCTCCTCCACCACGGGCTCGCCGGACGCCAGGACCTGCCGCATCACGGTCTCGGCGTCCAGGAAGGGCGCGTCGGACAGGATCTCGCGGAAGCGGCGGCCGAGGTGGCCGGCCTCGGAGACGCCGTGCATGGCCGACAGAGCCGGGTTGACGGCCAGGTAGCGCAGCTCGGTGTCCAGGACGGCCAGCCCTATCGGCGCCTGGGTGACCAGTCGGTTGGACAGGGCCAGCTTGCGTTCCATCTGCCGCAGGGCGATCCGGTCGGTGGCCAGTCCCAGGGCGTAGTGGTCACCGAGGCTGTCCGTCAGCCGGACGTTGCGGAACTCCACCATCCGGGTGCTGCCGTCCTTGTGCCGGACCGGGAAGGCGCCCGCCCAGCCCCGGCCGGTCTCCATCACGTCGGCGAACAGGGTGATCGCCGCGTCCTGGTGCTGGGGGTGGAGCAGAAGCGGCGCGGCGTACTGGCCGACCGCTTCGTCACCGGTATAGCCGAACAGTTGTTCGGCCTGCGGACTCCACATGTCGATCTTGCCGTCGGCCTCCAGCAGCACCGCGGCGACGCCCAGCAGGTCCATCAGCCCGCTCGGGTCCGCCGCGGCGCCGGCCAGGTGATCCGCCTGCTCCGGGCGCTGCTCCTCTCGCCTCATGGCGCGCGCTCCTTCCTCGGCCGGCGTCACCGGTGGCGACCGGCTCGCCCCGCGGACCGGGGCAAGCGGTCGTCCCGCAGATCAGCGGCCCTTTCCACGATGCGGCACGGGGCCCGGGACGGCCACGGCGGCACACCGACGAAACCGCCGCGCCGGGGACCCGCCCGGCCACACCGGCACGGTCCCCGGCCGCCGTACGGCCCGGTACGGCGCGGGGCGGCGCGGTACGGCGCGGTACGGCGCGGGGCGGCACGGCACGATTCGACCCGGCGCGGCACGGCACGGCGGCACGGCGCAACCCGGCACGGCACGGCACGACGCCGGCCCAGCGCAGCCCGGCCCGACACGGCCCGGCGCGGAGCGGCCCGGCCCGGGGCGGGGCGGGGCGGCGCGGGGCGGCGCGGGGCGGGGTGAGGCAGCACGGGGCGGAGCGGCGCGGGGCAGCCCGGCCCGACACGACCCGACGCGGGGCGGCGCGGCCCCCCACGGGGCGACGCGGCGGGGGGCGCGGGGCGGCGGCGCGGCCCGGCCCGACACAGCCCAGCACAGCACAGCACAGCCCGGTTCGGCCCGGTTCGGCCCGGCCCAGCACAGCCCGGTTCGGCCCGGCCCGACACAGCCCAGCACAGCCCGGCGCAGCCCGGCCCGGCCCGGCACAGCCCGGCCCGGCCCGGCGCAGCCCGAGCGGGGCGGGGCGGCGCGGCCCGCGCCCGGCACAGCCGGACCTGCGGTGGCCGCGGGGTAGGCAGGCCGCAGGCCGCCGGAACCGCATCCGCGGTGACCGGACCGGGCGCCGGGCGCGTGGGTCAGCCAGTCCGCGGCGCCGGGTTGGCGCAGTGGGCCAGCGGTTCGCCGCGCAGGAAGCGGCCGGCCTCGGCGGCGACGATCCGGGCGGCCTTGTGGGCGACCTCGCGGCTGGCGCCGGCCATGTGCGGGGTGAGGACGACACCGGGTGTGGACAGCAGGCGGGAGCCGGCCGGCACCGGTTCGACGGGGAACACGTCGAAGCCGGCCGCGGCCAGCCGGCCCGAGTCGAGCGCGTCGCACACCGCGTCGTAGTCGACCAGGGCGCCGCGGGCGCAGTTGACGAGGACCGAACCGCGCGGCATCGCCTCGATCCGGGCCCGTCCCATCATGCCCCGGGTCTCCTCGGTCACCCGGGCGTGCAGGGAAACGATCCGGGAGCGGCTGAGCAGCTCGTCCAGGGAGACGAGTTCGGCGACGCCGCGCACCTCTTCGGGCCGCACGTAGGGGTCGTGGACGAGGACCGTGGCCCCCATGGCGTGCAGGACCCGGGCGACGCGGGAACCGACGGCGCCGCAGCCGACCAGTCCCACGACCGAGCCGTCGATCTCGACGCCGCAGCGCGCGTAGTCGTAGGTGTCCCCGCGCCACACACCCCGCTTGAGGTCGGTGTGGACGTCGCCGATCCCGCGGGCGGCGGCGAGGATCAGCGCGAGGGCGTGCTCGGCGGTGGCGACGGCGTTGCGGCCCGGGGCGTAGCAGACGGCAACGCCGTGCCGGGTGGCGGCCGCCAGGTCGGCGTTGACGGGTCCGCCGCGGCTGACGCAGAACAGTTCCAGCTCCGGACAGGCGGCCAGCACACGTTCGGTGAGCGGCGCCAGCTGGGTGACGCAGATCCGGGCGCCGCGCAGCGCCTCGATCATCTCCTCCTCGGTGCCGGACGCCTCGTCGACCCCGGCGACCCTGCCGAACGGCGTGTGCGGCCAGGGCAGCCGGAGCTGCCGGACGTCCAGCTCACAGCCGGCGGGCGCGGCGGCGCGCAGTTCCTGTTCCAGCAGCCGGGGCAGGACGAAGTGGTCGCCGGCGGCGAGGACGGTGGTGGGCACGGTGGCACTCCCGGGGAAGCGGCGGTGTCAGCGGACGGGGACGTTGAGGCCCAGCAGGGCCGCCTGGCCGTCGCGCAGCCGCAGCTCGGTCAGCGCGCCGTTGCCGAGGACGGGGAAGACCCGGCGGTAGCGGGCCAGGGGGATGCCGAGCAGTGCGCACAGCGCCAGGCGCAGCAGGGTGGAATGGGCGACGACGAGGACGCGGCCGTCGGGGAGGGCGCGCGCGGTCTCCTGGAGGCAGCCGGTGGCGCGGCCGGCCGCCGCCGCGGGGTCCTCGCCGCCCGGCAGGTGGTGGGCGACCGGGTCGGTGAGGAAGGCGGCGAGCGCCTCGGGGAACGCCTCGGCCATCTCGGCGCGGGTCAGCCCGTCGCCGCGGCCGAAGTCCACCTCGTACAGGCGCTCGTCCACCCGGAGGGCGAGGCCGAGCGCGGTCGCGGCGGGCGCGGCGGTCAGCCGGGCCCGGGACAGCGGTGAGCAGAGCACGGCGTCCAGGTGCTGTCCGGCGGCCCAGGCGCCCAGTTCGGCGGCCTGCCGGCGGCCGAGCGCGGTGAGCGGCACGTCGGTGCGGCCCGCGTAGCGGTTCTCGGCGTGCCACACGGTCTCCCCGTGGCGTACGAGCACGAAGTCGGTCACGGCCGGGCCCTTCCGCGCGCGTGTGCGGCCACGGCCGGCGGCAGCCAGCCGCGGCGGGCCAGCGCGTCCATGAAGCCGAGGTAGACGGGCAGCAGGCGGGCGGTGCGCGCGGGGTCGGGACGCAGTTCCCCGCGCAGCCGCACCATGGCGCCCGCCGCCTCCGCCAGCGTGGCACCCGAGGCGGTGGCGGCGAGGACCGCCATGCCGACGGCGCTCTCGGCGTGTTCGGGCAGCCGGGCGGGGCGGCCGAGGACGTCGGCGCGCAGTTGTGACCAGTAGGGGTTGCGGGTGCCGCCGCCGGTGAAGGTGAGCGGGCCGGTCACGGGGGCGCCGAGGTGGTCGAGGTAGTCGAAGCAGAGCCGTTCCAGGAGGGCCACGCCCAGCAGGCAGGCGTGGAACTCCTCGGCCTCGCCCGAGAGTTCTCCGAGGGTGAAGGGCACGGCCCCGGGGGCGCGGAACGGGAAGCGCTCGCCGCCCGAGCCGACCAGCGGGTAGACGACGGCGGTGGAGCCGGTCGCGGCGGCCCGCGCGGTCAGCGCGTCGAGGTCGGCGGGGCGCGCGCCGGGGAAGCGGGCGGCGAGGACGCCGGCCCCGCTGCCCGAGGCGCCGCCGGGCAGCCAGGTGCCGTCGGGGCCGCGGTGGCAGTAGACGACGCCGCCGGGATCGCGGACGAGGTGCGGGCTCGCGCCCTTGAACACCAGGGTGGTGCCGAGGACGGAGTTCCAGGCGCCGGGGGTGAGCGCGCCGGCCCCGATCTGCGCCGCGCAGCCGTCGGTCATGCCCGCGGTGATGAGGGTGCCGGCCGGGATGCCGGTCGCCTCGGCCGCGGCGGCGCACACGGTGCCGAGGACCGTGCCGGGCCGTACGACGTCGGGCAGCAGCCCGGCCGGGACGCCCAGCGCGTCCAGCTCGGCTTCGGGCCAGCGTTCGGCGACGAGGTCGTAGCCGGTCTTCAGGGCGTGGCTGGCGTCGGCCGGGACCTGGTGCCCGGCCAGCCGCCAGGTGATCAGGTCGGCCTGGTGCAGCAGGCGCGCGTCCGCGGGCGGGGCGGCGCCGCCCGGTCGGGCCCGGTCGTGCAGCAGCCAGAGGAGTTTGGGCAGGGCCCAGGAGGGCTGCATGGCGCGGTAGCCCAGCTTGTCCCAGACCGGGGCGCCGAGGGTGTTGACGCGGTCGGTGTGCGCGTCGGCGCGGCGGTCGTCGTACATCAGCCCCGGGGTGAGCGGGACGCCCGCCGGGTCGGCCAGGAGCACGGTGCCGGACGTGGCGTCCACGGCCAGGTCCCGTACCCGGCGCGGGTCGACGCCGGTCAGGGCCGCGCGGCAGGCGGTGGCGAGCGCGGACCACCACTGCTCGGGGTCCTGCTCGTGGCGGACGCCGTCGCGGCGGCCGGTCAGCGGGCGGGAGGCGGCGCCCAGCAGCCGGCCGGTGCCGTCCACGGCGACCGCGCGGACGCTCTGGGTGCCGAGGTCGAGCCCGAGGTGGACGGCGTCGGCGGACAGCGCGTCAGACATGCGGGGCCTCCGGGGCGAAGGCGGCGGGCGGCGGGGCGGCCGGCGCGGACGCGGGCGCGGGTGCGGGTGCGGAGGACCAGCCGAGGGAGCGGGCGGCGGCACGCCAGGTGAGGTACGTGTCGTAGAGCCCGTCGTAGAACGCGGTCCGTTCCGCGTCCGGCTCCCAGGTCGCGCCCGTGCGGACGTACCGGGCGGCGGCCTCGCGCATGCCGCTGGCCGCGCCGGTGCGGACGAGCCCGGTCAGGAAGGCGCCCTTGGCGCCCGGTTCCGTGTCGGTGCCGCGGGCCGTCGGCACGCCGGTGACGTCCGCGATGAGCCGGCACCAGCCGTCGCTTGCGGCGCCGCCGCCGCACAGGCGCAGTTCGCCGACACGGGTGCCGGAGGCGGCCAGGCAGTCGCGGACGACGAGGGACAGGCCCTCGAAGACGGCGCGGGCGAGGTGGGCGGGCGTGTGGTCGAGGGACAGGCCCCAGAAGACGCCGCGGGCGCGCGGATCGAGGAACGGGGCGCGCTCGCCGGCGGGCGAGAGGTACGGCAGGAATCCCAGTCCGTCCGCGCCCGGCGGGCTGCCGAAGGCGAGCCCGCCGAGCTGGGCGGGGTCCGCTACCGCCAGGGTGCGGCAGGCCCAGTCCAGGACCTCGGTCCCGGCGAGGGTGGGGAAGGCGCGTAACACCCGTTCGCGCCCCTGATAGGCGATGGTGATCCCGCACGGCTCACCGCCGGTGTCCGGCTCCCGGCTGACGATCTCGGTGCACAGCGTGGTGCCGAGGATGGCGCACGCCTGGCCTGGTTCGACGGCGCCGGCGCCGCGGGCGGTGGCGGCGATGTCGTAGGGGGCCATGACGACGGGCAGGCCGGGGGGCAGCCCGAGTTCGGTGGCCGCGTGCCGGGTCAGCTCGGCGACGCGCTCCCCTTCGCCGAGGATGCGCGGCAGCAGCGGTTCGGCCCACCGCAGGGCGAACAGGTCGAGGATCGCCGGGTCGTAGCCGCCGGTGGCGTGGTCGAGGAAGGGCGCGGAGGCGTCGGACTCGTCCACCGCGCGCACCCCGGTGAACTTCAGGAACAGCCAGCCGGCCGCCGTCAGCGCGGTGCGGGAGCGCCGCAGCCGGTCCGGGTCGTGCCGGGCGAGCCAGCTCAGCACCGCGTTCGGCATGCCGCTGCAGGTGAGCGAGCCGTTGCGGCGGAACGCCTGGTCCAGGACGCCGTCGGCCTGCCAGCGGGTGAGCAGGTCGCCGGCCCGGCCGTCGGACCACAGGATCGCCGGGCCGGTGGGGCGGCCCTCGCCGTCGACGAGCCAGCAGCCGTCGCCCTGGGCCGTGAAGCCGATCAGCCGGACCGGGTCCCGGCCGGGGCCGAGCCGGTCCAGGGCGTCGCGCACGGTGTGGACGACGGCGTTCCACACCGCGTCCATGTCCTGTTCCGCCCAGCCGGGGCGGGGCCGCAGCACCTCGGTGCCGATGCGGCAGACCGTCAGTTCGCGGCCCTGGTCGTCGAAGACGACGGACTTGATGACCGAGGTTCCGACGTCGATGGTGAGCACCGTCATGACTGCCCTCCCTGCCCCTCCGCCCGGGCCGCGCCCGGCGACCGGGTCCGCCGGACCGGGCGGTCCGGCCGCGTGCGGCTCGCGGTCCTCAGCCAAACGCCTGCCCGAGCGGGCCGTCAATCGGCCGTGCGGCTTATCCCGCGGCCGGCTCCGGGCGCCGTGTGACATCGCCGTCCGGCCCGGACCGGCCCGCGTCGTCCCGTAGGTCGACCCGCCGTTCGCGCGGTCGGCGGCCGGCTCACGGCCCGCCGTGGCCGTGTTACGTTCCTGTGGTTTTCTCACGAGCTCCTCCCCGTTCGTGCTCCTCGCGTACGGCGGTGCGGCGCTCGGTCACCCGGGGGGACACCCGAGAGGAGCGGCTGCCATGCCCGGTGCGGACGCCCGGACGGAGGCCCGGGAGGAACGGCGCGGCCGGGTGCGCGAGCGGGTCACCAGCGAGGGGTTCGTCCGCACCGCCGACCTCGCGGCCGAGTTCGGTGTGAGCGTGATGACCGTCCACCGCGACCTGGACGCGCTCCAGGCACAGGGCTGGCTGCGCAAGGTGCGCGGCGGGGCGAGCAGTCTGCCCTCGACGCAGTTCCACGGCAGCGCCGGTGAGCGCCTGACGACGAGGGTGCGGGCCAAACAGGCGCTGGCGCGCGCCGCCGCCGGGGAACTGGCCCCCGGGCAGGTGGTGATGATCGACGACTCCACGACCTGTCTGCACCTGGTCCGGCACCTGCCCGGGCACACGCCCCTCACCGTGATCAGCAACTCGCTGCCGGTCGTCTCCGCGCTGGCCCGTGAGCCCGGCGTGGCCCTGATCGCGCTGGGCGGCACCTATTTCCCGGCCTACGACGCGTTCATGGGCGCGCACACCGCGCAGAGCGTACGGGCGTTCCGGGCGGATGTGCTGTTCCTGTCCACCACGGCGGTCACCGGCGGCCGCTGCTATCACATGTCACCGGAGACGGTGCAGGTCAAGCAGGCGATGATGGCCGCCGCCACGCGCCGTGTGCTGCTCGTCGACCACACCAAGTTCGCCCATCAGGGGCTGTACGCGCTCGCCCCGCTCACCGACTTCGACCTGGTGCTCGTCGACGAGGCGGCCCCGGCGGCCGAGGTGCGGCGGCTGCGCGACAGCGGGGTCCGCGTCCGCACGGCCGGCCATCCGCCCGGGACGCCCCGGACGCCCACCGGCACGTGAACATCACACGGTCCTCACTCACCCGTCCCGTCGGCGCCCGACATTCGGCCGTCCGGGCGGTTTCCGGTGATTGGTCCGGGTAACCCGATCGCGGGACACGGACGGCGCGCCCGCCCTTCTCGGGTGTCGACCTCCGTCCCGTATCACGTTTGCCCAGGTCAAGGAGCTGGTAACCGATGACTCAGCCCGCGCAGCAGCAACAGCCTCCCGGCACGGAAGCGGAGATGCGGCCGAGGCCCGACCACGGGGAGGACAGCTACCGGGGGTCGGGCCGGCTGGCCGGGAAGGCCGCGGTGATCACGGGTGGGGACAGCGGTATCGGCAAGGCGGTGGCCATCGCCTTCGCCCGGGAGGGCGCGGACGTGCTGCTCTCCTATCTGCCCGAGGAGGAAGACGACGCCCGCGACACCGCGCGGTGGGTGGAGCAGGCCGGGCGCAAGGCGGTGCTGGTGCCGGGCGACCTCGTGGAACCGGCGCACTGCCGGGAGGTGATCGGCCGGGCGGTGGAGACGTTCGGCCGGATCGACGTGCTGGTGAGCAACGCCGCGTTCCAGATGACCCGGACGTCGCTGGAGGAGATCCCCGACGAGGAGTGGGACCGCACGCTGGCGACCAATCTCAGCGCGATGTTCCACCTGTGCAAGGCGGCGGTGCCGCACATGCGGCCGGGAGCGTCGATCATCGCCACCACCTCGGTCAACTCCGACATGCCGCCGCCCACCCTGCTGCCCTACGACGTGACCAAGGCGGGCATCGCCAACATGGTCGGCGCCATGGCCCAGTTGCTGGGCGACCGCGGGATCCGCGTCAACAGCGTGGCCCCCGGCCCGATCTGGACCCCGCTGATCCCCGCGACGATGCCGCCGGAGCAGGTGGAGAGCTTCGGCTCCGACGTGCCGCTGAGCCGTCCGGGCCAGCCGGCCGAGGTCGCCCCGGTGTACGTGCTGCTCGCCTCGGACGAGGGTTCGTACGTCTCCGGCGCCCGGATCGCGGTCACCGGCGGCCAGCCCATCCTGTGAGGAGCGCACATCCCGTGGACTGGTATCCGTTGCGCCTGACCACGCCGGTCAAGCAGCACGTCTTCGGCGGGCGCGTCCTGGCCGGCCGGTGGGGCCGCGCCGGGCTGCCGGACGGCCCGGTCGCCGAGACGTGGGAGGTCAGCGACGTGGACGGCGAAGGCTCCGTGGTGGCCGCGGGTCCGCTCGCCGGGCGCAGCCTGCGGCAGCTTACCGAGGAGCATCCGCAGGAACTGGTCGGGCGCGGCTGGCGCGGTGAACGCTTCCCCGTGCTGACGAAGTTCATCGACGCCACCGGCCCGCTCCCGGTCCATCTGCACGCCGACGACGAGACCGCCCGCCGGTTCGAGGGCGAGCCCAACGGCAAGACCGAGGCGTGGCACGTCCTGGACGCGGCGCCCGGGGCCACCGCGCTGGCCGGCGTCAAGCCCGGTGTCGACCGCGACCGGCTCCACCAAGCGCTGCTGGCACAGGACTTCGACGCCGTCCTGCGCCGGCTTCCGGTGCGCGCCGGGCAGACCCTGTACGTCCCCGGCGGCACCCTGCACAGCTTCGGCCCCGGCACCCTCGTCTACGAGATCGAGCAGACCTCCGACATCCAGCAGCACGCCATGCGCCACCGGATGGAGGACGGCTCGCCGCTCACGGACCGGGAGTGGCACACCAACCTGGACCGGCTGCTCGCGCAATGGCGGCCCGGACCGCGCCCCGACTTCCGCTCCGGGTTGAGCGTGCGGGTGGACGACGGCGTGGAGCGCACCGTGCTGTGCGCCGGCCCCTACTTCGCGCTGGAGCGGTGGCGGGCCGGCACCACGGCGCCCCTGGTGCACACGTTCTCCACCGCGCTGGTCCTCAGCAACGCCGGGGCGCCCGTCACCGTGGCGACTCCCGGGGGACGGGAGCGGCTGGGCCGGGCCGAGAGCCTGCTGCTGCCCGCGGCACTCGGCCGGCTCCGGATCGAAGGCCCGGCCGACGTCCTGCTCGGCTACCTCCCCGACCTCGACACCGACATCAACACCCCCCTGCTCACCGCCGGCCACGGCTTGGAGGCGATCACGGCGCTCGCCGGGTAACACCCCGCACGGGCTTTGGGGCGGCTCACCAAACCGCCCCCGAAGTCCGGTACACGCCACGACACCGCGAACGGCCCGGGACTATCGTGTGCCTCCACGGGCCGGACGATCATGGGGGTGAAGGCGTGGGCGAGGCGGGGCGGCTGCCCGTCGCGCTGCGCGGTGACGGGCGGCGCTGGAGCACGGTGCCGGCCGAGCGCAGCGTCCTGGGCGTCGTGCACAACATCACCTCCGCCACCCGGCTGCTGGATCTGCTGTCCGTCTTCGAGAACGACGAGCGGGTGCAGGTGTTCTTCTCCTGCACCGGATCGTCGGCCCTCGACGAAGGGACCGGCGCGTTCCTCACCGCGCACGGCATGCTGCACATTCCGTGGAGCGAGGCGGTGTCCCGGTCCTTCGACATCGCCGTCGCCACGAGCCGGGGCGGAGATCTCCACCGGCTCCGTTGTCCCGTCGTGTTCGCACCGCACGGCGCCGGCTACAACAAGAGACTCGGCCGGGAAGGCGGGGCTTTCGGGCTCACCGATGAATGGCTCGTGCATGAGGGCAGGCTGATTCCCGCCGCGCTGGCGCTGTCGCACACGGAACAGCTCGACCGGCTGGCCGAGGGCTGCCCGCGGGCCCTGCCCATCGCCCAGGTCGTGGGCGATCCGGTTCTCGACCAGCTCAGCGCCGGCCGGGCCTTCCGCGCCGTGTACCGGGAGGCCCTCGGTCTGCTGCCCGGTCAGCGTCTGGTCGTCGTCTCCTCGACCTGGGGCCATGGTTCGGTCCTCGGCTCGCCTCGGACCGGCATCCTGCGCCGGGCCCTCGCGGAACTGCCCGCCGACGAGTTCCGGGTGCTGGCCGCCGTCCACCCCAACGCCTGGTACGGGCACGGCGCCTGGCAGATACGCACCTGGCTGGCCTCCCTCGTCGACGCGGGACTCGTCCTGCCCGCTCCCGAAACGGAGGTGTGGAAAGCCGCCCTGTGCGCGGCCGACTTCCTGATCGGCGACCACGGTTCACTGACCCTGTACGGCGTCGCGCTCGGAGTCCCCTGCCTTCTCGGCGCCTTCCGGGACTCCGTCGTCGCCCCGGGATCCCCCATGCGGCGCCTGCGCGGACTCGTCCCGGGCATCACCGGGACGCGGCCGCTGTCCGCCCAGCTCGCCCACGCCGCCGACACCCAGCGGGACGACGGGGAGCTGGCCGCGCTGAGACGGAGCGTGACATCGGAACCCGGGAAGTCGGCCGCCCTCGTACGCCGGCTGCTCTACTCCCGGCTGGATCTGCCCGAGCCGCCGTACCCCGCGGCGACCCGGGCGGTACCTGTGCCGTCGGTCCCCTCGCCGCGCGCCGGCCGGCTCCCTCACCTGCCCGCGACGCTGGTGTCCACGGCCGTGGACCAGGGCGGCCGGGACCCGGAGATCTCCCTGCGCCGCTTTCCCGCCGCGCTCCAGCAGGCGCCGCACGACCGCCTCGCCGCCGCCCATCTGGCCGCGGACCCGGACGATCCCGACCGCCGCTGGCCCCGGTCGGCCGAGGTCCTCCTGCTGCCGCACACGAGATATCCGGACCCGGACGCGGTGCGGTGGTCCGACTTCGCCGCCCTGTTCCCCGGGTGCGCTCTGATCGCGGTGGAGGAGGCCGGCCACGGCTGCACCGTGCTCCTCGGAGACGACACGCGACTCCGCGCGCGCTGGGCCGACCGTCCCGCCTGGGCCTCCTTCGACGCCGCCGCGTCGGCCGTCCACGCCTGGACCCGCGCGTCCCCCGCGGAAACCCGCACCCAGGACGCGCTCCGCCTCGGCATCCACGCGGGCGAGGGCCTCCCGCCGGCGCTCGTCGACGTCGTCCCGCTGCGCTGACCCGGCCGGCCGCCGTCCCGGCGCGACGCGACGCGGGTCCGGGCCGTGTGTCGGCGCGTGGTGCTGTTATGTGGGTGGGTGGGGGTCTGTTCGGGTGGGGGCTCTTACGGCCAGGAGGGCTACGTCGTCCAGGCCCGGCGGGTGGACGCGGCGCAGGAGGTGGTCGGTGAAGGACGGCAGGGGCCGGTGGGCGAGGGCGGCGGCGTGCTGGCGCAGCCGGTTCAGGCCCTCGTCGAGGGTGTGGCCGGGCGCCTCGACCAGGCCGTCGGTGTACAGCAGCAGGGTGGCGCCCGGCGGCAGCAGGATCGTGGCGTCGGGGCGGGAGGTGCGCACGCCGGTGCCCAGCAGGAGGCCGTGGCCGTCGGTGAGGTAGTGCGTCAGGCCGTCCCGGGTGACGAGCAGCGGCGGCGGATGACCCGCGTTGGTCCAGGACAGCTGCCAGTGGCCGTCGCTGGTCTCCGTGACCCGGGCGAAGATGAGCGTGGCCATGGAGACGTCGGTGATGGGCATGATCGCCTCGTCGAGGCGTTCCACGACGCTGCTGGGCGGTTCCTGCTGGGACCAGGCGTAGGCGCGGAGCATGTTGCGCAGCTGGGCCATGCCGGCGGCGGCCTCCAGGTCGTGGCCGACGACGTCGCCGACGGCGAGCGCGGTGGCGCCGTCGGGCAGGGTGAAGGCGTCGTACCAGTCGCCGCCGACCTGGGAGGCGTCGGGGGCGGGCAGATAGCGGACGGTCATCTGCAGGCCGGGCACGCGGGGCATCTGGGGCAGCAGGTGGTTCTGCATGGTCTCGGCGACCTTGCGCTGCCGCTGGTAGAGGCGGGCGTTGTCCAGCGCCAGACCGGCGCGGCGCGCGATGTCCTCGACCAGGGTCAGGTCGGCGGTGGTGAAGTTCCCGGGTTTCTCGGCACGGCCGAGCGTGAGCGCGCCGAGGACGTCGCGCGTGCTGCGCAGCGGCGCGATGGCCGCGGAGTGCATGCCGGTGACCTCGAACAGGCGGTGCTGTTCGACGGCGATGCCGGAGTCCGGGGCGCGCTGGTAGGTGTCGGGGCCGGCCAGCGTGGAGGCGACGCCCCGCAGGGCCCGGGACAGCGGCATCGGGGACTCCTCCGGGACCGGGGGCATCGGCCCCTCCAGGTCCTCGCGACGGATCACGGTCTCGCCGTCGGCCTGGGCCACGACGGTGCGCCACACCTCGTCGCGCTCGGTGATCAGGTCGATGACGGCCCAGTCCGCCAGGCGCGGCAGCACCAGGGCCACCAGCCGGCGCAGGGCCTCGTCGATGTCGAAGGTGGACGTCAGCTGGGTGGTCGTCTCCGCCAGCAGGGCCAGCCGCTCGAAGTCGGTCAGCGTCTCGGTGGTCTGCTCCGTGCGCCGGCCCGTGCCGGGTGCCTGCTCGGACGGGTGGAAGACGACGAGTGTGCCGTTGCGCTCGGCACCGATGTCGTACGGCGTGATCGTCCAGGAGACCGGCAGCAGCGAGCCGTCCCCGCGCGCGAAGTACTCGTCGCCGCCCTGGGCCGGGCTCCCGGCGTGGAACGCCTGCCGCATGCCGCACTGGGTCGTGGCCAGCCGCTGGCCCTGCGCGCCCCGGTGCAGCAGGTCGTGGGCGTCCTGCCCGAGGAGTTGCCCGGCGGACCGGCCCAGCAGGTCTTCGGCGCGGGAGTTCACGGCGACGATGTGGCCCTGCTCGTCCACGAC
The DNA here is from genome assembly GCF_055566335.1 of Streptomyces sp. NPDC027672. Taxonomy (NCBI): domain Bacteria; kingdom Bacillati; phylum Actinomycetota; class Actinomycetes; order Kitasatosporales; family Streptomycetaceae; genus Streptomyces; species Streptomyces sp. NPDC027672. Next base: position 436,302 of record NZ_JBVHSO010000003.1, on the reverse strand, counting down.
GTACACCCCGGCCCCGATGGCCTCCAGGACCACGCCGAGCGAAGCGGAGGGCACGGCCGCGGGCCCCTTCCGTCCGGCCTCCGTGCTCTCCGGTCTCACCATGTCCTTGCCTCTCTCGGAACCGGGCTTCCGCCCCCGGCGCCGCTTCCGCGTCCGTACGGCGTTGTGCCCGCGGCGTCCCTACCCCTATGCCCCGCCTCGCGGAAGAGACAGCCGCTTCATCTGTGACCTGTGCTCATTCTGCGCACCCGCCGCCCGGGCCGCGTGCCGGGGAGGGCCGTGAGCCCGGATCGGCCGGGCGGCCCGGTCGTCCCGGGTGCCCCGGCCGCACCGCGGGGTCCGGGGGATGCCGTCCGTCGGCCGGAGAGAAACGATGCGGCGTTCCCCGATCGGGGGAAGACCCACCCCGTTCGAGGGAAGACGCGCATCACGGCCGGCGGCCGGGGCATCGCTCGCACTGACCAGGTCCGCCTTCCGACAGAGGAAAACCCCGTGCGTCTTCGCTCCCTCGCCGCGTCCGCCGGCACCCTGACCAGTGCCCTCGTCCTCCTGCTGGCCGTGCCCGGCTCCGCCCTGGCGGCGACCGGCCAGTTCCGCTACTCCTACACCACCGCGGAGGGGTACGAGGCCGTCGGCTTCCTGAACGATCCGGCCGGCGGCGAGTGCATCGACCTGCACGGACCCGGCTCCGAGCCGGGCTCGCCCGGCCGCGCCCCCAAGAACCGCACGGACGCGACCGCCACCGTCTTCCTCGCCGCCGGCTGCGAGGGCGACGTCTACTACACCCTGCCTCCCGGCGCGGGCGCCGGCGACCGCCTGCTCGTGCGGTCCGTCGTCTTCTCCTGAGCCTCCCGCCGCGGGGCACCGGAAAAAGAGAAAGCTCCCCGGACCGGGCACAGCCGCGGTCCGGGGAGCCGTCGCGTGTACGCGCGCCCGCCCTGGGGGTTTTCGGCGTCGGGAGGAGACGAGCGGCCCGCGGCCGGTCCTACCGGTACGTGGCGAGTTCGCCCCTGCGGCGCACGTCGAGCGTCACACAGTGGAATCCGCCGCCGAGGGTCCTGGAATGGGTGAGCTGCGCCGGGATCACCTCGACGCCATGCTGCTCCAGCACCCGGATGAGGCCGACCTGGCGTTTGTCCACGATGGCCTTCCCGGGCGCGACCACCAGGAAGTTCATGCCGATCCACACCGACGACTTCGGGTGGTCGCCGAGGTACCCGGTGTCCACCAGCTCCGGGCAGACGATCCGGTCCCAACCGCGCAGGAAGTCGGGCATGTTGGTGTCGTTGACCCGGGCCGGGTTTATCAGGACGAGCCCGGGGCGCAGCGGCACGATGGTCGAGTCGATGTGCGTGGAGGTGTACAGGCCCTCGCACGCGTGCACCGTGTACCGGTCGCCGAGCAGGGCCTGCAGCCAGCGCGCACCGAGCGCGTTGCCGCTGTCGGAGATCTGGTACAGCAGGTCCGTGCCGAACCTGAGCACGTTCGCGGCGTCGAAGACCGGTTCCAGATTGCGCAGCCGCTTGCCGGGCGGCGCGGTGGGCTCGTACATGTCGTCGGCCAGCTGGGGCTTGGGCGCCGACAGCCAGCGGGCGCCGCTCTCCAGGTACTCCAGGAACAGGTCCTTGTACGCGAAGCCTTCGAGCCAGCGGGCCCGCAGCACCATCGGCGACTCGATGATCGAGTCGCCGACCGCGAGGAACCCGTCCCGGGGGCAGTAGTCGTAGAACCCGTCCGTGCTCCAGTCCGGGGTGGCCAGGACCGCCTTGTGATCACGTCCGCCGGGCCGCCGCACCTTGACACCGAGGCCGGTGAGAATGGCCGTCAGCTCTTCGAGTTCGGCCTCGGTCTGCTCGACGACGTGGGCGGGATACGGTCCGGACGGAATCTCCGCCGGGTCCATGTCCGGGTATTCGGTGGCTATCAGGCTGCGATCCGCGACCGGCACCCGCGCACCTGCCATGGTTCCGACGACGATCTCTTCGAGCGGATCCCATTCCGTGTGCACATCGACCAGGCTCATCGGGCTGCCCCTCTCATGCCGGACGCCGCCGGCGCGGCGTCAGTCGGTCGGTCGGTCGGTCGAACACCGTGTAAAACGATCGAGCAATAGCGCGGCGCCCTCGGCGGGCAATGAGGTCAGCCGACTCAAACACGCCATGGTCGGCTCGGTCAAGTGATCTGCCAGGACGCCGTTTTGCGTGTGCGAGACCCTCACAACCGGACGGCTCCCGGGCCCGGTCAGGGCATGCCTGCCGCGCTGCGCGGCCCGCCCGCGGCGGGCGGGACCCTCCGGTCCGCGGGCGGCGCGGCGGCTGGATCCACTCCCGTCGCGGCGGTGCGCCGGCGGGCTGCCCGGGCGCCGGTACGGCCACCCGGCCGGCGTGCTGACCTGCGCGGAACCCGCGCGAGGGCCGGGAAAGTCCGCCGGAACGCCCGCCCGGTAACCTTGACATTCGATCAAAACATCGACTAAAAACTCCTAGGCCCAATCCTGGCGTGAACGGACTCGTCGACGCCTATTGACACGCCTTCACCGCACGACAGAGCCGCTCGTCCCCGACAATCGCGCACGAGGCAGGGCCGGAAGCACTTCTCGCCGACATCGTGATGAATGGCGCTTCTACGGGCGTCCACGGCGCCGCTTTCCGGCCGATGATGAGACCGTTCCGAGGACCGGTAAGCGACGCGACCCACAAGGTCGACGCGTAGAACAGGGGGAAACACAGATGTTGAGCACAGCTGTGAAACGGGGATCATCCGCACACCGAGCCTGTCGCAGTTCGTCAACGCCCCGATCAGTCTGATGATCGGGGCGGTGCCCTTTGTGCTGCCGGCACATCGCCTGCCATCGATCAGGCCGCCGGAGCCGAAGCCGGCCGTGACCGTGCGGAACGGAAGCCGGCGCCCGCAGTCAAGCGCTTCCAGCGACCCTCACCGAGGCGGAACACCATGACCATACGGGTACTCATCTGCGACGAACTGCCCGTCATCGGGGACGGCTTGAGAACCCTGCTCGACGCCGTACCGGACATCGACGTGATCGGCACCACCGACAACGGCATGGAGGCCATCGTCCTGGTGCGCACCAGCCGGCCCGATGTCGTGGTCACCGATCTGAGCCTGCGCACCATCTCCGGTCTGGAGCTGATCCGCCGGCTCGGCAAGGAGGACACGCCCCCGCACATCGTCGTCTTCACCCGGTCCGACGCCGACCAGACGGTCAGCGACGTGCTGCACGCCGGCGCGAGCTGCCTGCTCGGCAAGGACGCGAGCCCGCAGGAGCTGATCACCGCCATCCGGGCCGCGGCCGCCGGCCGGACCCTGCTCGCCCCGGACATCGCCCACCGCCTGGTCACCTGGTTCCGGGAACAGCCCGCGACCCGGCAGCACCCGTCCTGCCCGGAGGTCACCGACCTGACCCCGCGGGAGAAGGAAGTGACCCAGTTGGTGGCCCGGGGCATGTCCACCGAGGAGGTGGCCCGCGAGCTGACCATCGGCGTGGCCACCGTACGCACCCATCTGTACCGGGTGCGCACCAAGCTGGGCGTCCGCGACCGCGCCCAGCTCGTCTCCCTGGCCTACCGGTCCGGGCTCATCTAACGGGCCGGACGCGCTGGACACGGGCCGTGGCGGCCTCGCGCGTTCGCGCGCGAGGCCGTCACGGCTGCCCGCAGCGGCCGTCCCTGGATCCGGAGATGCCGGCGACCCGCGGGGAAAGCTGACCGTATTTTCGATCGCGGTCGGCAGGGATCTCTCTTCGCTCGTTTTCACGGTGAACAGGCCCCGCGAAGAAGAAATGCATCCGCCGGCTTATGTCATAGGGAATGACCGATGGAAATCGTCCCGGCCGTCCTTCTCACATCCGCAGCAGGGCCATTTCGGGTGATTCGACGAGGTCCCGCAGCGCGGTGAGGAAAGCGGCGGCCTCCGCGCCGTCGCACACCCGGTGGTCGAACGCGCAGGTGAGTTTGGCGGTGGGCCGTACGACGAGCGTGTCGCTCCCCAGGACGTGCGGGCGGGGCCGGATCGAGCCGACGCCGAGGATCGCCGCCTCGGGGTGGTTGATGACCGGCACCCCCTCGTCGAGCCCCAGCGCGCCGAAGTTGGAGACGGTGAAGGTGGACCCGGTCAGCTCGCCGGGGCCGAGGGTGCCCGCGCGGGCCCCGGCCGCCAGCCGTGCCGTCTCCGCGGCCAGCCGCGCGGTGGTCAGCTCCTGGGCGTCCCGGACCACCGGCACGACCAGGCCGCGCGGGGTCGCCGTGCCGATGCCCAGGTGTACCGCGTCGTAGGTGCGCACCGCCGGGCCGTCCTCGGTGAAGGTGGCGTTGAGCCGCGGATGATCGCGCAGCGTCAGGGTCAGCAGCCGCAGCAGGAGTGCGAAGGGTGTGACCCCGTCCGCCCGGGAGTCCTCCCGCAGGCGGTCGCGCAGGGCCAGCAGGCGGGAGAAGTCGGCGGTGACGGAGCAGTGCGCGTCCGGGATCTCCCGGCGGGAGAGGGTCATGCGCGCGGCCGTCCGCGCCCGTATGCCGCGGACCGGAAGGGTGCGGATCCCCGGTGCGGTTCCGGGTGGGTCCTCGGGCCGGGTGGTGCGGACCTCCGGTGCGGTTCCGGGCGGGTCCTCGGGCCGGGTGACGGGAGAGTCCGCGGCCGCGTGGACGTCCGCCCGTGTGAGGGTTCCCTCGGGGCCCGAGCCGCGGCCGAGCGCGGCCAGGTCCACGCCGAGCGCGCGGGCGAGCCGGCGCACGGGCGGCTTGGCGCGGGGGCGTCCGGTGTCCGTGGGGACGGTCTGCGCGCGCCGGGGCGCGGGGCGCCGCCGGACGGTGCGCCGTCCGCCGTCCGTGCCCCGGTGCGCGCCGTATCCGACGAGGACCGGCCCCGTTCCGGCACCGCCGGCGCCGTCCTCGCTGCCGTCCTCGCCGCCGGTGCCGGCGGCGGCCGGTGCGGTGTCGATGAGGGTCAGGCGCGTGCCCACCGGCAGGGTCTCCCCGGGTTCGCCGTGTCGTTCCAGGACGGTTCCGGCGAACGGGGAGGGGATCTCCACCTCGGCCTTGGCCGTTTCGAGCACGCACAGCGGCTGGTTGACCGCGACCGGGTCGCCCGGTGCCACCGACCACTCGACGACGGTCGCCTCGACCAGTCCCTCCCCCAGGTCGGGCACGAGGAACTCCCGGACCGTGTCGTCGGTGCCGGCGCGGTTGTCGGTGCCGGCGTCAGTCATGGGCGTACCCGAAGGACCGGTCGATGCTGTCGAGCAGCCTGTCCACCCCTGGCAGCCATGCCTTCTCCCATCGTGCGGGCGGATACGGTGTGTCGAAGCCCGTGGCCCGCAGCACGGGGGCTTCCAGGTCCCAGAACAGTTCCTCCTGCACCCGGGCCGCGATCTCCGCGCCCAGCCCCAGGGTGCGCGGGCCCTCGTGCAGCACCACGCAGCGTCCGGTGCGGGCCACCGACGCGGCGATGGCGGGGAAGTCGAGGGGTGCCAGCGACCGCAGGTCCAGCACCTCCAGTTCCCAGCCGTGCTCGCGACGGGCGGTCTCCGCGGCTTCGAGGGCGGTGCCGACGGTGCCGCCGTAGGCGATGACCGTGACGTCCGTCCCGGTGCGGCGGACCACCGCCCGTGCCAGGTCCGCCGGCGGGGCCTCGGCGGCCGGGTCACCGCTCTCCCAGTAGCGCCGCTTGGGCTCCAGGAAGAGCACCGGGTCGTCGCAGTCGATGGCCTGGCGGAGCAGGACGCCGGCGTCGGCCGCCGTGCCGGGCGTCACCACGCGCAGCCCGGCGGTGTGCGCCCAGTAGGTCTCGGTGGACTCCGAGTGGTGCTCGACCGCGCCGATGCCGCCGAAGGACGGGACGCGCAGCGTCACCGGCACCGCGAGCTGCCCGCGGGTGCGGTTGCGGTACTTGGCCAGGTGACTGACGATCTGGTCCAGGGCCGGATAGGTGAATCCGTCGAACTGGATCTCGGGCACCGGGCGCAGTCCGCGCATCGCCATGCCCAGCGCCACTCCGACGATCGCCGACTCGGCCAGGGGCGTGTCGAAGCAGCGCTGCGGGCCGAACCGCTCGGCGAGGCCCTCCGTCACCCGGAAGACTCCGCCGTTGCGCGCCACGTCCTGGCCGAAGACGACGACGCGCTCGTCCTCGGCCATGGCCTCGCGCAGCGCCGTGTTGATGGCTTCCACCATGGTCGCCGCCACTGCTCACTCCTCCCGGGCCAGCTCGGCGCGGAGCCGGCGGGACTGCTCCAGCAGATCCCGCGTCGGTTCCGCGAGCACGTGCGCGAACAGTTCCTCCGGCGGGACGTCCGGTGCGTCGAACACGGCGTCCCGCAGCCCGGTGCACATCCGCGCGGCCCGGGCCTGCGCGCGCTCCTCGTCCCGCTGGTGCCAGATGCCCAGGTGGGTGAGGTAGCGGCGGTAGCGTGGCAGGGGGTCGAGCCGTTCCCAGCGGTCCACCTCCTCCTGCGGGCGGTACCGGGTCGGGTCGTCGGAGGTGGTGTGCGGGGCGAGCCGGTAGGTGACCGCCTCGACGAGGGTCGGGCCGCCGCCCTCCCTGGCCCGGCGGACGGCCTGTTCGGTGACCGCCCGGCAGGCGAGTACGTCGTTGCCGTCGACCCGCACCCCCGGCATGCCGTAGCCCACGGCCTTGTGCGCGAGGGAGGGGGCCCGGGTCTGCTGGGACAGGGGCACGGAGATCGCCCACTGGTTGTTCTGGATGTAGAACACGCACGGCGCGGAGGCGACCGCGGCGAAGTTCAGCGCCTCGTGCACGTCTCCCTCGCTCGTCGCGCCGTCGCCGATGAACGCGACGGTCACCGAGTCCTCGCCGAGCCGGGTCGCCGCCATGGCGGCGCCGACCGCGTGCAGGGCGTGCGTGCCGATGGGGATGGACATCGGTGCGCAGGCGTGCTCGGGAAAGCCCCAGCCAGCGTGCCAGGTGCCGCGCCAGGCCGAGCCGACCGCGGCGGCCGGCACCCCGCGCACCAGGAACACGCCGAGTTCCCGGTACTGCGGGAAGAGCCAGTCGTCGGGGCGCAGGGCGGCGGCGCAGCCGATCTGGGCCGCCTCCTGGCCCCGGCACGAGGGGTACAGGGCCAGCTGCCCCTGCCGCTGGAGGTTGACGAACTCCTCGTCCACGGCCCGGGTGACGACCATCCACTCGTACAGGCCGGTCAGTTCCTCCGGTGACAGCGCCGCGTCGAACGGCGGGTCGTGCACCGGCAGGCCCTCGGGGGTGAGGAGCGCGACCGGTTCCGGATCGAAGGTGCTGGGTGCTGCCTGCATGAAGGCCCTCCTTGGGCGCTCGGTGCGCTCCCCGCGCGGCACAGGTTCCGGTTCTCCGGGCGGTCGCCGGTGAGGAGGCCGACGAGGTTCCTCATCTGCGCCCGGGTGTAGGCGTCCTCGTCCTCGTCCTCGCTGTGGCAGAACTCGTGGAAGCAGTTCCGCCGGCGCGCCGGCCGCGTGGGTGCGTGCCACGGGCCGGCGGCCGGGGGCGTGGTCATCCCAGCGGGGGCCAGGTGAGGACCGCCTCGTTCTGGCTGGTGAACTTGGACAGGGGCGCGAACCGGAAGTAGAGGTCGCGCATCGGGGCGGCGACCGGGCCCTCCAACTGTTCGGTGAGGCTGAGCGCGCGGGCCGCGGCGACCAGTGCCTCGGTCCGCGGCCGGCGTTCGTCCTCGTAGCCGCGCAGCGCCGCGGACAGGTCCGGGGCGTCCTTGAGGTGCCGGGCGAGGACGACGGCGTCCTCGATGGCGAGCGCCGCGCCCTGGCCGAGGCTCACCAGCATCGGGTGCGCCGCGTCCCCGAGCAGGGTCATGCGTCCGCTGCCCCAGCGCGACAGGAACGGACGGTCCTGGGCGGTGATGCTGACGATCGTCTCCTCCGGGGTGATCCGGATCGCCTCCCGCACCTCGTCGGCCCAGCCGGCGAAGAGGCGGGTGACCCCGGCCTTGCCGGGCCGCCGGCTCGGGGAGATCCCGGCGGGCACGTTCTTCGTCGCCCACCAGTAGGCGCGGCCGTGGCCGATGTCGGCGAGACCGAACCGCTGGCCCCGCCCCCAGTAGTGCGCGGCGTAGCCCTTGGTCATCCGGGGATGGCTGAAGGGGACCGTGGCCAGCCAGCACACATAGCCGCCGGGCCGCGGCTCGTCGGCGGCCGCCACCTGCCGGCGGAGGGCGGAGTTGAAGCCGTCCGCGCCGATCAGGAGGTCGCCCGTGGCTTTCCGGCCGTCCTCGAAGGTCACCTCGACCCCGTCGTCACCGGTGACGAACCCGGTGGCCGTGGCGCCGAGTTCGATGGCCAGGCCGGGTCCGGCCGCGTCCAGCAGTGTCTGCTGGAGGTCGGCCCGGTGGACGGCGTAGTTCGGTGCGCCCAGCTTGTCCGCGAGTCCGCGGAACGGCAGCGCCCTGATCAGCCGGCCCCGCTTGGTGAGGAACCTCAGCTCGTCGAAGACCACGGCGCGCTTGTCCAGGCCCGGGGTGATGTCGATGCCCGCGCTGCGCAGTGCCAGGATCGCGTTGGCCATCAAGGAGACCGCCGTGGTCCCGGGCCGCAGCTCGGGGGCCCGTTCGAAGATCTGGACCTCGACGCCGGCCCGGCGCAGCGTGGCCGCGGCGGCCAGCCCGCCGATCCCGGCCCCGATGACGAGGGCCTTGCGTGTGGGGTGCTGGGTCATGTCCCGCTCCTCTCGGCCTGCCGCCCGTCGGGGCGGCCGTCCACCACTTCTGCGACTCGTCGGGCGACGTCGTTCACGTGCGGTTCGTCCAGGAGGACCAGGTGGTCGCCGGGCACGTCCACCACCTGGAGCCGGCCGGTGGTCAGGGCTCCCCAGCCGTTGGTGGGGTCCTCGTGCAGGCTCTGTGCGGCTCCGTGCATCGGCCGCAGGATCTCCGGGAGTTCGGAGGTGGCGCGCAGCAGGACCACGTCCTCGTCGCCCGGTCCGGGCTGGTAGGTGAGGATCGCCCGCCAGTGCGCCTTGAACATCGTGAACAGGCGCCGCACGGTGGTGCGGGAACTGCCCGTCGGCAACACGCCCGCGCGCGTGGCGTGTTCGACGATGAAGTCCAGCTTCGCCTCGTCGTCCAGCCCGTCCGGCAGCGAGACCACCGGCGCGGTCCCGTCGCGTCCCGTCCACAGCAGCTCCCAGAAGAACCACTCCAGCAGCGAGTGGTCGGCGACGTCGGGCCGCTCGCCCTGCCGGACGAAGATCGGGTCGATCAGCACGGTGCCCTGGAGCGCCTCCGGGTCGGTGCGCCGTAGCTGACGGGCCATCTCGAAGGCGACGAAGCCGCCGAACGACCAGCCGCCGATGACGTACGGGCCGTCCGGGCAGGCCCGGCGCATCGCCTTCAGATAGCTTGCGGCCAGCTCGGATACGGAGTCGAGCGGTTCGGTGCCGGGGACGGTCCCGGCGGCCTGCAACGCGTAGACGGGCTGGTCGTCCGGCAGGTGGCGGGCGAGCCGTACGTAGCACAGCACATGGCCGCCGAGCGGGTGGACCAGGAACAGCGGCGGCTTGCCGCCCTCGGTGCGGATCGGCACCACGGGGTCGAACTCCGCCGCCGGGTTGCCCGACCGCAGCCATTCCGCCAGCCCGGCCACGGTCGGCGCCGCGACGAACGCGGAGAGCGGGACGGTGACGCCGTACCGCTTCTCCAGGGTCATCACCAGCCGCATCGCGGTCAGCGAGGTACCGCCGATGTCGAAGAAGTTGTCCCGCACCCCGAGCGTGGGCAGCTCCAGCAGTTCCGCCAGGATGCCCACCAGGGCCTTCTCGTGCTCGTCGGCCGGCGGGGTGGCGTCCGTCGCGGGCGCGGCGAGCGGCATCCGGCGCAGCAGCGCGTCGTCCCGCTTGCCGCTGGGCGTCAGGGGCAGGCGCGGCAGCCACTCCAGGTGCGAGGGCACCATGTAGTCCGGCAGCGCCGTGCGCAGCCGGGTGCGCACCTCGTCCAGGTCCACCGCGTCCGGGTCGCCGACGAGGAACGCGGCGAGGAACGCGTCGGCGCCCTCCCGGCGCCGGGCCACCACCGCGGCCTCCCGGATACCGGGCTGCTCCTCGGCGATTTTGGCGATCGCGAGCTCCACCTCGGCCAGTTCGACCCGGAAGCCGCGCACCTTCACCTGGGAGTCGGCGCGGCCCAGCCACACGAGGTTCCCGTCCGGCATGACCCGGGCCAGGTCTCCGGTGCGGTAGAGGCGGGCGCCCGGCGCACCGGAAGGGTGCGGGACGAAGCGCTGCTCGGTCAGGTCGGGCCGGTTGCGGTAGCCGTGGGCCAGGCACACCCCGCCGATGTAGATCTCCCCCTTCGCGCCAGGCGGCACCGGCCGCATCAGCCCGTCGAGCAGGTGGATCTCGATGCCGTCGACCGGGATGCCGATGGGCGGCAGGTCGGGGAAGCCGGCCGGGTCGCCGGTCATCGTGTGATGGGTCAGCAGATGCGTCTCGGTCGGCCCGTACTGGTTCTCCAGCACGGTGCCCGGCAGCGCGGCGCAGAACCGCCGGATCTCCTCGGTGATCCGCAACTGCTCACCGGAGGAGATCACCACCCGCAGCGCGCGGGGCCGGATGCCCAGCGCCTGGGAGGTCTCCGCGAGCTGCTGGAGCGCGACGCACGGCATGAAGGCCCGCTCCACCTCCTCGCGGTCCAGCAGGCGCAGCAGCGCCGGCATGTCGCGCCGCTCCTCCTCGGAGATCAGCTGGAGGGTGCCGCCGCCGCACAGCGTGGAGTAGATCTCCTGGAACGCCACGTCGAAGCTGAGCGGCGCGAACTGGAGGGTCTTGCCGCCCGCGGCGCCGCTGGCGGAGGGGATCTGCCACTCCATGTAGTTGGCGAGCACCCGGTGCGGGAGTTCGACGCCCTTGGGCTCGCCGCTGGAGCCGGAGGTGAACAGCAGGTAGGCGACGGTCTCGCCGGTGATCTTGGGCAGTGGCGGGCCGTCGGGTGCGGGCTCGGCGGCGAGCAGGTCGTCCACGGACAGGAGCCGGTCGGAGTCCGCGAACAGGTGCGCGTGGGTGTCGTGGGTGATGATCCGCAGCGGGTCGGCCTGGGCGACCATCGCCGCGAGCCTGGCCGGCGGGTAGCTGACGTCGAGCGGGACGCAGGTGGCGGCGGCCTTCCCGACTCCGAGCACGGTGGCCAGCGTCTCGGGCGAGCGGTCCATGGCGATGCCGATGGTCGATCCGGGCCGGGCACCGGCCGCGATCAGGCCGCGGGCGATCCGGTGCGCGGCCTCGTCGAGCTGGGCGTACGTCCACTGGCGCGCACCGCAGGAGACGGCCACCGCGTCCGGGGTGCGGGCGACGTGCTCGTCGATCCGCCGGATGACGTCGGGAAGCGCGTCCCCGGCGGCGCCGGGGGCGGAGCCGGTCCGCAGTGCCGCCTCGTCCCGTGGGTCGCACAGGAAGGCGAAGTCCACGTCCGCGTCGGGGTGGTCGGTGATCTGCCGGAGCACGGCGAGGTACGTCCGGCCGATGCTCTCCACCTGCGCCCGGGAGAAGGTGCGTCCGTCGCCGTCCATGCGCAGCCACAGGCGTTCGTCGACCGGGTCGACCACCGCGTTGACCAGGAGCTTGAAGTTGGTCTCCTCCCAGGTCCGGAAGTCGGTCAGCTCCAGGCCGGTGTCCTTCAGAAGGGAGTTGAGCACGCGCAGGTGGACGTAGTTGAAGGCGGTCTCGAAGATGACGTCCCCGCCGCGGTCCTCCTGGATCGCGCTGAGCGGGTAGTGCCGGTGCGGGTGGCTGTCCCGCTCCTGCCGGTAGACCTCGCGCGCCGCGTCCAGCCAGGTGCGCGGCCGGGTGTCCAGGCGCAGCGGCAGCGTTTCGAGGAAGAGGCCGGTGATCCGTTCGGCGCCGGCCTGTTCCGGCCGGCCGCCGGTGACCAGGCCGGTGGTGATGTCCCGCGTGTCGGAGAGCAGCCGCAGGGTGAGGCAGTGCGCCGCGAGCAGCAGGGCCTTCACCGGCAGGCCGTGGGCGCGCGCCAGGTGGCGCACCCGGGTGCCGAGGCCGTCCGGCAGCTCCACGTGGTGGACGATGAGTTCCTGGTCGCCCGCGGGCTCGTACGGCCGGAATCCGTCGATCTGGACCAGTTCGGCGCCGGTGAGGAGCCGTTGCCAGTAGCGCCGGGAGTCCTCGGAGGCGAGGGCCCGCCGTTCCTCGCGCACGTAGAGGGCGGGGGACGGCAGGTGGCCGGTCGGGACGGCGGCGACGGGCCGCCCGGCGTGGTGCAGGTAGTCCTGGAGCAGTTCGCTCACCAGGGTGGCCACGCTCCAGCCGTCCAGGATCGCGTGGTGGAAGCTGAACACCAGTTCCACGGAGTCGCGCAGGACGTGCGCGCGGAACAGGTACAGCGGCGGGCGGTCCAGCCGGTACGCGTGGTACCGCCGTTCCTCGACGTGCCGGGCGACCTCGGCCTCGGCCTCCTGGTCGCCGAGGCGGCGCAGGTCCGCGATCTCCAGTCCGCCGTGGGCCTCGCGGTGGACGAGTTGCAGGGGTTCGGAGTAGCCGCCCAGGTCGAACGCGGAGCGCAGGACCGGGTGGCGGCCGACCAGGCCGTCGAAGGCGCGGCGCAGCGCCTCCTCGTCCCAGACCGTCTTCAGGGAGTAGCGGAAGACGTCGTGGTACACGGCCGACCGCTCGCGTTCCCGGCTGTGGTAGAGCAGGCCGAGGTGCAGCCGGGTCGCCGGGTAGGCGTCCGCCAGGCCGGCCAGCCGCGCGCGGTCGACCCCGGACACGAGCGCGAACGGTTCCAGCGGGGCGTCCTGTCCGTCCGGCGAGGTGGTGGTCGCCGTCGCGGCGAGCGCCGCCACGGTGGGATTGCGGACCATGTCGGCCAGGGTGAAGTGGACGCCCGCGCGCCGTGCCTCGGCCTGGATGCGGAGCATCATGATCGAGTCGCCGCCCAGGGAGTAGTAGTCCTGGTCGACGCCGATCACGTCGGTCTCGAGGACGGCCGACCAGGCGGCGGCGATCTTCGCCTCGATCTCGTTGGCCGGTGCCGCCGTCCGGGTGTCCGCCTCCACGGCGGGCGCGGGCAGCCGCCGCCGGTCGGCCTTGCCGTTCGCGGTGAGGGGGATCCGGTCGAGCCGGACGAAGAACGCCGGGATCATGAACTCCGGTAGTACGTCCAGGAGTTGGGCCCGCAGGTCGGTGAGCGGCACCTCGTCGTCCGCGACGTAGTAGCCCACCAGGTGGACACCGCGCGACGGTGAGGTCCGGTCCACGACGAGGGCGTCCCGGATGCCCGGGAGGGCGGCCAGCCGGTTGCGCACCTCGCCCAGTTCGACCCGGTTGCCCCGGATCTTCACCTGGTCGTCCAGCCGTCCCAGGTAGGCGAGGGTGCCGTCCGCGAGCCAGCGCGCCCGGTCACCGGTGCGGTACATCCGCCCGCCGGGGGTGAACGGGTCGGGCACGAACGCCGCCGCGTCCAGTTCGGGCCGGTCCAGGTAGCCGCGCGCCACGCCCACGCCCGCGATGCACAGCTCACCGGGCACCCCGGTGGGCTGGAGGTCGCCGTGGGCGCCGACGACGTAGAGCCGTATGTTGTCGATCGGCCGTCCGATCGGTACGCGCCGTATCTCCTCGGCCGCGTCGCCCGGGCAGTCGTAGTAGGTGACGTCGACCGTGGCCTCGGTCGGGCCGTAGAGGTTGACCAGCCGTGGCGCGTCGGCGCCGGCCGCGGCGAAGACCCGGTTGAACCTGTTCACGTGGGCGGGCGTCAGCGCCTCGCCGCTGCAGAACACCAGGCGCAGGGACGCGAGGTCGTGCAGCAGCGCCGGGGTCTCTTCGAGCAGGTCGAGGAAGGGGCCGAGCATCGAGGGCACGAAGTGGGCCACGCTCACGCGGTGGGTCTTCACCGTCTGGAGGATGGCTCCGGGATCCCGCTCGCCGCGGGGCGGGAGCAGTGCGAGTCCGGCGCCGGTGATCGCCCACCAGAACAGCTCCCACACCGAGACGTCGAAGGTCACCGGTGTCTTCTGCAGCAGGACGTCCCCGGCGCCGACCGGGTAGCCGCGCTGCATCCACTCCAGCCGGTTCACCACGGAACGGTGCTCGACCTGCACGCCCTTGGGCCGCCCGGTGGAGCCGGAGGTGTAGATGACGTAGGCGAGGTCACCCGGGCCGCCGGCGGGTGCGGGCGGTGCGGGCGCGGCCTGCGGGGTGCTGTCCAAGCGGCGCACGGGCACCGCGTCGCCCACCAGGGAAGCGGGCACGGTGCTGCCGAGCAGGACGGCCTTGGCCCCGCTGTCGGCCAGCAGGAACCCGACCCGTTCCGCGGGGTGGCCCGGGTCGACCGGTACGTACGCGCCGCCCGCCTTGAGCACCCCGAGGACGGCCGCGATCAGGTGCGGGCCGCGCTCGGCCACGACGGCCACCCGGTCGCCGGCGCCCACGCCGTCGTCGCGCAACCGGTGCGCGATGTGGTTCGCCCACGCGTCCAGCTGTGCGAAGGTCAGTGAGGCGGCGGGGTCGTCCGCGACGACGGCCGGCCGGTCGGGCGTCTCGGCCGCCTGCCGCTCGAACAGCGCGTGCAGCGTGGTGTCGTCGGAGAAGCCGGTCACCGGGCCGCTGCCCGTCGCGATCAGGGCGGCGCGCTCGGTGTCGCCGATCATGGGGATCTCCGCCAGCGGGCGGTCCGGCCGGGCCAGGGTGCCCTTGAGGATCGCCTCGATGTGGGTGGCCACCGACTCGATGGGGAAGTCGGCGTCGAAGACGTCGAGGGCGTAGTCCATGTCGACCAGGACGTCGCTGACGTCGTCCAGTTCGTTGACGACGACCGCGAGGACGTCGTCGTCGTGGGCGCGGGCCTGCACGACGGTCTCGTACGTCACGCCCTGCACGTCGAGCGGGCTGGGCCAGCGCAGATAGGCGATGGTGGTGTCGAACAGCCGCTTGGGGCCGCTGTCCTGGAGCGGTACCGAGCGCAGCAGGTCGCCCAGGGAGAAGCGCTCGTGGGACTTGAGGGTCCGGGTCGCGCTCTGCACCCCGGCGACCAGGTCGCTCATCGTGCGCTGTCCGCCGGGAGCCACGCGCAGCGGCAGGGTGTTGGCGAAGTGGCCGACGGTCTGCTTCTGCCCGGCGGTGGGCCGGTTCAGCAGCGGCACGCCGAGGACGACCTCGTCGCTGCCGTGGATCCGGGACAGATAGACGGAGAAGGCACTGGCGACGAACGCGAAGACCGAATGGCCGCGCTCCCGGATGGCTTCGATGACGGCGCGCTCGATGAGGAAGCTGTGGCGGGCGCTGCGCCGGGAGCCGGCCGGCGCGGACCGGCGGAAGAAGGCCGGGGCGACGTCCCGCAACTGCTCCTGGAAGTAGGCGCGGTCCTGTGCGTGGTCGTCCGACGCCTGGTAGCGGCGCTCCTCCTCGACGAAGTCCAGGTACGACGGCACGGGCCGGTCGTCGAACCGCCCGGTCCGCCGCACCTGGTCGTACTCGGCGCGGACCTGGGACATGAACAGGTTCAGGCCCCAGGCGTCGGCGACGATGTGATGCACCTTGACGTAGGCGTGGACGACGTCCTCGCGCTCCTTGAGGACCGCGATCCTGAACAGCCGGCGGCGCTCCACCTCGAACGGGACGTCGAACTCGTCCCTGATCCAAGCCTCGCAGGCCGCGCGGGGCTCCTCGGCTCCGGAGAGGTCGATGGTCGGGATGTCGTACGTCTCGTCCTCGGCCCACTGGCGCGGGGTGCCGTCCTCCGGGTCGATCCGGAGCCGGAACGCGTCGTTGCGGTCGGCCGCACGGCGCAGGCACTCCTTGAGCAGGTCGACGTCGACCTCACCGGTGAACCGGTCGGTGATGAAGCAGTTGAACTGCGGGAGATCCGGGAACAGCGAGTTCGCCGCCCAGATGTCCTGTTGATAGGCCGTGAGAGAGCTGCGCCCCCGGAGATTCACGATCGCTCCATTTTTCTCGGCTTTTCTCGGCTTTTCTCGGCTGTTGCCTTCGGTGTCCGAGCCGTACGACTGCCTCAGCCGGCCTGCTCCGCGGCGATGGTGCTGCCGTGGTACCAGGGGTTTCCGGCGGCCTCGGAGATCAGGTTGCGCGACTTCGTCTCCCGCGCCTTTCCGAGATCAAGGGTCATGTACTGGACGAATTCCAGCGCGGTGAAATACTGGCGCATGAACGTCGGCTGGTCGAGTTCGATCTCCGTGACGGTGACGTTGGCGTTCTGCGGGATCGGAGCGGTCAGCAGCGCCACCAGGTTCTTGCGCTTGGCGCGGGTGTAGTCGTCCTCGTCCGGGTCGGTGAAGAGGAGAATGCTGTGCCGGCGCTCGGGGTCGGTGAGCGTGGCCACCTCGCTGTGGCAGAACTCGTGGAAGTAGTTCCGGGTGGCCGGCACCATGGCGATCTCGTTGAAGTGCATCTTGGCCAGCTTCAGCAGGCTCTCGTGCCACTTGGGCGACCCGAGCATGATGATGTTGGCGTTCTCGCTGCGCGCGGCGGCGTCGGCGGCCAGCTCGCGCAGGGCGG
Organism: Streptomyces sp. NPDC027672; assembly: GCF_055566335.1. Classification (NCBI taxonomy): domain Bacteria; kingdom Bacillati; phylum Actinomycetota; class Actinomycetes; order Kitasatosporales; family Streptomycetaceae; genus Streptomyces; species Streptomyces sp. NPDC027672. Next base: position 419,832 of record NZ_JBVHSO010000003.1, on the reverse strand, counting down.
GTGTGAAGTCGGTTTCCAGGGTCTTCGCCAGGGCCCGGACCTCGGGACCGTGGTCGGTGTCGAGAAGCCCCAGCTTCAGGAACATGTCGACCAGGATCGAGAAGTACTGGCCGACGTGGAACAGCGGGTACTCGCGGTCCGGCTTGCTGAGGGTCCAGCGCGCGATGGACACCCCGTTCTCCTCGCCCAGTTCGCCGAGCCGGCCGCCGGAGGTGAGCAGCAGGACCCGGTCGTGCATCGGGCGCAGTGCGTGGAAGGCGCGGATCGGCTCGTTGGAGTGACCGCTGTAGGAGCTGAGGATGATGAGCGTGCGGTCGTCCTCGATCACCGAGCGCGGGATCAGGTACTCGAAGTCGTAGTCGTTGAAGACATGCACTTCGAGGCCGCTGCGGATCGAGGTGAAGAAGACCTTGATCACGTCCGACACGATGGCCGAGCAGCCCATGCCGCTGAACACGATGCGGGTGAACCGGCCGTTGCGCAGTTGTTTCGCCAGGTCCTCCGATATACCGGAGATGTCGTACTCATCGTACTTCGTGAAACCGGAGCGGTACTCCTGCTCCAGGAACTCCTGGTAGCGCTCAAGGCGTGATCGCATGACTGTGCCTCTCTTCCTCGGTTGCCGGTGCTGTCAGATGGTGCTGATGCGCGGTCTCCAGGGAACGGCCGGAGGTCTTCACCACATGAACTGGCCGCCGTCCACGATCAGTTTCTGGCCGGTGACATAGGCGGCGCCCTCGCCCACCAGGAATTCCAGGGCGTCCGCCATCTCGTCGGTGGTGCCGATCCTGCGCTGCGGAATCTCGTCCAGCAGCGCGCTCAGGTATTCCGGTTCGGCCACGCGGTAGCGGGTCCGCATCTCCTCCGTGTCGATCATTCCCGGGATGAGGCAGTTCACCCGGATGTCCGGCGCGAGTTCCATGGCCAGGCATTTGGTCAGATGGAGCAGACCCGCTTTGCTCGAACAGTAATTGGCGCCGTTCAGCCGGGGACGGATCGCCGTGGTGGCGCCGATGTTGACGATGGAACCGCCGCCGCTCTCCCGCATGGGCGGAGCGAACGCCCGGGTCATATAGAACGGCCCCGAGAGATTCGTGTCCAGTACCCGGCGCCAGTCCGAGTCGGAGATGTCGAGCACCGGCCGGTCGATGTTCAGGCCGGCGTTGTTGACCAGCACCCGCGGAACTCCGTGTTCGGCCCGCACGAGTTCGGCCAGCCGTGCCACCTCGTCGGGGTCGGACACATCCGACCGGACGACGGACAGGCCCTTCTCCATCTCCCTGACGGCTTGGTCCGCGGACTCCTGGTCACTGTGGAACGTCGCCACCACCCGGTATCCCAGCCGGACGAGCCGGCGGCTGAACGCGAGCCCGATCCCCTTCGTTCCGCCGGTGACGACGGCCAGCTTGTCGGGTGTTCCACTCACACTCTGTCGCATCAAACACTGCCTTCCCGTCGATATGTCCGTCTTCCAGGAAGTGAGCGCTCCGGCCCGGCGCCGGCAGGGCGCACCGTGGAACGCCGTTCGGGCCCTCCGGTGGCGCGGGTGGGGCGGCGCGGCCCCGGCACCCGGGCGTCCGCGCCGGCGGCGCGACCCGGACCCGGCGTTCCGTGCCGTCGCAGCGTGTGGCGCGTGCTCCGCGGCCCGTGGCGGGGCATCACAGCGGCCCGGGTGCGCCTGCCGCACCCGGCCGTGAGCGGTGCGCCGGCCGTGGCGGAACGCCCCCGCCACGGCGCCCCGGCCGCCGGCGACGCGGTCAGGGGCGGTGCGCTCCTCCCGTCGGTGGCTCATCCCGGTCGTGCGGTCCTCACGTGGGCATGGAGACCGTTGGTGTGTCCGCCGCCCGGCCCGGAGGGCGCCGCCCTGTCCGGCCGGCCGGCGTGACCTGCACTGGTGCGGGCCGCGGCGGCTCAGCCGGCCAGGGGCTTGCGGGCGCGGAGGATGACGTCGAACCGCCCGGGGTACTGACGGTCCAGGGGCTCGAAGCCCGCTTCGGTGTACCACTGCTCGAATTCGCGGGGCGTGTAGATGCGGCCCTCGGGCGACGCGACCGTCTGGACGTACGCCGACATGAACGCGGCGTGGGCGGGACCGGTCTCCTCGTCGTTCTGGGCGCAGGCCACGATCACCAGATGGCCGCCCGGCTCCAGTGCCCGGTAGCTCTTGGCGAAGAGGTCGCGGACCTGCTCCGGGGACCAGATCTCCAGGAACCGGGAGAACACGACGCAGTCGTGGGACGTGTCCGGCGTCGGGAACGCGTCGTTCATGACGTCGGTGCCTATCGCGCGGACCCGGTCGGACAGGCCGGCCTCGGCGATCCGGTCGTTCGCCATCGCGGCCACGTTCGGCAGTTCCAGGATGGTCGCCTGGAGCTGCGGCCACCGCTCGGCGAAGCCGATGGCGTTGGTCCCGGTCCCGCCGCCGACGTCCAGGACGTGGTGGTACGACGAGAAGTCCACGGAGTCGACGAAGTCCTCGACCACCGAGCGGCTCTGGTGCTCCATCATGGCCGTGAACACCTGCTCGAGGTTCTTGTCCTCGGCGAGGAGTTCGTAGAGCGTCGTCGCCGACGATCCGGCGAGCAGCTCACGGTGCAGACCCTGGTTCTCGTTGTCCACCAGCGATTCGTAGAGCCAGCTCATCGGCCGGTACAGCATCTCGTGGGTGTAGCGGACGATGACGGGCATGAAGCCGTCCGGGTCGCCCGCCAGGAGATCGGTCGCGGCGGTGTTGTGGTACCCGTCGCCTTCCTTGCGTACGAGTCCGAACGCGCTGCATCCCAACAGCAGTACGTGTCCGGGGCGTTCTTCGAGGCCCAGTTCGCGGGTGATCTCGTCCAGGGTGCTGCCCGGCCGCTCCTTGAGCAGGGTGAACAGTTTCAGACGGAGTGCCGCGTGCAGGAACGGGAAGCGGAAGCTGGTGTACACCAGCTGCCACAGCTCGTCCAGGGCGGTCGCCGACGGTTCGGTCATGATGATCCCCTTCACGGTTTCGCGGGCCTCGGGTGCGCACACCGTCGGCCGAGTCGTGGTGAAGTCCAGCATCGTCCGGTTCTGCTGATCGATCGCCGTTCGGGACATTCGGGAAAGTCGGGAAAGAGGACGGGAGCGGGCGCCGCGGACCGCCGTCCGCGGCAGGCTGTCCTACCGCTCCGTTTCGGACATGGAGTACGCCTTGTGCGTCATCCGGCGGGCCGGCGGGCGGCGTTCGCCCTCACAGGTACGCGCCGCGGCCGCGGCATCGTCGGCCCCGGCGATGTGCGGTGGCCCGTACAGCGGCGTCTTCTTCCGGGAGCCCGGTCCCCCGGTCCGGCGACGCCGGCGCCGAACGAGTGGCGCCGTCTCTCCATGGTCTGCTGCATCGCCGCCACCTCCCCCGCCCAAGAGGCAACAGCAAACCTGGAGGTCACACAAGGCCTCTCCAGCCACCACCCCGCCCCCGGGTGGCGTGAAACGTGCGGTACTCGCGTCTGCCTGCCTCCCCTTCAGGCCGCCGGGAGCGCCGAAGACGACCAGAACCCGTTCGGTTACAAGGCCGAAATCTTTCCCTCGAAGAAAACGGGGGGAGCTGGACCATTTTCCTGACCCGGACAGAACGCCGGAACGACGACGGCCGGCAATGCGCTAAACGCGGTGGTGACAGGGGCTGCCGGCCGGACCGCGACGGCCTGCGGACCCGCACCCCGCCGGATACGCCGGACACAGGGGCGACTATGGCACGAGGCATCCCATAAGGGACCGGACCGCTCTCGCACCATGGGTCCGGAACAAGCCGATCGCCCGCATGGCCGGAACCGAGCCCGGGGCCGGGGGCGGATCCGCCGACGACATCGATCACCGCGCCAACACGTCCTGACGTACCGTCAGATAAGGCAAGATCAATAAGCGCGGGGACCGGCGAGGACGGACGCCCTTACCCTGCGCGCACCCAGGATGGGCAAAGCTCTGCGACATCTGACTGAAATGCATCGCTGTTCGTCCGAGACCTGATGGCACCCGTCGGCGATTTGCGGTCAAACCCCCAACGGCCCGTGCGCGCAGGGACGTTGAGGCCCTGCCTCCGCTCTCAGCGAACGGCAGGCGGAGCCGCTCTCCGTGGCGTGTGAGCGTGTTAGCTTCGAACGAGGCTGGGGCAGGCGATTTCGATCACCGCTTGCCCAACGCAGTTCCCCGGGGCGCCTGGGGCTCGGTCAAGAACAGGGGAAAGACATGAGTGACGCGAAATTCCACCTCCCGGCATCGTCGATGGCACCGTCGGCCTACAGCCCCAGCGGCGGCGTCGCGTTCGGTGACCAGATCTTCAACCGCCTGCTCGGTGACCGCATCATTTTCCTGGGCAAGGAAGTCGACGACGAGATCGCGAACCAGATCACCGCGCAGATGCTCACGCTGGCGGCCGATTCGGAACAGGACATCTACCTTTACATCAACTCCCCCGGCGGCTCGGTGATGGCCGGTCTCGCGATCTACGACACGATGCAGTACATCCGCAACGACGTCGTCACCATCGCGATGGGTTTCTGTGCGTCCATGGGCCAGTTCCTGCTCACGGCCGGCACCCCGGGCAAGCGGTTCGCGCTGCCGCACACCCGGATCCTCATGCACCAGCCGTCGGCCGGGCTCGCGGGCTCCGTCACGGACATCAAGATCCACGCCAAGCAACTGCTGGAGACGAAGCGGGAGATGGCCGAGCTGATCGCCCATCACTCGGGTCAGACCTTCGAGCAGATCACCAAGGACTCGGACCGGGACCACTGGTTCACGCCGGCCGAGGCCAAGGCGTACGGCCTCATCGACGAGATCATGACCCATGCGTCGGGCGCACCGGGCAGCGGTGCCTACCCGAGCACGCCCGCCGGCTGACCGCGCGGTTGGAACCACAAGCCCGTTCGCATGGAGGTGTCACGCTCAGTGAAGCCGATTGATTTCTCGTCCCCAGACCGAGGCCTGCCCATGGAAGGCCGCTACGTCGTTCCGAGCTTCGTGGAGCGCACCTCACAGGGAACCAGGGAACTGGACCCGTACGGCAAGCTCTTCAGCGAGCGGGTGATATTCCTCGGACACCAGGTCGACGACGTGTCGGCCAACGACATCATGGCGCAGCTCCTCTGCCTGGAAGCCATGGACCCGGACCGGGATATCTCCCTCTACATCAACTCGCCGGGAGGCTCCTTCACGGCCCTCACGGCCATCTACGACACCATGCAGTTCGTCAAGCCGGACATCCAGACCGTCTGCCTGGGCCAGGCGAACTCCGCCGCCGCGGTGATCCTCGCCGCGGGCACGGCAGGCAAGCGGCTGGCGCTGCCGAGCGCTCGGATCCTCATCCACCAGCCGTACAGCCAGGGCAGCCAGGGTCAGGTGTCCGACCTGGAGATCCAGGCCGCGGAGGTCGAGCGGCTGCGTGTGATGATGGAGCGGGTCCTGGCGCAGCACACGAAGCAGCCGCTGGAGCGGATCTCCCAGGACGTGGAGCGGGACAAGATCTTCACCGCCCCGGAGGCCAAGGAATACGGACTGATCGACCACGTGGTGATGCCGCGGTCGATCGCCGGGGTGTCCTGACACCCGTCCGGTTCCCTCCGGTTCCCTCGGGTTCCCTCGGGCGTTGACGCACCGGGGCCGGGACAGCGTGTCCCGGCCCTGTTCCTGCCGTTGCCGTGCGCGGACGGCGCCGTACGGAGTCGTACGCCGTCAGCGGTAGTCGGTGTCGGCGATCACGTGCATCGCCGCTTCCTCCGCCGACGCACCGGCTCCGTCCAGCCCGACGTCGGAGGCGAACACATCCGACTCGGTGTTCTCGCGGCTGCCTTCGTCCGGGGCGACCAGCCGTCCGGCACGCGCGTCGCCGACCTCGTCGTCGAGCAGTTCGCCGTCCCCGCCCCACAGGTCGCCTAGCCCGTCGCCCTCCGGGACCCGGAGGTCGGGCACCTCCTCCGAGAGGCGCTCGTCCAGGCTCTCCCCGCGCCGCCGTTCGGACGCCGTGACACCGGTGTGCTCCGCGCCCCACGGCCTCTCCGGCGGGGAGTAGCCCTCGTCCAGGACCTCGTCGCCGGCCCCGTAGTCCAGGGTGTCGGACGCGTCCAGCAGACCGGCGTCGTCCTGCACCTCCGCCCCGTCCGGCTGGTAGACCTCGTCACCCGTCATCTCGGCAGTCATCTGTGCTTCCTTCTCGTTCGGGCCTGGTGCGGCGGGGCCTTCCCCGGCCACCGGAGCGGCGGTGGTCCCGTCCGCCGTCATGCGTCGCCGTGCCGCGCCGGATCAGGCGCCGTCGCCCGGTCGCAGCGGGCTCACCCGGGGCACGGACGCCTTGCCCGTGTTGGACACCTCGCCGCCGCTCCAGCGGACCCGGATCGCGGCCGTCTCGTCGGGCGGCGTGACGAGGACCGAGGCCGGTGTCACGGTGGTGACGCCGGTGATCTCCGGATTGGCGTACGTCAGCGCCGACCAGGCGTGGCCCCCGGGGGACAGCGTCACGGTCTCCGCCGCCTCGCCGGTGGCCCGCTCGGGATCCGGGGTGACGGCCTGGCCCGCGCCGTCGACGAACGCCACGCCGGGGAAGCCGTGCACCGTGCAGGTACGGCCGGAGGTGTTGGTCAGGACGAGGGCGAAGTTCGCCTGGCCGGCGCCCGGGTGGTCGGCTCCGACGGACGCCTTCAGTTCCGCGGTGTGGCAGCGGCGTCCCGTGCTCGGTACGGCGGTCCCCGATGACGCGGTGCCGGCGCCGGGCGACGGTGGCGGTGTGGCGTCCGTCCCGTCGGCCGGGCCGGAGGTGCCGGTGCCGGAAGCTCCCCCGGCGGTGGCGGCCGCCGGTGTCGACGGTGCGGGCCCGCTCGGGCCGGGGTGCGCGGTGCCGTCCGTGCTGCCGCCCGCGCACCCGGCCAGCACGGCGCAGCAGAGGAGGGCTCCGGGCAGGAGAATGCGGTGGGTCACGTCTCTTCCCCTGCTCACCGGCGCCGCAGCAGGTACGTGTGCTCACCGGACAGCACGAGTTCGCCGCGCTGGTTGTGGAGGGTGGCGGCCACTGGCAGGCCGTGCACGACCGGTGCGCGGTGGCCGTGCCGGCGTGCCCACTCCGCGTCGTAGTGCACCGGGTGGTTGTCCGCGGAGAGGGTCTGGAAGGCCGCGGCGTGCGCGTCCGTCAGGGTGCGGCCGGGCGCCCGGAACACCTCGCCCACACGCAGGTCCTCGAACGTCCTGGCCGGTACGACCAGGAAGGCGTCGGGGTGGAAGGCCTCCGGCGGCACCGGTGGCACCGGTGCCGTGTCGGGCTGTGTCATCGAGTCGTCCTCTCGTGGGATGGGGGCCGCCGCCCCGGGTGGGCGGCGGGAGCCGGCCTACTCGCCCGGGACGATCCGGGCGGCCAGGAGGTTGGGGTCGTCGTCGGTGAAGTAGGCGCCGCTGGCGATGTACGCGGTGGTGCCCCGTACGGCGAGCGACGTCGGGTTCTCCAGCCCGTCGGCGCCGGTGAGCACGGTCCGGTGCCGGCCGCCGGGCTCCACCAGCGCGACGTCGTTGTCCGCGTTGATCGCGGCCAGGAGCGTGTCGCCGCGGCCGGTGAACGCGAAGTCGTCGATGCCGGGCAGACCCGTGGCCCGGGTCTCGACCGCGCCGGCCGTTCCGTGCCGGGTGACCGGGATGCGGAGCACGGTGCCCCGGTCCAGGTTGGACACCCAGACCGCGCCGTGGTGGACCTTGATGCCGTTGGCCCCGAGGAAGCCGCCGGCGGCCAGCGCGGGCGCGGTGGCCCAGCGGGTGGGCGTGCCCCCGGTGACGGGCACCCGCCAGACGGTGCCGAGGACCGAGTCGGCGACGTACAGCCGGTGTTCGTGCCGGTCGAGGGCCAGGCCGTTGGGCAGGCCGTCGGCCGGGAGCGCGGCGATGCGCTGCGGGGTGCCGCCGGGGCGCAGGCGCCACAGGCCGGTCAGATCGCTGCTCCCGGTGGCGTACAGGAAGTACAGCGTCCCGTCGTGGGCGCGGACGATGCCGCCGAGGAAGGGGGACGACAGGACGGGGGTGGCGGAGCCGGCCGGCGGTTCGGGCAGGGTGGCCAGGACGCGCACCCGGCCCTCGGGGCTGATGCGGGCGACCTGGCGGCTGTAGGCGAAGGTGACGACGGCGCTGCCGCCGGGTTCCAGGGTGATGTTCTCCGGACGCTGACCGGCGGCGATGTCCAGGTGGGCCACGAAGCGCACGTCCGGCCGGGGGCCGGCGGCCGCCGGGGTCGCGGGGCCGGCCGCCGTCACGGCGAAGGCCGCCGCCACGGCGGAGGCGAGGACGCCGGTGCGCGTCCTGGTCAGGAATGCGGGCATGCGGGCTGTGCCTTCTTTCTTCGGGTCGTTCTTCGGATCGTTCTTCGCACCGCACGGGAATGAGGACCGCCGCCGGGTGCCGGGGCGGTCCGTGCAGCCGCCGCGGTCAGGGCCGGTGACCGGAGCGGACGGAGCGGACGGCGCTCAGGATCAGGTCGGTGACCGGCCCGGGGTCGCTCACGGACACCGCGTGCGGGGCGCGGACGGCGACGGTGCGGGCACGGGCGCGCTCGGCCATCCACCGCTCCGCGGCCGGCGGGATGTTGCGGTCCTCGGTCGCCACGAGGTACCAGCTGGGGATCGTCTTCCAGGCGGCGGCGGTGGCGGGCTCCTGGAGCGCGGCGAGGGTGATCGGCCGCTGTCCCGCGGCCATGACCTGGGCGGTCCGGACGGGCACACCGGCCGCGAACTGCTCGCGGAACCGGTGCCTGGCGATGACCAGTTCCTCCCCCTCTCCGCCGCCGGGCAGCGGGTAGCGCTGGGTGACGGTGGCCTGTCCCAGGGTGCTGCCGGGGAACCGGTCGGTGAGCTGGAGCGCGCTCTCGCCGACCTCGGGCACGAAGGCGGCGACGTAGACCAGGGCCTTGACCCGCGGGGCGCCGGCCGCGGCCTGACTGATGACCGCTCCGCCGTAGGAGTGCCCCACCAGCACGACCGGCCCGGTGACGCTGTCCAGCACGCTGCGGATGTAGGCGGCGTCGCTCGCCAGTCCGCGCAGCGGCAGGGCGGGGGCCAGCACGCGGTGGCCGTGCCGGTGCAGGCGTGCGACCACGCCGCTCCAGCTGGAGGCGTCGGCGAAGGCGCCGTGGACGAGGACGACGGTGGGTGTCTCCGGGCGGCCGTGCGGGCCGCCCGGGCGGTCGGCCGCCGTTGCCGGCGCGGAGTACGCGGGGCCCGCGGTGCCCAGCGCGGCGGCGCCGGCCAGGAGGGACGCGGTCACGGTACGACGTGAGATCGGTGCGTTCATGGTTCGCTCTCTGCGGAGGGAGGGGGCCGTTCCCGGACGGCCGGGTGGACGGGCGTGGCCGGCAGCGGGTCTCAGGCGGAGGTGGCCCGGACGGCTTCCTCGATCAGCTCGACGACCCGCTCGGGGTGGGAGAGCATCACCAGGTGGGAGGAGTCGACCTCGACGGTGGTCATACCGGCCCGCTGGTAGCCGTAGCGCTCCACGTCCGGGTTGATGGTGTGGTCGGAGGAGGCGACCAGACCCCACGAGGGCTTGGTCTTCCAGGCGGCGGCCGGTGCGGCGTCGGCGAACGCCTGGGCGGCGAGCGGGCGCTGGGAGACGGCGAGGACCTCGGCGCGGCGGACGTCGACGTCGGCGGCGAAGATCGCCGGGAACCGGTCCGGCCGGACGGACACGTCGGTGCCGGTCTCGTCCGGGCCGTCGAGGGGGAAGGGCGTGTAGACGAGTGCGGCGGCGAGGTCGGAGTCCGGGAAGCGGCCCTGGAGCTCGCCGAGGCTCTCGCCCTGCTCCAGCGCGTAACCCGCCAGGTAGACCAGCGCCTGCACGTTGTCCTCGGTGCCGGCGACCGTGATGACGGCACCGCCGTAGGAGTGGCCCACCAGGACGACGGGACCCGGTATCTGCCGGACGACCGAGGCGACGTACGCGGCGTCGCCGATCAGGCTGCGGTTGGGGACGGCCGGGGCGACCACGTCCAGACCGCGGGCGAGGAGCCGGGGGATCACCTCGGCATAGCTGGAGGCGTCGGCGAACGCGCCGTGGACGAGGACGACGGTCGGCTGGGGGGAACGGGACATGGGGGTACTTCCTTACGGGTGTCGTGGTGGGTACGCGGGTCGGGTGTCGTGGTGGGTGCGCGGGACGGTCCGCCGGTCCGGCGGCGGGTCGCGGTGCGCGGGATGCCGTCACCGCCGGCTGGTAGGCGACTCTAGGGACGGCGGGCGAGGTGTCCTTGCCCGTCCGTGCCGCGCTGGTGGCCTGTCCGTGCAGCGGCGGGGTACGGTCCGGCGGGGACGCCGGGAGCGGCGCCGGGGCCGTGGGTCCGCTCAGGGACGCGGTACGTTGCGGAGGTTGGCCCGGGCCAGGTCGATCATGCGTCCGACGCCGCCGGTGAGGACGGTGCGGCTCGCCGACAGCGCGAAGCCGGTGACCTGCCCGGTGGTGATCTTCGGCGGGATGGCGAGGGCGTTGGGGTCGGTGACCACGTCGACCAGGGCCGGCCCGTCGTGGGCGAACGCCTCGCGCAGGGCTTCGCGCACCTGGGCGGGCTTCTCGACCCGGATGCCGTGTGCGCCGGCCGCGGTGGCGATGGCGGCGAAGTCGGTGTGCGGGTAGCCGGTGCCGTGCGGCGGCAGCCCGTCGACCATCATCTCCAGGTCGACCATGCCCAGCGAGGAGTTGTTGAAGACGACGACCTTGACCGGCAGGCCGTGCTGGACCAGCGTCAGGAAGTCGCCCATCAGCATCGAGAAGCCGCCGTCGCCGGAGAGCGAGACGACCTGGCGCGAGCGGTCCAGGAACTGCGCGCCGATGGCCTGCGGCAGCGCGTTGGCCATGGAGCCGTGCACGAAGGAGCCGAGGATGCGGCGCCGGCCGTTCGGCGTCAGGTAGCGGGCCGCCCAGACGCAGCACATACCGGTGTCCACGGTGAACACCGCGTCGTCGGCGGCCTCCTCGTCGAGCACGGACGCCACGTACTCGGGATGGATCGGGGTGTGGCGGCCGGCGTCGCGGGTGTAGGCGCCGACGGCGCCCTCCAGGGCGCGGACGTGCCGGTGCAGCATGCGGTCGAGGAACCGGCGGGACGGCTTCTCCCGCACGGCGGGCGTCAGGCACCGCAGCGTCTCGCGGACGTCTCCCCACACGGCGAGGTCGAGCTGCGTGCGCCGTCCCAGCCGCTCGGGCTGCACGTCGATCTGTACGGTCCGCACCCCGCGGGGCAGGAAGTCCGTGTACGGGAAGTCCGTGCCGAGGAGCAGCAGCAGGTCGCACTCGTGCATCGCCTCGTAGGCGGCGCCGTACCCCAGCAGGCCGGACATGCCGACGTCGAAGGGGTTGTCGTACTGGATGTGTTCCTTGCCGCGCAGCGCGTGGCCCACGGGGGCCTTCACCTTCTCGGCGAACGCCATCACCTCCGCGTGGGCCCCTTCGACGCCCCGGCCGCAGAAGACCGTCACCTTCCCGGCGGCGTCCACCAGCTCGGCCAGCCGGGCCAGTTCCCCGTCGCCCGGGCGGACCGCCGGCCGGTCCAGCGGCGTGGCGAGTTCCGCCCGGTCGGCCGGGGAGTCCTGGGCGGCCACGTCGCCGGGCAGGGTCACCACGGACACTCCGCGCCGGCCGACCGCGTGCTGGATCGCGGTCTGCACCACCCGCGGCATCTGCCGGGGCGAGGAGATCAGCTCCGAGTAGTGACTGCACTCCTCGAACAGCCGGTCGGGATGGGTCTCCTGGAAGTAGCCGGTGCCGATCTCGCCGCTCGGTATCTGCGCGGCCAGGGCGAGGACCGGTGCCATCGAGCGGTGCGCGTCGAACAGGCCGTTGATCAGGTGCAGGTTGCCCGGCCCGCACGACCCGGCGCACGCGGCGAGCCTGCCGGTGAGCTGGGCTTCGGCACCGGCGGCGAAGGCCGCGGCCTCCTCGTGCCGGACCTGGATCCACTCCAGGCGGTCGTGCCGTCTGACCGCGTCGACGACGGGGTTCAGGCTGTCGCCGACCACCCCGTACATGCGGCGCACGCCGGCGCGTGCGAGGAGGTCGACATACTGCTCGGCGACGGACTGTCCGGCCATGGTGCTCCTCTGGTGGTCGCTCACGGGGGCCGTGGCCAGGCTAGGAAGGCGCCGGGCGGGCCGGTTGCTCCTGTGTGCACCGTTCGGAGCCCGTCAGCGCACCGCCCACGGCCGGGCGGACCCGGGGTGGGGGCGCGCGGAACGGCGGGCGGCCCGCGGGGCGTGTCCGGCCGCGTGGTCAGCCCGCGGCACCGGACCCGTCCGCCGGCGCGAGGAGTACGGCCGTACGGCTGTTGTGGACGACGGAGTCGGTGACCCGGGGGCTGACGAGCGCCTGGAGCAGGCCGCGGTGATGGGGGCCGAGGACCAGCAGGTCGGCCTGCCGCTCCTCGGCGACGGCGGAGATGGTGGTGGCTATCTGGGTCGTCAGGGCGTTGGCGATGAGGCCCTCGGCCTCGACGCCCGTGTCCCGCAGCGAGGTGACGGCCTCGTCGAGGACGGCCTTGGCCTGCGCGTCGTCCTCCAGGGACACGATGGTGGCGAGCGTCGCGGTGGACGCGGCGACGTGCAGGACGCCGACCGCGGCCCCGGTCAGCCGGGCCATCTCACCGGCCAGGCGGACGGCGGAGTGGCGGGCGGGACTGGAATCGACGGCGACGAGAATGCTGCGGAACATGGCGTGGGTGTCCTTTACGCGTGGGTGTCGAGGCGCCCGTCGAACGCGGGGCCTCACGGACGCGATCAAGCATCCCCCCGGCCACCGGGTGCTCCCGCTCCGTTCGGCGTGGATCCGCCCAACCGTGCTCCCGGGGACAACGGTCCGTGCGCTGCGGGACAAGCTCTGCCGGTCACCCGTTCCTAGGTTCGTGACGAGTGAATGACACATCCGCACTCTTCCGGGGGTCGCCCATGGAACAACGTCCCAGCACGGTCAGGTGCGCGGTGACGGCACAGGTCAGCGTGCTGAAGGGATCGTCCCTGCCGTTGCCGGCCGAGCTGCTCTACGGGACCGCCGACCCCTACGCCGTACGGCTCTCCCTCGGCTCGTCGACCGGACCGCCCGTCACCTGGGTGTTCGCCCGGGAGCTGCTCGACGAGGGGACGAGGCGGCCCGTCGGCCCCGGAGCCGTCCTGGTCGTGCCCCGCTACTGCCACCGTCCCCGCTCCGTGCGCGTCGTGCTCAGCGACGACATCGGTGCGGCACTGGTCGAGCTGCCGGCCGCGGAGGTGGCCGCGTTCCTGCGGCAGACCTTCGCCCTGGTGCCCGCCGGCACCGAGAGCGACCACCTGGACCTCGACGGCGCCCTCGCCGAACTCATCGGGAGAAGCGGCTGACGCGGCGCCGACCCGCTGCGCCGCGACGGTCGGTCCCGTCCGCCGCAGGTGGCGGCCCGGACCGGGTCGTCCCACGGGTCACATCCGTCCCGTCTGTCACCGCGCCGCAGGGGTAGACGGCCGTGGTGACTACTCCCTCCGTGAAGACGTCCGGCGGCGCGCCGCAGGGCGCGACCACCTCGCTCAAGAAGGCGCTCACCACGCCTCTGCTCTACTTCTTCATCCTCGGTGACGTGCTGGGCGCGGGCGTCTACGTCCTCGTCGGCCAGGTGGCCGCGGAGTCGGGCGGCGCCGTGTGGGTGCCCCTGCTCCTGGCCCTGCTGCTGTCGCTCCTGACGGCCGCCTCGTACGCCGAGCTCGCCACCAAGTACCCGAGGGCGGGCGGCGCCTCCCACTACGCGACCCTCGCGTACGGGCCGTTCACCGGTTTCCTCGCCGGATTCTGCATGCTCGCCGCGGGCATCGTGTCCGTGGCGGCGCTGGCGCGGGGCTTCGCCGGCGACTACCTGACCGCCTTCGTCAGCCTGCCCGTCGTCCTGGTGGCGGCCGTCTTCCTGTGCGCCCTGGCCCTCCTGAACGCCCGGGGCATCAGCGAGTCCACCCGCGCCAACGTGGCGGCGACGGTCGTCGAGGTGGGCGGTCTCCTGCTCATCGTCGGCCTCGGGGCGTGGCTGTTCCTGCGCGGCGACGGTGACCCCGGCAGACTCGTCCGGCTCGGCACCCCCGACACCGGTGCCGCCGCCGGCGTCCTGGGCGGCACGGTGCTCGCGTACTACTCCTTCGTCGGCTTCGAGACCTCCGTCAACGTCGCCGAGGAGACCCGCGACCCGCGCCGCTCGTATCCGCGCGCCCTCTTCGGCGCCCTGGTGACGGCGGGAGCCGTCTACGTCCTGGTCGGCATCGTCGCCTCGGCCGCCGTCCCCACCGGTCGGCTGGCCGGTTCCAGCGGGCCGCTGCTCGAAGTGGTGGAGGCGGCGGGCGGCGTGCCGCCGAAGCTGTTCAGTGCCATCGCCCTCGTCGCCGTCGCCAACGGCGCGCTGCTCACCGGCATCATGAGTTCCCGGCTGGCCTACGGCATGGCGCGCGACGGCCTCCTCCCCCGCTTCCTGACCCGGGTGCTCCCCGGGCGCCGTACGCCGTGGGCCTCGATCGCGGCCACGACCGTCCTGTCCTTCCTGCTGGCGCTCACCGGAGACGTGGCGAGCCTCGCCTCCACCCTCGTGCTGCTGCTCCTCGTGGTGTTCTTCATCGTCAACACCGCGGTCCTCGTCCAGCGGCGCGACCGCCCGGAGCGGCCCCACTTCCGGGCGTACACCGCCGTCCCCGTCCTGGGCGCGCTCTCCTGCGTGGTGCTCGCGACGCAGGTCGAGGCCGAGGTCTGGACCCGCGGGCTGATCGTGATCGCGGTCGGCGTGGCGCTGGGGGCCGTCACCACGCTGCGGCGCCGCCGGGCCGGGTCCTGAGGGCCGCGGCCGTGGAGCCGCGCACCACCAGTTCCGGCATGAACACGAACTCGCTGTGCGGTGCGGGCGTCCCGCCGATCTCCTCCAGCAGGGTGCGCACCGCGGCCTGGCCCATGGCCGGCACGGGCTTGCGGATCGTCGTCAGGGGTGGGTCGGTGAAGGCGATCAGGGGCGAGTCGTCGAACCCGACGACGGAGAAGTCCCGGGGGACCTCCAGGCCGCGCCGGCGGGCCGCCCGGATCGCGCCGAGCGCCATCATGTCGCTGGCGCAGACCACCGCCGTGCAGTCCCTGTCGATGAGGGCCGTCGCGGCGGCCTGGCCGCCCTCCAGGCTGTAGAGGGAGTGCTGGATCAGCTCGGACTCGATGACGCCCGTGGGCAGGTCCAGGTGGGCCTGCATGGCTCGGACGAACCCGTCGGCCTTGCGCTGGACCGGGACGAAGCGCCGGGGGCCCACCGCCAGCCCGATGCGGGTGTGTCCCAGGGACGTCAGATGGGCCACCGCCAGCGTCATCGCCGCCCGGTCGTCGGGCGAGATGAACGGCGCCTCCACCTTCGAGGAGAAGCCGTCCACCAGGACGAACGGCACCCCCTGGGCGCGCAGCCGACCGTACCGTGCCATGTCGGCGGTGGTGTCCGCGTGCAGCCCGGAGACGTAGATGACGCCGGCCACCGCCCGGTCCACCAGCATCTCGGTGAGTTCGTCCTCCGTGGACCCGCCGGGAGTCTGTGTGGCGAGCACCGGGGTGTAGCCCTGCCGGGTCAGCGCCTGCCCGATGACCTGGGCGAGCGCCGGGAAGATGGGGTTGTCCAGCTCCGGGGTGATCAGCCCCACCAGTCCCTCGCTGCGCTGTCTCAACCGTAAGGGGCGCTCGTACCCCAGCACGTCCAGGGCGGCCAGGACGGACTGCCGGGTGTGGGAGGCGACACTCGGCTTCCCGTTGAGGACGCGGCTGACGGTGGCCTCGCTCACCCCCGCCTGGGCCGCGATGTCGGCGAGCCGGATGGTCACCGGCACGGTCTGTACCGGACGCACGTCAGACTGCCCACCAGACGGCGGACTCCGCCGGCAGCGCCGTGGTGCCGGCGCCCGGTTCGACGTCGGCGCTCGCCAGCAGCAGCGTGCCGGGCGTGGGCAGGGCGACGGGGGCGGCGGTGAGGTTGACCGTGCAGACGAAGGAGCCGTTGCCGCTGTCCCGGCGGAACGCCAGCACGCCTTCCGGACTGTCCAGCCAGGTGATCTGGTGGCCCGCGCCCAGCGCCGGGTGCGCGCGGCGGACGGCGAGCGCGCTGCGGTAGAACTCCAGCGTGGAGGCAGGGTCGCCCTGCTGCGCCTCGACGGTCAGGTGGGCCCAGTCCGCGGGCTGGGGCAGCCAGGTCTGCCCGCCCTCGGCGCTGCCGAAGCCGTACGGGGGCGCGACGCCGGACCACGGCAGGGGCACCCGGCAGCCGTCACGGGTGCCGTCCTGGCCGGTGTTGCGGAAGAACGCGGGGTCCTGCCGCACCTCGTCGGGCAGGTCGACCACCTCGGGCAGGCCGAGTTCCTCGCCCTGGTAGAGGTAGGCCGAGCCCGGCAGGGCCAGCATCAGCAGGGTCGCCGCCCGGGCCCGGCGCAGCCCGCGCTCCGGGTCGCCCTCGGCGAGCCGCGTGGAGTGGCGGACCACGTCGTGGTTGGACAGCACCCAGGTCGCCGGCGCGTGCACGGCGTTCACGGCGCGCAGCGAGCGGTCGATGACCTCGCGCAGTTCGGTCGCGTTCCAGGCCGTGCCGAGGAAGTCGAAGTTGAACGCCTGGTGGAGTTCGTCGGGACGCAGGTACAGGGCGCTGCGCTCCACGGTCGGCGTCCACGCCTCGGCGACGGCGATGCGCTCGCCCGCGTACTCGTCGAGGATGCGGCGCCAGCCGCGGTAGATGTCGTGGACGCCGTCCTGATCGAAGTAGGGCACGGCCTGCGCGCCCAGCAGCCGGACCTGTCCGGTGTGGCCGACGTCCGGCAGCCCGGCGGCCTTGACCAGGCCGTGCGCCACGTCGACGCGGAAGCCGTCCACACCCAGGTCCAGCCAGAACCGCAGGATGGAGCGGAACTCGTCGTGGACGGCGGGGTGCTCCCAGTTGAAGTCGGGCTGTTCGGGCGCGAAGAGGTGCAGGTACCACTCGCCCGGGGTGCCGTCCGGTTCGGTGACCCGGGTCCAGGCGGGGCCGCCGAAGATGGACTCCCAGTCGTTGGGCGGCAGTTCGCCGCCGGCACCGTTGCCCGGGCGGAAGTGGAAGCGGTCCCGCAGCGGGGAGCCCGGGCCTTCGCGCAGCGCCTGCTTGAACCACTCGTGCTGGTCGGAGCAGTGGTTGGGCACCAGGTCGACGATGATGCGCAGGCCCAGTGCGTGCGCGTCGCGCACCAGGTCGTCGGCGTCGGCGAGCGTGCCGAACATCGGGTCCACGGCGCGGTAGTCGGCCACGTCGTAGCCGCCGTCCGCCTGCGGGGAGGCGTAGAACGGCGAAAGCCAGACGGCATCGACGCCGAGTTCCTTCAGGTAGGGCAGGCGGGCGCGGATGCCGGGCAGGTCGCCGGTCCCGTCGCCGTTGCTGTCGGCGAAGCTGCGCGGGTACACCTGGTAGATGACGGCGTCGCGCCACCACTCGCGGTGCCCGGGGGCGGCGGTGGGGGCTTCGCTGGGAACTGTGTCGGTGACGTGCTGGGTCATGGATTCCCTCCCTTGGGGGGCGGCGGGCAGGACGGCGGCGGCGCCCGCCCGGTCGGCGGGAGCCGGTCGTGCGTGGGTGGGGGCCGGTCAGGACTTGGTGCCGCCGGCCGTCAGCCCGGAGACGAGGCTGCGCTGCACCAGCATGAAGACGAGGGCGGCGGGGAGGGTGATGATGATGGCGGTGGCCGAGGTCCACGCCCAGTCGGGCCGCTGGTCCTGGGCGAAGGTGCGGATGCCGACGGCGAGCGTGTAGTGGTCGGACTGCATGAACTGGGTGGCGTAGGCGACCTCGCCCCAGGCGGTGAGGAAGCTGTAGAAGGCCGTCACCGCCAGGCCCGGCCTGGCCAGCGGCACGATCAGCCGCCAGAAGGTGCCGAGGGGGGTGAGGCCGTCCACCCGGCCCGCCTCGTCTATCTCCTTGGGGATGGTGTCGAAGTAGCCCTTCATCATCCAGGCGCAGAAGGGCACCGCGGTGGTCGCGTAGGCCAGGATCAGTCCGAGGTAGTTGTCGAGCAGGTGCAGTTCGGACATGAGCAGGTACAGCGGCACGATCAGGACGATGCTGGGGAACATCTGGGTGACCAGGAAGGTCCACATCAGCTGCCGGCTGCCCGGGAACCGCATCCGGGACACGGCGTAGCCCGCGGTCGCCGCGAGGAAGACGCCCAGCGCGGTGGTGCCGGCCGCCACGATGACCGTGTTCAGGAACCACTGCATCAGGTCCGAGTGCGCCAGCACGTCGGCGTAGTTGTGCAGGCTGAGGTTCTTCAGCACCTCGCCCGGCTGCTGCCAGGCGTTCTTCGGGCCCAGGGAGATGAACAGGATCCACACCACGGGAAAGGCCGCGATCACGGTGGCGAGGATCAGTGTGCCGTGCAGGACGACGGAGGCCCCCACGCCGCGTTCCTCCCGGCCGCGCACCCTGCGGGTGGGTGCGGGGGCGGGGACGGGACGCGGTGCCGTGTCGCGGGGCGCGGCCGCGGTCTCGGGCGTTGCTGCGGTCATGGCGATAACTCCTTTACGCCTGCTCGGACTTCAGGGTGCTGCGGCGGTAGAAGGTCGAGAAGGCCAGCAGGAGGGCGAGGATGATGATCCCGTAGGTGGCCGCTCCCGCGTAGTCCGAGATCCCGTTGAAGGCCTTGTGGAAGGCGAAGGTGACGAGGATGTCGGTGTCGCCGGTGGTGTTGTTGCCCAGCAGCAGGTAGATGACGTTGAACATGTTGAACGTCCAGATGCAGCCCAGCAGGACCACGGTGTTGGAGACCGGGCGCAGCCCGGGCAGCGTGACGTTGACGAAGCGCTGCCAGGGTGAGGCGCCGTCCATCTCGGCCGCCTCGTAGAGCTCCTTGGGAATCGACTGGAGTCCGCCGAGGAGGGCGACCATGTTGAAGGGGATGCCGATCCAGACGTTGACCATGATGACGGCGATCTTCTGGGCCAGGGGGGTGCCGAGCCAGTTCTGCGCGGGCAGGCCGACCGCCTGGATGATCTCGTTGAAGACGCCGTACTGGGAGTTGAGCATCAGCCGCCAGGCGAAGACGCCGATGAACGACGGGACGGCCCACGGCAGGATCAGCATCGCGCGGTAGAAGCCGCGCAGGCGCATCTTGCGGTTGAGCAGCACCGCGAGCGCCATGCCGAGCCCGACCTGGAGGACGACGCAGGACACCGTCCACACGATCGTCCACAGCAGGCGCGGGTAGAAGTCGCCGTCCGCGCCCGACAGGACGTGCCAGTAGTTGTCCAGCCCGACGAAGTCGTAGGTGGCCGGACGGTGGAAGGCACCGATGGTGGAGGCGACGTTCGACTCGTTGGCGTTGGTCAGCGACTGGTAGAAGCCGTAGCCCAGCGGATACAGCACCAGCAGGGTGATGACGAGGGCGACGGGGGCGACCATGGCCCAGGCGTACCAGTACTTGTCCCAGGAACGCCGGAGCGCCGGGACACGGGGGCGGGTCGGGGATTGGCGGCCGCGTGCCGTTTCGCCGGTCTTTCCGGTGTTCGATGCCATCGTCATACTCATCGGCTCTTTCGCGAACGAGGTCGGGTGGTTCCGCAGCCCCGGGGAGCCCCGGACGGGGCGTTAGCGGGGAATCTGGTCCCCGGGGCTGCGTGTCCTGCGGTGACCGGGGGCGGTGCCCGCCGGGTCAGCCGATGGAATAGCCGGGCAGGAGGTTCTTGAACTCGTCGGCGGTGGCGTCGAGGCCGCCCTTGACCGACTCGTCGCCCTGGAGGATCTTCACGTAGTTCTGCGCGAGCGGGGTGAAGAGCGAACCGACCTGCGGGAGGGCCACGCGTGCGCGTGCCGTGTGCTCCAGGATCGGCTTGAAGCCGGCGATCTTGGCGTCCGCGGTGACCTCGCTGGTGTAGGCGGACTTGCGGGTCGGCAGGGTGCCGGTGCCCTCGGCGATGGCGATCTGGCTCTGCGTGGACGTCATGAACTGCGTGAACAGGTAGCTGGCGTCCATGTTGCTCGAACCCTGGTAGACCGCGAGGTTGTGGCCGCCGGTCGGGGCCTGGGCCTTGCCGCCGGCGCCGGCCGGGACGGCCGCGAAGCCGAGGTTGCCCTTGTCGTCCTTGAACGCCGGGCCGGTCAGGTCGTCGCCCACCGACCAGGGCCCCTGGACCAGCATGGCGACCTTCCCGTTCTTGAAGGCGGCCTGCATGTTCTGGTAGGCGTTCGCGTAGTCGACCTTCATCGACGCCTCGTCGTTGATCTTCTTGGCGACGGTGAGGGCCTTGACCGCGGCGTCGTTGTTGATGGTGATCTTCTTGGCCGACGGCTCGGCCAGGTCCGCGCCGTTGCTGTAGAGCAGCGGGAGCAGGAAGTACGAGTCGGGGTTGAGGTACGTGCCGTAGGCCCCGGTCTTCCGCTTGATGGTCTTCGCGTCGGCGATGAACTCGTCCCAGGTCACGGGCGGCTTGGCGATGCCGGCCTGCTTCAGCAGCTTCTTGTTGTACAGCAGGCCCAGGGTGTCGGTGACCGACGGGACGCCGTAGGTCTTGCCCTGGTACTTGGCGGTGTTCAGCGGGACGGCGTTGTAGTCGGCGGTGTCCTGGAGGGCCGGGGTGCCGTCGAGCGGGGCGATGTAGCCCAGCGAGGCGTACTCCGCCATCAGGCCCACGTCGGTGCGCACGACGTCCGGGGCGCCCTTGCCGCTCTTGGCGGCCGACTTGAACTTCTGCTCGATGTCGGTGAACGGGACGTTCTGGTAATCGACCTTGATCTTGGGGTACTTGGTCTCGAACTTCTTGACCAGCGCCTTGTACGTCGGGGCTTCGGTCGCCGCGTCCGAGGTGTCCCAGTACGTGATCGTCCCGCTGATGTCCTTGGGGTCCTTCGGCTTGCCGGACGCGTCACCATCCGAGCCGGAACAGGCGGAGGCGGTGAGTGCGACCACGGTGACTGCGGCGGCGATCGAAAGGCCACGTCGCATGTGAACTCCTTGAAGTGGATGCCCGGGTCATCCCTTGAGGGGACCGGGGTGCCGTCTGTCCCAATCGACGGCCGCCGGGCGCGACTTGAACATAACAAGGTTGCAATCCCTTGCGAAAGACATTGCAGGGAGATTTCCCCAAGATCCCGCGACCGTGACAACTTCGCGACCTACGGCGGAGGTTGTGCACCGGGACCACTCGGCGGCCCGTCCGTGCAGGTCAGTCGGCGCTCTAGCGCGCTCTACGGCATCTCCCGCCCCTTCTCTCAGCAGACACCCCGCCCTCCGCCGGGCCCGGACCCGAAGCGCCGGGCCGCCACCGCCCGTATCGGCACTCGCATGATCTGATGTGCCGTCAGCTCCAGTGGTGAAGATTCTTGCTGGGGCTTTCACGACCCTTGCTGTAACCGTCCCGGCGTGGATACGGTCGCGCCGGCGTCCCGGCGCCGAAGCCGCTCGCCGGCGCGCCGCCGGGCCCGCTCAAGCCATCCCTCGACGCGAGGAGTCGACACTCGTGACAGCCAACCGGCCGGCCCCAGTGCGGGGCGGCCTCCTCCGGTCCGTGCGCAGGAGAGGCATACGACGGCGGGCGGCGGCGGTCACCGCCGTCCTGCTCGCCACCGCCGCCCTCCAGTCGCTCGCCGCGCCCGTCCGCGCGGCCGCCGGCGCTCCCGGCGCGGCGGACACCGCCGCCGTGAACCTGACCACCTCCAGGGCGATCTGGATCGACCGGGACACCGTCGCCTGGAACGGCGTCGACGGCGCCGCCTCCACCCAGTTGCTGGCCTCCGAGGACGGTTCCCTCACCGTCCGGGACGGGACCCTGAGCGGCGACGACGAGCGCTGGATCAGGCTGGGGAGGACCGCGCTCACGGACGCCCAGAAGGCCAGGTTCCCGCACCTGAGGGACTACACCGCTTGGTCGGTGGACCCGCGGGACCGGGACCGGGTGCGCGCCGCGCTCCGAGGCCAGCTCGTGGCCGCGCAGCGGGCGGCGGACGGAACGGTGCTGGCCGCGACCGGGGTGCAGACCGCCGGTGTGCTCGACGACCTCTACCGTGGCGCGGCCAAGGCGGAGCTGGGCCCGGTCTTCCACCACGGCCGGCCCGCCCTGAACGTGTGGGCGCCGACCGCGCAGAGCGTCTCACTGGAGCTGGACGGCTCCACCGTGGCCATGCGCCGCGACGACGCCACCGGTGTCTGGTCCGTGACGGGCCCGGCGTCCTGGACGGGCAAGTCCTACCGGTACGTGGTGAAGGTGTGGGCGCCGAGCGTGCGCGAGGTCGTCACCAACAAGGTCACCGACCCCTACTCCGTCGCCCTCACCGCGGACTCCGGACGCAGTCTGGTCGTGGACCTGGACGATCCGTCCCTGGCGCCGGCCGGGTGGGCGGGGCTGCGCAAGCCCCGGGCCGTCGCGCTCAGGGACGCGCAGATCCAGGAGCTGCACATGCGGGACTTCTCGGTGGAGGACCGCACCTCCCGGCATCCGGGCACCTATCTGGCGTTCACCGACAAGGACAGCGACGGCTCCCGGCACCTGCGGCGACTGGCGCGGGCGGGCACGTCGTACGTGCATCTGCTGCCCGTCTTCGACATCGCCGGGATCCCCGAGCGCACGGCGGACCAGGCGGTCCCGGCGTGTGCTCTGCCGTCCTATCCGGCCGACTCCGGCCGGCAGCAGGAGTGCGTGGCGAAGACCGCCGCGCAGGACGCCTACAACTGGGGTTACGAGCCGTACCACTTCACCGTGCCCGAGGGCTCCTACGCCACCGACCCGGACGGCACCGCCCGCACCGTGGAGTTCCGGCGGATGGTGCAGGCCCTCAACCAGGACGGTCTGCGGGTCGTCATGGACGTCGTCTACAACCACACCGCCGCCGCGGGCCAGGCCGGCACCAGCGTCCTGGACCGGATCGTGCCCGGCTACTACCAGCGCCTTCTGGCCGACGGCTCGGTCGCCAACAGCACCTGCTGCGCCAACACCGCGACCGAGAACACGATGATGGGCAAGCTGGTCGTGGACTCCGTCGTCACCTGGGCGCGGCAGTACAAGGTCGACGGATTCCGCTTCGACCTCATGGGCCACCAGCCCAAGGCCAACCTCCTCGCCGTCCGCCAAGCCCTGGACGCCCTCACTCCCGCGAAGGACGGCGTGGACGGCAAGAAGATCATCCTGTACGGGGAGGGCTGGAACTTCGGCGAGGTCGCCGACAACGCCCGCTTCATCCAGGCCACGCAGGCGAACATGGCCGGCACCGGCATCGCCACCTTCTCCGAC
Source organism: Streptomyces sp. NPDC027672 (assembly GCF_055566335.1). NCBI lineage: Bacteria > Bacillati > Actinomycetota > Actinomycetes > Kitasatosporales > Streptomycetaceae > Streptomyces > Streptomyces sp. NPDC027672. Next base: position 396,606 of record NZ_JBVHSO010000003.1, on the reverse strand, counting down.
CGCGCCCGCGACGCCGTGCGCGGAGGCAGCCCCTTCGACGCCGATCCCCGCGTCCAGGGCTTCGGCTCCGGCCTCTACACCGACCCCAACACCTCCCCCGCCAACGGCACGACGGAGGAACAGAAGGCCCGGCTCCTGCACTACCAGGACCTCGTCAAGGTCGGCCTGACCGGCAGCCTGAAGGACTTCACCTTCACCGACACCAGCGGCGAACGGGTCAGCGGCGCCGGCGTCGACTACAACGGCGCGCCCGCCGGTTACGCCGACGCGCCCGGTGACGCCCTCGCCTACGCCGACGCCCACGACAACGAGTCCCTCTTCGACGCCCTGGCCTACAAGCTGCCCGCCGGCACCTCCCCCGCCGACCGGGCCCGGATGCAGGTCCTCGCCATGGCCACGGCCACCCTCTCGCAAGGCCCGGCGCTCTCCCAGGCGGGCACCGACCTGCTGCGCTCGAAGTCCCTGGACCGCAACTCCTTCGACAGCGGCGACTGGTTCAACGCCATCCACTGGAACTGCGCCGACGGCAACGGCTTCGGACGCGGACTGCCTCCCGCGGCCGACAACCAGTCCAAGTGGCAGTACGCCAAGGCGCTGCTGACCACCGTCAGGGCCGGCTGTCCCCGGATCACCGCCGCCTCCGCCGCCTACCGCGACCTGCTGCGCATCCGCACCACCGAGGACGCCTTCTCCCTCCGCACCGCCGCCCAGGTGCAGGACCGCCTGTCCTTCCCGCTGTCCGGCACCCACGAGACCCCGGGCGTCATCACCATGGCCCTCGGCGACCTGGTCGTCGTCTTCAACGCCACCCCGCAGCAGCAGCGGCAGCGGATCGGCCGGCTCGCCGGTACCCCGTACCACCTGCACCCGGTGCAGGCCGCCGGTGCGGACCCGGTGGTGAAGACCTCCCGTTACGAGCGGCGGACCGGCACCTTCACGGTGCCGGCCCGTACGGTCGCGGTGTTCCGCTCCTGAACCCGCCCACCCCTCCTCACGAGACCGAGAGGTCTCCGGCCGGCGGGTGCCTCCCGGCAGTACGGGAGGCACCCGCCGGCCGGCGTGTGAGGGGAGCGGTGTCAGGAGACGGCGACCGAGGTGGCGGCCAGCAGCGCGCCGTTGGCGGCCCGTTGCGTGGCGATGAGCTGGGCACGCAGTGCGGCCGGGACGCGGTCGCGGTCGCGGGCGTCGACCCGGAAGGCCGGGGCGTCCGCCAGCTCCGGGTGTGCCTTCTTCTGCGCGTCGGTCAGTGCGGCCGGGATCAGACGCAGCCAGTGGCCCTCGTCGGACAGCGCGCCGTCCTTGACGGTGATGCCTCCGTGCGGGGAGTACACCAGTTGCTGGCTGGTGGAGTCCGTGACCTTCACCGGCCACACCACCGTGTCCGCGTCGATCCAGCGGGCCTTCGCCGCGCCGAGGTCCAGGTCGGGGGCCGCGCCCACGGTCGGCAGCAGGTAGTCGTCGTCACCGCCGACCAGCCAGACCTCCTTGCCGTAGGTGCCGAAGTCCAGCGACCGGTCGGCGCTGATGTCCTTCTGGTCGCCCTTGTGGACGATATAGCTGAGCGAGGTCGCGCCCTGGGCAAGAGGGACCTCGAAGGTCACGCCGAAGGAGTCCCGGCCGGCCGGTGTGAGCGGGGTCGTCCAGTCGGTGGGCCGGGCGGCACCGGTCCAGGTGTGCAGGCCCCAGCCGTCGTAGTCGCCGTCGGCCCGGTGGTAGTGGATCACGGCCTTGCCGGGGTCGAGGGGCGGGTAGGCGCCCGCCGGTGCCGTGTCCGAGGCGGTGTCCTCGCCCTGCCGGAGCCAGACCTCGCCCGTCCGGTCCAGGTCGATGGTGCGCTGGGGGCCGTCCGCGGTGCCGTTCCCGGTGACCGTGTACGTCAGGCTCTTCACGCCGTCCTGGGGCCTGACCCAGGCGAAGGCGCCGTAGGCGTCGCGTCCGGTGAACGCGGCCGACTGCCCGGCGGCGTCCAGCGTCCAGCCGGTGTAGTCGCCGTCCGGGCGCAGGTAGTGCACGACGGCGTAGTCGCGGTGCACGGCGCTCGGCGGCTGCGGCGCCGGCGGCCGGCCCGCCGTGGTCGTGGCGAGGTCGCCGTCGGTGCGGCCCGCCAGGTCGACGGCCACGGCCTTGTACGCCAGCGGGGTGCCCTCGCGCACCGTGCCGGGCAGGTGCTGGGTGACCTTGTAGGGGGCGTGGTCGGCGGTGCCGAGCGTGTGCCAGGCGCCGTTGCCGGTCCGGGCGGCGAAGACGACCCGGTTCAGGCCGCCGCCGCTCACGTCGGCGCTGACGTCGACGTCGCCGGTCGCGCCCGGTGCCGGGGCGTGCAGCGTGAGGGAGGGCGGGGTGGCCGGGGTGGCGAGCGGCTTCGCCGCCTTCAGGACCACGGCCGACAGCGCGGGGACGGTGACGGTCACCCGGGTGTCGGCGCCGCTGGTCACCGTGGCGGTGGTGCCGTACAGGCCCCGGTAGGCCAGCCCGGCCGACCCGGTGGGCACCCGCACGGTCTTGGCCTCGGTCGCGTTGTTGAAGGCGACCAGGTAGTCGGCGCGGCGGCGGACGTCCGTCCGGGAGAACGCGTACACGGAGCCCTCGGCGTAGCGCTCGGTCTGGACGCCGTCGCGCAGGGCTGGGTGCTGCCGGGTGAGCCGGGAGAGCGTGGCTATCGCGCGGTACAGCGGGTGGGAGGTGTCGTACGCGTCGGAGGCGGCCGTCCGGTCGGTGCCGATCTCGTCGTCGTCCAGGTAGTCCGGCACCTTCGAGGCGAACATCGTCTGCCGGGCGTCCTTGTCGCCGCCGGCGCCGGTGAAGCCCTGCTCGTCACCGGCGTAGACGACCGGGTTGCCCCGGGAGAGGAACATCAGCTCGTGGGCGAAGCGGTCCCGGCGCAGCAGACCGGCGTCGTCCGCGCCGGGGTTGTCCTTCAGCAGGAACCCGCCGATGCGGCCCATGTCGTGGTTGCCGAGGAAGGTCACCTGCTCATAGGCGTTCGCCTTGTCGGTGGTGTAGCGGTGGTCCTGGGCGAAGACGTCGGCGAGCCGGTCGGCGCTGCGGCCCTGGGAGGCGTACTGCCGGATCGCGTCCTGGAGCGGGAAGTCCAGGGTCGCGTCGAGGCGGCCCCGGCGGACGTACGGCGAGGTGACGGACGGGTCGGAGGAGAGTGTCTCGCCGAAGATGAAGAAGTTCTTGCGGCCCTTCTTCGCGGCGTAGGCGTCGAGGGCCGTCGCCCACTGCGTCCAGAAGGGCAGGTCGACGTTGCGGACGGTGTCGACGCGGAAGCCGTCGACACGGAAGTCCCGGACCCACTTCTCGTAGATCTCCTCCATGCCGTGCACGACTTCGGGGCGCTCGGTCCACAGGTCGTCCAGGCCGGTGTGGTCGCCGTAGAGGCCGCTCTCGCCGACGAAGGTGGAGTCACCGCGGTTGTGGTACATCGTCGGGTCGTTCAGCCACGCGGGGGCCTTGGCGTTCCGTTCGGCCGGGCTGGTCACCGGGGTGTAGGGCAGGCCGCGTGCGTCGATCCTGCGCATACCTGCGGCGTCGTCGAACGGGCGGCCCTCGGTGTCCAGGTAGGGGTAGGCGCCCTTGCTGCGGTACGCGGTCGTCTTCTCGGCGTTCGTGAGGGTGTCGGCGGTGTGGTTGGTGATGACGTCGAAGAAGACCTTCATGCCCTTGGCGTGGGCCTTGCGGATGAGTTCAGCGAGGTCGGCGTCGGTGCCGAAGTGGGGGTCGACGTGGGTGAAGTCGGTGATCCAGTAGCCGTGGTAGCCGGCGCTCTCGCCGTTGCCCTGCACCGGCTTGTTCTTGAAGATCGGGGCCAGCCAGACCGCGGTGGTGCCGAGTCCCTTGATGTAGTCCAGCTTGTTGATCAGGCCCTTGAGGTCCCCGCCCTGGTAGAACCCCTTGTCGGTGGGGTCGTACCCGGTGCTGGTGCGGTCCCCGGGCAGGCCGCCCCGGTCGTTGGCGGCGGAGCCGTTGGCGAAGCGGTCCGGCAGGAGGAAGTAGAACTGCTCCCGGGTCAGGTCGTGCCGTGCCGCCACCGCGGCGAGCCGGCGGTCCGACGGCGGTGCGGAGTGCCGGGCGGTCGCGCTCGCCGGCTGGGCGGCGTGCAGGGCCGTGGCGAGGAGGGCGGCGGCGACGGCCGCGGTGGCGGCGCGGGGCGCGGCGGCCGGGCGGCCGCGGCGCGGGAGGCGGGCCGGTCGTCCGCCGGGGTTGCCTCTGCCGGTGGGTGAAGGGGTCACGGTGCGGCTCGTTCCTTTCGGTCGGTGCGGGTGCGGTTCAGGGCTGGACGGGGTGCACGGCGGTGGCGCCGAGCAGGGCCCCGTCCGCCCCGCGCTGGGTGGCGATCACCTGGCGGCTCGTCCGGGCCTCGGCGATCCGGCCGCGGTCGCGCGGGTCGACGGTGAAGACCTGGTGGTGTGCGAACTCCGGATGGGCGGCCCGCTGGTCCCCGGTCAGCTCGGAGGGGTTCAGGCGCAGCCAGCGGCCCTCGTCGGACAAGGCCCCGTCCCGGAGGGTGATGCCGCCGTCCGGCGCGTACACGAGCTGCTGGCTGGCGACTCCGGTCCCGGTGCCCGGCCAGACGACGGTGGTGTCGTCGAGCCAGGTCGCGGCCGAGGTCCCCAGGTCCAGGCCGAACGCGCCGCCGAGGGACGGGGCGAGGTAGGCGGGATCGCCGGCCACGCGCCACACTTCGTGCCCGTAGAGGGAGAAGTCAAGGGTCTCGTCGGTGGGGACGTCCTTGTCCTCCTTCTTGTGCAGGAGGTAGCTGAGCGAGTCGGTGTGGCCGGTCAGCGGGACTTCGAAGACGAGACCGAAGGAGTCCCGGCGCACCGGGCGCACCGGGTCGTTCCACTCCGGCGGATTCGCCGCTCCGGTCCAGGCGTGCAGTCCCCAGCCGTCGTAGTCGCCGTCGGGGCGGTGGTAGTGGATGACCGCCTTCGCCGGGTCCTGCGCGGGGTAGTCGGCCGCCGGTCGGGTCCGCGTCACGGTGGCGCTGTGCTGTTCCGTCCACACCTCGGGCGCGGCGGCGAAGTCGAGGGTGCGTGCGGGGCCGTCGGGGGTGCCGTCCTTCTCGACGGTGAAGGGCACGTCGGTGCTGCCCGGGGGCGGGGTGAACCACGCGAAGGCTCCGTAGGCGTCCCGGCCGGTGAACTCGGCGGTGCCGCCGTCCGCCGTACGCAGCCGCAGGCCGTCGTAGTCGCCGTCGGGGCGCCGGTAGTGGACGACGGCCCGGTGGCGTGCCGCGGTCGGTTTCCCGGCCGCCGGCGCGTGGCCGGCGACGGTGGCGGCGAGGTCGCCCGCGGTCCGGCCGGCGCTGTCGACGGCGACCGCCTTGTACCGCAGGGGCGTGCCGGCCGGGATGTCCCCGGTGATGGTCTGGGTGACCCGGTAGGGGGCGTGGTCCGCGGTGCCGAGGGGCGTCCAGGGGCCGTCGCCCGCCTGTGCGGCGAAGACGACCCGTTCGGGTCCGCCGCCGCTGACGTCGGCGGAGATCTCCACGGTCCCGTGGGCGCCCGCGGCCGGCGGGCGGAGGGTGAGGGAGGGCGCGGCCGCCGGCGCGGCGGGCGGGCGGGCCGCCTCGTACACGACCGCGGACAGGGCCGGGACGGTGAGGGTGAGCGCGCCGGTGCCATCGCTCCGGGTGTGGCCCGTGGTGCCGTACAGCGCCCTGAAGCCCGTGCGCGGTGAGCCGGTGGGCACGGTGACCGTCCGGTCCGCGGTGGCGTTGTTGAAGGCGACCAGGTAGTCCCGGCCCCGTCGGACGTCGGTGCGGGAGAAGGCGTACACGGAGCCCTGCGAGAGGCGTTCGGTCTGTACGCCGTCGCGCAGCGCGGGGTGGTGCCGGGTCAGCGCGGACAGGTGCGCGATCGCCCGGTAGAGAGGGTGGGCGGTGTCGTAGGCGTCGGAGGCCGCCGTCCGGGCGGTGCCGATCTCGTCGTCGTCCAGGTAGTCGGGGACGTGGGAGGCGAACAGGGTCTGGCGGGCGTCGACGTCGCCGCCGGCGCCGGTGAACCCCTGCTCGTCGCCCGAGTAGACCACCGGGTTGCCGCGCGAGAGGAACATCAGCTCGTGGGCCAGGCGGTCGCGGCGCAGCAGTTCGGCGTCGTCCGCGCCCGGGTTGTCCTGGGCGAGGAAGGTGCCGATGCGGCCCATGTCGTGGCTGCCGAGGAAGGTGACCTCGCTGTAGGCGTTGGTCTTGTCGGTGCTGTAGCGGTAGTCCTGGGCGAAGACGTGGGCGAGGTCGTCGGCGGGCCCGCCGCGGGAGGCGAAGTTGCGGGCGGCGGCCTGGAAGGGGAAGTCGAGGGTCGAGTCGAGCCGGCCCTGGGTGACGTAGGGGGCGGTGACGGCCGCGTCGGCCGAGAACGCCTCGGCGAAGAGGAAGAAGTCCCGGTGCCCGTGGCGGGCCGCGTACCGGTCGAGCGCGGTGGCCCACTGGGTCCAGAAGGGCATGTCGACGTTCTTGGCGGTGTCGACGCGGAAACCGTCCACGCCGAAGTCGTCGACCCACTTCTCGTAGATCTCCTCCATGCCGTGCACGACCTCGGGCCGCTCGGTCCACAGGTCGTCCATGCCCATGAAGTCGCCGTCCAGGGCGCTCTCCCCGGCGAAGGTGGAGTTGCCCCGGTTGTGGTACATGGCCGGGTCGTTGAGCCACTCGGGCACCTTGCGGTCCCGTGGGTCGGCGGAGACGCGCGGGGTGTAGGGGGCGCCGTCCGCGTCCACGGGGCGCATGCCGGCGCTGTCGTCGAACGGGCGGCCCTCGGTGTCGAGGTAGGGGTAGGCGCCCTTGCCGCGGTAGCCGTAGCGCGCCTCGGCGTAGTCGACGGTGTCCGCGGTGTGGTTGGTGATGACGTCGAAGAAGACCTTCATCCCCTTGGCGTGCGCCTTGCCGATCAGTTCCGACAGGTCGGCGTCGGTGCCGAAGTGGGGGTCGACGCGGGTGAAGTCGGTGATGGCGTAGCCGTGGTAGTTCGCGGTGGCCCTGCCGTCGCGGACCGTCACGGGTTTGTTCCGGAACACGGGGGCGAGCCAGATGGCCGTGGTGCCGAGGCCCTTGATGTAGTCGAGGTGGTCGATGACGCCCCGGAGGTCGCCGCCCTGGAAGAAGTCCTTGTCGGTGGGGTCGTACCCGGTGCTGGTGCGGTCGCCGGTCAGGCCGCCCCGGTCGTTGGCGGCCGAGCCGTCGGCGAAGCGGTCGGGCAGCAGCAGGTAGAACTGCTCCCGGCTCGCGGCCGGGCGGTCGGGTTGCCCGGCGAGCCGGGCGTCCGACGGCGGCGGGGGCGGCCCCGGCACGGCCGACGCCCGGGGCGTCAGCGGGGGCAGGGCCGCCGTCAGCAGGGCGACGGCCAGGGTGGTTGCGTAGTGTCGGGATCTGCCGGCCACGGGAGCCTCTCCTTGAGAGCTGGGTGACGGGCAAGGACGGGGCCCCGCCGGGCGGGCGGGGCCGCGGGCCGCCCGGCACCGGGGAAGGGGCCGGACGGTCCGCCGGGGCGGTCACGGTGTGCCGTGGGCGGGCGCCGTCGCCGTCGGGTACGGCGGTCAGCTGCGCCAGGTGTCGTTCAGCGCGACCAGGCCGGCGGAGCCGACCGTGGCGGTGCGGTTGGCGCCGCTCTCCCAGGTGACGTTGCCGCTGCCGTCCTTGCGGAGGTACTTGTACTCGAACGACGTGCCCGCGGGCAGCGGGACGTCCAGCTTCCAGACCGGGTAGGCCGCGGGGTCCAGCTTCAGGGCGCCGGCCGGGTTCCAGTTGCCGAGGGCGGAGTTGTTGCCGACGACGTAGATGTTCTGGCCCGGCTGGGTGGTGGCGTTGACGTGGAACGACGCTCCGGTGGCGGTGTCGCCGCCGTTGCCGGGGTCGCTGTCCGAGCCGCCGCCGCAGGTCTTGGCGCCGACGTGCAGGGCCAGGGCCGAGTTGGCCGCGAGGGTGGCGGTGAACCGACCCGAGGAGTCGACCGTGACGCCCTTGCCGCTCTGCACGTCGCAGTAGCCGCCGGCGGGCAGGGAGGTCTGGAAGGTGCGGGTCAGGGCGGTGCCTTCGTGGTTGATGGCGACGTACGCCTTGGCGCCGCGCCCGAAGGCGATCTGGTTGTTGCCGTTGTCCCACCAGTCGGTCACCGCGCTGCCGGCGGCCGTGTTGCGGAACTTGACCATGCTCGCTATCTCGCGCCAGGCGTGCTGGCACTTCCACCCGTCGCTGTAACAGGCGTTCACCTGGCCGTTGTTCGGGCCGCCGGCGGACGTGTCGCTGAACTCGTAGCCGGAGTGGACGTCGGGCGAGCCGTAGGGCCAGGCCAGCATGAAGACGTGCGCGAGGGTGTAGTCGGCACCGTCCTTGTAGGTGAGGGTGTTGCCGTTGCGTTCGGTGTCGTGGTTGGTGACGAAGACGGACGCCTTGCCGCTGGAGACGTAGCCCCAGGCCTCGCCGAAGTTCTTCAGCTCCGCCAGCTTCTCGTTCCTGAAGACCCGCTTGAGGTCGTAGGCGTAGCGGAACTCCTGGACGTCGCCGGTGTTGTAGAACTCCGGCGGCTGCACGGCCTCGCCGGGGGCCCCGATGGTCTCCTGCTTCCAGTAGACGCCGGGGTTGGTGAGCCGGGACTTGATGTTGGTGAGGTCCTCCTCGGCGATGTGCTTGGCCCCGTCGATACGGAAGCCGTCGACGCCGAGGGAGAGCAGGTCGTTCAGGTAGCCGGCGATGGTCTTGCGGACGTACTCCTCGCCGGTGTCGAGGTCCGGGAGTCCTCCCATCTCGCAGTGCTGCACGTCCCAGCGGTTGCCGTAGTCGCTGATGCTGGTCTTGCAGTCGTCCATGTCGGCGGACGAGTAGGTGCCGGGGTAGTCGTACTTGCTGAACGACGACCCGGCGGTGCCGGTGCCGGAGGCGTTGGCCATGTGGTTGATGACCGTGTCGGCGACCACCTTGACGCCCGCGGCGTGACAGGTGTCCACCATGCTCTTGAAGTCGGCCCGGCCGCCCAGCTTGGTGCCGATCTTGTAGCTGACCGGCTGGTAGGCGGTCCACCAGGAGGTGCCCTGGATGTGCTCGTTGGGCGGGGAGACCTGGACGTATCCGTACCCGTCCGGGCCCAGTTCGTCCGTGCACGCCTTCGCGACGGACGCGAAGTTCCACTCGAACATCACCGCGGTGACGTCCTTGCCGCCGGGCGCACTGGCCTGCGCCGGCGTCGGTGCCGTGACGGCCACAGCGGCTCCCGCCAGAAGGGCGAGTGCAGCGGCCACGGGCTTCTTGGCCATGGTGTCTCCAGTTTGGGGAGTGGGGTGATACCGGAGGACAGCCTCGGTTGACAACGCGCCGTGCCAGGGGAAGGCCGTTCGTTGGTTCTTGCTGCAAGAAATTGCGATCGAGACCGTACGGCGCCGCTTACCGCAGGTCAACCCCTGGGGACGAATGACCAGTTGATCAGGCAATTGTTGAAGCCCGTGTGCGTAATCCCTTTCGCAAGAGTTTCAGCGGTGTTACCTTCGTCGGACTCCGGCCCCCGGCCGCGGGGTGCACCACCCGTGCCCCCGACGCGCCCGGCCGTCCGGGCCGGAGCCCCTGACCACCGCGGACCGGACCTCGCGCCCCGACGGGGCGGAAGGGGCGTCGGATGGCACACTCCCCGGCGGACCGGCACGGACGTCCCGGCCGCTGCCCGCCCCCGTTCAGACCGCCACGAGCAGTGGCTCCCACCACGACCGGTGGGTCCGGTACCAGTCCACCGTCGCGGCCAGCGCCGAGGCGAAGTCGGTCCGCGGCCGGTAGCCCAGCTCCGCGGTGATCTTGCCGTGGTCCACCGCGTACCGGCGGTCGTGGCCCTTGCGGTCCGCGACGTGCGTGATGCGGCCGGGGCCGGCACCGCACCGGTCGAGCAGCTGCCGCGCCAGCTCCAGGTTGGTCAGCGAGGTGCCGCCGCCGATGTTGTACGTCTGGCCCGGCCGCCCCGCCGTGCGCACCAGCTCCACCGCCCGGACGTGGTCGTCCACGTGCAGCCAGTCGCGCACCTGCCGGCCGTCGCCGTACAGCGGCACGCTCCCGCCGGTCAGGAGCGTGGCCACGAAACGCGGGATCGCCTTCTCCGGATGCTGGAAGGGGCCGAAGTTGTTGGAGCAGCGGGTCACCCGGACGTCCAGGCCGTGGGTGTGATGGTGGGCGAGCGCGACGAGGTCCGCGGCCGCCTTGGACGCGGCGTACGGCGAACTGGGCCGCAGCAGGTCCTCCTCCCGCGCGGCGCCCTCGGGTATCGAGCCGTAGACCTCGTCGGTGGAGATCTGGACGAAGGTCCGCACACCGTGCCGCAGCGCCGCGTCCAGCAGCGTCTGCGTGCCCACCACGTTGGTCCGGGTGAAGCCGGAGCCGTCCTCGATGGAGCGGTCCACGTGCGACTCGGCCGCGAAGTGGACGATCTCGTCGTGGCCGGCGGCCAGCCGCCGCACGGTCGCGGTGTCGCAGACGTCGCCCTGCACGAAGGCCAGGCCGGGATGGCCGCGCACCGCGTCGAGGCGGGCCAGGCTGCCCGCGTAGGTCAGCTTGTCCAGCACGGTGACCGTGACGCCGGGCGGCCCGGACGGGCCGAGCAGCGCCCGGACGTAGGCGGACCCGATGAAACCGGCTCCGCCGGTGACGAGGATGCGGGAAGTCATGACGTGAGCAGCACCTTGCTGTGGTCGCCGAGGACGAGACGGTGGGCTTGCGGAGGCCGGGGCGCCGCCGCCACGACCGCTTCCCGGCCGATGAGCGACTGTTCGATACAGGGAGCGCCCTCCACGCGCGCGCCCCGCAGGAGGACCGAGAAGGAGATCGCGCTGTCCTCGATCCGGCAGTCCTCGCCGATGGCGGTGTACGGCCCGACGCTGGAGTTGCTGATGACGGCCCCGGGTCCGATCACCGCCGGCCCGACGATCCGCGAGCCCTTGACCACGGCGCCCTCGGCGATGCTGACCCGGCCCACCAGGACGCTGTGCGCGTCGACCTTGCCGTCGACGCGTCCCTCCAGCCGGTCCAGGACGTGCCGGTTGGCCTCCAGCAGGTCCTCCACGCTGCCGGTGTCGCGCCACGGCATGGTGGTGGTCTCCGCGCGCACGCCGAGGCCGCGGTCGATCAGCCACTGGACCGCGTGGGTGAGTTCCAGTTCGCCGCGGCCGGAGGGGGCGATCGCGCGCACCGCCTCGTGCACCGCGGGGGTGAAGGCGTAGACCCCGATCATGGCGAGGTCGCTGCGCGGCTGTTCCGGTTTCTCCTCCAGCCGCCGCACCAGTCCGTCGCCGTCGACCTCCGCGACGCCGAAGGCGGTGGGGTCGGGGACCGCGGTGAGCAGCAGCCGGGCGGCGTCCCGGCCCGCCCGGGAGCGCCGGACGAACTCGGTGACACCGCCTTCGAGGTAGTTGTCGCCGAGGTACAGCAGGAAGTCGTCGTCCTGGAGGAAGTCCCGGGCGATCAGCACCGCGTGCGCGAGACCGAGCGGTTCGGGCTGGTGCAGATAGGTGACGCGCAGGCCGAAGGCGGAGCCGTCCCCCACCGCGCGGCGGATGTCGTCGGCGTGGCCGCCGACCACCACTCCCACGTCCTCGATGCCGGCGTCGGCGATCGCCCGCAGGGCGTAGTGCACCACCGGCTGGTTGGCGATGGGGAGGAGCTGCTTGGCGCGGGTGTGGGTGAAGGGCCGCAGTCTGCTGCCCGTGCCGCCGGCCAGGACCAGGGCCTTCACGTCGGCCACCGGAGTCGCGGAGGGGGCTGGGTCTGTGGTCTCACGGATCTCTCCTCGAACGGAAGTCGCGGTGTCACCGGTGGAGCTGGTCCTGACTCAAGCAGAGGACACCGACCCCACGCAAGAGACAACTGAAACTTTCAGCAATCTCTTGCAAGGAGCTGCGCTTCGGTGTTTGACTCACTCCCGGCACCGCTCAAAGGCGGTGCCCCGCACAGCAGTTCGCACCAGAGGTGGGGAGCAGCAGTGACAGGACGGCACCAGCGGGAACGGCTGGAGCGCGAGGCCGGACATCTGGCACCGGGCGCCTCCGAGGAGGCGGCCGTGGGACGCCGGGTGTTCGCCGAGGGGCGGGGGCCGGTCCTCACCGATCTCGACGGCAACCAGTACCTGGACTTCGCCGCGGGCACCCTGACGCAGTCCCTCGGACACGGCCATCCCGAAGTCGTCGAGGCCCTCACCGCGCAGGCCCGGCGGCTGTGGAACGTGCACGACTCGGCGACGCCCGACCGGGCCGGCCTGCTGGAGCTGCTGGCCCGGCTGCTGCCCGAACAGCTCGACACCTACGCCCTGTTCTCCACCGGCGCGGAGGTCGTCGAGGCCGCGCTGCGCGTGGTGCAGGCGACCGCCGCACCGGGCCGCAACCGGATCGGCGCGCTGCGCGGCGGGTTCCACGGCAAGACGATGGGTGCGCGGATGCTCGTGCACTGGGACATCGGCCACCAGGCCTTCGCCGGCAACTCCGTCCTCGGCTACGCGCCCTACTGCTACCGCTGCCCGCTGGAACTCACCTACCCGTCCTGCGGGGTGCGGTGCGCCTCGCTGGTGCGCAAGCACATCGCCGACAAGCCGAACGTCTCGGCGCTGGTCTTCGAGCCGGTCCTCGGCGCCGCCGGGGTCATCGTCCCGCCCCCGGGCTACTGGGAGCAGATCGCCGACGCCTGCCAGGCCAACGGGGTGCTGCTCGTCGCCGACGAGGTGCTCACCGGCGGTGGCCGGACGGGGACGTTCCTGGCGAGCGAACAGTTCGGCGTGGAACCGGACCTGGCCGCCCTGTCCAAGGGCCTGGCCAGCGGGTTCCCCTTCGCCGTCCTGGCGGGACGGGCGGACCTGCTGCACCATCCGGCGGCCTCCGGGGCGGGCGCCTACGCGTCGACGTACGCGGGCAACCCACTCGGCATCGCGGCCGCCCGCGCCACCCTGGAAGTCATCGAGCGCGACCGGCTGCTGGAGCGCGTGCGCGTCCTCGGGGACGTGCTGCACGAGCGGCTGACCGCGCTGGGTGACCGCTTCGAGAACCTCGGCGAGGTGCGCGGCCTGGGGCTGCTGTACGGGCTGGAGTTCGTCACGGACCGGCACAGCCGCACCCCGGCGCCGCACCTGGCCCGGGCCGTGTACACCACCGCCCTCGACCTGGGGCTGCGCGTGGCCCTCGGCGGGCACATCCTGCGCCTGGCACCGCCGTTCAATATCGACGAGCCCCTCCTGGAGGAGGGCGTCGGGCTGCTCGAAGAGGCTCTGGAGCGGGTGCTGTCGTGATCGTCGCCGAGAACCTCGTCAAGGAGTTCCGGCTCGCCGAGCGCAAGCCGGGCCTGGCGGGCAGTCTGTCCACCCTGTTCACCCGGCGGCACCGGATCGTGCGCGCGGTCGACGGCGTGTCCTTCACGATCCCGGCCGGCTCGAAGACGGCGTACATCGGCGCCAACGGGGCCGGCAAGTCCACCACGATCAAGATGCTGACCGGCATCATGACGCCCACCAGCGGGCGCTGCGTGGTGCGCGGCATCGAGCCCTACCGGCACCGGCAGGCCAACGCCCGCGGCATCGGGGTCGTCTTCGGCCAGCGCAGCCAGTTGTGGTGGGACCTGTCCGTGCCGGACTCGTTCCGCATCCTGCGGCGTATCTACGACATCCCCGACCCGGTGTACCGCCGCAACCTCGCCCTGTACCGGGAGCTGCTCGACATCGACGCCCTCGGCACCACGCCCGTGCGCCAGCTCAGCCTGGGCCAGCGGATGCGGGCGGAGATAGCGGCGAGCCTGCTGCACGATCCGCAGGTCGTCTTCTGGGACGAGCCCACCATCGGCCTCGACATGGTGCTCAAGGACGCGGTGCGGCACCTGGTCAACCACGTCCACCGGGAGCTGGGCACGACCGTCGTCCTCACCAGCCACGACATCGCGGACATCGCCGCGATCTGCGACAGCGCCCTGGTCGTCGACCGGGGCCGGGTGGTGCACCAGGGCAGCCTGCGCGACCTGCTGCACACCGCCGGCCGGCGCTGCGTCCTGTTCGACCACCGCGGCGGCCCCGGACCCGGGCAGGCCTGCGCGGACATCGAGCGGGGGCTTCCCGGGGTGAGCGCGTCCGCCACCGAGGACGGCCGGATCCGGGTCGACTACCCGGCGGAGGCGTTCACCTCCCGCCAGGTGCTCGCCTTCCTGCTCGACCACTTCGACCTGGCGGACTGCTACGCGCCCGAACCCGACCTGGAGGACGTCCTGCGGCGGATCTACGCCGGCGAGCACCGCGCGCCGGCCACGGCGGACGCTCCGGGCGCGCGCCGGGAGGGTGCGGTATGAGCGCCTCCCCCGCCCGGCCGCTGGCGGTTCCCGGACCCGTGCCGCCGGCCGCGCGCGTCCGGCGCTACCTGCCCTTCGCCACCGGTGGACTGCAGTCCCTGCTCCAGTACCGCTCGACGTTCGTGACCACCGGCATCACGGCCGCGGCCGGCGCGGCGGTCACCGTCTTCCTGTGGCGGGCCGTGTACGCGGGCTCCCCGCCCGGCGGCGGACCGGGCGGCTTCACCACCGAGGGCATCACCACCTATCTGCTGATGGCGCAGGTGCTGCAAGTCCTGCACGCCAACCGGGTGGACGACGAGGTCGCGGCCGACGTCTACCGCGGCGACGTGGCCGTGATGCTGGTGCGGCCCGTCAGCTACCCGGTGATGCGGTTCTTCGCCTGCCTGCCGGTGGTCGCGGCCAACGCCGTCCTGGTCGGCGTTCCCGTGCTCGCCCTGTTCGCCCTGATCGTGCCGCTGTCCGTGCCGCGGCCCGGGGACGTGGTGCTGTTCCTGGTGTCCACCGCGCTGTCCGTCCTGCTCGCCTTCCTGGTGAACCTGCTGACCGGGATGACGGGTTTCGTGACCACGAACACCTGGGGGGTGCGCATGGTGAAGCAGAGCGTGGTCGCCTTCTTCGCCGGGCAGTTGGTCCCCCTCGCGCTGATGCCGGGACCGCTCGCCGCGCTGGCCGCCGCGCTGCCCTTCCGGGGCATGGTCGACGGCCCGCTCACCCTGCTGCTCGGCCGCTACGACGGAGTGGCCGGCGCGGCCGACGTACTCGCCCGGCAGCTCGGCTGGGCGGCCGGCCTCACGCTGCTGAGCGCCGTCCTGTGGCGGGCCTCGCTCAGCCGGCTGGAGGTGCTCGGCGGATGACCGGCACGGTGTGGCGCCATGTGCGGCTGGCCTTCTTCCTCGGCGGGGTCGGGCTGCACCGGCTGAGCGCGTACCGCATGGACTTCGCCCTCGGGGCGGGCGCCTTCCTGGTGCGGGTGGGCCTGCAGACGGCGGTGGTGGGGCTGGTCTTCCGCCAGGTGCCCGCGGTGGGCGGCTGGAGCTACCACGAGGTGCTGTTCCTGCTGGGCTTCTCGCTGCTGCCGCGCGGCCTGGACCACCTGTTCACCGACCAGCTCTGGGAGCTGGGCCGCAAGCTGGTCCAGCGCGGTGAGTTCTACCGCTATCTGATCCGCCCGGTGAACCCGCTGTTCTCCCTGCTGTCGGAGCGGTTCTTCCACCCCGACGGGCTCGGCGAACTGGCGGTCGGCGCCGCTCTGGTGGGCTGGTCCGGCAGCGCGATCGGGCTCGACCTCACCCCGGTGCAGTGGGCCGTCGCCCCCTTGCTGGTGCTGTGCGGCGCGCTGATCCACACCTCGGTGAAGCTGTTGTTCGCCTCGCTGTCGTTCTGGACCGTCACCAGCCTGCCGTCGATGTACGCGGCCGGGCAGGTGTCCGAGTTCGCCGCCTATCCGCTGGACATCTACCACCCCTCGCTGCGCGCCCTCCTCACCTGGGTGCTGCCCTTCGCCTTCACCTCGTACGTGCCGTGCGTCTACCTGCTCACCGGTGCCACCGGGCGGGTGGTCTGGCTGCCGGTGGTGACGGCGGGCGCCCTCGCCGTCGCCCTGACCGTGTGGCGACGCGGTATCAACGCCTACGAAATGACCGGGAGTTGATCACGCCCGTGATCCGCGACGAACAGCTCGAACCCCTGCTGCGCACCGCGCCGTGGATGCCGCACGACCTGCGCGCCGCCCACCGCTACGAGGTGGTCGACCACGCCGGGCCCGGACCGGACGAACTCCTGCTGATCGTGGCGGCCGTCGGCGGCCCCGCCTCCGGCGAGCGGTTCTTCGTCCCCGTGCACACGGATGCCACCGGCGGCCTGGGCACGGCCCGCGGCGACGGGTCCTCCGGTCTCGCGGCCGTGCGCCGGGTGCTCACCGGCGCCCGGCTGCCCACGGCGCGCGGCGGACACGTGGACTTCCGCCGGTCGCCCTCGGCGCCGGCCGGTGAGCCGCGGTGGCTGCCGTTCGACCAGGGGTGGTCCTCCAACGCCCTGTCCCTGGTCGAGATCGGCGGCTCCGCGTACCTGCACAAGACCTACCGGCGCCTGGACGGGACGATCCGTGAGCCGGAGCTGCTGCGGCTCATGAGCGGCACCGGGCACACCTCCGAGTGGGCCGGGGACTACACGTACACGGCTCCCGGCTCCGGGACCCGGCATCCGCTGGGTGTCCTCTACCGCCGCGCGCCGGGGCACGGGATCGACGTGCCGCTGCGCGAGAACCTGCGCTCGCTGTGGCCGCGGCTCACCGACGGCACCGCGCCGGACCCGCTCGTCCGCGCCCATCTGCGCCCGCTCCACGACGGGCTGCGCGCCGCCGGACGTTTCCTGCCCGCCTTCCACCGGGACCTGGCGGCACGCCTGGGCGGCCCCGCCGCCGGTTACCCCGTGGCCGACGCCCTGCGGCGGGCCTCGGCGCGACTGGCCGGGCTGGCCCGGGCCGACATCGCTCTCCCGCCCGCCGCCCGGAGCGCGGCCTTCCACGCCCTGGACGCCGAACTCGCCTCGCTGAACGCCGAGTTCGGCGACCAGGAGACGGTCCCCGGCGCCGGTCCCTGCCACGGCGACCTGCACCTGTCCCACCTGCTGTGCGCCGAGGAGGCCGACGGCACCTGGCGGATGCGCGTGATCGACCTGTCCACGCCCGCCCTCTCCCCGGACGACCCCGGGTACGCCGCGCAGTCGCCCCTCCAGGACCTGGTGGCCGTGCAGCGCGCGCTGGAGTACTTCGCGGCCGACGAGGCGGCCTTCGAGAGCGCCCGGCGCCTCGGCATCGACTCGGCCGAGACCATGAACGGCTCCCTGGACGGCGCTCCCGCCCTGTCCCCCGCCCGCCGGGCCGTGCTGGAGGGCGTCTTCCGCACCGCCGACACCTGGCGCCGGCAGGTCCTGGACCTGCTCCTCGGTCCCACCCCCGACAGCCCGCTGCGGCGGCTGCTGTATCTGCGCCGGCTCCTGCACGAGCTGGGCTACAACCACGACCACGCCCGGCCCTACCACGCCGCGATCGACCTGCGCCACGCGCTCGCGCTGGCCTCCCCCGCCCCTTCCACCCACGCGAGGACATGACCGTCGTGAACGCGCCCCGGATGCACATCATCGAGACGTATTTCGAGTGCTGCGGATTCGACCACACCTTCCTTCAGGGCGGCACGTCCGTGTACCTGTGGAACCTGTCGAAGGCCTTCGCCGCACGCGGCCACCGGGTCTCCATCGTCACCCCCGCGCACGGCAGGCTCGACGACCTGCGCCGGCGCTACGAGGTGGAGGACCTGCCCTACGAGGACGCCTACACGCTGCCGGTGGCCCTGGACCCCCGCGTCTGGCGGGAGTTCCCGGCGCAGGTGGAGCTGGAGCTGCGCACCACCGCCCACCGCATCCGCCTGGCCGGTGTGGACCTGTACTTCCTCTCCAACGAGTACCTGAACCGGCTGCCCGACACCTTCTACCCGCCGTACTCGGCCAAGGGCCGGGACCTGGTGTTCCTCAAGCCGCTGGTGTTCCAGGCGGACAGCGTGCGGTTCCTGCGCGGCTGGTTCGGCGACGAGAAGGCCGTCGTCCACGCCCACGAGCCGTACTACCACTACCTGCTGCCGGCCGCCCTGCGCGACGACCCGACGAAGCTGGTCGTCAGCAACGTGCAGAGCAACATGCCGATCGCCAAGAAGGTGTACGCGCCCGAGGTGGAGGGGCTGTTCGAGCTGCTCGACGTGGACGTCAAGCTGCCGGGCGCCGATCCCGCGCACGGCGTGCCCGAGGCGGTCGTCCAGTACCAGCAGCTCACCCACCTGCACTACACCTACCCGCCGGACCACGTCGCCCTCTACGAACTGACCGCCGAGCACGCCGACCTGATCGACTTCCTGTCGCCGGGCCAGCTCGACTTCTACGCCGGCTTCGCCGACACGCCGTTCGAGCCGTTGTTCCGGCACCTGCCGATCGCGGACGTGGTGCGCCGCAACGCCCACAAGATGTTCGTCGGCGGCTGTGCCATCTCCGACCAGTGGCTGGCCTGGGACCCGGCCGGGGTGGACCGGGCGGAGGTGCTCGGCGGCCTCGGTCTCGACCCGGCGCTGCCGACGTTCTTCCACAACGCCCGCTACGCCGTCCACCACAAGGGCCAGGTGGAGCTGATGCGGGCCGTGGACCGGGTGCTGGGCGAGGGCCTGGCGGCCAACTTCGTCATCCGCTGCATCTCCGCCGACGGCGTCGACGACCCGTTCTTCCACGAGGTCGCCGCCCGCCACCCGGGCCGGCTGCACTTCGAGTGGGAGCGGGTGGAGGAGGCCCGGGTGTTCTCCTTCGCGGCCGCGTCCGACTTCGCCCTGTTCCCCTCCAAGTTCGAGATGGACACCTTCCTGATCGCCCAGGGCGAGGCCATGGCCGTGGGCGCCGTGCCGATCGCCACCGACCAGCGCGGCATGGAGCACTTCCGGCACGCCGACGGCCCGGAGACGACGACCGGCTTCGCCGTGAACCGCTCCTTCGCCGAGGACGACGAGCTGCTCACCGCGGCGCTCGCGGACCGCATCCGGCAGGCGGCGGCCCTGTGGACGAACGACCCGGGCCGCTACCGCGAGCTGTCCGAGCGCGCCGCGGCCGTCGCCCGGACCTTCACCTGGGACCACTGCGCCGACCTGCACCTGGCGGCGTTCACCCCGCTGTGGGAGGGCCGGCCCGCCGTCCTCTCCCCCGAACTCGCCCTGCGCCACGGCTGGTTCGACCTGCTTCCCGACGAGCAGGTCACCACGGCGGCGGCCGTCGCGCACGGGGACATCGCCGCCTACGAGCGCAGCGCCCCGCTCGACGCGGACGCGGCGCTGCGCATGTTCCGCGCCGCGTGGGAGCGGGCCGACTTCGCCGCCTGCGAGCGGGTCCTCGCCCGGCTGCCCGAGGCGGTGCCCGCCGCGGAGACCGACCGGCTGCGCACCCGCTGCCGGGTCCTGGCCGACGGCCGTCTGGAGTACCGCCTCCCGCACGCCGAACGGGTGGAGGCCGTCGAGGCACGGCCGGGCTCGGCCAGAGCCCTGCCCGCCGTACGCACCCTGGAACGCACCGGGCCGGGAGTCTTCACGGGCCCGGCGCCCGAGGCCGGCGGCCTGCTGCTGCTCACCCTGTCCTCCGGCCGTGTGACCTGGGACGAGGTGCGTCATGGCTGATCTGCGCACCGTACGCGCGGTGCTGCTCGCGGGCGGCGAGGGGCGCCGGATGGGCCCGCTCGGCACCGGGCGGCTCAAACCGCTGGTCCCCTACGGCGGCACCTGCCGGCTCATCGACTTCAGCCTCGCCAACGCCCGCGCCTCGGGTCTGCCGGAGGTGCTGCTGCTCTCCCAGTACGAGGAGCGGCTGCTGATGGACGACCTGCACCGGGTGTGGAACACCGGGCCGGACTTCCGTGTGCACTTCGGGCCGTACGACGTGGCCTACCGCGGCCGGGAGCTGCCCGGGGAGCTGCCGGAGCGCACCTGGCCGCCGGAGCGCGGCACCGCCGACGCCCTGATCCGCAAGGCCGAGTACGTGTTCACCGAGGGCGTCGAGGACGTCCTCGTCCTGCACGCCGACCACGTCTACCGCTACGACTACGGCCCGCTGGTGGCGGCGCACCGGGCGTCGGGCGCCGCGCTGACCGTCGCCTACCAGCGCATCGACCCGCGCTGGGTGCACCTGTTCGGCATGGTCCGCTTCGACGGCGGCGGCCGGCTCGCGGAGTTCGTGGAGAAGCCCGCGCACCCGACCTCCGACCTGGTCTTCGCGGCGTTCTGCGTCTTCGACGCCGGGGTGCTGCGCCGCTACCTGACCGACCTGGACGGCACCGACTGGCAGCACGACATCAGCCGGGACGTGATCCCGGCGATGCTGGCGGCCGGAGAGCACATCCGCGGCCACGAGGTGCGCGGGCACTGGGAGGACATCGGCACCGTCGAGCGCTACCACCGCGCGCACCTGGCGCTCGCCGCCGGGCCGCGGGCGCCGCTGCCGGTCGGGCGGATGCCGTGGACGCTGCGGCCCGGCACCGGCCGGAGCTGGGTCGCCGAGGCCCCCGGGGTGCGGGCGTCCGTGGTCCCGTCGGACCTCGTCAACGCCGGGCTCGTCACGGACAGCGTGCTCTTCCCCGGGGTCCGGGTCGGCGCCGGGGCCCGGGTGCGGCGCAGCGTGGTGCTGCCCGGCGCGGTGATACCGCCGGGCGCCGACATCGACGGGGCGGTCGTCCTGGAGGACGGACACATTCAGCACGTTGCCGAAGGAGTGAGCGCATGACCCTGCCCGAACACCACAGCGGTGCCCGGCGTCCGAGCGACTACGACGTCCTGGTGGTCGGCGGGGTCGGGGTGGACACCATCGTGCGCGTGGACGAACTGCGCGTGCCGCCCGGCGACTCGGTCTTCGTGGAGCCCTTGCGGGACTACGTCGGGCACACCGGCAACGGCGTGGCGCTCGGCTGGCACGCGCTCGGCCTGCGGACCAAGTTCATCGACTTCCTCGGTGACGACCCGCAGGGCCGGATGGTGCTGGAGCACTACGCCCGCCAGGGCCTCGACTTCAGCCATCTGGTCTCGCCGCACGGCACCCCGCGCTCGGCGAACCTGGTGGACCCGCAGGGCCGCCGGTTCTCCTTCTACGACGGCCGGCACCCCGCCGACCTCAGGCTGCCCCGGGACTTCTACCTGCCCTTCCTGGAGCGGTCGGCCCACGTCCACCTGTCGATCATCGGTCACAACCAGGACATGTACGAGGACATCCACCGCCTCGGCGTGACCAGCTCCACCGACCTGCACGACTGGGACGGCCGCAACCCGCACCACCGCACCTACGCCCTCGCCTCCGACTACGTCTTCCTCAGCGCGGCGGCGATCCACGACCGCCTGCCCACCGTGCTGCGCTCCGTCGTCGACGAGGGCCGGGCCCGTTTCGTGGTGGCCACGGACGGCGCGGACGGCTGCTACCTGCTGGAGCGGGGCCGGGACGAGATCCGCCACTTCCCCGCCGTACGCCCCGAGCGGCCGGTGGTGGACACCAACGGCGCCGGTGACGCGTTCGTCACCGCCTTCCTCCACTCCTACCTGGAGGGACGCGCGCCGGAGGAGTGCGTGCTGGCCGGCTCGGTGGCCGGGGCGTTCGCGTGCGCGAGCGCGGGCACCCACACCGAGTTCATCGATCTGCCGGAGCTGCGCGCGGCGAGTGCGCGCGCCGCGGCGAGCCGGTGAGGGGCGGACGCGTGCACATCATCCATTTCGCCTTCGAGTGCGGCGGGTTCGACAACCGCCTGATGCGCGGCGGGCTGTCGCCGCTGGTGTGGAACCTGTCGCGCGAGTACGCCGCGCGCGGTCACCGTGTCTCGGTGGTCACGCCCGCGCACGGACTGCTCGACAGCCTGCGGCGCGACCACCCGGTCGAGGAGCTGTCCTACCGCCACGAGCACCGCGTGCCGCTGGTGCCGGACCCCAAGGTGTGGCCGGACCACCCGGCCGAGATCACCCTGGAGCTGACCACCCGGGCGCACCGTCTGCGCAAGGACGGCGTGGACGTGTACTTCCTCTCCGACGCGTATCTGGACCGGCTCCCGGACCGGCTGTACCCGCCGCCGGGCATGGAGGGCAGGGACCTGGCGTACTTCAAGCCGCTGGTGTTCCAGGTCGCGGGCGCGCACTTCATCCAGCGGTGTCTGGCGGACGGGGAGGCGGTGGTGCACGGCTTCGAACCGTACTACCACTACCTGCTGCCGGCGCTGTTCGCCGGTGATCCGTCGCTGCGGACCGTGAGCACGGTCGCGGCCAACGCGCCCGTGACGCAGGCGGTGTACCGCCCGCAGGTGGAGCGGCTGCTCGACCTGTTCGGCGTCCGGGCGGACCTGGACGCGCTCGACGATCCGCCGCCGGCCGAGGACAGCCCGCGGGCGACGATGGCCCGGGTCCTGGCGGGCACCCGGATGCACGCCGAGCACGGCCCGGACCACGTGCCCTTCCTGCCGCTGATCCTGGCCCACGCCGATCTGGTCGACTTCGTCTCGCCGGGCCAGCGGGACCACTACAGCACCTTCCGCGACACCCCGTTCCAGGACCTGTTCGACACGCTGCCGGTCTCCCGGATGCTGCGCGAGCAGGCGCACAAGCTGCTCGTGGGCGGCTGCGGGATAGCCGACGGCTGGCTGGCGCGCGACCCGGCGGCCGTCGACCGGGAGGCGGTGCTCGGCGCCCTGGGCCTGGACCCGTCCCTGCCCGTCTTCTACCACGCCGCCCGCTACGCGGTGCACCACAAGGGGCAGGTGGAGCTGGTCCGGGCCGTCGAGGAGGTGCTGGCGGACGGTGTCCAGGCGTCGTTCGTGCTGCGCTTCGCCACCGGCGGGGGCGGCGGCCGGACGGCGCCCGCCGCCAACGCCTACTTCCAGAGCGTGGCGGACCGCTATCCCGGCCGCGTCCACCTGGACTGGCGGCTGGCCGACGAGGACACCCTGTTCGAGCAGGCGGCCTGCGCCGACTTCTGTGTCTTCCCCTCGAAGTTCGAACTCGACGGGTTCCTCATCGCGCAGGCCGAGGCGATGGCGTGCGGGGCGGTGCCGATCGCGACCGCGCAGAGCGTCACCGCGCACTTCGGGCACGCCCTGCCCCCGGAGGATCCGCGGGCCACCGGGTTCTCGCTGCCCGGCTCGTTCCGGGACGACGACCCGGCCCTCGCCGAGGCGCTGGCCGAGCGCATACGCCAGGCCGTCGCGCTGCGGCGCACGGCCCCCGACGACTACGCGCGGCTGTCGGCCAACTCCCGTGCCACGGCCCGGGCGTTCACCTGGGCGCGGAGCGCGGACCGGCGCCTTGCGGCCTTCGCGGACGTGCTGCGCGGCCGGCCCCGGCCCTTCCCTGCCGAGGACGCGATCCGGTACGGCTGGTTCGACGTCCTGCCCGCCGCCGACCGGGTCCGGCACCGCGCACTGCTGGCCCGGCACGCCGAGGCGCTGGGCGACACGGCGGCCTACGCGCGCTGCGCGCCGCTGGACGAGGAGGCGTACGAGCGTCTCTTCGAAGCGGCCTACGCGCGGGCCGACTTCGTCCGGTGCGCGCAGACGGCCCGGGCCGCCGGACGGGCGGACTGGGCGGCGCGGGTGCGCGGACGGTACCGGCTGCACCGGGACGCCGCGGGCCGCCGGCACCTGGAGTACCGGCACCCGCACGCCCGGCACGTGGAGGTGGCGGTGCCCGGTGCCGCGGCCGCCCGCCCGGGCCCGGAGTCACCCGCGGAGGCCGTCGCCTCCGACGAGGCGGTGCCCGCCGGCAGCGGTATGGTCCTGGCCCCCCTGACGCCGGCCGGCGAGGGCGTCTTCCGGACCGTCCTGGCCGGGCCGCCCGCCGGGGACCACCTGCTCGTCATGCTGACCCTGGCCTCCGGGCGCGTCACCTGGGACACGGTGCCGTGCGAGGACCTCACCGGCCCGCCGCCCTTCCGGCTGGTGGCGACCGACCTCGACGGCACCCTGCTGCGCAGCGACCAAAGCGTCTCCGACCGCACCCTGCGCGCCCTCGCCCGGGCGGCCGAGGCCGGGGCACACCACCTGGTGGTCACCGGAAGACCGGCCACGGCCTGCAAGCAGTACCTGGCCGCCCTCGGCTACCGCGGCCTCGCCGTGTGCGGGCAGGGCGCGCAGCTCTACGACGCGGGAGCCGACCGGCTGCTCAGCTCCGCCTCGCTCGACCTCGACCTCGCGCGTGAGGTGGTGGCGCGTGTCGAGGCGGTGCTGGGGCCCCTGGAGCTGGGTGTGGTGACCGCGCCGCCGGAAAGCCGCTTCAAGGTCACTCCCCGGTTCGGGGAACGGGTGAGGCACGGCTGGGACGTCACCACGGACCGCCGGCTGCTGTGGACGGACCCGATCGACAAGCTGGTCCTGCACCACCCGGGCCTGCCGGAGGAGGAAGTCGAGGCCACGGCACGGTCCTTGTGCGGCGACTCGGTCACCGTGGTGCACTCGGTGCAGGGGATGGTGGAGGTGCTGCCGGCGGGCACCACCAAGGCGGCCGGGGTGGAGCGCGCGGCGCGGCTCCTCGGCGTCGACGCGGCCGAGACGATCGCGTTCGGCGACATGCCCAACGACATCCCGCTGCTGGCCTGGGCCGGGCACGGCGTGGCCGTGGGCAACGCCCATCCGGCGCTGCGGGCGATGGCCGACGAGATCGCCCCCGGCAACGACGAGGACGGTGTCGCCGCCGTCCTGGAACGCGTCTTCGGCCGGACGGAGCCGGTGTCGTGACCGAGGACCTGCGCGCGCTGGCGCGTGCTCACGGGATCGCCACCGCGTACACCACCGACCGGGGGCAGCGGCGGGAGGTGGCCCCGGACACCCTCGTGGCGGTGCTCGCCGCGTGCGGGGTGGACGCGGCCACCGCCACGGCGGCCCGCGCCGCCCTGGCGGACCACCACGCGCGGACGGCCGCCCGGCTGCTGCCCGAGTGCGTCGTCGTACGCGGAGACGCCCTGCCCCCGCTGGACCTGCCCGGAGACGCCACGGCGGAGGTGGCCCTCGAAGGCGGAGGCACCGCCGCCCTGTCCGGCTCGCTGCCGGTGGGCCGGCACACCCTGCACGTCGGCGCGGCGGGCCGCGACGCGTCCGCACCGCTGCTCGTGGTGCCCGGCCGGCTGCCCGTCCCGGCCGGGCGGCGCTGGGGGTTCCTGGTCCAGCTCTACTCGGTGCTGTCGCGCCGCTCCTGGGGCATGGGCGACCTCGGTGACCTGGCGGAGCTGGCGTCCTGGGCGGGACACGCGGCCGGGGCGGACTTCGTCCAGCTCGGCCCGCTGCACGCCGTGGAGCCCGGACCGCTGCCGGACCCGTCGCCGTACCGGCCCGCGTCGCGCCGTTACCCCGACCCGATGCACGTCCGGGTGGAGGCGGTCCCGGAGTACGCCTACCTCACGGGTGAGGCACGGCGGACCGCCGACCGGTGCGCCGCCCGGGCCCGCGCCCTGAACGAGGGCGTGCTCCGCGGTGAGCTGCTCATCGACCGGGAGACGGTGCGCTCCCTCAAGCACGAGGCGCTGCGCGCGGTGCGCCGGGTTCCGCTCACGCCCGGGCGGGCCGCCGCGTTCGCGCGGTTCCTGGCGCGCGAGGGCGAGGACCTGACGGACTTCGCCACCTGGTGCGCGCTGGCCGGTGTGCACGGCGGGGCCTGGCGGTCCTGGCCGGCCGCCCTGCGCGATCCGCGCTCCCCGGCCGTGGCCCGGGCCCGCGAGGAACTGGCCGCGGAGGTGGAC
Organism: Streptomyces sp. NPDC027672; assembly: GCF_055566335.1. NCBI lineage: Bacteria > Bacillati > Actinomycetota > Actinomycetes > Kitasatosporales > Streptomycetaceae > Streptomyces > Streptomyces sp. NPDC027672. The sequence goes on along the minus strand of NZ_JBVHSO010000003.1, from coordinate 371,045 downwards.
TTCCACCGCTGGCTCGCCTGGATCACCGACGAGCAACTGGCCGCCGCGCAGGCGGCGGCCACCGGGGCCGGCATGGGGCTGGGCCTGATCCACGACCTGGCGGTCGGGGTCGCCCCGGAGGGCGCGGACGCCTGGGCGTTGCAGGACTGCCTGGCCGCGGGCATGAGCGTCGGCGCGCCGCCGGACGACTTCAACCCCTACGGCCAGGACTGGGGGCAGCCGCCGTGGCGTCCCGACGGGCTCGCCGCGTCCGGCTACCGGCCGCTGGCCGGGCTGCTGCGGGCCGGGCTGCGGCACTCGGGCGCCTTGCGCATCGACCATGTGATGGGCCTGTTCCGGCTGTGGTGGGTGCCCGAGGGTCGGCCGCCGTCCGAGGGCACGTACGTCCGCTACGACGCCGAGGCGATGCTGGGCGTGCTGATGCTGGAGGCGCACCGCGCCGGGGCCGCCGTCATCGGCGAGGACCTGGGCACGGTCGAGGCCGGCGTCCGCGCGTCGCTCGACGAGCGCGGGATCCTCGGCACCTCCGTGCAGCGGTTCGAGTACCTCGGCGGGTCGGAGGGGCGGCACGGACCGCTGCCGCCCGAGCGGTGGCGGCGCGACTGCCTCGCCACGCTGACCACCCACGACCTGCCGACGACCGCGGCCTGGCTGAGCGGCGAGCACGTGGACCTGCGCGCCCGGCTGGACCTGCTCACCCGTCCGGAAGCGGAGGAGAAGGCCGAGGCCGTGGCCGAACGCGACGGCTGGCTGGCCGAGTTGCGGCGGCTCGGACTGCTGCCCGACCCGGACGGGGAGGTCGTCGCGCTGCACCGCTTCCTGTGCCGTACCCCGGCCCGGCTGCTCGGCGTCTGGCTGCCGGACGCGACCGGCGACCGCAGGCCCCAGAACATCCCCGGCACGTCCGCGGCGCACCCCAACTGGCGGCTGCCCGTGAGCGATGACCAGGGCCGTCCCGTACCGCTGGAGGATCTGCCCGGCCGGCCCCTGGTGGCCGCTCTGTCCCGGGTGTTCGCGGACCTCCGCCGGCATCGTGAGAACACATGAGGAGAGAGATGTCAGGCCAGGTTCTTGACCGGGTGGACCAGCCGCCGACAGGGGTCGCCGAGGACCCCGGGGGCTTCGACCTGAGAGCGCCCGACGGCACCCGCTACCGGGTCGACCTCACGACCGGAGCGCTCGATCCGTCCAACCCGCTGCTCGCCGGCTATCTGGGCGCGCGCCGGGTGGTGGCCTTCGTCAGCGCGACCGTCGACCGGCTGTACGGCGACCGGCTGCGCGCCTATCTGGACGCGCACACCGGGCCGGGCCAGTGGACCCTGCACGTCATACCCACCGGTGAGCACCACAAGACGCTCGCCGCGGCGGAGCACGTCTGCGCCCTCGCCAAGGCGGACGGGCTGGACCGGCACGGCGTGATGCTCGCGGTCGGCGGCGGCATCGTCGCCGACGTGGTGGGCTTCGCGGCGTCCATGTACGCCCGCGGTGTCCGCTACGTCAAGGTCAACACCACGCTCGTCGGCCAGGTCGACGTCGGCGTGGGCGTCAAGACCGGCGTCAACGCCCTGCGGACGAAGAACATGCTCGGCGCCTACCACCCGGCGCACGCCTCCCTGAACGACCCCGCCTTCCTCGGGTCGCTCCCGCACCGGGAGATCCGCTGCGGGCTCGCCGAGATCGTGAAGATGGCCGTGATCCTGGACGAGGACCTGTTCGCGACGCTGGAGCGGCACCCGGACGTGTTCCGGCGCCCCGGCGGCGACGGGCCGGCGGACCCCGCCCACGGGGAGCTGGAGACCTACGTCCTGCGCACCTCCATGCGCCTGATGATGGAGGAACTCTGCCCCAATCTGCGCGAGCACGATCTGGCCCGGCTGGTCGACTTCGGGCACACCTTCAGCCCCGTCGTCGAGACGGCCGGCGGCCACCGCCTGGAGCACGGCGAGGCGGTCGCCGTCGACATGGCGCTCTCCGCCCACCTGGCCCGCCTGCTCGGCCTGGCGGACGACGAGACCTGCGCGCGCGTGGTGGGGCTGCTGCGGCGGATCGGGCTGCCGGTGTTCGACCCGGACACCTGCACCGAGGACCTGATGGCGCAGGCCCTGCACGCCTCCTGGCAGCGCCGGGGCCGCAAGCTGCACCTCGTGGTGCCGACCGGCGTCGGCAAGGCGGCCTTCGTGGAGGAGCTGGAGGACGTCCCCGAGGAGGTCCTGCGGGCCGCGCTGCGGGCGCTGGCGGCGGACGGGGAGCGCCACGATGGCTGAACCCGTGGTCAATCTGCGGGACCTGCTGACCGGCAAGGAACGGGACCACGGCGGTGTGGGCACGATCCTCGCCCACCGCCTCTTCGCGGCCGGGACCGGCTCCCGGGGCGCCCGCTTCATCGACCTGGCCGTGCTGCCGCCGGGCACCTCGATCGGCCGGCACCGGCACGGCGCCGACCGCGAGACCTATGTCGTGCTGGACGGCGGCGGCCTGATGTACCGGGACGGCGAGGAGTTCCCGGTCGGCCCCGGCGACGTCGTCGTCAACGCCCCGCACGGGGAGCACGGGCTGCGCAACGACGGGGAGCGGGACCTGCGGCTGCTCGTCTTCGAGGAGGAAACGGATGGACGGCGTCCCGTCGCCGAGGAGGGACCGGGTGGCCGGCGTGACGGCTGACGAGGTGTTCACCGTGCTCGACGTGGGCGGCACCACGCTGCGCATCGGCGCGTACGACCCGGGGACGGACGTCCTGTCCCGGGTGCGCAGAGTGCCGGTGGACGGCCTGCACCGCGACCCCGGCGCGCCCGTGCCGGTGCTCCAGCGGCGGGTGGTGGAGCAGATCGTCCGCGAGGTCGCCGCGTACACCGACGGACGGCCGCCGCGCGCGCTGGGCGTGGCCTTCGCCGGGCCGATCACGGCGGCCGGGCTGGTACGGGCCGCCCCCACCGTCTGGGGGCGGCGCGGCGACCCGCTGCCGCTCGGCGAACTGCTGACGGAACGAACCGGCGCACCGGCCGTCGTGGTGAACGACCTGACGGCGGCGGCCTGGCGGTACGCCGCCACCGAACCCGGCGACTTCTGCCTGCTCACCATCAGCTCCGGCATCGGCAACAAGGTGTTCCGCGGCGGCGAGGTCCTCGTCGACGCCGACGGTCACGGCGGCGAACTGGGGCACTGGGTCTGCGACCTGTCCGCCGACGCGCCGCTGTGCGACTGCGGGGGCCGCGGGCACCTCGGTGCCATCGCCTCCGGCCGGGGTGTGCTGGCCGCGGCCCGCCGGGCCGCGCACGCCGCCCCGGCCGCCTTCCGCGGTTCACGGCTCGCCTCCTTGTGCGACAGCCGCGCGGACGGCATCGACAACCGGGCGGTCGCGGCGGCGGTCCGCGCGGGCGACCCGTTCGCCACGGAGGTGCTGCGCGGCACCCTCACCCCGCTCGCCCAGGCCATCACGAGCGTGTTCACGTCGGTCGGGGTGTGCCGTTACATCCTGATGGGCGGTTTCGCCCTGGCGGTCGGCGAGCCCTACCGGCGGCTGCTGGTGGCCGAACTGGTGCGGCTGGGCTGCTTCGGCCTCGAACCGGAGCAGATCGACGCGCTGGTGTCGCTCGGGGTGGCCGACGACGACCACGGACTCATCGGGGTGGGCCGGCTGCTGGCGGCCCGGACGCCGCTGGCCTCCGCGCGGGGGGCGTCGTGACCGGCAACGGCACCCTGGTCGTGGGCAGCGGCCTGGTCGGTACCGGGATCGCCCGGCGACTGGCGTCGGCGGGACGGCCCGTGACCCTCGTCTCGCGCCGTCCGCCCCGCACGCCGGCCGAGGAGTTCGGAGCACGCTGGGCGGCGCTGGACGCCACCGACGCCGGGGCCTGCCGGCGGCTGCTCGACGAGCTGCGGCCCGGACGCATCGTCCTGGTGCACGGCCCCTCCGACGTCACCTGGTGCGAGGAGCACCCGCAGGAGACGCGGGATGCGCACGTCACCGTGGCGCGCACCTTCGCCGCCCTGGCACCGCGGGCGCGCACCGTCCTGATCTCCACGGACAACGTCTTCGCGGGCGACTTCCCCCGCAACGACGAGTACAGCCCGCTCTCGCCGGCGAACGCCTACGGCCGGGCCAAGCGGGCGGCCGAGGAGGCCCTGCTCGCCCTGTCCGAACGGGCCGTCGCCCTGCGCGTCAGTCTCGTCTACGGCCACGAGCCGGCCGACGCGGGCAAGTGGCTGAACTTCTTCGCCGCCTGCGCGCACCGGCTGCGGCGCGGCGAGCCCGTCGAGGCGCCGGACGACCACTGGACGACACCGGTGCTCGTGGACGACGTGGCGGCGGTGACGGCGGCGCTCCTCGACGCCGAGCACCCGCTGCCCCCGGTGCTGCACCTGGGCGGGCCCGACCGTGTCACCCGCGCCGAGTGGGCCGCCGTCATCGCCCGGACGCTGGGCGCGCCCACGGAGCTGGTGGTGCCGGTGCCGCGCGCCCGCACCCGCTACGCGTCCCGTCCGGTGAACGCCTGCCTCGGCAGCGCGCTGCTGGGGAATCTGCCCGCCACCGAGCGGATCGCCGTCCGGGGCGTGCACGCGGGAGCGGAGCTGCTGGCCCCCGCGTTCACCGGGTCCCCGGCCGTATGAGCACGTGGCCGCGGGGAGCCCCGTGACCACTGCACCGACATGTTCCCGGCCCGCCCGCGCCCCGGGCACGGCGTGGCACCGGGCACCGAAGTAAGTCCCGTTCGCCCCGCGGGAGGCCCCGCTCGCACCGCTCGCCGACGGACCGGCGGCGCGCCCGGTGCCCTGCCCCGCCCCGGCGACGACCCAGCAACGGAGTGATCATGACAGATGCGTCCCTGCCGACCGGCTACGACGTCGTCGTCCTCGGCGGCGGCGTGGCCGGCTGCGTCCTGGCCGCGCGCCTCAGCGAGGACCCCGGCCGGTCGGTGTGCCTGGTGGAGGCCGGCCCCGACTACGGACCGCGGCCCGCGGACTGGCCGGAGAAGGTGCGCAACTCCCGCGCCCTGCCCCGGGACGACGTGTGGGAACGGCACACCGCCTTCTACCGCATCCGCGCCCGTGTCCTGGGCGGCTCCTCGTGCATCAACGGCGCCTGGAACACCTGGGGTTCGCACGCCGACCACGCCGAGTGGACGGAGGCGGGCGGCGAGCACTGGTCGGCCGCCGCGCTGGAGCCGTACCGGTCGCGGGCCGTCGAGCGGATGGGGCTGCGCACCGTACCGGACCACGAACTCTCGCCCTGGGCCTCGGCCGCGCTCGCGGCGGCGCGCGAACTCGGCTACGGCGAAGTGGACATGGGGCGTCCCGGCGGTCCCGGCTACGGCCGGCCGCTGATCAACTCGGTCGACGGCCTGCGCTGGAACGCCGCGTTCGCCTATCTGGACCCGGCGACCCGGTCGCGGCCCAATCTGACGGTCCTCGACGGTGCCCTGGTGGACCGGCTGTCCGTGCGCGGCGGCCGGGTGCTCGGCGCGCACATCGTACGCGAGGGCCGGCCGGTCACGCTGACGGCGGACACCTACGTGCTGGCCTCGGGCACCTTCGGCTCCCCCGGCGTGCTGCTGCGCAGCGGCATCGGTCCGGCCGCGCACCTGCGGGACATCGGCGTCCGGTGCGAGCTGGACCTCCCGGGCGTCGGCGCCAACCTGTCCGACCAGCCGGGTGTGTTCGTGCCCCTGTCGCCCACGGACGACCTGAACAAGGCGCTGGCGGCCAAGGAGGCGGCCGGCGAGCTGTACGTCAGCCGCATGCTGGTCCGGGCCGCCGGCCCGTCCTGCCCGGACGGGGCGTGGGACCTGCATCTGCTGCCCACCGCCGGTCTCCCGCTGTTCGGCGGGCTGCCGCCCGGACAGTACGAGGCCGGTATCTCCGCGTTCCTGATGAAGCCGGCCTCGCGCGGGCACGTCAGGCTCCGCTCGGCCGATCCGCTGGAGCCGCCCGAGATCGATCCCGCGTTCCTCACCGACCCGGCCGGCCGTGACCTGGCCACCCTCCGAGCCGGACTGGAGAAGGTGGACCAACTGGCCCAAGCCCTGGGGACGTTGGCGGGTCCCTCGGACGGCGCACCGGTGCGCGGGCTGTCCGACGCCGGCCTCCGGGAGCGGGTGGGCACCTACTGGCACCCGGTGGGCACCTGCGCCATGGGCCCCGGGGAGGACGCGGGGGCCGTGGTCGACGGGCAGGGCTCCGTCCACGGGGTGCGGGGGCTGCGGGTGGTCGACGCCTCGATCCTGCCGACCGTGCCGGCCGCCAACACCCAGTTGCCCGTCCTCGCCGTCGCCGAGATGCTCGCCGACACCTTCCGGCACTGACCATCCGTCCACCACCCGCACACACCACGGAGTCCGCCATGGCGGCACAGACCGACATCCGCACGCACCGGCTGGTTCTCGGCTGCATGGGCCTGGGCGGCGACTGGGACACCCGGCCTTACACGTCCGAGGACGTCGACCGCGCCGGGACCGTCGTCGAGGCGGCCCTCGCCGCCGGCATCACGGCCTTCGACCACGCGGACATCTACCGCTACGGCAAGGCCGAGGCCGTCTTCGGGGAGGTGCTCGCCCGCAGCCCCGGGCTGCGCGAGCGCATCGTCCTGCAGAGCAAATGCGGCATCCGGCTGCCCGACGGCGACCGGCCGGGGCTGTACGACCTGAGGGGTGCGAGCATCCTGCGCAGGGTGGAGGAGAGCCTCGGCCGCCTGCGCACCGACACCCTGGACGTGCTGCTCCTGCACCGGCCGGACCCGCTGGCCGACCCGGCGCAGATCGGCGAGGCGCTGGCCTCCCTGCACGCCCAGGGACTGGTCCGGCAGTTCGGCGTGTCCAACATGAGCGGCCCGCAGATCGCCTCCCTCCAGGCCCACACGGACGTCCCGCTGGTGGTCGACCAACTGGAGATGAGTCTGGCCCGGCGGGACTGGGTGGAGGCGGGCGTCCTGTTCAACACCCCGGCCGCCGCCGGGAACGGCTTCGCGCCCGGCACGCTGGAATGGTGCGCGGCGGGCGGCATCGGGCTCCAGGCGTGGGGCCCGCTCGCCCGCGGCCGGTTCACCGCCACCACCGACGCGCCGGTGAACCGGCTCGTCGCGGACCTCGCCCGGCGCAAGGACACCACACCGGAGACCATCCTCCTGTGGTGGCTCCAGCGCCATCCGGCGGGCATCGCTCCCGTCGTGGGCACCACCCGCCCCGAGCGCATCGCCGCCTGCGCGGACGCGGTACGGCGCGAACCGGACCTCACGCACGAGGAGTGGTACGAGCTGTGGGTCACCGCCCGCGGCACCGCTCTGCCGTAGGGCCGGGCGTCCGGGTCAGTAGCGTTGCGCCTTGGCGAGCACGGGTGTCAGTCTCGGCTCGGGCGGCTGGTGGCTGAAGGCGATCGGCTGTTGCCTCTTGCCCGGCCGAAGGTGTTCGGCGCCGACGTACCGGGTCTCGACGACCTTGCCCTCGGCGTTCTTGAAGTCGACCTGGACGGCGTACGACGCTTCGCTGTCCGTCTTGTTGGTGATGGTGATCTGGACGGCGAGGATTCCCCCGGTCTCCGCCCGGGGGATGCCCGTCATGCCCACCTCGGCCAGGGCGTTGCCGCGGCCGTCGACCTTCTTCAGCTCCTTCTGTGCCGCCGCGCTCCTGCGCTGGGTGTCGGCCTCCACCGACGCCTCGAACTCCGAGGCCCGCGCCGAGGCGGAGGAGGCCGCCGCGGACGCCGACGCGTGGGCCGAGCGGCTGGCCGCGGAAGCGGACGACGCCAGAGCCGACGGCGGCCGGCCACTGAAGGACGAGGCGTTCGGTGAGCCGGAGGCGCGGGGCGAGGAACCGGTGTCCGTACCGCCTCCGCCGCCGCAGCCGGCGAGCACACCGGCGAGGAGGGCGCTCGCTACGGCGGTCCGGCGCGCGGTCCGGGCGGGGCCGGTGAGTCGTCTCGTGGGCATGGTGCCGTCCATGGGGTCGGGGACTCCTGCCTCCATAGTCGGGGGCGGATGTGCCGCGTGCGACTCGGACGCGGCCGGGCGGACCGGCCGCCGGCACCGGAGTCCCGGCCCGGGGTCCTCTCGGACGGCGTCGGGCGGCGCGCTCCCGTTCGCCGCGCCGGCCGGCCTCCCCGTCGGCCGGCGGCGGGCCGCCGCCGTGCCCCCGGCCGCCGGCCGGGCGGGGTGACTTCAGGTGCCGGCGTGGGTTTGGCCGAGCGCGGTGAGCGCGGCGTCGGCCTCGGCCTGCCGCGGGCTGCGCAGCACCGCCAGGGCGTCACGGGCGGCGCGGAGCGTCTCCCGGGCCTCGGGGTGTCCGGTGGCGCTCAGCGCCTGGCCGAGGTCGAGCCGGGCGTGTTCGGCCCAGGCCGGCATCTGGGCGGCCTCGAACGCGGCGAGGGCCTGCCGGAGCGGCGCCTCGGCCTCCTGCCAGCGCTCCAGGGCCGCCAGGTCGTTGCCGATCTGCTGCCGGGCGACCGCGTGGTACAGCCCGATCACCTCCCGGGTCCGGCCCGGGACCCCCGCGTGGCAGATCCGCTCGCTGCGCCGGTGGATGTCCAGGGCCTCGGCTGCCCGGCCGGTCTGGCGCAGCAGGGTGCCGAGGCTGTTGAGCATCGTCAGCTCGGCCAGCCGGGCCTGCGGTGACGGCTGGGAGGCGAGGCAGCGGGCCCCCTCGCGCAAGCGCTCCTGGGCCTCGTCCGCGCGGCCCAGCCGGTTGAGCGCGCCCGCGCCGTAGCCGAGTGCCCAGCCCTCTTGCAGCCCGTCCCCGCAGTCGCGGGCCGCCGTCAGCGCGGCGTCGGCGCTCCGCAGAGCGGCGTGGGGGTCGTGCACGCAGAGGTTGTAGGCCCAGGCGAGGTAGTTGAGGTGGACGGCCTCCTCCCGTCTGCTGCCCAGGGAGCGGGCGGAGTCGGCGGAGCGCCGGAACACGTCCACCCACTGCTCCCAGTGCTGGTTGAGATCGGAGAACCAGTGCATGGCCTCCGCCGTGTCCAGGACCTCCCGGTGCCGGCCGGTCTCGTGGGCCCGGCGCAGCGCGGCGAGCCACTGGGACCGCTCGGCCTCCAGCCAGGCCCGTGCCTCGTCCCGGCCGGTGGGCGCCGTGTCCGGGTCCGGGTCGCCCGGCCACGTGGTCCGTTCGTGGCCGACGTCGAAGTGCAGCGCGGCGGCGGTGGCCCGGCGCAGCATCCAGTGCGCGGTCCGGTCGAGGGCGGCGTCACGGGCCTCGGGGCCGTCCTCGGCCTCGGTCTGTTCGGCCGCGTAGAGCCGGAGCAGGTCGTGGAAGCGGTACCGCTCGGCCCCGGCGTCGCTCTGCAGCAGGCCGGCGTCGGTCAGTTCCTCGGCGCAGGCGATCGCCTCGTCCAAGGAGAGGCCGGCCAGCAGCGCGCCGGTCTCCGGGCTGAAGTCCGGGCCGGCGGCCAGCGCGGCGCGGCGCAGCAACGTCCGCGCGTTCTCGGGGAGTTGCCGGTAGGAGAGCGCGAAGGCGGCGCGCACCCGCAGGTTTCCGGCCTGGAGGCCGTCCAGCCGCCGGCCCTCGGCGGCGAGCCGGGCGACCAGCTTGCCGAGGCTTTCGTGCGGACGGCTCAGGAGCCGTTGGCCGGCGATCCGGACGGCCAGCGGGAGGTGTCCGCACAGGTCGGCGAGGTCGCGCGCGGCCTGTGCCTCCGCCCGCACCCGGTCCGGGCCGATGATGCGGGTCAGCAGTTCCACCGCCTCCTCGCGCCGCAGCAGGGCCAGATCGGTGCGGTGGACGGACTCCAGGCCCGCCAGGACGTGACGGCTGGTGACGAGGGTCAGGGACGGACCGGTGCCGGGCAGCAGCGGGGCGACCTGGGACTCGTCAACGGCGTTGTCCAGCAGCAGGAGCATGCGCCGCTCGCCGGCCAGGGAGCGCCACAGGCCGGCGCGGTCGTCGGTGCCGGCCGGCAGCGCGGCGTCGGCGACGCCCACCGCGCCCAGCAGGCGGGCCAGCGCGTCCCGGGGGGTGGTCGGTTCGGGATCCATGCCGTGCAGGTCCAGGGCGAACTGCCCGTCGGGGAAGTGCGGGGCGAGGCGGTGCGCGGCGTGCACCGCGAACGCGGTCTTGCCCAGACCGGGCTGTCCGGCGACCACGCTGACCACCGGCCGGCCCGGAGCGGCCTCCCGCGCCAGCTCCAGCAGCCGGGCGAGGGCCGGCCCGCGCGCGGTGAAGTCCTGGATGTCGCGCGGCAGGGCCAGGGTGCCGGGGCCGGCCGGGCCGGTGGCCGGCCGGGGGCGCGGACGGCCCAGGGCGGCGGACTTCTCCAGGTCCGCCGCCTCGTCGTCGTCCAGTCCCAGCGCCTCGGCCAGCGCCCGCACCGTACGGCGCTGCGGCCCCCGGGTGCGCCCGCGTTCCATGTCCGCCAGCGCCCTGACACTCACCTGGGCGTCGTGCGCGAGTGCTTCCTGGCTCAGCCCGGCACGGGTCCGCAGCCGGCGCAGCCGCTGCCCGAAGTCCTCCGTGGATGGCGTGCCGTCGCGCACCGTCGATGTCCCCGATCGTCCGGCCCGTCCGGATGAGAGCCCCCGGCAGAAGTATGGCCGACGGTACTTCTGCCGGGACAACCGCCTGGGTTGTGGAGACCGGAAGTGGTCGACTGAAGACCGACGCGGAACGGTCGGCCCGCACGAACGCGGTCCCGGCAACGCGTCCCCGGCGGACGCATCCGCCGGGGACCGGAACCCGTGCGGGCCAGGAAGCGGCCCAGACCACCCTCCGTCGACTGAAAACCGCGCACCACCAGCAGGACGACCTCGGCCGGCGGCACCACGCCGCGGCCCCGCACCACTCCAGGGGGAACTCTCCATGAACATCTCGCGTCACCGCTCCGCGCTGCTCGCCGTCGCGGCCACGGCTCTCACTCTGTCCCTCACCGCCTGCCAGAGCGACGGGGACACCACGTCGAAGTCCTCGGCGGCCCCCGCGGCCACCGTGGCGTCGGCCACGTCGGCCACGTCGGCCGCCCGGGCGGCCGGCGGCGAGGCCGCCAGCGCGTCCGAGGCGACCGGGTCGGCTGCCTCGGCGCACGCGACCGGATCGAAGGACTCCGCGAACTCCACCGGTGCCACGGGCTCCACCGCTGCCACGGGCCGGCAGGCTTCCGCCTCCGCCCCGCTGTGCACCGCGCGGGACGTCGCCGTCACCGCCGCCACGCAGGACGGCCCGCCCTACACCCACATCGTCCTCACGGCGAAGAACACCTCCTCCCACCCCTGCCGGCTGACGGGCTTCCCGCACATCCAGTTGCTGGAGAGCCACAAGCAGGACGTCCCGGCCGTCGCCAAGAGCAAGCCCGCCACCCCGGTCGTCCTCACCGCGGGAGCCCCGGCCTACGCCCTGGTGAAGGTGTCGGACGGCGGAGTCGACGAGGACAACGAGCCCGTGTCGGCGTTCTCCGTCACGCTGGAGAACGACTCCACGGTCATCACCGTCACCGCGCCCGGCAGCGGCGGCATCGCCGCCGACCCGGCCAAGGCCCTCACCGGCTACTGGACCCCCGAACTGCGCAACGGCGCGGACGACTTCTGATCCCCGCAGCCGCCGCGGGGCCCTGCGGCCCCGCGGCGGTCCGACAGCGGTCCCCGGACTCCCCGCCCGCACACCCCCGGACACCCGGCTCCCGCCTCGCCCCGGTCGCGACGAGCCGCCTACTGCGCGGCGCAGGCGGCCCCCTCCGTGCGGCTGCTCCTGCCCTGCCGGTACGCCCCGCACGCCAGGGCGACCCGCGGGCCCTGCTCCGACTGGCGCAGCAGGACCAGGGTCTTGTCCCGCGGCGGCATGTTGCTGCCCTGGCCGTAGGAGATGTAGCCGGTCGTGCCGTCGAAGGTGATCCCGCTCCGCAGCGCCGTCAGCATGGCGTTGGGGTCCACGCCGCCCTGGCCGGAGAGGGCCATGTCGGCCGCCCGGGACAGGACGTGGAAGGCGTCGTAGGACACCGCGGAGTGGCCGTCGTCGCGCCAGGGGTCGTCCTTGGCGGGCCCGCTCACGAACGCGTCGTACCTGCTGACGAACTGCTTCGTCCGCTCGTCGGCGGCGCCGGCGTCGGCCGGCAGCCGGTGCGCCGAGTAGTACAGCCGCAGCCAGTCCTTGTCGGTGAACTCGCCCGTGAGTACCACGTTCGTCAGCTCGTTGCCGCCCAGCATGGTGATGTCCCGATGGATGCACGTGCCTTGCGTGTCCAGGGCGTTGACGAAGGCGACGAAGTCGCGGGCGCGCGCGGACCAGTAGACGACCGTGGGCTCCGCGCCGCGCAACGCGTCGCACACCGTCTCCGCCAGATCGTGCGCGCTCCTGACCTTCGGCGTGCCCGCGGGCGCGCCGGTGAAGTCGCCCTCCTGGGAGAAGTTGACCAACTGCGTGCTGCCGTGGAAGTCCCCGCGGAACTTGTCCGCGAGGCTCTTGCTGTACAGATCCGCCGAACTCTGGATCACGACCGCCTTCCTGGCCGGTTCGCAGCCGCCGGAGGCGCGCGCGACGATGGGGAAGCCGGTGGCGAAGTCCGCCTCGATCCGCGCTTCGGTGCTGTTGAGCGGCGTGAGGGGCCAGTAATTGGCGCTGACGAGCATCTCGTCCGCGGTGGCGGTGGTGCCGATCACGGGGAGTTCGGCCTGCTCCAGGATCTTCAGGGCCCGGCGCGTCGTCTCCTTGCTCTGCGCGAAGCCGAGCACGCCGACCACCTGCTCGTAATCCTTGCCGCCTCCCTTGCCTCCCTTGTCTCCCCCGCCGTCCTCGCCCGCCTGGCCGTGCTCGACCTGGCCGACGAGTTCCCGTGCCTTCTGCTCGGCGTGGACGAAACCCTTGCCGGTGGTGAGCACCTCGACCCGCAGCGGCACCCGCGAATCGTCCGAGATCGCGTCCTTGTTCAGTTTCAGTTGCCACATGGCGATGCCGCGCAGCTCCGGGATCGTGCCGTCGAACAAGGTGTCCGTCTCCGAGGTGGGGCCGTCCGACGTGAACGCGACGACCGTGCGCACGGTCTTGCCCTGCTCCGCGAACCGCTCGGCCTGCCGGTTCTGGGCCCGGATCTCCGCGAGCGTCTCGTCGTACCACTGCTTCGGATGCAGCGGGACGGGCACGGTGTACCTGCTGCCGGCGACCGGCATGTCACCGGCGACGCAGCTGCCCGACTCCCGCTTCACCGGCGTGAGCAGTGCCGTCCCGCCGACCCCCGCGAGCCCCAGCGCCAACGCGGTGCCCCCGGCGACCCCCGCGGTCACCGTGCGCCCGCCGACGCGGTACGACGTGGGAGACGTGGGACGGATGATCAGCCCCTCCCTGGTGAAGGGTTCCTCCCGCAGCCGTACCAGGATCACGTCCGAGCCGGACTGGTGCAGCATCCGGCCCGCCGAGGTGAGGCTCGACACCGCCGGGCTGCCGAGGTTCGCCAGCAGCGTGCGGGAGGGCACGCCGACCGCGATGACCAGGGGACCCGCCGCCTGTGCGGTGTGCTTCCGCTCCTGGTGGAAGGAGCACAGGAAACGCTCCACCGCCTCGGCGCCCGGCCTGCCCTCCTTCGGCAGCGGAAGCAGGAGTACGGGGCGTGCGGTGCGACGGCGTTGCAGGGGCCGCACCCTGCCGACCGCGGGCGTCTTCAGGTCTTCCAGCAGCGCCCGGGTCAGCAGCGCTTCGAGGGCGGCGAGCGACTCCTGGTGCCGGGCGTGGTCGGGCGGCAGCACGAGCCGCGCCATCTGGCGGTCGGCCACCTCGTCCATCACCGCGAACAGGGTCTCGGCGTCGCCGGACATGCCCAGCATGCCGCCGAGCCAGCGTTGGCGGGCCGGACGGAACAGCCGCGGGGCCCGCACCAGCTTGCGGGTCTTGCGCCGTTCCCAGCACCAGCGGGGCAAGGTCCGGGTGATGCCCTGCCACAGCGAGCCGAGCAGCCAGCCGCGGATGCCGCCGACCGGGGGCGACTCGCTGCCGCCGAGTGCCCACAGGAACACCTGGAGGCGTCCCTCGCGCCGCTGTTGGCGGTGGGCCCGCAACTGGGCGTGCGCGTGGTCGCGCAGCACGTCCGCGCCCGGGGCCCGCCGCTCGTCCGCGTGGTCCCTGATGTAGCCGACCGAGTCCCACAGCGGCCAGAAACCGGGCAGCCGGTCCGGCGTCATGTGCTTGGGCATGCCGAGGGCCAGTCCGCGGGCCGCGGCGCCGGACAGCAGTTCGGAACCGTCGTCGGCCGTGGGGATCGCGTACGGGACCAGTTTCGCGTCCTGCCGGCCGCGCAGTGCCTGCTCCAACGCCCCTACCAGGCGCCGGACGCGGCTGTCGTACTCGGCGTCACCTCCCGCGACGTCCAGGATGACCAGCGGTGGGGTGTGCGCGAGCAGGTCCCGGTCGGCGGGCGACACCGCCTGACGGAACTCCCGGACGAAGTCGTCCGCACCCTCGTCGTCCGGGAAGCCGCTCGGTAAACGGTCGGGTCCGGTCATGGAAGATCCCCCTCAGATCACCTCGGCAGGTCACGTCCTTCGACCCGCCCTCTCCCTGCAGTGGAGGGGAGAGTACTGGCAACGCCGCCTCTCCCACGCCCGTTCACGAGAAGCGCTTTCCCTCCCCCGCCCGCACGGTCCGCCCCGGCCGGAGTGCACCTCCTCGACCACGGCGGCCGCGACTGGGTGATGCCCGGTACGACGGCCGCCGACGCCTCGGAACGCTCCCGTTCCGGGCACGCGCGGACGCGGTCGGACCGGGTGCGTTCTCTCCTCCGGAGAACGGCTGACGGACAGTCGTGCGGGGCCGGCAGGACTGTCCCGGTGCCGCGCGTCGTCACGACGACCGGCCGCCGCAGGGGTAGTCCGGCGTGTCCCGGGTACGCGGGTCCGGGCGCCTTCGGTAACGAAAGGCCTGTACGCGGCACCCGTTGAAGCTGGGAGACGACATGACGTTCCGCCGGCCGACCGGGGCACTGGCCAGGTGCTCCGCTGAAGTGCTGGCCGGGCGGTATCGCCTGGACGCGGTCATCGGATCGGGCGGCGCCGGCGTCGTCCACCGCGGCTTCGACCTGCGTCTGCGACGGCCCGTGGCAGTCAAGATGTTCCGCGCCGACGCCGACTCCGGCCTGGAGGAGAGCTTCCACAACGAGGCGGTGATCCTCGCCCGTCTGCACCACCCCGGTCTGGTCACCGTCTACGACGCCGGACGGCACAACGGCCGCGCCTACCAGGTGATGGAGCTGATCGAAGGCCCCACGCTGAAGCACCGCATCGCCGCGGGACCCCTCACCCCCGGCGAAACCGCCGCCCTCGGTGCCGGCCTGGCCCGGGCTCTGGCCCACGCACACGAGGCGGGCATCGTCCACCGGGACGTCAAACCCTCGAACATCATCCTGGACACGGCCGGCCGCCCCCATCTGACCGACTTCGGCATCTCCCGGCTGCTCGACGCCACCACCCGCACCGCCACCGGCACCCTGGTCGGCACGGCCGCCTATCTGTCGCCCGAGCAGGTGCTCGGACAGCCCGTCGGCCCGCCCGCCGATGTCTACGCCCTCGGCCTGGTGCTCCTCGAATGCGTCACGAGCAGGGTCGAGTACGACGGTGGTCCCCTGGAGTCCGCGATCGCACGCCTCCACCGCCGGCCCGAGCTGCCCGGCTCCCTGCCGGAGCAACTCGCGGAGCTACTGGGCGACATGACAGCGCTGGAGGTACCGGCCCGCCCCTCGGCGGACGACTGCGCCCGGACCCTGGACGCCCTGGCCGGCACGGCCGGGGCCGCTCCCGCCCCGGCCCGGGTCACGAGCCCGGTCCCCCGGGAGACACCGGTGCGGGCGGACGTCACCCACCGGCGCCCGTCCTGGACCACCGACACGGCGCCGCCGAAGACCGCGCCGGCCCGCGGACGCCGCCTGGTCGCCGGCGGAGCCGTCGCGCTGGCCGCCGTCATGGCCACCACGATCGCCGCGTCCGACGGCACCCGGCACCAGGGAGGCGGCGGCGAAACGACACGGGCCGCCGGCAGCCCGTCGGCGACGGACCGGCTTCCGGGCACGGCCGGTACCGGCGCCGAAGGATCCGCGGCAACGACGCCCTCCGCCCGCGACGCTTCCGGCCGGCAGTCCCATGAGCCCACCCGCGAGCAGAGCGCCGGGCCGGCCGCCACCACCCTCGCGGAGGTACCGGCCGCCGACACCGGCACGCCCGCTTCCGCAAGCCCGCTGTCCCACCGCCCCGGGGAGTCCGCACCGGATCCCAGGAACATGGACCCGACGGGCCCTCGCACCTCCGCCACCATCCCTACGGCACCGACCTCCGGGAAAGAACCCATAGAGGACACCGAGTCCGGGAAGAGCGGGAAGCCCGGGAAAGCCAGGAAAGCCGGGAAGCACAGGAAGCAGGGGAAGCCCGAGAAGGCCGACGAAGCCGGGAAGGCCGGGAAGGCCACGGACAAGCCCGGCAAGGGCAACGAACGGTAACGGCGTCACGCCCGAGGCGGCCCTGCTCCGGGGTGACCCTGCTCCGGGACGGCCTCCGCGGGTAGTGTCCGGTTGCCGCCTCCGACCAGAGCGGATACCTGATGAGGGGGCCGCGCATGCGTCTTCGCCCTCGCCGAACGGCCATCGCATCCGGCACCCACCTTCGTCGAGAGCGGCACGGCTACCCTCCCGACGAAGGAAACGGCTGGAAGTATGGGACACCTCCTCATGAGGCCGGCGCCGCTTCGGCTGCTCGGCACCGCGCTGCTCCCGGTGCTGTGCCTGACGGCCTGCACCGCCGGCACAGACCCTGTGCCCGACCACCCCGCGACAGCGGCCTCTCCCCCGAGCGGAGACACCCCGGCGGAGAAGAAGCTCGCCGCACGGGCGCAGTCGGCACTCGATGCCGTCACCGAACAGGGTGATGCGATGGTCGAGTCGGGGATGGAACGCGTCTCCGACGGGATCCACACCCGACCCGGCCTCTCGACGGGACGCCCTTACAAGCTGACGGTCGTCTGCGCCGGAAAGGGAGACGCGGAGATCGTCGTCACCCCGGGCAAGACCGCAGCAGCCAGACCCGTTCCCTGCGATGGCTCCGTGGTATTCGAGCGTTTCACGGGCGGTACGGCCCTGCGCATCGACGTCCGGGGCAAGGCCGAGGCAACCGGGATGATGGCCTGGCGGATCAACACGCTGTGAGCCGCTGCCGGAGGGTCAGGAGGTCGGCGGCGCCAGGTAGTCGCCGTGCTCCAGGTCTTCGAGCAGTGTCGAGTGCGTGGGCGACCAGCCGAGCAGCTCCTGGGTGTACGAGCTGGAGACGGGCGCGTCGAGACCGTAGACGGTGGCCATGAACGGGTTCGGGAAGTGCGCGGCGGCCTGCTCGGGGGTCAGCGAGACCGCGGGCAGGTCCAGGCCCCGGGCGATCGTCTCCGCGATGCTCTTCAGGGTGACGCCGCTTTCGGCCACTCCGTGCAGCACGCTGCCTGCCGGAGCCTTCTCCAGGGCCAGACGGAAAAGGACCGCCGCGTCGAGCCGGTGCACCGCGGGCCACCGGTTGCCGCCGTCGCCGACGTACGCCGAGACGCCGGTCTTCCGTGCGGTGGCGACGAGCATGCCGATGAAGCCGTGGTCGCCGGGACCGTGGACGGTAGGGGCGAGCCGGACCACGCTCGCGCGCACTCCGCGGGCGGTGAATCCCAGAGAGGCTCGCTCGCCCGCGATACGGAAGGCGGCGATCCCGGCCGTGTCGGGCTCGTCCCTCTCGGTCGTCTCCCGGCCGACGGGCATGACCAGGGTGCCCGAGGTGCTGACCAGCGGCTTGCCCGAGTGTTCCAACGGCCGGCCGAGCGCCTCGATGGCGGTCCGGTCGCGCCGCATCATGTCGTCGAGGTCGGAGAAGTCGCCGCCGTAGGCCATGTGCAGAACGCCGTCGGCGGCCTCGGCACCGCGGCGCAGGCTGTCGAGGTCGTCCAGGGAGCCGGGGTGTGGTGTGGCACCCAGCGACTCCAGCCGGGCGGCGGCGGCGTCCGACCGCGCCAGAGCGGTGACGGTGTGGCCGGCCGCGATGAGTTCGGCGACGACGGCGGGGCCGGTCAGGCCGGACCCACCAGTGACGAATACACGCATGGAACGTGCTCCCCAATGTCAGTGACTGGCACTACTTAGCGCCAGTCACTGACTCTACGGTAGCGCCAGTCACTGGCGTCAAGTAGTGCCGGTCGCTGATGTGTGCGGTATCGTCGCGGGGTGCCACGGAGCGGAGCAGAAGCGCGCCGCCGCCTTCAGCAGGCGGCTTTGGAGCTGTACCGGGAGCGAGGGTTCGACCAGACCACCACGGCGGAGATCGCCGCCCGGGCCGGCGTCAACGAGCGCACGTTCTTCCGGCACTTCCCGGACAAGCGGGAGGTGCTCTTCGACGGCGAAGCCGACCTGCGCGCCGCACTGGTGCGGGAGGTGGCCGCAGCGCCCGAAGGTCTCCCACCGCTCGAGATACTGCTGCACGCCTTCCGGAAAGCCGGACGGATCCTCGAGGACAACCGCGCGTTCTCCGAGCCGCGACTCGAAGTCATCGCCAAGACACCCGCGCTCCGCGAACGTGACCTGGCCAAGGCCGCGTCGCTCACCGACGCCGTAGCGGAGGCGCTGCGCCGGCGGGAGGTCGACGGCCGGCTGGCCGGCCTGGCCGCGCAGACCGGCTGGGCCGCCTTCCACCACGCGGCCCAAGCCTGGATCGACGACCCCGCACAGAGCCTGGACGCCCATCTCCTCCAGGCCTTCGCCGACCTGCGCACACTCTCCACGCCCGTCTCCCCGGCACCGGCACAGCTCGAAACCTGATACACCCCCGGGCGGCGCGTCCCTCAAACGACGGCAGCTCGCTACGAGCGTCCGGCGAGTCAGGCCGTGGGCCTCTCGATCAGGCGCTCGCTCAGTTCCCACAGGCGTCGGGCGGACCGGGGGTCGATGGAGTGGGGTACGACGTCGACCGGGACCTCGGTGTCGGGATCGGTGAGGTCGACGGGCCGCGGGTCCTCGTCCAGCGGTGAGATGTCGCTGTTGTTGAGGTAGACGCCGCCGATGTCGGCGAGCAGGGGGCTGGTGGCCGCGAACACGATGGTCGCGGCGCCCTGCTCCGGCGTCTTCTTCCCCCGGTCCGGGTCGATGACCGGCTCACCGGATGCGTCGATGAGGCCCATGGCCCGCTGTGCCTCCTCGCCCACCGACCTGTTGAAGGCCGTGGCGGGCACGATGCCCGGGTGCGGAGCGTAGGCACGGATCCCGTCGGCGGCCCAGCGACGGTCCAGCTCGACCGTGAACAGCACATTGGCGGTCTTGGACTGAGGGTAGGCGAGGCCGGGGTCGTACCGGCCGGTGGTGAAATGCGGGTCGTCCCACAGGATGTCGGACACGCGCTGGGCGCCCGACGTGGTGGTGACGACCCGGGCGCCGCCGGCTGCGCGCAGTGCGGGGTACAGGCCCAGCGTCAGCTGGAAGTGGCCGAGGTGGTTGGCCGCGAACTGCGCCTCGTAGCCGCGCGCGTCGCGCACGATCCCGCCCAGGCCCGGGAAGCCCGCGTTGTTGATCAGGATGTGGAGCGGCCGGCCGGAGTCGAGGTAGCGGGCGACGAAGGCGTCGATCGAATGCGGTTCGAGCAGGTCCAGTTGACGGACCTCGACGTCCCCGATTCCGGAGACCGCCTGCTCGGCGCGGTCGGTGTCGCGGGAGCCGATGGTGACCCGTGCGCCGGCCTTGGCCAGCGCGCGGGTGGCCACCAGTCCGAGCCCGGAGTGCCCGCCGGTGATGATGACGTTCTTGCCGGTGAGGTCGATGCCCTCCAGGACGTCGTCGACCGTCGACGCGGGAGTGAAGCCGGAACCGATGGGGTGCTGAGCATGCGTGGTGCTTGGTGTCATGCCTCCAGCCTGGGCCGCGGTGCGCGGATTCTGAATGCTTGTCGATCCGCGTTTCCTTCGCGACAGTACGGAGGTGGACAGAGATCAGCTCTCCGAGGTGTTCGACCTCATCGAGGTCCGCGGTGTGCTCTCCGGCGGGTTCGCGGCACGCGGCCGGTGGGTCTCGCGCGGGACGCTCGGGACCCCGTTGAAGTTCTTCGCCGTGGTGCGTGGTGGTGCGCGGCTGACCACGGACGGCATCGACGCGCCGGTCGAACTCGGGCCGGGGGACGTCGCCGTGCTGAACAACCGGACGTGGCTGGAGCTCGAAGGCGGCACCGGCGACGCGCCGCCCCGCGAGATCCTGCCCGAGGAGAACGACCCCTCGGCCGATCTCCTCGGGGTCGGCTTCGGCACCGCCGACGTCGTGGTCGGTGGCCGGGTGGAGCTCAACCCGACCGGTCAGGCACTGCTGCAACAGGCGCTCCCACCGGTCGGACACGTCCGGGGATCGGCCGCCACCGCGCAGCACCTGCGCGGCACCGTCCACCGGCTGTTCGACGAGGTGAGCACACGCCGGATCGGCGCGGAGTTCGCGATCCGCCAGCACGTGCAGCTCCTGGTGCTGGAGATGGTCCGCGCCTACGCCCGCCAGGCGGAACTGCCCCCGGGCTGGCTGCGGGTGCTGACCGACGAGCGGTTGCGCCCGGCGCTCGCGCTCATGCACGCCGACCCCGGGAAGCCGTGGGGCCTGGAGGAGCTGGCCCGCGCCGCGGCGATGTCACGCACCTCGTTCGCCGAACGCTTCCGGACCGTGGCGGGTGTCCCGCCCTTGGCCTACCTCGGCCGCTGGCGGATGCTGCTCGCGCAGCAGGCGCTGCGCGACGGCGACGTCCGGGTCGGCGCCCTCGCCTCGGAGCTGGGATACACCTCCGAGAGCGCGTTCAGCACCGCGTTCAAACGCCAGGTCGGACTGTCGCCCCTGCGCTATCGGCAGCGCCTACGCACGCAAGAACCCGGAGGTCAGCGACGTACCGGGTCGTAGGGGTGCCTCGGACGCCTGCTCGGACCGTGACATCACCGCGCTGGACGAGGTCGCCCTCGCATACCCGTGCGCGGCTCGCCTGACGCGTGCCCGCGCGTGACGGGACGCGGTGCGGTGCGGTGCGATGTCAGGCCGATCCGAGGCGGCGGTTCACCGAGGCGGTGAGGCGTGCGCGCCATGACGAGGTGTCTGCGGCGTGCCGGAGCCGGGGTCCCTGGTCACCGTGGGCCCGGTCGTCCGGATCGGCCCAGTCCGGCGGCATGTCCCCGTCCACCAGGAACTCCAGCACCACCGGGCCCCTGGCCGCCAGTGCCTCCTCCCAGGCGAGCGCCACGTCCGCCGGGCGGACACAGCGGACGGCGGGGAGGCCCAGCAGTTCGGTGTAGCCCGCGTAGGACACCGCGGGCACCTCGCCGGTGGCCGGGATGCGGGGGTCTCCCGCGTCCCGCCGCCGCTGCCAGGTGAGCCGGCTGAGGTCCTCGTTGTTGAGGACGCAGAAGATCACCGGGGGCAGGCCGGCGAGGCGTTCGATGTGCCGTCGCACGGTGATCAGCTCGTTCATGCCGCCCGCTTGCAGGGCCCCGTCACCGACCAGGGCGATCACCGGGCGGTCGGGGCAGGCCAGCCGGGCGGCGACCGCGTAGGGGACGGCCGCTCCGGGCAGGGCGAGGCGTCTGGAGAGGAGGGCGCGCATTCCGGCGCGCAGCCGCAGGTGCCGGGTCCACCAGTCCAGGGCCGAGCCCGTGTCGGTGACGACGATCGCGTGGTCCGGCAGCCGTGCGGACAGTTCGGCGACCACGGAGCGAGGGCTGACGGCCATACCGAAGAAGCGTCGCGCCTTCGCCTGTCCCTCGGCGCGCCACTGCGCCACCGCGTCCTCGACCGCGTCCCGCCACCGGCGGTCGGACCGGCGGTTCAGCAGGGGCAGCAGCGCCTCCAGCGCCAGGGCGACATCGCCCGTCACCTGAACGGCGGAAAGCGCGTCCGCGTCGACGGGACACGCGCCCGAGTCCACGTCGAGGGTGACGACGCGGCGCTGCGGGCCGGAGCCGGGCAGCAGACCGGTGTCGAAGTCGTGCGCCCCGACGAGGAGCAGGGTGTCGCAGTCGCGGACCAGGGAGGCCGCGGGCGCGCTGCCGAACGAGGCGGCCACGCCCGCCACGTACGGCAGGTCGTCCGGAAGGACGTCGCGGCCCGAGGGCGTCTTGGCGACACCCGCGCCGAGCCGTTCGGCCACTTCGGTGATGCGGTCGGCGGCACCGGCCGCGTCCGGTCCGACGACCACGGCGGCTCTGCGGCCGGCGTTCAGGACGCCGGCCGCGCGCCGCACCTGTTCGTCCGGCGGCCGCACCGGTGGGCGCACACGGAGAGGTGACGAGGTGGCCTCCGCACCGCGCGGCTCCGACGGCGCCTCGGCCTTCAGGACAGGACGGGAGACAATCAGGGTGGCCACCCCCCGGCCGCCGAGCGCGGCGCGCAGCGCGCGGTCCAGGGCGTCACCGATCAGGGCCGGATCGGTCACCCGCTCGGAGTACTCCGACACCTGGGCGAAGAGGTGGGCAGCCGAAACGGTGCGTCGCTGACGGCCGGCGCCGGGAGGTACCGGTTCCTCGCCGACCAGGGCCACCACGGGCTGGCGGTCGAGTGCCGCGTCGTACAGACCGCTGAGCAGGCGCAGCGCGCCGGGTCCGGGCGGGGCGAGGCAGCAGCCCGCGCGTCCGGTGAGCTTGGCGTGCGCGCATGCCATGAGAGCGGCCGATTCCTCGTGCCGTACCTGGATGAACTCGGGGGCCCGCCGCCCGCCGCCCAGTACGGCGACCAGGGGGTCCACGTCCGGTCCTGGCGTACCGAACACCCGGTCCACGCCCCAGGCCCGCAGCCGCGCCGCGACGTATGCGGAGACACTGGTCACGCGCACCTCCAGCTCTCGGGGGCCGTCGATGCCGCTCCGGGTAGCCAGGGGGCCGCCCCGGCAAACGGGCGGCCGCTCCCCGAGCACTCCGCCCGGCCCCGGACGCCGCTTCGGCCGCGCGCCACCGGGGCTCCCGTGCGAGGCTCGGAACGAGTGGTGGGCGATCAGACACGGCGGGCAGTCCGCGGAGCCGGGCGGCGGAAAGGGCGACACACCGTGGCGGTGTCTCACGAGGACGAGTCGGCCCCGTCGCCGGCCTGGGGCGAACGTGTGGTGACCGCGCTCGACAAGCGGCTGCCGGTCTCCTCCGCCGGCCGGGTGTTCCTGCGCAAGGCGTTCCCGGACCACTGGTCGTTCCTGCTCGGCGAGATCGCGCTGTACTGCCTCGTCGTGCTCGTCGTCACCGGCGTCTTCCTGACCTTCTTCTTCCATCCCGGCATGACCGAGCGCCCGTACACCGGCTCGTACCTGCCGCTGCGGGGCGTGCGGACGTCGGAGGCGTACGCCTCCGTGCTGGACATCAGTTTCGACGTGCGCGGCGGTCTGCTGATCCGGCAGATCCACCACTGGGCGGCACTGGTCTTCGTCGCCGCGATCGGTGTCCACCTGCTGCGGATCTTCTTCACCGGGGCCTTCAGGCGGCCCCGTGAGGTGAACTGGACGATCGGCGTGACGCTGTTCCTGCTGGCCCTGCTGGAGGGGTTCTGCGGGTACTCGCTCCCCGACGACCTGCTGTCGGGCACCGGCCTGCGCACGACCCAGGGCATCATGCTGTCGATCCCGGTCGTCGGCACCTACCTGGCGTTCCTCGTCTTCGGCGGCCAGTTCCCCGGGCACGAGATCATCCCGCGCATGTACGTGGCGCACATCCTGCTGCTGCCCGGACTGCTGCTGGCCCTGGTCGTGGTCCACCTGGGCTTCGTCGTCTACCACAAGCACACCCACTGGGCCGCGCCCGGCCGCACCAACCGCAACGTGGCCGGCAAGCCCTTCGTCCCGCAGTACACCGCCAAGTCCGTCGGCCTGTTCTTCGTCGTGGCCGGGGTCCTCACCCTGATGGCGGCCCTGATGCAGATCAACCCGGTGTGGAGCTTCGGTCCCTACCGGGCCGACCAGGTGTCCATCGACGCCCAGCCCGACTGGTACGTGGGCTTCCTGGAGGGCGCGCTGCGGCTGATGCCCGGCGTGGAGACGGACCTCGCCGGACACACCATCGTGTGGGACGTCTTCCTGCCCGCCGTGGTCCTGCCCACCCTGCTGTTCGTGGTCCTCTACAGCTATCCGTTCTTCGAACGGTGGGTCACCGGGCCCGGGCCCGAGCAGCACCTGTGCGACCGGCCGCGCGACCAGCCCACGCGCGCCGGCCTGGGCGCGGCCGCCGTCTCCGCCTACGCGGTGCTGCTCCTGGCCGGCGGCCAGGACGTGTTCACCCATGTGTTCAAGGTGCCGTTGGAAGTCCTGACCTACGGCTTCCGCACGGCGCTGTTCGTGCTGCCCCTGGTCGCCTACCACGCCACGAAACGCGCGTGCCTGGGACTCCAGGCGGCCGACCGCCGGCGGCTGCTGCACGGACGGGCGGCCGGGGAGGTACGCCGGAACGCGGACGGCGGGTACCAGGAGGCGCGGACACTGCTGCCCGCGGCCGAGACGTACCGCATCGTCGTGCGCGACGAGCCGCGTCCCCTGGCGCACGGCACCGAGGTGTGGCGCTGGTTCCGCAGGCACCGCGTCCGCAACGCGCTGAGCCGCTGGTACTTCGGCGAGCGGGTCGGGCTGCCCGTCACCGCGCGGCAGCGACAGCAGATCGACGTCGTACGGGCCGCGCCGGGCGAGGCCCGCGAGGCCGACGACACATGAGCGAGGAGGTCCGGTCATGACGGACGACACCGGGGCACGGGCGGCCGCAACGGACGGGAACCTGCTGTCCGGCCCGCAGCCGGAGGTGGCGCGCGCCGCCGGGTATCCCGAAGCGCCGCCGCGCCTGGGCTTCTTCACGGACACCTCCGTGTGCATCGGCTGCAAGGCGTGCGAGGTCGCGTGCAAGGAGTGGAACGCGATCCCCGAGGACGGCCTGGAACTGACCGGCATGTCCTACGACAACACCCAGGGCCTCGGCGCCGACACCTGGCGGCACGTGGCCTTCATCGAGCAGCGCAAGCCGCTGGGCGGCCAGGAACCCGGCGTCTCCCACGACCACGTAGACGTGTTCGCCGCCGCCCGCGGCCTGGGCACCTCCCCGTCCTCGCCCGGTCCGGGCGCCACCGCGCCCGCGCCCTCCGGCGCGCGGGCACCCGCCGGGGCGCCGGCCGGGCAGGTCTCGCCCCTCGCGCCCGACGGACGCACCGAACTGCGCTGGCTGATGTCCTCGGACGTCTGCAAGCACTGCACCCACGCCGCGTGCCTCGACGTGTGCCCCACCGGCTCGCTGTTCCGCACCGAGTTCGGCACGGTCGTCGTCCAGGAGGACATCTGCAACGGCTGCGGCTACTGCGTACCCGCCTGTCCGTACGGCGTCATCGACCAGCGTCCCGACGACGGCCGGGTGTGGAAGTGCACGCTGTGCTACGACCGGCTCGGCGTCGGCATGGAACCCGCCTGCGCCAAGGCGTGTCCGACCGACTCCATCCAGTTCGGCCCGCTGGACGAGCTGCGGGAACGTGCCGCCGCCCGGGTCGCCCGGCTGCACGCGGCCGGGGTCACGGACGCGCGTCTGTACGGCGAGGACCCGGCGGACGGCGTCGGCGGGGACGGCGCGTTCTTCCTGCTGCTCGACGAACCGGAGGTGTACGGGCTGCCGCCCGACCCGGTGGTGACCACCCGTGATCTGCCCGCCATGTGGCGGCACGCCGCCGCGGCCGCGGCCGCGCTCGCCGTCCTGGCGGCCGCCGGTTTCGCCAGGAGGCCGCGATGAGCGAGTCCGACGTCACCCGTGACGGGGTGGAGGGCGCCCGCCCCGGACGCGACGCCCTGACGGGCAGCCGGGCCGGGCGGCGCCGGCGACGCCGCGGCCGGGGCGAGCGCGCGATGGTGCCCGCCGCCGCGTTCTCCTCGTACTACGGCAAGCCGGTCCTGAACAAGCCGACATGGAAGGCCCTGGACATCGCGGGCTACCTGTACCTCGGAGGTCTGGCCGGCGGGTCGTCGCTGCTGGCCGCGGGGGCGCACGTCACCGGCCGTCCCGCACTGGCCCGGACGGCGAAGTGCGGGGCGGCGGGCGGCATCACGCTCTCGCTGGCCGCCCTGGTGCACGACCTCGGCCGCCCCGCCCGGTTCCTCAACATGCTCCGCGTGTTCAAGCCCACCTCCCCGATGAGCGTCGGATCGTGGCTGCTGACGGGTTACGCGCCGCTCACGATGGCCGCCGTGGCCGCCGACGTCACCGGCCGCTGCCGCCTGGCGGGTGCCGCCGCCACGGCGTCCGCCGCCGTGCTGGGCACGGCCGTCGCCACCTATACCGCCGTGCTGGTCTGCGACACCGCCGTGCCGTCCTGGCACGAGGGGTACCGGGAGATGCCGTTCGTCTTCGCCGGCTCCGGGGCCACCGCCGCGGCCGGCCTCGCCCTGGTGGGCGTACCGGTGCGGGAGACGGGGCCCGCGCGCCGGACGGCCGTTCTCGGGGCCGTGCTCGAACTCGGCTCGTTCCAGGTGATGAAGCGGCACATGGGCCTGGCGGCGGAGCCGTTCGAGAAGGGCAGGCCGCACGGGCTGCTGCGCGCCGCCGAGGTGCTCACGGCCGGGGGCGCGGCGCTGGCCGCCCTGGGGGCCGGACGCAGCCGGCCGGTCGCCGCCGTGGCGGGTGCCGCCCTGCTCGCCGGTTCCGCGGCGCTCCGGTTCGGCGTCTTCCACGCCGGGGTGGTCTCGGCCGAGGATCCCAAGTACACGGTGCTGCCGCAGCGGGAGCGCCTGGAGGCCCGGGAGCGGGCCGCACTGCCCGACAGCACTCCCCCGGCCCCGTGAGCCGGCCCGCCGCGGCGCCGAGCCGCCGGGCGGTGGGCGTCCCGTCGGCCGAGGACCGGGGCCCGGGCGGAACCGTCCTCAGGCAGGCGGAGCACCGCCCGGCACCGGCAGGGGCCGGCCGTCCGCAGCCCCGGCCAGCCGCTCCTCCCGGGTGACCCACGTCCAGGTCAGCACGGCGGCCGTGACACTCAACGGCAGCATCGCGACGATCATGGCGATGCCCTCGGCCGCGTGCCCGGCGGCGATGGTCCCGAGCACGGGCAGGTCGAGCAGCGGCGCCGTCAGGAACAGGTACAGGCACCGGCCCGGGGCGCTGAGCCGGTGCCGGGTGCGGGCCACGACGGGCACCCAGAACAGCACCGCGCCCGCCAGCAGGACCGGTTCCGTCACGAACGGCCCGGCCGGGGGCGCGAGGCCCACGAGGCCGCCGAGGACCGCCCAGGCGTGCAGCAGCACCAGCAGCGGCATGCCCACGCCCGGCGGCAGACTCACCCGTTCCCACAGCGGCGACCGGCGGGCGAGCCAGAGGGCGCCCGGCACCACCGCGGCCAGGGCGAAGCCGGACCAGGCCATCGCGGCCACGGACGACAGCGGGGCCGTGTGCGCCGAGTGGTCCATCGCGGTTCACTCCTCCCGGGCCGTGGTGCCCCGCACGAAGAGGGCCAGCGCCACGGCCAGCAGCGGTACGGCGAGGGCCAGCAGCCACAGCCCGTACACGAAGACCAGCGCGGTCAGCACGCAGCCGAGCGCGGCGGGCAGCGCGGCACCGGCGCCCCGGTCCGGCAGCCGGTACCGGACGTGCTGCTCGGGTCCGGCGCGGGAGGACACGAGCACGAGCAGGGCGGCCAGTTCCAGCCCGGCCACGGACGCGCCCCACAGCCAGTACGTCAGCGCGCTCTCGCCGTACAGCACCAGCACCGCCAGCAGGACGGCGTTGAGCCCGCCCCAGCCGGCCACGACCAGGAAGGCCGGATGGCGCTTCACGGCCGGCTCCCGTCGCCGGCGGCTTCCTCCTGCCGGCGCTGCCGCAGGTCCAGCAGGGGCGCGAAGCTGGGGATGGGCGGGACCGGGTGACCGGGGCCGAAGTTGTACCGGGGCGGCGGGGAGGTGGTGGCCCACTCCAGGGTGTGGGCGCCCCAGGGGTCGTCCGGCGCCGGTTCGGCACGGCCGCGGCCCCGTTGCCGCAGGGTCCACAGGACGTTCACGACGAAGACCACCGTGGCCGCGGCGAGGAAGGCCGCGCCGATGCTGGAGAGCAGGTTGAGCAGGCCGAAGCCGTCGAAGGCGGCGTAGGTCCACACGCGGCGCGGCATCCCCTCGTAGCCGAGGGCGAACATGGGCAGGAAGGTGAGGTTGGTGCCGAGGACGAGCAGCCAGAAGTGCAGGCGTCCGCCGCGGTCGCTCAGCATCACGCCGCTGACCTTCGGGAACCAGAAGTAGACCGCGGCGAACAGGCCGAACGCGCTGCCGGCGAACAGCACGTAGTGCAGGTGGGCCACGACGAAGTAGCTGTCGGTGACGTGGTAGTCGATGACCGGGGTGCCGACCATGATGCCGGTGAGTCCGCCGATGAGGAACTGCGGAACGAAGGCGAGGGCGAACAGCATCGGGGGCCGGAAGCGCAGCCGGCCGCCGGCGATGGTGCCCAGCATGCCGAAGTACTCCACACCGGCGGGCACCAGCAGCAGGATCGACGTCAGCGAGTAGTAGTCGTTGGCGGCCTGGCCGGTGGCGAACATGTGGTGGCCCCAGACGCTCATGGACAGCGCGGCGAAGACCAGCAGGGACAGCACGGTGCCGCGGTAGCCGAAGAAGCGGCGCCCGGAGAAGACGGCCAGCACCTCGGCCACGGCGGCCAGGTACGGGAAGAACATCACGTACACCACGGGGTGGCCGTAGAACCAGAACAGGTGCTGGTAGCCGATGTTCCAGGCGTTGGAGGCGAACAGACCCGGGTCCGCGCGGCCCACGGCGAGCACGACGAGCGCGGCGAGCAGGGCGGGGAACGCGCCGATCACCATCAGGCAGGTCGCGGTCATCGACCAGGCGAACACCGGCATGCGCAGCATCGTCATCCCGTGCGTACGCTTGCGCAGCACCGTCCACAGCACGGCCCAGCCCATGAGGATCGTGCCGGTGACCGCGAGGAACACCCCGACGATCCACAGGTCCGAGCCGATGCCGGGCGAGTGGACGCTGTCCGCCATCGGGGGGTAGGAGAACCAGCCGTCGGCGTGCGCTCCGTTCGGCGTCGCGAAACCCGCCAGCATGACAATCGCACCGAACACGTAGAGCCAATAACCCAGAAGGGTGAGCTTCGGCAGGGCGATGCCGGGCGCGCCGATCTGCAACGGCACCAGGTACACGCCCATGCCGAGGGCGAACGGGGTGAGCACCATGTAGATCATGCCGGAGCCGTGGACGGTGAACAGTTGGTTGTAGGTGTCCACGCCCACCAGTTCCTGTTCGGGCCGGGCCAGTTGGGCGCGCATGATCAGCGCCAGGATGCCCACGAGGACGAACAGCACCAGCGAGGTGCCGATGGTGAGCAGTCCGATCCGCTTGTGGTCGGTGCTGGTCACCCAGCCCAACCAGCCGCCCGGCGCCACGGGCCCGCCCGCCCCGGCCTCCTCGGTGGCGGGCGGCGCCGACGTCACGCCGCCGCTCCCTGGCCGCCGCCGTGCAGCCACGTGTCGTACTCCCCCGGCGACACCGCCTTGAGCCAGAAGTGCATCGCGTAGTGCCGGTGCCCGCAGAACTCGGCGCACTTGCCCATCCAGCGGCCCTCCCGGTTCATGGTGAGGGTGAAGGTGTTGGTGTGGTCGGGGAAGGCGTCCATCTTGTACCGCAGGTCCGGCACCCACAGAGAGTGGATGACGTCCCTCGCCGTCAGGTTCAGCCGGACGGGACGTCCGGTCGGCACCACCAGGGTCGGCAGGTCGTCGCCCCGGCAGGTTCCCGAGACGCTGCGCCGCTCGGCGGTCTGGGGGTAGCGGAACGTCCAGCACCACTGGAATCCGGTGACGTCGACGCGTACCGCGGGGCGCTCGGCCGACTGGTGCTCACGGTGGTTCTGCCAGGCCGTCCACGCCACCAGGAACACGGCGAAGGCACCCAGCACGGCGACGTAGTACGTCTCCAGGCGCGGGCGTTCGGCGCGCTGCGAGGGGTCCACCGGCCGGCCGGCCCGCCGCCGGAGCACCGCGTAGCCGAACACCGCCAGCACCGCGAGGAACACCACGCTCGCGATGACCGTCTCCAGCGCGAACACCTGGCCGAAGATGTGCCGCTGTCTCACCGTGCCGTCCTTCCCTCCTGGACGGCCGCGCCGGGTCGATCCGGTCCGTCCGGACGTGTCAGCCCGGCCGCTGGGAGGAGACCCGCGCCAGCCGCCCGCTCACTCCGGCCCTCGGGCCGGGACCGGGGCCATGCGGACATTACGGGCAGGCCGGACGGTCCGCGAGCGGACACACCGCAGGACGAAGCGCACCCCTGCCTGCCCGCCTCCTCCGCCGCGCACCCCGCCCGCGAGTGGTTCGGATCCGTCGTGCCCTCGCTCGGCACGACCGGCACCGGCGTCAGGCACGCGGCGAGCAGCCGGAGCCGTGAGCCGGCCGCTTCCGGCGCCGGCGCGCGGTCGCCGGCCGGGACGAGGAGGTTCACCGTTCCGGGTGCCGTTTCGCGTATGCCGTGGCGTGCACCGAGCGTCGGCGGCGGCGTGGCTGCTTGGGTGAAGGACGACAACGCACGGTCAGTGAGTCACGTCCGGAGGAGACACCATGTCGCAGATCGCCGAAGCGCCGCCTGCGGGTCTCGTGCCCGAGCACTGGGACGCCGTGGTGCGTGAGGTGGTCCAGCCGCTCGCCGAGGAGGTCGACCGCGCCGGCGCCTTCCCGCGGACCGGTGTCCGCACCCTGGCGGAGGCGGGGGTGCTCGGTCTGCTCAGCTCCCCCGCGCACGGCGGAGCGGGCGGGGACCTGCGGCAGGCCGCGGCGGTCGTCGGCAGGCTGGCGGGGGTCTGCGGGTCCACGGCCATGGTGGTGCTGATGCACTACGCGGCCGTGACCGTCATCGAGGCCCACGGCGACGACGAGGTCCGGCGCGCGATCGCGACGGGACACCACCTGACCACGCTCGCGTTCTCCGAGCACGGCTCGCGCAGCCACTTCTGGGCCCCCGTCGGCACCGCCGTCCCCGACGGCGCGGGAGCCGTACGGCTGGACGCCCGCAAGTCGTGGGTCACCTCGGCCGGCGAGGCGGACAGCTACGTGTGGTCGAGCAGGCCGCTGGACGCGGCGGCGGGCGGCATGAGCCTGTGGCTGCTGCCCGCCGGCAGCCCGGGACTGGAGGTCCGCGGTGACTACGACGGGTTCGGACTGCGCGGCAACGCCTCCAGCCCGGTCACCGCGGAGGGCGTACGGGTGCCGCGCCGGGCCGCGCTCGGCCCCGACGGCGAGGGCCTGGCCATCGCCCTCGGCGTGGCGCTGCCCTGCTTCCTGACGCTCAGCGCCGCCTTCTCCCTCGGGGTGGCGGACACGCTGCTGGAGATGACCGCGCGGCACCTGCGGGAGACCCGCCTGGAGCACCTGGGCGAGTCCCTGGCGCACCAGCCGGTGGCCCGGCGGGACTACGCGGCCCTGCGGCTGCGCGCCGACGCCGCCCGTGCTCTGCTCGACGACGCCCTCACCGCCGTGGAGACCGGGCGTTGCGACGCGATGCTGCAGGTGCTCCAGGTCAAGGCGCTCGCCGCGGAGACGGCGGCCGATACGGCGGACGGCGCGATGCGCCTGTGCGGCGGTTCGGCGTTCCGCCGGGAGCTGGGGGTGGAGCGCCGGTTCCGGGACGCGCTCGCGGCGCGGGTGATGGCACCGACCACCGAGGCGCTGTACGACTTCTGCGGCCGTGCCGGCCTCGGTCTGCCGCTGTTCGAGGAGGCGAAGTGAGCGGGATCGTGCTGGGGGCCGTCGCGTACGACCCGAAAGTGGTGACGATCTGGTCCGGCTTCCGGGAGTGGCTGCTCGGGCGGGGGCTGGACTTCGACTTCGTGCTCTACAGCCACTACGAACGGCAGGCCGAGGACCTGGCCGGCGGCCGGATCGACGTGGCCTGGCACTCGCCGCTGGCCTGGCTGCGCACCCGCCGGCTCGCCGCGGCGGCGGGCGTACGGGTCGAGCCGCTCGTCATGCGCGACACCGACCGGGACCTGACCTCGGTCGTCGTGGTGCGCGCGGACGGGCCGGTCCGCTCCGTGGCCGACCTCAAGGGCGAGACGGTGGCCGTCGGCGCGGTGGACTCCCCGCAGGCGACGCTGCTCCCGCTGCGGCACCTGCGCGAGCAGGGCCTGGTGGCGGGCGTCGACTTCGACGTCAGACGCCACGACGTCGGGGTCGGCCTGCACGGCGACCACGTCGGCGGGGAGCGGGAGGCGGCACGCGCCCTGATGGCGGGCGAGGCGGCGGCCGCCTGCGTCGTCGACTCCCATCACCTCCTGTTCGGCGAGGAGGGCGTCCTGCCGCCGGGCTCCACCCGCCTGCTGAGCCGGACCCCGCCCTACGACCACTGCGTCCTGGCGTCCGGACCCTCGCTCGGCGCGGCGCCGGCCCGCCGGCTGACGGAGTCGCTGCTGTCCATGTCCTACGCCGACCCGGAGGTGCGCCACCTGCTCGACCTGGAGGGGCTGACCCGGTGGCTGCCGGGGCGCGAGAGCGGTTACGCGCAGTTGTCCGCCGCCGTGGACGACACGGGTTTCTACGACGCCGGGGGCCGGGTCACCGCCGTCGGGTACCGGCCGTGACCTCGCACGGCACACCGCCCGGCGCGACGGCGGTCGACCTGGGCGACCTGCCGCTGGAAGGCGGTGCCCGGCTGCTGCTGCGCAGGGCCCTGGACCGGGTGCCCGCGGGCGGCGAGGTGGCGGTCGCCGGCCGCGACCCGGCACTCGTGGTCCACCTGACCGCGTGGTGCCGCCGCGAGGGGCACACCGTCCGTCCCGCGGAGCCCGGTGACGCCCCGGTCCGGGCCCGCGTCCGCCGGAGCGGCACCGCGGCGGCGCGCTGGGCGGGCGCCGAGCGCGCCGGCGGCCCCGGGCCCGGCCGGGCGGCCGGGCGGGCCGAGCCGCACTGGGGGCTGGCCGCGCGGGGCGCGCTGGTCGAGGCCGGCGGCCCCGAGGTGTTCTTCCCCGTCACCGACCGGGACGTGGTCTGGAGCGACCTGGCGCCGCGGCTGTACCGGCAGGCCACCGCCGCCCAGTGGGACCCGTGGACCGCGGTGCCCTGGGACGCGCCCTTCACCCTGCCGGACGAGGTGG
The DNA here is from genome assembly GCF_055566335.1 of Streptomyces sp. NPDC027672. Taxonomy (NCBI): domain Bacteria; kingdom Bacillati; phylum Actinomycetota; class Actinomycetes; order Kitasatosporales; family Streptomycetaceae; genus Streptomyces; species Streptomyces sp. NPDC027672. Next base: position 338,049 of record NZ_JBVHSO010000003.1, on the reverse strand, counting down.
AGGCCGCCGTCGTACAGGTGATGACGTACCTCGTCGAGAACGAACAGGCCGCCCTGGTCGTACCCGCCCGGCTGCTCGTCCAGGTGCATCCCCACTTCCGCGAGGTGCTGCAACTGCTCGCCGTGCAGGCCGCCGACGAGGCCCGGCACGTGGAGGTCTTCACCCGGCGGGCCCTGCTCAGGGGCGACGTCATGGGCACCTCCTCGGTGGGCGGACGGGCCTCCCTGACGACCCTGCTCGCCGAACCGGACTTCTCCCTCGCCTCCTTCCTGCTGTCGGTGCTCGGGGAAGGCAGCTTCCTCAGCCTGCTGGCGTTCCTGGAACGGCACGCTCCCGATCCGGTGACCCGGCGGATCAGTCATCTGGTGCGGCAGGACGAGGGCCGGCACGTCGCCTTCGGGGTGGGCCACCTGGAGCACCGCGCGAAGACCGATCCCCGGCTGCGCGGCCGGCTGCGGGCCGCCGTCGAACGCCGCCACGACGCGCTCGCCGGCACCGCCGGGCTCAATCAGGACGTGTCCGACGCGCTGGTCCTGCTGGCCGCCGGATCGTGGGCTCCCGAGGCGATCGCGGGCGGCTGGCAGGCGGTGCGGCGGTTGCGGGCGGACATGGACGAGGGCAGGCGCCACCGGCTGGCACGCCTGGGCTTCCCCGACGACGAGGCCGCCGAACTGTCCCTCCTCCACACCCGCAACTTCATGTGAGTGCGCGTCCGCACCCGGTCTGCCCACGGCTCCGCCGCCGGTGACGCCCGGATATGCCGGGCCGCGCGGTCGCGTCGCGGCTGACGCGGCACGGTGGGCCCGCGGCGTCCGGAGATGCCGAACGCGCGCGGTGGAGGCAGGATCTTCGAGAGGCACGGTGAGCACGTCGTCCCCGCGGCACCGGGAGACGGCCGGTGCCCTCGGTGCCGCTGCGGCCGGGGACCGGCGGACCGGGGAACCCACGGCGGCGTCGAGCACGACGGGAAAGGCGGACGTGATGGGGGTACGCACCTGGATCGACTCCTGGCCGGTCTACCGCCAGCTCACGGGGACGGATCCCCTGGGGCGCGGTGCCGCGGCCAAGAGCGGCACCAGCGCACGGCTCACCCCCCGCGTGGCGTCCGCGGACCGGGTCGTGAAGTCGGTCTGCCCCTACTGCGCGGTGGGCTGCGGCCAGAACGTCTACGTCGAGGACGACCGCGTCACCCAGATCGAGGGCGACCCCGACTCGCCGATCTCGCGCGGCCGGCTGTGCCCGAAGGGCGCGGCCAGCCTCCAGCTCACCACCGGCGGCGCCCGGGAACACCACGTCCTCTACCGCCGTCCGCACGGCACCGAGTGGGAGCGCTTGGAGCTGCACACGGCGATGGACATGATCGCCGACCGGGTGATCGCGGCCCGCCGCGCCGGCTGGCAGTGGGAGGTCGACCAGGCCCGCACCCGGCGCACCCTCGGCATCGCCAGCCTGGGCGGCGCCACGCTGGACAACGAGGAGAACTACCTGATCAAGAAGTTGTTCACCGCCCTGGGAGCGGTGCAGATCGAGAACCAGGCACGTATTTGACACTCCTCCACCGTTCCCAGTCTGGGAACCTCGTTCGGCCGCGGCGGCGCGACCACCTTCCAGCAGGACCTGCAGAACTCGGACTGCATCGTCATCCAGGGCTCGAACATGGCCGAGTGCCATCCGGTCGGGTTCCAGTGGGTGATGGAGGCCAAGGCCCGCGGCGCGAAGGTGATCCACGTCGATCCGCGGTTCACCCGCACGAGCGCGCTGGCCGACGTGCACGTGCCCTTGCGCGCTGGCTCGGACATCGCCTTCCTCGGCGGGATCGTCAACTACGTGCTGCGCAACGACAAGTACTTCCGTGACTACGTCGTCGCGTACACCAACGGGCCCGACATCCTGCGGGAGGACTACCGCGACACCGAAGACCTCGACGGCGTCTTCTCCGGCCTCGACCGCGACAGTCGCAGTTACGACAACAGCAGTTGGCAGTACGAGGGGACGGAGGTCCAGGCGGCGTCGGGCGAGCGCGACCAGGAGTACGAGGAGCGCACCGGGGGCGGCGCCTCGGTGGCGGACGCCGCGGGCGGCGAGTCCCACGGCTCCGGCGGTCCCGCCATCCCCGAGGGCGAGCCCGAGCGGGACGAGACGCTGACCCACCCGCGCTGCGTCTTCCAGGTGCTGAAGCGGCACTACGCGCGCTACACACCGGAGAGGGTGGAGCAGATCTGCGGGGTGCCGCAGGATCTCTTCCGGCAGGTGTGCGAGCTGGTCACGGAGAACTCCGGACGCGAGCGGACCACCGCGTTCGCCTACGCGGTCGGCTGGACGCAGCACACGGTGGGCGTGCAGTACATCCGTGCCGCCTGCATCCTGCAGAGCCTGCTGGGCAACATCGGACGGCCCGGCGGCGGCATCCTGGCCCTGCGCGGACACGCCTCCATCCAGGGCTCCACGGACATCCCCACCCTGTTCAACCTGCTGCCGGGCTACATCCCGATGCCGCACGCGCACCAGCAGGAGGACCTGGACTCCTTCGTGGCGGGCGAGGCGGCCCAGAAGGGCTACTGGGGCAACATGCGCGCCTACCTGGTCAGCCTGCTGAAGGCGTACTGGGGCGGGGCCGCCACCGCGGACAACGACTTCTGCTTCGACTACCTGCCGCGGCTGACGGGTTCGCACTCCACCTACGAGACGGTCATGGCCCAGTTGGAGGGCACCTGCAAGGGCTACTTCCTCATCGGCGAGAACCCCGCGGTCGGCTCCGCCAACGCCAAGATGCAGCGGCTCGGCATGGCCCGGCTGGACTGGCTCGTCGTACGGGACTTCTCCCTGATCGAGTCGGCCACCTGGTGGAAGGACGGCCCGGAAATCGAAACGGGCGAGCTGCGCACCGAGGACATCGGCACCGAGGTGTTCTTCCTGCCGGCCGCCGCGCACACGGAGAAGGACGGCAGCTTCACCAACACCCAGCGTCTGCTGCAATGGCACCACCAGGCGGTCCCACCGCCCGGCGAGGCCCGCAGCGACCTGTGGTTCACCTACCACCTGGGCAGGATCATCCGGGAGAAGCTCGCCGCGTCCACCGACGAGATGGACCGGCCGCTGCTGGACCTGACGTGGGACTACCCGACCAAGGGCGAACACGCCGAACCCGAGGCGGAAGCCGTCCTCGCCGAGATCAACGGTTACGACGCCGAGGGCAGTCCGCTGGCCTCGTACGAACAGCTCAACGCCGACGGCTCCACCGCGTGCGGCTGCTGGATCTACTGCGGGGTCTACACCGACGGCGTCAACCAGGCCGCCCGCCGCAGACCGGGCGAGGAGCAGAACTGGGTGGCCAACGAGTGGGGCTGGGCCTGGCCCGCCAACCGCCGCATCCTGTACAACCGGGCGTCGGCCGACCCCGAAGGCCGGCCCTGGAGCGCACGCAAGTCGTTGGTGTGGTGGGACGCGGACGAGGGGGTGTGGACCGGCCACGACATCCCGGACTTCAAGAAGGACAAGGCACCCGATCACGAACCCCCGCCGGACGCGACCGGCCCCGAGGCGCTGACCGGGACGGACGCCTTCATCATGCAGGCGGACGGCAAGGCATGGCTGTACGTCCCGTCCGGTCTCACCGACGGACCCCTGCCCACGCACTACGAGCCGCAGGACTCGCCGTTCCCGAACCTGCTCCACACCCAGCAGCGCAACCCCGTACGCCAGTTGCTGACCCCGCACCCCGACAACCGCTACCAGCCCAGCGGCCGGGAACCCGGCTCGCAGGTGTTCCCCTACGTCGCCACCACCTACCGGCTCACCGAGCACCACACCGCGGGCGGCATGTCCCGCTGGCAGCCGTACCTCGCCGAGCTCCAGCCGGAGTTCTTCTGCGAGGTCTCCCCCGAGCTGGCCGCCGAGCGCGGGCTGGAGCACACCGGCTGGGCGACGATCGTCACCGCCCGCGGCGTGGTGGAGGCCCGGGTGCTGGTCACCGACCGCATGACCCCGCTCACCGTGCAGGGCCGCCGGCTGCACCAGGTGGGCATGCCCTACCACTGGGGCCCGAACGGCTACAGCACGGGGGACGCGGCCAACGAACTGCTGCACATGTCCCTGGACCCCAACACGCACATCCAGGAGACCAAGGCGTTCGCCGTCGACATCCGGCCCGGGCGCCGGCCCCGGGGACCGGCCGCCACGGAACTCGTGCGGGCCTACCGGGCACGGGCCGGTATCGACGAGGACACCGGCACCGCACCCTGAGCGTGCGGGGGCGGGATCACCTGAGGACGAGAGAGTGCTCGCCCCGGGCCACCAGCTCCCCCACCACCGGTGCGCCCGGCACCTCTCCCGCCACCAGCAGACCGCCGGAGGTCTGGGCGTCCGCCAGCAGGAACCGGGTGTCGGCGTCGGTGCCGCCGAAGTCGGTGAACAGCGCCACCCACTCCAGGTTGCGCCGGGTGCCACCGCTGACGAACCCGTCCCGTACCGCCTCCCGCGCGCCGTCGAGGTACGGCACGGCGGCGGTGTCGATGACGGCCGTCACCTGCGAGGCCCGCGCCAGCTTGTACAGATGGCCGAGCAGGCCGAACCCGGTGATGTCGGTGGCGCAGACGGCGCCGGCCGCGAGAGCCGCCGCCGACGCGTCCCGGTTGAGTGCCGCCATCGTGGCCACCGCCTGCTCGAACCGCTCGCCGGTCACCTTGTGGCGGTTGTTGAGGACGCCCAGACCGAGCGGCTTGGTGAGCGACAGCGGCAGGCCCGGCCGGCCCGCGTCGTTGCGCAGCAGCCGAGCCGGGTCGGCCACCCCGGTGACGGCCATCCCGTACTTGGGTTCGGGGTCGTCCACGCTGTGCCCGCCGCCCACGTGACAGCCGGCCTCGGCGGCGATGTCCAGCCCGCCGCGCAGCACCTCGCGGGCTAGGTCCCACGGCAGCACCTCGCGCGGCCACGCCAGGAGGTTGACGGCGACGATCGGCCGGCCGCCCATCGCGTACACGTCCGACAGCGCGTTGGCCGCGGCGATGCGGCCCCAGTCGTAGGGGTCGTCCACGACCGGGGTGAAGAAGTCGGCGGTCGCCACCACGGCCTGGGCCGGGGCGCCGGCCGCGGCGGGCAGGGTGACGACGGCGGCGTCGTCACCGGTGTCCAGGCCGACGAGGAGCGTCGTGCCGGCCGCGGCCGGCTGGGGCCGCAGGAGGCCGCCGAGCACGTCCTCCAGCTCACCCGGCGGGATCTTGCAGGCGCAGCCTCCGCCGTGCGCGAACTGGGTGAGCCGTACGGGTGTCTCGCGGATGGTCGTCATGCCTGGCCCTTCCGAGGGGTCGGTTCGGTCGTCGGCGGGCTCCGGCGCCCCGGTGGCCCGGGCGGGCGAGGGAGGCGTGCGGGTGCCCGGTGGCCCTCCCGGTCCTCACGACCGGGGTTCCCGGGCCGGCGGGTTCGCTTCCCGTCCGCCTCCGCCTCCGCCTCCGCTTCCCGCGGTGTCCCGGCAGCGCCGGTGCCGGTCGTCCACGCGCTCGGTGTGTCCCCGCCGGTCCAGCAGTTCCAGCAGGGGCACGGCCACCCTGCGGGTGGTGTCGAGGGCGCGACGCGCCTCGCTCAGCGTGAACGGCTGGGGCAGGGAGCGCAGTACGGCGGCGGCGCGGTCGTCGGCGCCGGGCAGCAGCACGACGCCCTCGGCCACCCGGAGCAGCGCGCCGGCCGTGACGGCGGCCGCCAACGGCTTGCGGGTGAGCCCGAGTTCGGCCAGCCGGCCGGCCTCGGGCGCACGGAACGGCGTCCGGCGCAGCTCCTCCGCCAGGGCGTCGACGGCCCGCCGGACCGGCGGCGGCAGCGACGGCCGCGTCTCGCCGGTGCCGTACAGGCGCCCTTGGCGGTGGTGCAGTACGGCCGTGCCGGGTGTGTCGGCGAGGGCCTGGACGAGGGACCGGTCCGGCAGGCCGAGCAGGTGTCTGGCCGCTTCGGCGGGCAGGCCGGGGTCCAGCGGCTGCCGCTCCGCGTGCCGCGCCGCTTCGGCCGCCAGCCGTTCGCGCAGTACGGCCCAGTGCTCCGGGTCGGCGAGCCAGTCGCCGGTGACGGGCGGGCCGGGAGCGGCGACCCCCATGGCTTCCAGGTCCGGCCGGCGGACGAGCCGGCGTCGCCGCAGTTCGGCGGCGCCGTCCGGCCGGCCGGTCATGGCCGTCAGCTCGGCCGCCCTGGCGCGGGCCGCTCCGCGCCGCGTCAGCCGTGGCGGTGCCACGTCCAGCACGGTCAGACCGCACGGCGTGCGCCGTCCGCCCGGTTCGCGCAGGACGGCCCGGTCGCCGACCCGCAGCGGCAGCCCACGGGTCAGGGTCAGCCTCGCGGTGTCCTCGCCCAGCGGCCGGACGGTCACCGGCACCGCGGCGGTCCCGATGTGCAGGGTGACCGTCCGCGGCAGCTCCGCCGCCGGTGTTCCGTGCACCCGGACGTCGGTCACGGTGGCCGGCCGCCAGCGGCCGGGGGTGAGCAGCACCCCGCCCCGGCCGAGCGCGGTGCCGCCGTCGCCGTGGACGTTGGCCGCCACCCGTGCCACGCCGCTGACCGACGACCGTGCCTGGTGCAGGCACTGGAGTCCGCGTACCCGCAGCGCACCGGTGCCGTCGCCCGTCTCGAGCCGGTCGCCGACGCGCAGGGTGCCCGCCCCCAGGGTGCCGGTGACGACCGTGCCGTGGCCGCGCACGGTGAAGGCGCGGTCCAGCCACAGCCGTACGTCGGCGTCGGCCGGCGGGTCGGGCAACACGGCGCTCAGCCGGGCCAGTTCGCGGCGCAGCTCGTCGAGTCCCGTGCCCGTCACCGCGCTCACCGCGACGGACGGGACGGTGCCGAGGGAGGTGGCGGCCAGCCGCTCGACGGCGTCCGCGCGGACCGGTCCGGGGTCCGCCAGGTCGCTGCGGGTCACGGCGAGCACGGCGTGCCGGACCCCGAGCGCGTCCAGGATCTCCAGGTGTTCCTGGGACTGCCGCTGCCATCCCTGGTCGGCGGCGACCACGAAGAGCACGCCGGGCACCGGGCCGACGCCCGCCAGCATGGTGGAGACGAACCGCTCGTGGCCGGGCACGTCGACGAAGGCGAGGTGCCCGTCGCCGAGGCCGCTCGGGGAGTCCGGCTCCAGCCGGGTCCAGACGAAACCGAGGTCGAGCGTCAGGCCGCGGCGCCGCTCCTCCTCGTAGCGGTCGGGTTCCATGCCCGTCAGCGCGCGTACCAGGGCGGACTTGCCGTGGTCGACGTGCCCGGCGGTGGCCAGCACCCTCATCCGCCCCTACCTCTCCCCGAGCCGTACGGAGCACACGGCCGCGGCCAGCCGCCGGTCGTCCCCGGCTGGCACCGCCGCCAGGTCCAGCAGGCAGCGTCCCCCGTCCAGCCGTCCGACCACGGGAACGCGCCCCCCGCGCAGTGCGGCGCCGTACGGCTCCGGCAGGGACACGGCGGCGCTCGGCAGGGTCACACCGGGCGCTCCGCCCCCGCCCACGGTGGCCCGGCTCCCGACCGCCCGGGCGTCGATGCCGTCCGCCTGCAACGCGCCGGCCAGCCGTTCGGCGCGGTCGGACAGTTCTCCGGGGTCGGCGGCCAGCGCCCGTTCGGTCGGCGTCGGCGGACCCGTCAGCGTGGCCTCCAGCGCGGCCAAGGTCATTTTGTCGACCCGGAGGGCACGGGCGAGCGGATGCCGGGCCAGGGTGCGGACCAGGTCCTCCCGGCCGAGGACGAGTCCGCACTGGGGTCCGCCCAGCAGCTTGTCGCCGCTGGCGGTGACGAGCGCGGCGCCGGCCTCCAGCTCGGTCCGCGCGTCCGGTTCCTCGGGCAGCCGGGGGTGCGGGGCCGGCAGACCCGATCCGATGTCGGCGACCACCGGGACACCGAGCGGCGCCAGTTCGGCGACATCCGCGGCGCGGGTGAACCCGGTGACGCGGAAATTGGAGGGATGCACCTTGAGGATGAGGGCCGTCTCGGGGCCGATGGCCGTGGCGTAGTCCTCCGCGGTCGTCCGGTTGGTCGTGCCCACCTCGCGCAGCCGCGCCCCGGTGGAGACCAGGAGGTCCGGCAGCCGGAAGCCGTCCCCGATCTCCACCAGCTCGCCGCGGCTGACCAGGATCTCCTTCCGCGCGGCCAGCGCGGTGGCGGCGAGGACCAGAGCGGCTGCACCGTTGTTGACGACGTGCACCGCGGCGGCGGCCGGCACCCGGGCGCGGAGCGCGGCCAGCGCGGTACGGCCACGGCGGGCCCGTGCCCCGGTCTCCAGATCGAGTTCGACGTCGGTGGGACCGGCGGCTTCCTGTACCGCCCGCCGGGCGGCGGCGGACAGCGGCGCCCGGCCGAGATTGGTGTGGAGCAGCACCCCGGTGGCGTTGATCACCGGGTGCAGGCCGCTCGCCGTCCGCGGCAGGAGGGTGAGCGCCGCGTCCGTCACCTGTTCCGGCCGCAGGACGCCTTCCCTGGCCTGTTGCTGTGCCTGGCGGACCGCCGCTTTGACCCGCTCCGGCCCGAGCCGGTCCGCCGCGTCCCGCAGACGGGGCTCACGCAACAGCGCGTCGGTGCGTGGGATCCGTCGCCGCACGTCCGGTACGGCGCCCGCCTCCTCGCCCGCCGCGGCAGCACCGCCGGCGCCCCGTTCCGCGCTCCCGCCGCTCCGCTCGGCCGTACCCCGCTGTCCCACGCGTTCCCTCCGCTCCGGCCCGGCTCCCGCTGTCCGGGAACACGCATCGTTCCCCCAGCGGAGCCGGCGGGTTCCCGGGACACGCCGGGCGGAGGCGAGAGGGACGCGACCGCGTCGGCCGTCTGGGGAACGTGGCGCTGCCGGTTGCGCGCCGGGGAAGACGTGGTGGTCACCGGGAACGGGCTCCACCGGGCGGGGTGCGGGTGCGGACCGCCCGGTGGAGTCCGGCCGCTACCGCGTCAGCAGCTTCTCCAGGACGTCCGCCGCCTTGGACGCGCCGCCCGCCCCGCGCACGATCCGGCTCAGGGCCGCCGCCCGGGGGCGGCAGGACCGGACGTCCCGTACGGCGTCGCGCAGGCCCTGCACGGTCGGCTCGGCGAGCGTCCTGCCGACCCGCAGCTCCTCCGCCCGGCGGGCGACCGCCCGCTGTTCCGGGATCTGCGGCACCGCCACGAAGGGCACCCCGTGGTACAGGGACTCCATCGCCGAGTTCATCCCGGCGTGGCTCAGGAACACCTCGGTGTGGCGCAGCACCGCCACCTGCGGCACGTGCGCGTGCACCTCGACGTTGGCCGGGACCGGGCCCAGCGACTCCCGGTCCAGCCCGCCCACCGCCATGACGACCTGCCAGTCGCTGTCCCCGAACGCCTCGACGCAGGTCCGGTAGAACTCGGGCCGGTCGTTGAAGACGGTTCCCAGCGATATCAGCAGCACCGGGGCCTGCGACCGGGGGCTCCACTTCTCGGCGGTCTGCCGGCTGCTCAGCGACGGCCCGACGAAGTGGAAGCGCTCGTCGAAGGTCTCCCCCGACAACTGGAACTCGCGGGGGATGAACACCAGGTTCGTCGGGGCCACATGGCCGAACATCAGGTTCGGGTCGTCGAGGAAGGTGTGGCCCTGCGCGAACTTCCCCATGTCCTGGACCGCGGCCACCAGCCGGGGGTCGGTGTGGTCGAAGTCGGCCGGCAGGTACACCTGCGCCGCCGAGAAGGACTCGTTCTCCGCGAAGGTCGGCACCAGGGAGACCTCCCGCACCCCGAGCAGGTTCGCCAGCATCCTCCCGGTGAAGGTCACCGAGTCGTAGCACACCGCGTCCGGCGGGTCGGCGGAGAAGTGCCGGGCCAGGACGGGGAAGGAGGCCCGCGCGTCGTCGAGGTAGTACTCCATCGTCACGGCGAGCTGTTCCGCCGTGAACTCGCCCCGCGCCGCCATGTCGGGCGGCAGTTGCGAGGGCAGGGTCACCGGTGTCGCCCCGGCGGCGACGGGGCCGTCCATGGTGGCCGGTCCGGTGGCGTAGCCGACCCGGTGACCGCGCCGGACCAGCTCTTCGACCAGCGGCAGGGTCGGGTTCACATGCCCGGACGCGGGCGCGCTGACGAAGGCGAAATGGGCCATCAGCCCTCCTCCAGGATGACCGGCAGAGTCTTGTGTCCGTTGGTGAAGAAGGAGCCCAGCGGCTCCAGTTCGGACGACGGGACGGCCGGCCGCAGCCGGGGGAACCGGGAGAACAGCGCGGACAGCGCCGTCGTCGCCTCCAGCTTCGCCAGGGGGCTGCCGAGGCAGTAGTGCACGCCGTGCCCGAAGGTGAGGTGATCGGCCCGCGACGGCCGGGTGACGGAGAAGTCCTCCGCGTCGGCCCCGTGCTGCGCCGGGTCGCGGCCGGCCGCGCCGTAGGACAGCAGGATCGCCTCGCCCTTGCGGATGTGCACGCCGTCCACGGAGACGTCCTCCACGGCGTACCGCAGCGGCAGGTTCGGCACCGGCGCCTGCCAGCGCAGGGTCTCGTCCACCACGTCCTCCCATGTGCTGGTCCCGGACCGGACCAGGGCGAGCTGGGAGGGGTGCGTGGCCAGCGCGTGGACGGCGTGGTGGAGCAGGTTGACGGTCGTCTCGAAGCCGGCGGAGATGGTCAGCAGCAGGGTGTCCAGCAGTTCCCGCTCGGACAGCCGGGTGCCGTCCGCCTCCTGGGCGGCGATCAGGTCGCTGGTCATGTCGTCGCCGGGGTCGCGCCGTTTCGCGGCCGCGAGGTCCTTGAGCAGCATGTACAGCTCGCCGGAGGCGGCCTGCACGCCCGCCGGGTCCGCGTCGAGGCTGAACACCGCGTCCACCAGCCGCCGCAGCTCCGCGCCGGTCTGCGCGGTCACCCCGAACAAGCCGGTGATGACCTGGATCGGCAGCGGGAACGCGAACCGTGCGCGCAGGTCGACCGCCTGCCCCGGCGGCACCGTGGCCAGGTCGGCGATCAGGCCGGCCGTGATCTCCTCGACGCGCGGCCGCATCGCTTCGATACGGCGCGGGGTGAACGCCTTGGCCACCAGGCTGCGCAGCCTGGTGTGGTCGGCGCCGTAGGCGGTGAACATGTTCTGCATCGCGACCCACATGATCAGCGGCCAGTCCGGCGGGATGTCGCCGTCGCGCCACATGGGCCAGTGCTTGTTCGCGTCCTTGGAGACCCTCGGGTCGAGCAGCAGTTTCTTCGCCAGGTCGTGCCCGGTGACGGCCCAGGCCGACACACCGCCGGGCAGTTCGACGGGCGTGGCCGGCCCGCGCTCGCGCAGGGCGGCGGCCTCGCCGAAGATGTCGCCGCCCGAGGGGTCGATGACGTACGCCTCGGCGGGCGGGGCCGCCTGCGCGCGCACCGGCTCGGTGAAGGTGGTGGCCGTACGGGGCTTGGGCGGCTCGGTGACCTCCAGCAGGGACGCGGTGAACCGCGAGCCCATGCCGAGGCCGATCGACATGATGGTGTCGCCGGGCTTGAGGGTCTCGTCGTGCAGCAGGTGGTCCATGCCGAGCAGTTGGTCGCACGGCCCGACGTGGCCGAGCTCGCGCAGCATCGGCCAGGTGGTGCGGCCCAGGTCGATGCCGAGCGGCTCCAGCACGACGACCTCCAGTTGGGCCAGGCCCAGACCGGTGACGACGAACCGGGTGATGTCGGCGACGCTGACGCCGGCCTCCTTGGCGGCCTGCTCGACCGCGGTGACCAGTGCCCCGCTCATCAGCGTCAGATACGGGGCCAGGCCGGTGACCTCGATCGGCGTACGGTTGCGGTGGCCCGCGGGGTCCGGGATCGTCGGGGTGGCGAGGACCTCCATCTGGGTCGCGGAGCTGTTGGCGGTCGCGACCAGCCGCGCCCGGCCGCCCTCGCGGTTGAGCACGGCCGCGACCGCGCCGTCGGCCAGGAAGATCCCGACGGTGGGCTGCCAGCGTTCCCACCGCGGCGGCAGGAACCGGGCGGTGGCCGTGACCAGGGTTGCGGTCGCGGCCGGGTCGGCCACCAGGTGCGCGGCGGCGGACTGCAGCGCGGCCGAGCCGCCGTTGCTGGTCGCCTCGACCTCGTAGACGAGGGCGTGGCCGAGGCCGAGGACGCGCTGCAGGTGGCAGGAGGACGCCATGTGGTCCTGGTGGTCCATCTGGGCGTAGGCGGCCATGGAGATGTCGGCGCCGCTGAGGCCGGACTCGCGCAGCGCCCCGATCGCCGCGTGCACGGCCATCGCGTGCTCGGTGACGTCGTCGGAGCGGGTGAACGACACGAAGTCCGACAGCGCGAGCAGCCGCCGCATGGTCTCGGTGTCCGGCACGGCCTGCGTCGCGGGCGTGCGGGGCGGCAGATACCGCCCCGTTCCGCCGATGTAGACGTTGTCCCAGATCATGCTTCGTCCTTTCCCCTGAGTGCGGACAGCCCGGCCCCGTATCCGCTGAAGTCGAGGAGCCACGTGCTGATGGCCAGCGCCGTGGCCGCGGAGTGCTCCTCCAGTACGGTGAAGTGGTCGCCCGGGACCGTGAGCACCTCCTGGGCGGTGGTGGACAGCCGGGGCCACGAGCGCTTCCCGGTCTGCACCAGCAGCACCGGCGCGGTGACGGGCTCCGGGGCGCCGGCCAGATCGAGGTAGCGGCCCATGGCCACCAGCCGGTCGTCGTCGACCGGCTGGACCTGGTGGCCGGCGTCGAGCATGCCGGTGAGCACACCCGGCAGGTCGTCGGGGTAGCCGTCGATCAGCACCACGGCGCTGGGCCGGGCCCCCCGCCGTTCCAGTTCCCGGGCGGTCGCCAGCGCCAGCCACGCGCCCACCGAACGGCCGACCAGCACCGGCGCGGCGACGGCCGACGCGGCCTCGGCGAGTGCCTGGACCAGGACGTCGGCGTCCGCGGGCAGCGGGTCGCCGGCGAAGCCGGGCAGGTTGAGCGCCGTGACGTCGCGGGCGGCCTCCAGCGCCGCGGCGAACCGCCCGTACTCCTCGATGCCCCCGGACGCCAGCGCGGACGGCAGGCAGACCAGCGACGGCTGGAGGAAGCCGGCCGCGAGGGCGACCGCCTCGGCCTTGGGCGCGTCGGTGGCCGGGCTCAGCCGGGACGCCGTGGCCAGCAGGTCGAGGCCGTCCTGCGCGCGGCCGACGTCCACGGCTTTGCGCAGCAGGCGCTCCATCGGCCCGGCGACCCGGTTCTCCGGCGAGCACAGCTGCCCGTAGAGGTGGTTGACGAGTTGTTCGGGCGTCGGGAAGTCGAAGACGAGGGTCGCCGGGAGCTGGAGCCCGGTGGCCGCGTTGAGCCGGTTGCGCAGCTCGATGGCGGTCAGCGAGTCGACGCCGTGGTCGCGGAACAGCCGACGCGGGTCGTCGATCCCGCCGGGGGCCATCCCGAGGATGCTCGCGCTGTGCGTGACGACCAGGTCGAGCAGCAGGGCGCGCTGCTCGGGCTCGGGCAGGGCTTCGAGCCTGGCCCGCAGGTCGCCGGGGCCGGCCGCCGGGGCCGGTGTGCGCCGCGGCCGGGCGAGTCCGCGCAGCAGCGCGGGCGGGGTGTCGATCGCCGCGAGGTCGAGGCGGACCGGCACCAGCGCCGGGCGTTCGCCGGCCAGGGCGGTATCGAACAGGTCGAGGGCCTGCGCGGTGGCCAGCGGCAGCATCCCGGTCCTCGCCAGCCGGCGGTGGTCGGCCTCGGTCAGGTTCCCGGTGATGCCGCTGGACTCGGCCCACTGGCCCCAGGCCAGGGAGGTGGCCGGCAGACCGTGCGCGTGCCGGTGCTCGGCGAGCGCGTCGAGGAACGCGTTCGCGGCGGCGTAGTTGGCCTGCCCGGGGGCGCCGAACACCCCGGACGCCGAGGAGAACAGCACGAACGCCCGCAGGTCCAGATGCTCGGTGGCCTCGTGCAGGTGCCACGCGGCGTCGGCCTTCGAGCGCAGCACCGTGCCGATCTGCTCCGGTGTCATCGATCCGACCACGGCGTCGTCCACGACCCCGGCGGCGTGCACGACGACCCGCAGGTCGGGGATCGAGGCGACGAGGTCCCTCAGTGCCCCGCGGTCACCGGCGTCGCAGGCGACCACGGTGAGGGCGGCGCCCAGCTCCTGCCGGAGCCCGGGCGGCTCGACACCGCGGCGGCCGGCGAGCACCACGTGCCGGGCGCCGTGCCGCGCGACCAGGTGCCTGGCGACCAGCACGCCGAGGGTGCCGGTGCCGCCGATGATCAGCACGGTGCCGTCCAGGGGCGCGCCGTCCAGCGGCCCGGCCGGGGCGGCCGGGGCGGCCCTCACCAGCCTCGGCACGAGGGCGGTTCCGTCGCGCAGCCGGACCTCGGGCTCGCCGTCGCGCACGGCGGCGCGCACCGCGGCGGGGGCCGCCCGTCGTGAGGCGGCCGTGCCGTCGTGCCGTACGGTCAGGATCCGCCCGGGGTTCTCGCTGTGCGCGCTGCGCAGGAAGCCGCGGGCGGCGGCCGAGGCCAGGTCGTCGCCGGTGAGGACCACGAGCCGGGCCGGCGTGTCGGTGGCCAGGAACTCCCGTACCCTGCCGAGCAGTTCCCGGGTCACCGCGTGGACGGCCGCGACCGGTTCGCCCGCGCCGGCGACCTCGTGGAGGACCGTCTCGGTGTCCGGGCCGTCCGGTGCCGCCATCGGGGTCCAGTCGACGGCGAACAGGGTGTTCGGCCGGCGCCCGGCCCCGGGACCCGCCGCTTCGACGGGCCGCAGGACGATCTCGTCGATGCTCACGACCGGTGTCCCGGCGGTGTCGGTGATCCGCACCGCGCAGGTGTCCGGCCCGGTCGGGTGCAGCACCACGCGGGCCGTCGCGGCCGACCCGGTGACGGACACACCGGAGAACGAGAAGGGCAGCCGCGCCGGGCTGCCGCCGGCGCCGTCGTCCTCGGCCGCGAGGCCGGCGAGCAGGGTCAGCGGCTGTATGGCGGCGTCCAGGAGCGCGGGGTGGACGCGGTAGCCGGTGAGCTGTGCGGGGTCCGCCGGGAAGCTCACCTCGGCGTGCAGGTCCTCGCCGTGCCGCCGGATGCCGGTGAGCCCCTGGAAGGTCGGCCCGTAGTCGTAGCCGGCTTCGGCGAGCCGGTCGTAGAACGAGCCGATGTCGACCGGCGCGGCCTCGCTGTCGTCCGCCCCGGCTACGGCCGTCCGGTCGGCCGGTGTCGCCCGGTCCGTCGGCGGACCGAGCACGCCGGTCGCGTGGCGGGTCCACTCGTCGGGTTCGGCCGAGGTGCGGGAGTGGACGGTGACGGGCCGGCGTCCGGTGTCGTCGGGCGCGCCGACGGTGACCTGCACATGCACCCCGTCGGGCTCGGACAGCACGAGCGGCGCCTCCAGGACCAGTTCGGACAGGACGGGGCTGGCCGTGTGCTCGCCGGCGTGGACGGCCATGTCCACGAACGCCATCGCGGGCAGCAGCGTCGAACCGAGCACGGTGTGCTCGGCCAGCCACGGGTGGACGGACGCGGAGAGTTTCCCGGTCAGCACCACGCCCTGCCCGTCGGGGAGCCTCACCAGGGACCGCAGCAGCGGGTGGTCGGGCGTGTCGAGGCCCTCCGACGGGGTGGTGGGCTGGAGCCAGTAGTGCTGATGCTGGAACGGATACGAAGGCACCCGCGCGTCCGCCCTGGTCTCCGTGGGTGGCATCCAATGGGCGGCGCCGTCCGCCCACAACCGGCCCAGCCCCGCCAGCACCTGCTCCGGAGAATCCGCACCACGGCGCATCAACCCGTTGCTCACGAGCAGCGGGTGCGGGCCCACTTCCACGAACCCCGTAACCCCCTGGCCCGCCAGCCACTCCATGGCATCAGCGAACCGGACCGGCTCCCGCACCTGCCGCACCCAATACCCAGGCTCCCCCATATCCACCGGATGTCCGGCCACCGTGGACACCACCGGAATCACCGGCTCACCGAACGACAAACCCGCCGCCACCCGGCCCAGCTCCTCCAGCACCGGATCCATCCGCGCCGAGTGGAACGCGTGACTGACCGCCAGCCGCCGCACCCGACGCCCACGACCCCGCCACACCTCACCCACCGCAGCCACCGCCGCCTCATCCCCCGACACCACCACCGCATCCACCCCGTTGACCGCCGCCAGCTCAGCACCCGCCACCAGCGACCCCGCCACCTCCTCCACCGACGCCTGCACCGACACCATCGCCCCACCACCGGCCAGCCCCTGCATCAACCGGCCCCGCGCCCCCACCAGCACACACGCATCCTCCAGCCCCAACACCCCCGCCACATGAGCCGCCGCCACCTCACCCACCGAATGCCCCACCACGAAATCAGGCCGCACACCCAGCCACTCCACCAACCGGAACAACGCCACCTGCACCGCGAACACCCCGGCCTGCGTGAACAACGTCTCCCCCAACACCCCCTCCCCGTCCTCGAACAACACCCCCACCGACAACCCCAACAACCCGCACACCTCGTCCAGCGCCCGGGCAAACACCGGGAACACCCGGTACAAACCCCGGCCCATCCCCACCCACTGACCACCCTGACCAGAGAACACAAACGCCGACTTACCCGAGTCGCGGGCCTCGCCGGTCACCAGTCCGGGATGCGCCTCCCCGCGCACCAGGGCCGCCAGTGCCTCCGGTCCGGTCACCATGGCCCGGTGGGCGAACCGGGTCCGCGCGGCGAGCGCGGCGCCGATTCCGTCCGCGTCGGGGGCGGTGGCCGCGTACACCTGCAACCTGCGGGCCTGGGCCAGGAGCGCCTGCTCGGACTTGGCCGACAGCAGCCACGGCACCGGCACCGCGGCGGCAGGGGCGGGCGTGGGAGTGGCCGGGGACTCGGGTGACGTGTCGTCGGCCGGTGCCTCCAGGATCACGTGCGCGTTGGTGCCGCTGATGCCGAAGGCCGAGATGCCGGCCCGGCGGGGACGCCCCGTCTCCGGCCACGGCCGGGTCTCGGTGAGCAGTGAGACCTGGCCCGCCGACCAGTCGACGTGCGAGGTCGGCGCGTCGACATGCAGTGTCGGCGGCAACTGCCCGTGCCGCATCGCCATCACCATCTTGATCACACCGGCCACACCCGCCGCCGCCTGCGTGTGCCCGATGTTCGACTTCACCGACCCCAGCCACAACGGCTCCACCCGGTCCCGGCCATACGTCGCCAACAGCGCCTGCGCCTCGATGGGATCGCCGAGCGTCGTCCCCGTACCGTGCGCCTCCACCGCGTCCACCTCGGACGGCTCCAGCCCGGCATTCGCCAACGCCTGGCGGATGACGCGTTCCTGCGAAGGGCCGTTGGGCGCGGTCAACCCGTTGGACGCCCCGTCCTGGTTCACCGCCGAGCCCCGGACGACCGCCAGCACCCGGTGGCCGTTGCGACGGGCGTCCGACAACCGCTCCAAGAGCACGACACCCGCGCCCTCGCCCCAGGCCGTGCCGTCAGCCGCCTCGGCGAACGCCTTCACCCGGCCATCGGCCGCCAGCCCCCGCTGGCGGGAGAAGTCGATGAAGGCGGCGGGTGTCGCCATCACCGTCACGCCACCGGCCAGGGCCAGCGAGCACTCCCCCGAGCGGAGCGCCTGCGCCGCCAGGTGTATCGCCACCAGCGATGACGAGCAGGCCGTGTCCACCGACACCGCCGGGCCCTCCAGGCCCAGCAGATACGACACCCGCCCGGAGGTCACACTGGTCGCCGTGCCGGTGGCCACATAGCCGTCCGCGTCGCGTGAGATCTGGTCCACTCCGCCCGCGTAGCCGGATGCCCAGATGCCGGTGAAGATGCCCGTTTGGCTGCCCCGCAACGTCGTCGGATCGATCCCGGCGTCCTCAAGCGTCTCCCACACCGTCTCCAGCAGCACCCGCTGCTGCGGATCCATCGCCAACGCCTCACGCGGCGAGATCCCGAAGAACGCGGCATCGAAGCCACCCGCGTCCGCCAGAAACCCACCCGACCGCGTGTACGACGTCCCCGGACCACCGGCCGGGTCGTAGAGACGGCCCACATCCCACCCACGATCCGACGGGAACTCCCCCACCGCATCGACCCCGCCCGCCACCACGCTCCACAGCTCCTGCGCCGACCCCACGCCACCCGGATACCGGGCTCCCAGCCCCACCACCACCACCGGATCACCCGACACCGGAACCGCAGCCGGCACGGGCGCGACCGTCCGGCGCTCCTTGCCGAGGACCACCTCGCGCAGGTATGCGGCCAGCCGGGCCGGGGTCGGGTGGTCGAAGACCATCGTCGCCGGCAGCCGGGTCCCGACCGCCGTGGACAGCCGGTTGCGCAGCTCCACGCCGGTCAGCGAGTCGAAGCCCAGGTCCTTGAAGGCCAGGTCGCCGCCGATCTCGTCGCTGCGGCCCAGCACGGCGGCGGCGTGGGTGCCGACCAGGTCGAGCAGGAGCTCGCGCTGCCGGGCCTCGGGGAGCGATCCCAGCTCGCCCGCCAGTCCGGTGGTCCGCACCGGTTTGCGGGCGCGGGCCAGCGCGCGCAGCATCGGCCGGTCGCCCAGTGCGGACACCTTGAGTGCGGCCGCGACCACCGCCGGTTCGGCGGTGTCCAGGCCCCCGTCGAACAGCCCGAGTCCGTGGTCGGTCGTCATCGGCAGCAGGCCCGCGCGGGCGAGGCGTTCACCGTCGGCCTCGGACATCTGCCCGGTCAGCCCGCCGGTCTCGGCCCACCGGCCCCAGGCCAGCGACACCCCGGGCAGGCCCTGGGCACGCCGGTACGCGGCCAGGCCGTCGAGGAAGGCGTTCGCCGCGGCGTAGTTGGCCTGTCCGGGGCTGCCGAGCGTCCCGGCCGCCGAGGAGAAGAGGACGAACGCCGTCAGGTCCCGTCCCCGGGTGAGTTCGTGCAGGTTCCAGGCCGCCCGTGCCTTGGGCTCCCAGACCGCGGCGAGGCGTTCGGGGGTCAGGGACTCGACCAGGCCGTCGTCGAGCACACCGGCCGCGTGGACGACCGCGGTCAGCGGGTGCGCGGCCGGGATCGCGTCCAGTACGGCCGCCAGCGCGTCCCGGTCCGCGACATCGCAGGCGGCCACGGTCACCTCCGCGCCCAGCCCGGCCAGCTCCTCCCGCAGCGCGGCCCCGCCACCACTGCGGCTGACCAGCACCAGATGCCGCACACCCCGCTCGGCCACCAGATGCCGGGCCACCTGGCCACCCAGCAGCCCCGTACCGCCGGTGATCAGCACCGTACCGGCCGCGTCGAGATCCGCAGGAACAGTGAGGACGATCTTCCCGATGTGGGCGGCCCGGCTCATGTACCGGAAGGCGTCCCGCGCGCGGCGGACGTCCCAGGTGGTGAGCGGCGGCAGACGCAGCTCGCCCGCGCCGAGCAGCCGGACGGCCTCGGCCAGGATCTCCCCCAGCCGTTCCGGTCCCGCGTCGGCCAGGTCGAAGGCCAGCACGCCGGGCCGGATGTCGGCCTTGCCCATCTCCACGAACCGGCCGCCGGGCGCGAGCAGCCGCAGGGAGGCGTCCAGGAACTCGCCGGACAGCGAGTTCAGCACCACGTCGAAGGGTCCGAACCGGTCGGCGAACTCCAGGGTCCGGGACGAGGCGATGTGGTCCTCGTCCAGCCCCAGGGCGCGCAGCGCGTCCCACTTGCCCGGGCCGGCGGTCGCGTGGACGTCCGCGCCCCAGAGCCGCGCGAGCTGGACCGCCGCCATGCCGACACCACCGGCCCCGGCGTGGATCAGCACCCGGTCACCGGCCGTCAGCCCGCCCAGGTCGCGCAGGCCGTACCACGCGGTCATGAACGCGATCGGCACGGTGGCGGCCTGGGTGAACGTCCACTCGTCGGGGATGCGCACCAGCACCCTGTGGTCGGCGACGGCCGTCCGGCCGAACGCGCCGGGCAGCAGCCCGGCGACCCGGTCACCCGGCCGCAGCCCGGTGACCTCGGCGCCGGCCTCGGTGACGACGCCCGCGCCCTCGCTGCCGAGCAGCGCCGGGTCCGGGTAGACGCCGAGGGCGATCAGCACGTCGCGGAAGTTCAGCCCGGCCGCCCGCACGGCGACGCGCACCTCCCGGGGCCCGAGCGGGGCCTGCTCGTACGGCAGGAAGGCGAGGTCGTCCAGGCTGCCCGTGCCCGCCTGCGTCAGCCGTCCGTCGAACGCCTCCGGTGCGCAGCGCACGAGCCGGGGCACGTAGACAGCCCCCCGGCGCACCGCCACCTGGTCCTCGTCGCCGACCGACAGGCCGTCGGGCAGCTCGTCGGCGTCCACGAGCAGGAACCGGCCGGGGTGCTCGGACTGCGCGGACCGGACCAGGCCCCATACGGCCGAGGCTTCCGGGTCGCTCACCGCGTCACCGGGAACGACGGCGACCGCGCCCCGTGTGCGCACGACGAGCCGTTCGCCGGGCCCGGCCAGGAAGTCCTGGACGGCCGTCAGCGCCTCGGCGACCGAGCCGGGCGAGACGACGGCGTCGCCGAGCGTGCCTTCGCCGGGGGTCAGCGGAATCCAGTCGAGGGCGTACAGCGGGCCGCGTTCCGCCATCGGACGGGTGGTCAGCGCCTCGATCATCGCCACGGGTTCGCCGGACCGGTCCGCCAGGTGGACGGCGTACGTGCCGGGGCGCACCGCCGTCAGCCGCACGCGCGCGGAGGTCACACCGGTGCGGTGGACCGCGATCCCGCCCAGCGAGAACGGCAGCCGTACCTCGCCTTCCGTGCCGGCCAGCAGCGCCAGCGGTTGCAGGGCGGCGTCCAGCAGGGCCGGATGAACGGAGAACCGGGCCGCGTCCGCCACGGTGACCTCGGCGAACACCTCGTCGCCGCGGCGCCACACCGCCTGCACGGCCTGGAAGGCCGGCCCGTACTCGTAGCCCGCCGCGGCGAGCGTGTCGTAGAGCCCGGTGACCGGTTCCGCGCCGGCCGGCGGCCATTGCGTCAGCTCCTGCCCGGCCACGGGTCTCCCGCTCACCGTGCCGGTGGCGTGCCGGACCCAGCCGTCCGTGCGGGACCGGACGTCGACCGTGCGGCGGCCGGTCTCGTCCGGCTCGCCCACGACGACCTGCACGTCCACCGCACCGTCCGCGGGCAGCACCAGCGGGGCCTCCAGGACCAGTTCCTCCACCGCAGCCCCGGCCGCGTGCACCACCAGTTCCACGAACGCCGTCGCGGGCAGCAGCACCGTCCCCCGTACGGAGTGGTCCGCGAGCCAGGGGTGGGTGGCCAGGGAGAGCCGGCCCGTCAGGACCCGCTGCTCGCCCACCTCGACAGCGGCGCCGAGCAGCGGGTGGTCCACCGAGTCGAGCCCGGCCGCGGACACGTCTGCCGTGCCTCCGGCGAGCCAGAACCGCGTCCGCTGGAAGGGGTAGGTGGGCAGCGCCACCGGCTTCCCTTCAGGGAACGGCCACCGCACCGGCACACCCGCGACGAACAGCCGCGCCGCGGCGGCCAGGAACTCGGCCGGGGTGCCGTGGTCGCGGCGCAGTGTCCCGGTCACCACACCCGCCTCGTGCTCCTCCAGCGCGGGCGTGAGCACCGGGTGCGGGCTGATCTCGACGAAGGCGGGGTCGCCGCCCGAGGCGAGCAGCGCACGGGTGGCTTGGTCGAACAGCACGGGTTCGCGGAGGTTGCAGTACCAGTAAGCGGCGTCGAGGGTAGAGGCGCCGATCTCCTCGCCGGTCACCGTGGAGTAGAACGGGACCGTCGCCGGGCGCGGTGTGATGCCGGCCAGGTCGGTCAGCAACTGCTCCCGGATGGTCTCCACTTGGGCGGAGTGGGCGGCGTAGTTCACCGGCAGACGGCGGGCGCGGATGCCGTCGGCCTCGCAGACCGCCAGCAGCTCGTCCAGCGCATCCAAGTCGCCCGACACGACGACCGAACCCGGGGCGTTGACCACCGCCACCGTCAGCCGGCCGCCCCAGCGGGCCACGAACTCGGCGGCCTGCTCCGGCCCGAGACCGACCGACACCATCCCGCCCTGATCCGCCAGGGCAACCAGGGCCTTGCTGCGCAGCGCGACCACCCTGGCGGCGTCCTCCAGGGACAACGCGCCCGCCACGTAAGCCGCCGCGATCTCGCCCTGCGAATGCCCGACTACCGCATCAGGTTCCACACCGTGAGCACGCCACAGTTCGGCCAGCGCGATCATCACCGCGAACAGGGCGGGCTGCACCACGTCCACGCGCTCCAGCGGGGCACCGCCGGTCAGCGCCTCCACCAACGACCAGTCGGTATACGGCGCCAGCGCCGCATCACACGCGTCGATCGCCTCCCGGAACACCGGCTCCGAGCCGTACAACTCCCCACCCATACCGGCCCACTGCGCGCCCTGCCCCGGGAAGACGAACACCGACCGGCCCAGCGGACGAGCGGTCCCGGTGACCAGACCCGGCACCGACCGGCCCTCGGCCAGTGCCTCCAACACCTCTGCACCGCTCAGCACCGCTCGGTGCTCGAACACGGTGCGCGCGGCCAGGGCACCGCCGACCGCCGCCGGGCTCACCTCGGGATGTAGGGCGGTGAAGGCGCCCAGCCGGCGCGCCTGTTCCCGCAACGCCGCCTCGGACCTGGCCGACAGCACCCACGGCACCACTCCGCCCGCGGGCCCGGCCGAAACCCCGGCCGGCTCCTCGGCAGCCGCCTCGATCACCACATGCGCGTTCGTACCGCTGATGCCGAACGCCGAGATGCCCGCGCGACGCAGGTGGCCGTTGTCGGGCCAGGGCCGGGCCTCGGTGAGCAGCCGGATGTTTCCGGAGTCCCAGTCGACGTGCGAGGTCGGCGCGTCGACATGCAGCGTCGGCGGCAGCTCACCGTGCCGCATCGCCATCACCATCTTGATCACACCGGCCACACCCGCCGCCGCCTGGGTGTGGCCGATGTTCGACTTCACCGACCCCAGCCACAACGGCTCGTCCCGGTCCCGGCCGTAGGTCGCCAACAGCGCCTGCGCCTCGATGGGATCGCCGAGCGTGGTGCCCGTACCGTGCGCTTCCACCGCGTCCACGTCCGCCGTCGACAGTCCGGCATTCGCCAGCGCCTGACGGATCACCCGCTCCTGCGACGGGCCGTTCGGTGCCCCGAGGCCGTTGGAGGTGCCGTCCTGGTTCACCGCCGTACCCCGCACGACCGCCAGCACCCGGTGGCCGTGGCGACGGGCGTCCGACAGCCGCTCCAGCAGCACCAGCCCCGCGCCCTCGGCCCAGGCCGTACCGTCAGCCGCCTCGGCGAACGCCTTCACCCTGCCGTCGGGGGCCAGGCCGCGCTGGCGCGAGAACTCCGTGAAGCCCAGCGGGGTCGCCATCACGGTCACCCCACCGGCCAGGGCCAGCGAGCACTCCCCCGAGCGGAGCGCCTGCGCGGCCAGGTGGATCGCCACCAGCGAGGACGAGCAGGCGGTGTCCAGCGAGACCGCCGCGCCCTCCAGCCCCAGCAGGTAGGCGATCCGGCCGGAGGTCACGCTGGTCGCGGCACCCGTACCGAGATAGCCCTCGGCGCCGGCGGGTGCGCGGTCGCCGTAGCCGGAGGACCAGATGCCGGTGAAGACGCCCGTCTGGCTGCCCCGCAACGACGTCGGATCGATCCCGGCGTCCTCCAGCGTCTCCCACGCCGTCTCCAACAGGACCCGCTGCTGCGGATCCATCGCCAACGCCTCACGCGGCGAAATCCCGAAGAAATCCGCATCGAACCCCGCCGCATCCGCCAGAAACCCACCCGACCGCGTATACGACGTCCCCGGATGATCCGCATCCGGATGGAACAACCCCTCGACATCCCACCCACGATCAGACGGAAACTCCCCGATCGCATCCACCCCGCCCGACACCAGACTCCACAGCGCCTCCGGCGACCCCACCCCACCCGGCAACCGGCACCCCATACCCACGATCACCACCGGATCAGCCCCGCCGGCCACCGGCACCGACGACACCACCGGCGCCACAGCCCCGCCGAGGATCTCGCTCAGCAGGTGTTCGGCGAGTTGCCGCGGGGTGGGGTGGTCGAAGGTGACGGTGGCGGGCAGGCGCAGGCCGGTGGCGGTGTTGAGCCGGTTGCGCAGTTCGACGGAGGTCAGGGAATCGAAGCCGAGGTCCTTGAACGGCTGCCGGTCCTGTACGGCCCCCGGTTCGCGGTGCCCGAGCACGGCGGCGGTGGCGGCGGTGACCAGGTCGAGTGCGGCTCGCAGCCGTTCGGCCTCGGGCAGGGACCGCAGGCGGTCGGCGATCGCGCCGTGGCGCGCCGGGCGCCGGGCCGCCGTGCGGGAGACGAGGCCCTTGAGGGCCGCCGGGACCGCCGGGGCGCCCGCAAGCACGGACAGGTCGAGGCGTACCGGCGCCAGTGCGGCCCGGTCCGTGGCCAGGGCCGCGTCGAACAGCGCCAGGGCGTGGTCGGTGGCCAGCGGTACGACCCCGGCTCGCGTCAGCCGGTCCTGGTCGGCACCGGTGAGGTGCCCGGTCATGCCGCTCGGCTCGGCCCAGTAGCCCCAGGCCAGCGAGGTCGCCGGCAGTCCCAGGGCACGCCGGTGCACGGCGAGGGCGTCGAGGAAGGTGTTGGCCGCGGCGTAGTTGGCCTGTCCGGGGCTGCCGAGCGTCCCGGCCGCCGAGGAGAAGAGGACGAACGCCGTCAGGTCCCGTCCCCGGGTGAGTTCGTGCAGGTTCCAGGCCGCCCGTGCCTTGGGCTCCCAGACCGCGGCGAGGCGTTCGGGGGTCAGGGACTCGACCAGGCCGTCGTCGAGCACACCGGCCGCGTGGACGACCGCGGTCAGCGGGTGCGCGGCCGGGATCGCGTCCAGTACGGCCGCCAGCGCGTCCCGGTCCGCGACATCGCAGGCGGCCACGGTCACCTCAGCGCCCAGCCCGGCCAGCTCCTCGCGCAGCGCGGCCCCGCCACCACTGCGGCTGACCAGCACCAGATGCCGCACACCCCGCTCGGCCACCAGATGCCGGGCCACCTGGCCACCCAGCACCCCCGTACCACCGGTGATCAGCACCGTACCGACCGCGTCGAGATCCGCAGGAACAGTGAGGACGATCTTCCCGATGTGGGCGGCCCGGCTCATGAACCGGAACACGTCGACCGCGTCCCGGACCTGGCGTACGTCGATCGGCAGCGGTGCGAACTCTCCGTCGGTGAAGGCCCGTACGACGGCGTCCAGGATCTCGCCGAGCCGTTCCGGCCCCGCGTCGGCGATGTCGAACGCCCGGTAGACGATGCCGGGATGGTCGGCGGCGTCGCGGATGTCGGTCTTGCCCATCTCCACGAACCGGCCGCCGGGCCGGAGCAGCCGCAGGGAGGCGTCGACGAACTCGCCGGACAGCGAGTCCAGGACCACGTCCATGGACGGGAACTTCTGCTCGAAGTCCAGGGTGCGCGACGAGGCGATGTGGTCCTCGTCCAGTCCCAGGGCGCGCAGGGTGTGCCACTTGGCCGGGCCGGCGGTGGCGAACACCTCCGCCCCGAGCCGCCGGGCCAGTTGGATCGCCGCCATGCCGACGCCGCCGGTGCCGGCGTGGATCAGGACCCGGTCACCGGCCGTCAGCCCGCCCAGGTCGCGCAGGCCGTACCAGGCGGTCAGGAACACCACGGGCACGGACGCGGCCCTGGCGAACGACCAGTCGTCGGGCATCCGGACCAGCAGCCGCTGGTCGGCGACGGTGACCGGGCCGAAGGCGCCGGGGACCAGGCCCATGACGCGGTCGCCGGGCCGGAACCGGGTGTCGGGGCCGGTTTCGAGGACGACGCCCGCGCCTTCGCCGCCCATCAGGGCCTCGCCGGGGTAGACGCCGAGGGCGATCAGCACGTCCCGGAAGTTGAGTCCGGCCGCCCGCATGGCGATCCGGACCTGGCCGGGCCCCAGCGGCTCCATGAGTTCCGGGCGGGGCACCAGTGCCAGGTCGTCGATGCTGCCGGTGCCCGTGTCCTCCAGCCGCCAGGTCCCGTCCGGCGGGGTGAGGCTCGCGCCGACGCGGACCAGGCGGGGGACGCGCAGCGTCCCTTGACGTACGGCCAGTTCGGGCTCGTCCGTGCCGGCGATCAGCGCGGGGTCCCAGGTCGGGTCGGCGTCGACCAGGACGAACCGGTCGGGGTGCTCGGCCCGCGCGCCGCGGACCAGGCCCCAGACCATCGAGTGGTGGAGGCCGACCACGTCGCCGGGTGCGGCGGCGACGGCGTTGCGGGTGACGACCGCCAGCCGGGTCCGCTCGCCCGCCAAATGGTCCCGGATCACGGCGAGTACGCTCCGCGCGCTCGCGTACGCCGCCTCGACGGTGTCCGCCTCGGGCTCCGGTCCGGGCACCTCGTAGACGACCAGGTCCGCGGGGTCGCCGCCCGTGGTTGCCGCCGATGCGAGGGGGACCCAGTCGAGTGCGTACAGGCTGTCCGGGACGGCGGTGGCGTCCCGGACGGTCAGCGAGGTGATGACCGCGACCGGGGTGCCGTCCGGATCGGCCACGGCCACGGTGTACGTGTCCGGCCCGGTGGCGGCCAGGCGTACGCGCAGCGTCCGGTGGCCCGTGGGCCGTATCGCCACTCCGGTGAACGCGAACGGCAGGCCGGTGCGGTCGGTGAGAAACGCCATGGGGTGCAGTGCGGCGTCGAGCAGCGCGGGGTGCAGGGCGAACGGTTCCTCGGCGGGAAGCTCCACCTCGGCGTAGACGGTGTCGCCGACCCGCCGGGCCGTCGTGACGCCCTGGAACGCCGGCCCGTACGCGTAGCCGAGCACGGACAGCGAGTCGTAGAGCCCGTCGACGTCGAGGGCCTCACCGGCCGGCGGCCAGTCCCAGGCGCTCAGCACCGGCTCCTCGCCCAGGGTCCCGGTGGCGTGCCGCACCCACTCGTCGCCGTCACGCGAGTACACCGTGAGCGGACGGCGGCCGTCGTCCTCGGGGCCGACGACGACCTGGAGGTGCACCGGGGTGTCGTCGAGGACGAGCGGCGTTTCGAGCACCAGTTCCTCGACCGCGTGGCCGAGCCGGCCGGCGGCGTAGGCCGCCATTTCCGTGAACGCGGTGCCGGGCAGGAGGACGGAGCCCCGCACGGCGTGGTCGGCCAGCCACGGGTGGGTGGCGAGCGAGATCCGTCCGCTGAGCACCGCGCCGTCGGGCAGTTCCACGAACGTGCCGAGCAGGGGGTGGTCGCCCGACGCCGCCGGGACGGGCCGCAGCCAGTACGGCCGGCGCTGGAAGGCGTACGTCGGCAGGCTGACGGGCTCGGTGCCGTCCGGGAACCGCCAGTCGACCGGGACACCGTGGACGTGCAGACGGCCGAGCGAGGCGAGGAAGTCGTCCTGGTCGCGCCGGAGCGTGCCGGTGACGAGGAGGTCGGAGCCGTGGTGGTGACCGGTCTCCTCGACGGCGGAGACCAGGACCGGGTGCGGACTGACCTCGACGAAGACGGTGTGGCCGTGGTCGAGCAGCAGCCGGGTGGTCTGGTCGAACAGCACGGGTTCGCGGAGGTTGCGGTACCAGTAATCGGCGTCGAGGGCAGAGGTGTCGATCTCCTCGCCGGTGACCGTGGAGTAGAACGGGATCGCCGCCGGGCGCGGTGTGATGCCGGCGAGGTCGGTGAGCAACTGTTCGCGGATGGCTTCCACTTGGGCGGAGTGGGCGGCGTAGTTCACCGGCAGGCGGCGGGTGCGGATGCCGTCGGCCTCGCAGGCCGCCAGCAGTTCGTCCAGCGCGTCCAGATCACCGGAAATCACCACGCTGTCCGCCGAGTTGACCACCGCCACGGTCAGCCGGCCGGCCCAGGGGGCCACGAACTCGGCGGCCTGCTCATGCCCGAGACCGACCGACACCATCCCGCCCTGGCCGGCCAGCACCGCCAGCGCCCTGCTCCGCAACGCCACCACCTTGGAGGCGTCCTCCAACGACAACGCCCCCGTCACACAAGCAGCCGCGATCTCGCCCTGCGAATGCCCGACGACGGCGTCAGGTTCCACACCATGCGCACGCCATAGTTCGGCAAGCGCCACCATCACCGCGAACAGGGCCGGCTGCACCACATCCGCGCGCTCCAGCGGGGCACCGCCGGTCAGCGCCTCCACCAACGACCAGTCGGTGTACGGCGCCAACGCCGCGTCACACGCGTCGATCGCCTCCCGGAACACCGGCTCCGAGCCGTACAACTCCCCACCCATGCCCACCCACTGCGCACCCTGCCCCGGAAACACGAACACCGACCGGCCCAGCGGGCGGACGGTCCCGGTGACCAGGCCCGGCGCCGACCGGCCCTCCGCGAGTGCCTCCAGCGCCTCGGCACCGCTCAGCACCGCGCGGTGCTCGAAACGCGACCGCCCCGCCAACGCCCGGCCCACCGCGACCGCGCCGGCTTCCGGATGCCCGGCCAGGAACGCCCCCAGCCGGCGCGCCTGCTCCCGCAACGCCGCATCCGACTTCCCCGACAACACCCACGGCACCACCCCGCCCGCGGACCCCGGGGAAACCCGGACCGGCTCTCCGGCGGCCGCCTCGATCACCACATGCGCGTTGGTGCCGCTGATGCCGAACGCCGACACGGCGGCACGGCGGGGACGCCCCGTCTCCGGCCACGGCCGGGCCTCGGTGAGCAGTGAGACACGGCCCGCCGACCAGTCGACATGGGAGGTCGGCGCGTCCACATGGAGGGTGCGCGGCAGTTGCCCGTGCCGCATCGCCATGACCATCTTGATCACACCCGCCACACCGGCCGCCGCCTGAGTGTGCCCGATGTTCGACTTCACCGACCCCAGCCACAACGGCTCGTCCCGCCCCTGACCGTAGGTCGCCAGGAGTGCCTGGGCCTCGATGGGGTCGCCGAGCGTGGTGCCGGTGCCGTGGGCCTCCACCGCGTCCACGTCCGCCGTCGACAGTCCGGCGTTCGCCAGCGCCTGTCGTACGACGCGTTCCTGGGACGGACCGTTCGGCGCCGCGAGCCCGTTCGACGCGCCGTCCTGGTTCACCGCCGAGCCCCGCACCACCGCCAGCACCCGGTGGCCGTTGCGGCGGGCGTCGGACAGGCGTTCCAGCAGCAGCAAGCCGGCGCCCTCACCCCAGGCCGTACCGTCAGCCGCTTCAGCGAACGCCTTGATACGACCGTCGGCCGCAAGCCCCCGCTGCCGCGAGAACTCGACGAACCCCGCCGGTGTCGCCATCACCGTCACACCGCCCGCCAGGGCCAGCGAGCACTCCCCGGCCCGCAGCGCCTGCGCCGCCAGGTGGATCGCCACCAGCGACGACGAGCACGCCGTGTCCACCGACACCGCCGCACCCTCCAGCCCCAGCAGATACGACACCCGCCCGGACGTGGCGCTGGTGGCTGTTCCGGTGGCGAGGAATCCTTCGAGGTCCGGCGGCGGCTGGTTGCCGTAGCCGGAGGACCACAGGCCGGTGAACACGGCTGTGCGGCTGCCGCCGAGCGTGGTCGGGTCGATGCCGGCGTTCTCGAAGGTCTCCCAGGCGGTCTCCAGCAGCACCCGCTGCTGCGGGTCCATCGCCAGTGCCTCGCGCGGCGAGATCCCGAAGAACCCGGCGTCGAAGCCGGCGCCGTCGGCGAGGAAGCCGCCCGACCGGCTGTAGGTCGTGCCCGGCCGGTCCGGGTCGGGGTCGTAGACGACGTCCCAGCCACGGTCCGGCGGGAATTCGGTGATCGCGTCGGCACCGTCCGAGACGAGTCGCCACAGGCCGTCAGGGGACTCCACGCCGCCCGGGTAGCGGCAGCCCATGCCGATGATCGCGATCGGCTCGCGCGCGGCCTCCTCCATGTCGGCGAGGCGCTTGCTGAGCACTCCCAGGTCGGCCGTGGCGCGCTTGAGGTAAGTGCGGAGCTTCTCTTCGTCGGACATGGCTACTCCTCAGCGTTGCGGGACTCGCCCGAGCGGATGACCTGGGTCCTGCGGTGCGCATCGTCCAGCAGGCTGAACAGTTCGTCGTCGCTGGCCTCGTCGACACCGGCCGCGGAGCCGGTGCGTTTGGCGGTCCAGGCCGCGAGAAGCGCTTCGAGGCGGGCCGCGACGGTCTCGTAGTCGGCGTCGGCGGCCGCCGCGTCCAGGGTGGACTTGAGCTGGTCGAGTTCGGCGAGCAGGGGGTCGGGGGCGGTGCCGTGCAGCCGTGTGTGCACGAAGGCGGCGAGGCGGGCCGGTGTCGGGTGGTCGAAGACGAGCGTGGCGGGCAGGCGCAGGCCGGTGTCCGCGTCGAGCTGGTTGCGCAGTTCCACGGCGGTGAGCGAGTCGAACCCGATGTCGGTGAACGCCTGGTCGGGGTCGACCGCCTCCGGCGACGCGTGCCCCAGGACCAGGGCGACCTGGCCCAGGACGAGTTGCAGCACGTCGGCCTGCGTCCACCCGCGGTCGGCGGCCTGCCTGCGCCGGGGCCGTACCAGCTCCCGCAGCAGGGCGGGCGGGTCGCCGGCGCGGCGCAGCGCCGGCAGGTCGAACCTGACGGGGGCGAGGGCGGGGGTGCCCGCGGTCAGCGCGGCGTCGAACAGGGCCAGCGCGTCCGTCGTCGGCAGCGGCCGTACGCCGGCCCTGGCCAGGCGGTGCCGGTCGGTGGCGGTCAGACCTCCGGTCATGCCGCTGGCCTCCGCCCAGTAGCCCCAGGCGAGCGACACGGCCGGCTGTCCCTGGGCGTGCCGGTGCGCGGCGAGGCCGTCGAGGTAGGCGTTCGCCGCCGCGTAGTTCGCCTGGCCCGCGCCGCCCAGCACACCGGCCGCCGACGAGAACAGCACGAACGCCTCCAGGTCCGAGGTCAGTTCGTGCAGGTGCCGCGCCGCGAGGGCCTTCGGCTCCCACACGCGCGCGAACTGCTCCGGGGTGAGGGACTCCACGACGGTGTCGGCCAGCGTGCCCGCGGCGTGGATCACCGAGGTGACCGGGTGTGCGGCGAGCAGCCGCGCCACCGCCGCGCGGTCGGACACGTCGCACGCCACGATGGCGGCGGTCGCGCCCAGCGCGGCCAGGTCGGCGGTCAGCGCGGCCGCGCCGGGGGCGTCCGGGCCGCTCCGGCTGACCAGCAGCAGGTGCCGCACGCCGTGCCGTACGGCGAGGTGGCGGGCGATCGTGCCGCCCAGGGTGCCGGTGCCGCCGGTGACGAGCACCGTGCCCTCGGGGCCGAGCGGCGAGGGCTGCGGTGCGGTCCGCGCCCGTTCGAGGCGGGGGACGTGCACGGTGCCGGCGCGGAGCGCGAGCTGGGGTTCGTCACCGGCCAGCCGGACCTCGCCGCCGTCGTCGCCGTCGACCAGCACGAACCGGCCGGGGTGCTCGGTGGCGGCCGACCGGACCAGGCCCCAGACGGCGGCGGCCTGCGGGTCGACGTCCTCGCCCGGCCTGACCGGCACGGCGTTGCGCGTGGTGACCACCATGCGCGGGGTGTCCGTGGTGAGGAAGTCCTGGATCACCCGCAGGGTCTCGACGGGCGAGGTGGCGTGGTGGACGGGGATGTCCGGTTCGGTGGTCGCCGCTTCGAGGACCGGCCACACCACCTGGTACGACACGTCCTGCGTGGTGGCCCCGGCCGGCGGGCGCAGGGTCAGCGAGGCGATCTCGGCGACCGGCGCGCCCGACTGGTCGGCGAGGCCGATCGCGCAGGTGTCCTGGCCGGTCACGGTCAGCCGGACCCTGGCGTGCTCGGCGCCGCGCCACCAGGAGATCCCGGCGAAGGAGAACGGCATCTTCGCCCGGTCGTCGGCGACGGTCACGGTCTGGATCGCGGCGTCGAGCAGGGCGGGGTGCAGGGCGAACCGGGTGTCGCCGGAGGGCACGGCCACCTCCGCGTAGAGGGTGTCGCCGTCGCGCCAGGCCGCGCGCAGACCTTGGAAGGCGGTGCCGTAGGCGAATCCGGCGTCGGCCAGGTCGTCGTAGAAGGCGTCGAGGCCGACGGCTTCGGCGTGCGGCGGCCACTGCCGTGCCCAGGACTCCCGTGGTGCGACGGGTACGGCGCCCAGGGTGCCGGTGGCGTGCCGTACCCACTCGCCGTCTGTCCGCGAGTGGATCGAGACGCTGTGCCGGCCCGCGCGGTCGGGGCCGACGGTCACGGACACCTGCACGCCGTCCGCGACCACCAGCGGTGTCTCCAGCGTCAGGTCCTCGACCGCCGGGCACCCGACGTGTTCGCCGGCCCGGAGCGCCAGGTCCACGAACGCCGCGGCGGGCAGCAGGGGCGAGCCCGAGATGACGTGTTCGGTGAGCCACGGCTGCGCGGCGGTGGCGAGTTGTCCCGTCAGCACCACACCGTTGTCGTCGGGGAGTTCCATGGCGTCCCGCAGCAGCGGGTGGTCGATCCGGCCGTCACCGGCCGGTGCCGGGGTGGTGGGCTGGAGCCAGTAGTGCTGGTGCTGGAAGGGATACGAGGGCACGCGCGCGTCCGCCCTGGTCTCCGTCGTCGCGGGTGGCATCCAGTGGGCGGCGCCGTCCGCCCACAACCGGCCCAGCCCCGCCAGCACCTGCTCCGGAGAATCCGCACCACGGCGCATCAGCCCGTTGCTCACGAGCAGCGGATGCGGGCCCACTTCCACGAACCCCGTAACCCCCTGGCCCGCCAGCCACTCCATGGCATCGGCGAACCGGACCGGCTCCCGCACCTGCCGCGCCCAATACCCCGGCTCCCCCATATCCACCGGATGTCCGGCCACCGTGGACACCACCGGGATCACCGGCTCACCGAACGACAAACCCGCCGCCACCCGGCCCAGCTCCTCCAGCACCGGATCCATCCGCGCCGAGTGGAACGCGTGACTGACCGCCAGCCGCCGCACCCGACGCCCACGACCCCGCCACACCTCACCCACCGCGGCCACCGCGGCCTCGTCCCCCGACACCACCACCGCGTCCGCGCCGTTGACCGCCGCCAGCTCAGCACCCGGCACCAGCGACCCCGCCACCTCCTCCGCCGACGCCTGCACCGACACCATCGCCCCACCACCGGCCAGCCCCTGCATCAACCGGCCCCGCGCCCCCACCAGCACACACGCATCCTCCAGCCCCAACACCCCCGCCACATGAGCCGCCGCCACCTCACCCACCGAATGCCCCACCACAAAATCAGGCCGCACACCCAGCCACTCCACCAACCGGAACAACGCCACCTGCACCGCGAACACCCCGGCCTGCGTGAACAACGTCTCCCCCAACACCCCCTCCCCGTCCTCGAACAACACCCCCACCGACAACCCCAACAACCCGCACACCTCGTCCAGCGCCCGGGCGAACACCGGGAACACCCGGTACAAACCCCGGCCCATCCCCACCCACTGACCACCCTGGCCAGAGAACACAAACGCCGACTTGCCCGGGGAGGCGGTGCCCGTGACGATTCCGGGTCTTCCGTCGATCAGCGCGTCCAGGCCGGCCGGGTCCGTCAGCACGGCACGGTGCGGAAACCGAGCCCGCGCGGCCAGGTCGGCGGCCACCTCGGCCGGTGTGACCTCGGGGTGCTCGGCGAGGAACCCGCGCAGCCTGCGGGCCTGGTCGCGCAGGGCCGCGTCCGACTTCGCCGACAGCAGCCACGGCACCGGCACGACGGCAGGGGACTCGGGAGCGGGAGCGGCCGGGGACTCGGCCGGTGCCTCCAGGATCACGTGCGCGTTCGTACCGCTGATGCCGAACGCCGAGATGCCCGCGCGACGCAGGTGGCCGTTGTCGGGCCAGGGCCGGGCCTCGGTGAGCAGCCGGATGTTTCCGGAGTCCCAGTCGACGTGCGAGGTCGGCGCGTCGACATGCAGCGTCGGCGGCAGCTCACCGTGCCGCATCGCCATCACCATCTTGATCACACCAGCAACACCCGCCGCCGCCTGCGTGTGCCCGATGTTCGACTTCACCGACCCCAGCCACAACGGCTCCACCCGGTCCCGGCCATACGTCGCCAACAACGCCTGCGCCTCAATAGGGTCACCGAGCGTCGTCCCCGTACCGTGCGCCTCCACCGCGTCCACCTCGGACGGCTCCAACCCGGCATTCGCCAACGCCTGGCGGATGACGCGTTCCTGCGAAGGGCCGTTGGGCGCGGTCAACCCGTTGGACGCCCCGTCCTGGTTCACCGCCGAACCCCGCACCACCGCCAGCACCCGGTGGCCGTTGCGACGAGCGTCCGACAACCGCTCCAAGAGCACGACACCCGCGCCCTCACCCCAGGCCGTGCCATCAGCCGCCTCGGCAAACGCCTTCACCCGGCCATCGGCCGCCAGCCCCCGCTGCCGCGAGAACTCCACGAACCCCGCCGGCGTCGCCATGACCGTCACACCACCGGCCAACGCCAGCGAGCACTCCCCCGAGCGCAGCGCCTGCGCCGCCAGATGGATCGCCACCAGTGACGACGAGCACGCCGTGTCCACCGACACCGCCGGGCCCTCCAGCCCCAGCAGATACGACACCCGCCCGGAGGTCACACTCGTCGCCGTGCCCGTCGAGAGGTAGCCCTCCAGGTCGGGCGGCTGTGCCCCGGCGCCGTAGCCCGAGGACCAGATGCCGGTGAAGACACCTGTCTGGCTGCCCCGCAACGACGTCGGATCGATCCCGGCGTCTTCGAACGTCTCCCAGGCGGTCTCCAGCAGCACCCGCTGCTGCGGATCCATCGCCAACGCCTCGCGCGGCGAGATCCCGAAGAACGCCGCGTCGAAGCCGCCGGCGGCGTCGAGGAAGCCGCCCCACCGCGTGTACGACGTTCCCGGACCGCCGGCCGGGTCGTAGAGACGGCCCACATCCCACCCACGATCCGACGGGAACTCACCCACCGCATCGACCCCGCCCGACACCACACCCCACAGCTCCTGCGCCGACCCCACGCCACCCGGATACCGGGCCCCCAGCCCCACCACCACCACCGGATCACCCGACACCGGAACCGGAGCCGGCACGGGTGAGGCAGGGGCCTGGCGCCGGGCGCCGACCAGGAGGTCCCGCAGGTGGCCGGCCAGCGCGTCGGGGGTCGGGTAGTCGAAGACCATCGTCGCGGGCAGCCGTACCCCGGCGACCGCGGACAGGCGGTTGCGCAGTTCCACCGCGGTGAGCGAGTCGAAGCCCAGGTCCTTGAAGGCCCGCTCGGCGCCGACGGCCGCGGTGTCGGTGTGGCCGAGGACCGCGGCCGTCTGGCCGGTGACCAGTTCCAGGACGCGGCTGTGCTGCTCGGTCTCGGGCAGGGCCGCCAGTTCCCTGCCCAGGCCCGGCCGGTCCGTGCGCCGGGCGGGCCGGGTACGGGTGAGGCGGCTGAGCAGGGGCCGGGTGGACGCCGCCGACAGGTCGAGGTGTGCGGGGACCAGCGCGGGATCGGCGGCGCCCAGGGCCAGGTCGAACAGTGCCAGCGCCTGGTCCGTGGGCATCGGCAGCACGCCGGCGCGGGCGAGGCGCTTGCGGTCGGTGTCGGTGAGGTGTCCGGTCAGCCCGCTGGCCTCGGCCCACTGGCCCCAGGCCAGCGATACGCCCGGCAGACCCAGGGCACGCCGGTGCACGGCGAGGGCGTCCAGGAAGGCGTTCGCGGCGGCGTAGTTCGCCTGGCCCGGGCCGCCCAGCACACCGGCGGCGGACGAGAAGAGCACGAATGCGCTCAGGCCGAGGTCCTTCGTCAGCTCGTGCAGGTGCCAGGCGGCGTCGGCCTTGGGCCGCAGCACCCGGTCGATCCGGGCGGGCGTGAGGGATTCGACGACGCCGTCGTCGAGCACGCCGGCCGCGTGCACGACCGCGGTCAGCGGATGCGCGGCCGGGATCGCGTCCAGTACGGCCGCCAGCGCGTCCCGGTCGGCCACGTCGCAGGCCACCACCTCGGCGTCGAAGTCCCCCTCCGCCGCGGACCTGCCGAGCAGGAGCAGGTGCCGGATGCCGTGCCGGTCGCGCAGGTGCCGGGCGACGAGGCGGCCCAGTGTTCCGGTGCCTCCGGTGATCAGCACGGTGCCGTCCGGGTCGAGCGGGCCGGGGGCCGGGGCCGCTTCGGCCCGTACCAGGCGGGCGGCGTGGGCGGCGCCGTCGCGGACGACGAGCTGCGGTTCGTCCCCCGCGACGAGGGCGCGGTCGTCGGTGTCGACGAGCACGAACCGGTCGGGGTGTTCCGCCTGGGCCGCGCGGACCAGGCCCCAGACGACGCTGGACGGCAGGTCGACGGGGTCCGGTCCGACCGCCCCGCGGGTCACGACGGCCAGCCGGCCGTCCCCGTCGCGCAGGAAGTCCTGGAGCACGCCCAGCGTCTCGGCGGCGACGGTGTGCGCGGCCGCCACGGGGTCTCCCGCCGGGGGCGTGACGTGGTGGACGGCCGGGGGTTCGCCGGTGCTCTCGACGGGCACCCAGTCGAGGCGGAAGAGCTGGTCGGTCCCGGCGACCGGCATGCCCGGCGGCCGGTGGCGCACGGTCAGCGCGTCGATCACCGCCAGCGGGCCGGACTCGTCGGCGAGCGCGACCCGGAAGGTGTCGGGGCCGGTGGGGGTCAGGCGGACCCGGGCCGTGGAGCCGGCTTCCCGCATCGACACCCCGGCGAAGGAGAACGGCAGGCGGCCGGCCGCCAGCAGGGTCAGCGGCTGGAGTGCGGCGTCGAGCAGCGCGGGGTGGAGGCCGAAGCGGTCGCGGGTGTCGGCGGGCAGCGCCACCTCGGCATACAGCTCGTCGCCGTGCCGCCGGATCTCGCGTACGCCCGCGAACACCGGCCCGTACTCGTAGCCCTGGGCGGCGAGGGTGTCGTAGAAGTCGGTCAGGTCGACGGGTTCACCGGCCGGCTGCCAGAATTCGCCGGTGTCGTACGGGTGGGGGCGGCCGGCGGTCGCGAGCATGCCGGTGGCGTGCCGCAGCCAGGTGCCGTCCGTCCGGGAGTACACGGTGACGGGGCGCCGGCCCGTCCCGTCCGGTGCGCCGACGACGACCTGGACCGGCAGGGAATCGTCGTCCGGCAGGATCATGGGGGCTTCCAGCACCAGTTCGTCCAGGACGTCGCAGCCGGCCTGCCGTCCGGCGTGCAGGGCGAGTTCGACGAACACGGTGCCGGGCAGCAGCACGGAGCCCAGGACGACGTGGTCGGCCAGCCATGGCCGGGTGGCCGTCGAGAGCCGCCCGGTGAGCAGGATGCTCTGGTCCCCGGCCAGTTCGACGACGGCCCCGAGCAGCGGGTGCCCGGCCGAGTCCAGTCCCGCCGCCGACACGTCGCCCTTCGCGGCGGCGGGGTTCAACCAGTACGGCCGGTGCTGGAAGGCGTAGGTCGGCAGCGGGACGTGGTGGGGCTCGCCGGGGAAGACCGGCGTCCAGTCGACGGCCACGCCCTGCGTGTGCAGGCGCGCCAGGGCGAGGTGGAACTCCTGCCTGCCGCCGCCGCGGCGCAGCGTGCCGGTCACCACGCCGTCCATCACCGGCACCAGTACGGGGTGCGGGCTGACCTCCACGAACACGCCGTGCCGGTCCTGCGTCAGGGCCTCGACGGCGAGGTCGAAGCGTACGGGTTCGCGGAGGTTGCGGTACCAGTAATCGGCGTCGAGAGTAGAGGTGTTGATCTCCTCGCCGGTCACCGTGGAGTAGAACGGGATCCTCGCCGGGCGCGGTGTGATGCCGGCGAGGTCGGTGAGCAACTGGTCGCGGATGGCCTCCACTTGGACGGAGTGGGCGGCGTAGTTCACCGGCAGACGGCGGGCGCGGATGCCGTCGGCCTCGCAGGCCGCCAGCAGCTCGTCCAGCGCATCCAGATCACCCGACACGACGACCGAACCCGGGGCGTTGACCACCGCCACCGTCAGCCGGCCGCCCCAACGGGACACGAACTCGGCCGCCTGCTCGGGCCCGAAGCCGACCGACACCATCCCGCCCTGATCCGCCAGAGCGACCAAGGCCTTGCTGCGCAGCGCGACCACCTTCGCGGCGTCCTCCAACGACAACGCCCCCGTCACACAAGCAGCCGCGATCTCGCCCTGCGAATGCCCGACGACCGCATCAGGTTCCACACCATGCGCACGCCACAGCTCCGCCAGCCCGATCATCACCGCGAACAGGGCCGGCTGCACCACATCCACGCGCTCCAGCGGGGCACCACCGGTCAGCACCTCCACCAACGACCAGTCGGTATAAGGCGCCAACGCCGCGTCACACGCGTCGATCGCCTCCCGGAACACCCGCTCCGAGCCGTACAACTCCCCACCCATGCCCACCCATTGCGCACCCTGCCCCGGAAACACGAACACCGACCGGCCCAGCGCACCGGCCACGCCCGTGATGACGCGGGGGTCTTCGTCGGCGAGGGCGGCCAGTTCCGCCATGAGGTCGGTCCGGGTGCTGCCCACCAGGGCCGCCCGGTGGGCGTGCATGGTGCGGGTGGTGGCGAGGGCCCGGCCGATTGCGGCCGGCCGGAGTCCGGGGTGGGCGGTGATGTGGTCCGCGAGCCGTCGGGCCTGGGCGCGGAGGGCGTCGTCCGTCTTGCCGGACAGCAGCCACACGGTGGGCTCCGCGAAGTCGTCCGCGGCGGGTTGTCCGGGGGTTTCCTCCGGGAACTGTTCGATGACGACGTGGGCGTTGGTGCCGCTGGCCCCGAAGGCCGAGATGCCCGCGCGGCGGGGGCGCCCCGTCTCCGGCCACGGCCGGGCCTCGGTGAGCAGCCGGATGTCACCGGTGTCCCACTCGACATGCGGCGTGGGCTCCTGGACGTGCAGCGTCGGCGGCAGTTCGGCGTGCCGCATCGCCATGACCATCTTGATCACACCCGCCACACCGGCCGCCGCCTGCGTGTGCCCGATGTTCGACTTCACCGACCCCAGCCACAACGGCTCCGCCCGGTCCCGTCCATAGGTCGCCAGCAGCGCCTGCGCCTCAATAGGGTCACCGAGCGTGGTGCCCGTACCGTGCGCCTCCACCGCGTCCACCTCGGACGGCTCCAGCCCGGCGTTCGCCAGCGCCTGGCGGATGACGCGTTCCTGGGAGAGGCCGTTGGGCGCGGTCAACCCATTGGACGCCCCGTCCTGGTTCACCGCCGAACCCCGCACCACCGCCAGCACCCGGTGGCCGTTGCGACGGGCGTCCGACAGCCGCTCCAGCAGCACCAGTCCCGCGCCCTCCCCCCACGCCGTACCGTCAGCCGTCGACGAGAAGGGCTTGCACCGGCCGTCGGGGGCCAGGGCACGCTGGCGGGAGAACTCCGTGAACTGCAAGGGGGTCACGCTCACGGTCACCCCGCCGGCCAGGGCGAGTGTGCACTCCCCCGAGCGGAGCGCCTGCGCGGCGAGGTGGATCGCCATCAGTGACGAGGAGCAGGCGGAGTCGACGGACACGGCCTGGCCCTGGAGGCCCAGCAGGTAGGAGACCCGGCCGGAGGTGATGCTCGGCGAGATGCCGGTGGCGAGGTAGCCCTCGGTGTCGGGCGGTGCCTGGTCGGGGCTGCCGACGTAGCCGGAGGACCAGATGCCGGTGAACACCCCCGTCTGGCTGCCCCGCAACGACGTCGGATCGATCCCGGCGTCCTCCAACGTCTCCCACGCCGTCTCCAACAGCACCCGCTGCTGCGGATCCATCGCCAACGCCTCACGCGGCGAAATCCCGAAGAAATCCGCATCGAACCCCGCCGCATCCGCCAGAAAACCACCCGACCGCGTATACGACGTCCCCGGATGATCCGCATCCGGATGAAACAACCCCTCGACATCCCACCCACGATCCGACGGAAACTCCCCGATCGCATCCACCCCGCCCGACACCAGACTCCACAGCTCGTCCGGCGACCCCACCCCACCCGGCAACCGGCACCCCATACCCACGATCACCACCGGATCAGCCCCACCGGCCACCGGCACCGACGACACCACCGGCGACTCCACATTCCGCCCCGCACCCGAGAGTTCGGCTGTGAGGTGGGCGGCGAGGTCGGCGGGGGTGGGGTGGTCGAAGACGAGGGTCGCGGGCAGCCGCAGGCCGGTGGCGCCGGCGAGGCGGTTGCGCAGTTCGACGGAGGTCAGGGAATCGAAGCCGAGGTCGCGGAAGGCGAGTTGGGGGGTGATCGCGGTGGTGTCGGAGTGGCCGAGGACGGTGGCGGTGTGGGCGGCGACCAGGGACAGCAGGTCCGACGTGGGAGCCTTCGGCGTCGGCAGGGGCTGGGGCATCGAGAGGTCGGCCGTGGTCAGCGCGGGCCGTCCGGCGGCCAGCGCGGTGTCGAACATGGCCAGGGCGCGTTCGGTGCCGAGGGGGCGGATGCCCTTGCGGGCGAGGCGTTGGCGGTCGGCCGCGGTGAGGTGGGCGGTCATGCCGCTCTCCTGCTCCCAGTAGCCCCAGGCCATCGACACGGCGGGCAGTCCGAGGGTCTGCCGGTGTGCGGCGAGCGCGTCGAGGTAGGCGTTCGCGGCCGCGTAGCCGGCCTGGCCGGCGTTGCCGAGTACACCCGCGGCAGCGGAGAACAGCACGAAGGCGGCGAGGTGGTGCTCGCGGGTCAGCTCGTGCAGGTGCCAGGCGCCGTCGACCTTGGGCCGCAGCACCCGGTCGAGCTGTTCCGCGGTCAGCCGTTCCACGACGGTGTCGTCGAGTACGCCGGCCGCGTGGACGACGGCGGTGAGCGGGTGTGCGGCCGGGATCGCGTCCAGTACGGCCGCCAGCGCGTCCCGGTCCGCGACGTCGCAGGCCACGACCCGCACGTCGACGTCCCCAATCGGCTCCAGGTGCGGCACCGTGCCGCCGCCGCGGCTGAGGAGCAGCAGGTGCCGTACCCCGTAGCGGGACATCAGGTGCCGGGCGACGGCCTGGCCGAGGGTGCCGGTGCCGCCGGTGATCAGCACGGTGCCGTCGGGGTCGATCGGCTGGGGGACGGTGAGGACGATCTTGCCGGTGTGGCGGGCCTGGCTCATCAGCCGGAAGGAGGCGACGGCCTGGCGGAGGTCCGTGGCGGTGACCGGCAGCGGCTCCAGCGTCCCGTCGGCGACCATCGCCACGACCCGGGAGAGGATGTCGCCCTGCCGCGCGGGGTCGACGTCGTTGAGGTCGAAGGCCCGGTAGATCAGTCCCTCGGGTGAGCGGACGTCGGTCTTGCCCAGCTCGACGAACCGTCCGCCGTCGGCGAGCAGCCGCAGGGAGGCGTCGGTGAGTTCTCCCGCGAGCGAGTTGAGGACGACGTCCATGGCCGGGAACCGGTCGGCGAACCGGGTGTCGCGGGAGGAACCGATGTGGTCGTCCGCCAGTCCGAGGCGCCGCAGGGTGTCCCACTTGGCGGGGCTCGCGGTGGCGAAGACCTCCGCGCCGCTGTGCAGGGCCAGCAGGATGGCGGCCATGCCCACACCACCCGCGCCGGAGTGGACCAGGACCCGGTCGCCCGGGCGCAGTTCGCCGAGGTCGTACAGGCCGTACCAGGCGGTGGTGAACGCGATGGGCACCGACGCCGCCGCGGTGAAGCTCCAGCCGTCGGGGATCGCCGTCAGGAGCCGGTGGTCGGCGACCGCGCGCGGCCCGAAGGCGCCGGGCATCATTCCCATGACGCGGTCGCCGGGCCGCCAGGCCGTGACACCGGGGCCGGTCTCGAGGACGGTGCCGGCTCCCTCGCCGCCCAGCGGGGGCCGGTCCGGGTACATGCCGAGGGCGATGAGCACGTCGCGGAAGTTCAGGCCGGCCGCGCGTACGGCGACCCGTACCTGTCCGGGTTCCAGCGGGGCCTCGGGCCAGGGCAGCAGGGCCAGGTCGTCCAGTTGCCCGGTGCCGGACTCGCTCAGCCGGTACGCGCCGTCGGGGGCGGTCAGTTCCGGTGCGTACCCGGTCTGCCGCGGTACGAGGACGCCTTCGCGGCGCAGGGCCAGTTCGGGTTCGTCGCCGGCTGTCATGGCGGCCCGGACGGCGTCCTCCTCGGACGCGTCGCCCAGGTCGACCAGGACGAACCGGCCGGGGTGCTCGACGGCGGCGCTGCGGACCAGGCCGCGTACGGCCGCGCCGGCCACGCCGCGGGTCAGGACGGCCAGACGCTCGGCCGTCCGCTCCGGCTGCCCGGCCAGGAAGTCCTGGACGAGCGCGCGGGCCCGCTGGACGAGGGCGTGCACGGAGTCCGCGTCGGCCTCGGCGGTGAGGACCGGGCTCGGCACCACCTCGGTCGGTGTGTTCGCGGTGAGGGGCACCCACTGGGTGT
Organism: Streptomyces sp. NPDC027672; assembly: GCF_055566335.1. Lineage (NCBI taxonomy): Bacteria > Bacillati > Actinomycetota > Actinomycetes > Kitasatosporales > Streptomycetaceae > Streptomyces > Streptomyces sp. NPDC027672. Next base: position 296,217 of record NZ_JBVHSO010000003.1, on the reverse strand, counting down.
GCAGCACCGTGGCCCGGGTCTCGGCGGCCGGGCGGACGGTCAGCGCGGTGATGTCCGCGACCGGGTTGCCGGACAGGTCGGTCAGTGTCGCGCGGTAGGTGTCGGTGCCCGTGCGGGCCAGGTGGACCCGGGCGGACGACACACCGGTGGTGTGCACGGCGACGCCGGAGAAGGAGAACGGCAGCCGGACCCGGGTGTCGGGGCTGAGCAGGATCAGCGGCTGGAGGGCGGCGTCCAGGAGCGCGGGGTGGATGCCGAATGGGGCGCCGTCGGGGACGGACACCTCGGCGTACAGCTCGTCCTCGCCCTGCCACAGCGCCCGCACGCCCCGGAACGCGGGGCCGTACTGGTATCCGAGTCCGGCGAGGAAGGCGTAGAACCCTTCGGGGTCCACGGGTTCGGCGTTCCTCGCGGGCCAGTCGAGGCGTCCGGCCGTCACCTGGCCGCCGAGGGTGCCGGACGCGTGGCGGACCCAGCCGTCGCCGCCCTTGGAGTGCACGGTGACCGGGCTGCGGCCGGCGTCGTCCGGGGCGCCGACCGAGACCTGGATGTCCGTCGGGGTGTCCGAGAGCGCGAGGGGCAGGTGCAGGACGAGGTCGTCGAGGGTTCCGCCGGCCAGGGTGGCGAGTTCGAGGAAGGCGGTGCCCGGCAGCAGGACCGTGCCGTCGACGGCGTGGTCGGCCAGCCAGGGGTGGGTGCGGGTGGAGACGCGGCCGCTGTGCACGGTGCTTCCGTCGGGCAGTTCGACGGTGGTACCCGCCAGCGGGTGCCCGGTGCCGTGGTCGCCGGCCGCGGGGGTGAGCCAGTAGGTGCTGCGCTGGAAGGCGTAGCGCGGCAGTCTGACGCCGTGCGGGCGGTCGTGCGGCCAGGTCACGGCGACGCCCTGGACGTGGAGGCGGGCCAGGGCGGTGTGGAATTCCCCGAGGGCGCCGTGGTCGCGGCGGAGGGTGCCGGTCGCCACGCCGTCCAGGTCCTGCACCAGCACCGGGTGCGGGCTGACCTCCACGAACACCTCGTGGCCGTCGGCGGTGAGCCGGGCGGTGGCCAGGTCGAACCGTACGGGTTCGCGGAGGTTGCGGTACCAGTAGCCGGCGTCGAGGGCGGAGGTGTCGACGGGTTCCGCGGTGACGGTGGAGTAGAACGGGATCGTCGCCGGGCGCGGTGTGATGCCGGCGAGGTCGGTCAGCAACTGCTCGCGGACGGCCTCGACCTGCGCCGAGTGCGCCGCGTAGTCGACGGGGATGGCGCGGGCGCGTATGCCGTCCCCGGCGCAGGCCGCCAGCAGTTCGTCGAGGGCCCCGGGTTCGCCGGACACGACGACGGTCGAGGCGGAGTTGACCACCGCGACGGTGATCCGGTCGCCCCAGGGGCCCAGGTAGCCGGCGGCGGCGTCCGCGGACAGCGCGACCGAGACCATGCCGCCGTGTCCGGCCAGGGCGACCAGGGCCTTGCTGCGCAGCGCGACCACCTTGGCGGCGTCGTCCAGGGACAACGCGCCCGCCACGTACGCCGCCGCGATCTCCCCCTGCGAATGCCCGACGACCGCATCAGGCTCCACACCATGCGCACGCCATAGTTCGGCCAGCGCCACCATCACCGCGAACAGGGCGGGCTGCACCACATCCACCCGCTCCAGCGGGGCACCGCCGGTCAGCGCCTCCACCAACGACCAGTCGGTGTACGACGCCAACGCCGCGTCACACGCGTCGATCGCCTCCCGGAACACCGGCTCCGAGCCGTACAACTCCCCACCCATGCCCACCCATTGCGCACCCTGCCCCGGGAAGACGAACACCGACCGGCCCAGCGGGCGGGCGGTCCCGGTGACCAGGCCCGGCGCCGTGCCGCCCTCGGCCAGGGCGTCCAGGGCGGCGGCGGTGCCCACCACCACCGCCCGGTGCTCGAACACGGTGCGCGCGGCCAGGGCACCGCCGACCGCCGCCGGGCTCACCTCGGGATGTTCGGCGGTGAAGGCGCCCAGCCGGCGCGCCTGTTCCCGCAACGCCGCCTCCGACCTGGCCGACAGCGGCCAGAGGACCTGGTCGTCCGCGCGGCCTTGGGGGGAGGGTGCGGCGGAGTCGGCCGCGGCGGGCTGTTCGAGGATCACATGGGCGTTGGTGCCGCTGATGCCGAAGGCGGAGACGGCGGCCCGCCGTGGCCGCCCGGTCCCGGGCCAGGCGACCGGTTCGGTGAGCAGGCGGACCGCGCCGGAGGCCCAGTCGACGTGCGGGGTGGGCGCGTCCACGTGGAGGGTGCGCGGCAGTTCGCCGTGGCGCATCGCCATGACCATCTTGATCAGGCCCGCCGCGCCGGCCGCCGCCTGGGTGTGGCCGATGTTCGACTTCACCGACCCCAGCCACAACGGCTCGTCCCGGTCACGGCCGTAGGTCGCCAGGAGTGCCTGGGCCTCGATGGGGTCGCCGAGCGTCGTCCCGGTGCCGTGGGCTTCCACCGCGTCCACCTCGGACGGCTCCAGCCCGGCGTTGGCGAGGGCCTGGCGGATCACCCGCTCCTGGGAGGGGCCGTTGGGCGCGGTCAGGCCGTTGGAGGCGCCGTCCTGGTTGGTGGCGGAGCCGCGGACGACCGCCAGCACCTCGTGGCCGTTGCGGCGCGCGTCGGACAGGCGTTCCAGCAGCACCAGGCCGGCACCCTCGGCCCACCCCGCCCCGTCGGCCGCGGCGGCGAAGGACTTGCTGCGGCCGTCCGGCGCGCTCGCCCCCTGCCGGGACATCTCGGTGAACAGCGTGGGTGCCGCGTTGACGGTGACGCCCCCGGCCAGGGCGAAGGAGCACTCCCCCGAGCGCAGCGCCTGGGCGGCCAGGTGCAGGGCCACCAGGGACGACGAGCAGCCGGTGTCCAGGGACAGTGCCGGACCGAGCAGGCCTAGCTGGTACGCCAGCCGGCCGGAGCCCACGCTCGACGCGGTGCCGGTGACCTGGTAGCCCTCCAGGTCGTCGGGGACCGGTCCGGCGGCGTAGCCGGTGGACCAGATGCCGGTGAACACGCCGGTGGGTGTGCCCTCCAGCGTGGTCGGGTCGATACCGGCGTACTCGATGGTCTCCCACGCGGTCTCCAGCAGGATGCGCTGCTGCGGGTCCATGGCGAGCGCCTCGCGGGGCGAGATCCCGAAGAACGCCGCGTCGAAGTCGCCGGCGGCGTCGAGGAAGCCGCCCTGGGACGTGCTCGACGTGCGGGGGCGGCTGCCCGTCGGGTCGTACAGGCGGTCGGTGTCCCAGCCCCGGTCGGCCGGGAACTCGCCGACCGCGTCCACGCCGTCCGCGACCAGCCGCCACAGGTCCTCGGGGGTGCCGACGCCTCCGGGGAAACGGCAGCCCATGCCGATGACCGCGATCGGCTCGTCCGTCGCGGCCGCGGCCGGGGCCTGCGGCGCGTCCTGCTCGCCGGACAGGTGGGCGGCCAGCCGTGCCGGGGTGGGGTGGTCGAAGACGAGGGTGGCGGGCAGTCTCACCCCGAGCGCGGCGGTCAGGCGGTTGCGCAGTTCCACCGCGGTCAGCGAGTCGAAGCCCAGGTCCTTGAACGCCTGCCGGGGGTCGAGCCGCTCGGGGGTGGCGTGTCCCAGCACCGCGGCCACGTGGGTGGTGATCAGCTCCAGCAGGCCGGTGCCTCCGGCGGGGGGCGCGGGGCGGGGGGTCTGCGGCCGGGTGTGGGTCTCGGGCAGGTCCCGCAGCAGCCGGCTCGGCCGCGCGTGGGTGTAGGCGCGGGCGAACTGCGCCCAGTCGGCCTGGGTGACGACCGCGAGGGCCTCGTCGTGGTCGAGGACGTCCTGCAGCGCGTCGAGTGCCCGGCCCGGGTCCAGTTCGCCGAGGCCGAGCAGGGTGCGCTGGCGCTGCACGGACTCCAGGGCCGCCATGCCGCCTTCGGCCCAGATGCCCCACGCGACGGAGGTCGTGGCGCGGCCCTGGGCGCGGTGCTGTGCGGCCAGGGCGTCGAGGAAGGCGTTGCCGGCGGCGTAGGCCGCGCCGTGGCCGTCGCCCCACACGCCCGCGGTGGAGGAGAACAGGACGAAGGCGTCGAGGTCCGGCAGGAGTTCCGCCAGATGGGCCGCCCCGGCGACCTTGGCCGCGATGACCTCGGCGAACTCCGCCGGTGTGGTGTCGGCCAGCCTGGTCGCCCTGATCACGCCGGCGGTGTGGAAGACGGCGCGGATGTCGCCGACGCGCTCGACGAGGTCCCGCAGGGCGTCCCGGTCGGCCACGTCGCACGCCGCCACGGTCACCCGCGCCCCGGCTGCCTCCAGTTCGTCGCGCAGGCCGGCCGCGCCGGGTGCGTCGGGGCCGCGGCGGGCGGCCAGCACGATGTGCTCCGCGCCCTGCCGCGCGAGGCGGCGGGCCACGTGTCCGCCGAGCGCGCCGGTGCCGCCGGTGACCAGCACCGTGCCCCGCGGCCGCCAGGGCCGCGCGGCCGGGCCCGCTGCGGCCTTGCGGCGCAGCCGCTTGGCGAAGCGCCGGATGCCGCGGATCGCCACCTGGTCCTCGCCCGTGCCGGCGAGCACGGCGAGCAGCGCGTGCACGCTCTCCTCGTCGGGCACGGCGGGAAGGTCGACCAGGCCGCCCCAGCCGTGCGGGAACTCCAGCGCGGCGGACGCGCCGGTGCCCCACGCCAGGGCCTGGGCCGGGCGGGTGACCGGGTCGGTGCCCGAGGTGCTCACGGCGCCGCTGGTCGCGCACCACAGCGGGACGGCCGGGGTCCGCGCCGGGTCCAGGGTGCGGACCAGTTCCAGGGTGCGGACCAGGCCCGCCGGGAGCACCGGGTGGTCGGGGTGTGGCTCCTCGTCCAGGGCCAGCAGCGACAGGACACCGTCCGGCCCGGTCCGGGCGCCCCCGGTGCCGGCCGCGTCCCGGGTGCTGGCCACGTCCCGGGTGCCAGCCGCGTCCCAGGTTCCGGCCGCGTCCCAGGTGCCGGCCACCGCGAAGCCCCGTTCGCGCAGGGTCTCGGCCCACGGGTGCCCGGCCGGGGCCAGGACGAGCCAGCGGGCCGGGTCCACCGGGGCCGCGGTACCGCTCGTCGGCGCCCATGCCACCTCGTACCGCCAGTCGTCGCGGGGCACCGGCGGGGTCGCGGTCACCCAGTAGGGCTCGCGCTGGAAGGCGTACGTGGGCAGGTCCGCCCTGGGTGCGGTGCGGGGCAGGACCGGATTCCAGTCGACGTCGGCTCCGGCGGCGTAGAGGCGTCCCGCCGCGGCGAGGAACTCGGTGAGGCCGCCGTGCTCGCGGCGCAGTGTGCCGGTGGCGGCGACGTCCAGCGCGGGCACCAGCACCGGGTGCGGGCTGACCTCCAGGAACAGGTCGTGTCCGTCGGCGGTGAGCCGGGCGGTGGCCAGGTCGAACCGTACGGGCTCGCGGAGGTTGCGGTACCAGTAGCCGGCGTCGAGGGCGGAGGTGTCGACCGGTTCGCCGGTGACCGTGGAGTAGAACGGGACCGCCGCCGGGTGGGGCGTGATGCCGGCCAGGTCGGTGAGCAGTTGCTCGCGGATCGTCTCGACCTGCGCGGAGTGGGCGGCGTAGTCGACGGGCAGGCGGCGGGCGCGGATGCCGTCGGCCTCGCAGGCGGCCAGCAGTTCGTCCAGCGCTTCGGGGCCGCCGGACACCACGACCGCCGCGGGTCCGTTCACCACGGCGGTGGTCAGCCGCCCGTCCCAGCGGGCCAGGTAGCCGGCGGTCTGTTCGGCGGAGAGCGCGAGGGAGACCATGCCGCCCCGGCCGGCGATGGCGGCCAGTGCCCTGGACCGCAGCGCCACGACCTTGGCGGCGTCCGGCAGCGACAGCGCGCCGGCGACGTACGCGGCGGCGATCTCCGCCTGGGAGTGGCCGACCACGGCGTCCGGCTGCACGCCGTGGGACCGCCACAGGCCGGCCAGCGCGACCATGACGGCGAACAGGGCCGGCTGGACCACGTCGACGCGGTCCAGCGAGCCGTGGCGCAGTTCGTCGACCAGCGACCAGTCGGTGTACGGGGCCAGGGCGGCGGCGCAGGCGTCGATGCCGGCGCGGAAGACCTCGGACTGCTCGTACAGGTCACGGCCCATGCCCGCCCACTGTGCGCCCTGGCCGGGGAAGACGAACACGGTCCCGCCGGTACGGCCCGGCAGTCCCGGCGGGAGCGCGGCCAGGCCGGACAGCAGCTCGTTCCGGTCGGTGCCGACCACCGCGGCCCGGTGCTCGAACCGGGTGCGGGCGGCCAGGGCGTGGCTGATCGCGGCGGCCGGGACGTCGGGGTGGGCGGTCGCGTACGCGTGCAGCCGCTCGGCCTGGGCGCGCAGCGCGGCGTCGGTCTTCGCGGACAGCAGCCAGGCGGTGGGGGCGGCCCGGCCGGCGGGTTCGGGACGGTGGCCGGGGTCCGGTTCGGGGGACTGCTCGATGATCAGGTGGGCGTTGGTGCCGCTGATGCCGAAGGCCGAGATGCCGGCGCGGCGCAGGTGCTCGTGCTCCGGCCACGGCCGGGCCTCGGTGAGCAGCCGGACGCCGCCGGCGGCCCAGTCGACGTGCGGGGTGGGCGCGTCCACGTGGAGGGTGCGCGGCAGTTCGCCGTGGCGCATCGCCATGACCATCTTGATCAGGCCCGCGACGCCGGCGGCTGCCTGGGTGTGGCCGATGTTGGACTTCACCGACCCCAGCCACAACGGCTCGTCGCGGTCCTGACCGTAGGCGGCCAGCAGGGCGTGGGCCTCGATGGGGTCGCCGAGGGTGGTGCCGGTGCCGTGGGCCTCGACGGCGTCCACGTCGGACGGCTCCAGCCCGGCGTTCGCCAGCGCCTGGCGGATGACGCGTTCCTGGGAGGGGCCGTTGGGCGCGGTCAGGCCGTTGGACGCGCCGTCCTGGTTGACCGCGCTTCCCGCGACGACCGCCAGCACCCGGTGGCCGTTGCGGCGGGCGTCCGACAGGCGTTCCAGCAGCACCAGGCCGGCGCCCTCGGCCCAGCTGGTGCCGTCGGCCGCGGCGGCGAAGGGCTTGCTGCGGCCGTCCGCCGCGAGGCCGTGCTGGCGGGAGAACTCGGTGAAGCCCAGCGGTGTCGCCATGATCGTGACCCCGCCGGCGAGCGCCAGCGAGCACTCGCCCGCGCGCAGGGCCTGGGCGGCCAGGTGGACGGCGACCAGGGACGACGAGCAGGCGGTGTCCACGGACAGCGCCGGACCGCGCAGCCCGAGGTGGTAGGCGACCCGGCCGGACGTGACGCTGGTCGCGACGCCGGTGAACAGATAGCCCTCCAGGTCCTCCGGCAGGCCCGGCCCGGTCGCGTAGCCGGACGACCAGACGCCGGTGAACACGCCGGTGTGGCTGCCGCGCAGCGAGGCCGGGTCGATCCCGGCGTGCTCGAAGGTCTCCCAGGCCGTCTCCAGCACGAGCCGCTGCTGCGGGTCCATGGCGAGGGCCTCGCGGGGCGAGATGCCGAAGAACGGGGCGTCGAAGCCGGCCACCGCCTCCAGGAACCCGCCCTGGTTGATGTAGGTGGTGCCCGCGCCGCGCAGTTCCGGGTCGTACAGGCCGCCCAGGTCCCAGCCGCGGTCGTCCGGGAAGTCGCCGATCGCGTCCGCGCCCTCCGCGACGAGCCGCCACAGGTCGTCCGGCGAGGCCACCCCGCCGGGGAAGCGGCAGCCCATCCCCACGATGACGACCGGGTCGTCGTGGGCGGCCGGGGCGGCGGGGGCCGGCCGGTCGCCGGGGCCGGTGCGCAGCCAGTCGATCAGCTCCGCGGGCGTCGGGTGGTCGAAGACGAGACCGGAGGGGAGTTGCCGGTCCAGGGCGCCGGCCAGGCGGTTGCGCAGTTCGAGCCCGGTGACCGAGTCGAAGCCGAGGTCCTTGAAGGTGAGCGCGGGATCGATGTCCGCGGGGTCCTCGTGGCCCAGCACGAGCGCGATCTGCGCGGTGACCACGGCGGACGCGTCGACCGTGTCGCCCGGCTCGGGGTCGCCCGTGTCCGGGCCGCGCGCGCCCGGGTCGCGGGTCTCCGGGCCGCCCGCGCCCAGGTCGCGGGTCTTCTCCGGGCCGCCCGCGCCCGGGTCGCCTGTCTCCGGGCCACCGTCCGGCCGGTCGGACGCGGTGGTCTCCGCGGCGTGCGTCCCCGGGTCGGCCGGGGTCCGTCCGCTCTGCCCGGCTGTCGCTTCGGGCAGCCAGTATGAGCGGCGCTGGAAGGCGTACGTGGGCAGGTCGGCCGGCGCGGCCCCGGGGACGGCCGGGGACCAGTCGACCGGCACGCCGGCCACGAACAGCCGGGCCAGCGCGGTCAGGAAGTCGTCCGGGCCGCCCCGGTCACGGCCCAGCGTGCCGGTGGCGACGCCGGACCCGCCGGTGCGCTCGCGGGCCTGTTCCATGGTCTGTTCGAGGGCGGGCAGCAGCACCGGGTGCGGGCTGACCTCGACCACGACGTCGTGTCCGTCCGCCAGCAGGGCGGCGGTGGCCAGGTCGAAGCGGACCGGCTCGCGCAGGTTGCGGTACCAGTAGCCGGCGTCGAGCTCCGTGGTGTCGTCGAGGAGGCCACCGGTGACCGCGGAGTAGTACGGGACGGTGCCCTGCCGCGGCCGCACACCGGCCAGTTCGGTGTGCAGCCGCTCGCGGATCGCCTCGACGTGCGCGGAATGGGAGGCGTAGTCCACCGGGACGACGCGTGTGCGGACACCGTCCGCCGCGCAGGACTCGGCCAGTTCGGACAGGGCCTGCGTGTCGCCGGACACCACGACCGAACCGGTGGCGTTGACCACGGCGACCGTCAGCGCGCCGCCCCAGCGCGCCACGTAGTCCTCGGCCCGCTCGGCGGACAGGGCCACGGAGACCATGCCGCCCCGGCCGGTCAGCGCCACCAGCGCGTGGCTGCGCAGCGCCACGATCCGGGCCGCGTCGGACAGCGACAGCGCGCCCGCGACGCAGGCGGCGGCGATCTCGCCCTGCGAGTGCCCGGCCACCGCGTCGGGCTCGACACCGAAGGAGCGCCACAGCGCCGCCAGGGACACCATCACCGCGAACAGGGCGGGCTGCACCACATCCACGCGGTCGAGCGGGGCGCCGTCCAGGACATCGGCCAGCGACCAGTCGGTGTACGGCGCCAGGGCTTCGGCGCACTCGTCCATGGCGGCCCGGAAGACGGGGTACGCGGCGTACAGCTCCCGGCCCATGCCCACCCACTGCGCGCCCTGGCCGGGGAACACGAAGACGGTACGGCCCGGGGTGCCGGCCCGGCCGGCGGCGACCTGGGCGGAGTCGAGCAGGACCGCGCGGTGCGCGAAGCGGGTTCTGGTGGTGGCCAGCGCGTGCGCGACCTCGGCGTCGGTCAGGTCCGGGTGGGTGCGCACGTGTGCGTGCAGGCGCGCGATCTGCGCCCGGAGCGCCTGCTTGGTCCGCGCCGTGACGATCCACGGCGCCGGCCGGGTACCGGGGGCGGGTCGCCGGGCCGGCGGCGCGGCCGGACCGGGCGCCTGTTCGACGATCACGTGCGCGTTGGTGCCGCCCATGCCGAACGACGACACGCCGGCGAGCAGGGGCGCGTCCGGCCGCGGCCAGGGGGTCAGAGCGGTCTGGACCCGCAGCGCCAGCGCGTCGAGCGGGATGCCGGGGTTGGGGGTCTCGTAGTTCAGGCTCGGCGGCAGTGCGCGGTGGTACACGCTGAGGACGGTCTTGAGCAGACCGACGATGCCCGCGGCGCCTTCCAGGTGGCCGACGTTCGTCTTGGCGGAGCCGACCCGCAGGGCGCTGTCGGCGTCACCCTCGGCGGCGCCGGACTCGGCCGGGTCGCGGTAGGCCGCCGCGAGGGCGGCCGCCTCGACGGGATCGCCGACAGCGGTGCCGGTGCCGTGCAGCTCCACGTACTGCACCTCGGCGGGACGCACGCCGGCGCGGGCCAGTGCCTCGCGGATGACCTGTTCCTGGGCCTGCGCGCTGGGCACGGTCAGGCTCTGTGTGGCGCCGTCGTTGTTGACCGCGCTGCCCCGGATGACACCGTAGACGCGGTCCCCGTCGGCCAGGGCCCGGTCCAGTGGTTTCAGGACGAGGAAGGCGCCGCCCTCGCCGCGGACGAAGCCGTTGGCCCGGGCGTCGAAGGTGAAGCAGCGGTCGTCCGGGGACAGGCCGCCGAACTCCGCCGCTCCCTCCTCGCGGGCGGCGGTCAGGTTGAGGTTCACCCCGCCGGCCAGGGCGAGCGCCGACTCGCCGCGGCGCAGGCTCTCGACCGCCAGATGCACCGCGACCAGCGCCGACGACTGGGCCGTGTCGACCGCCATGCTCGGTCCGCGCACACCGAGGAAATGCGAGACGCGGTTGGCGATGACGCCCCGGCTGGTGCCGGTCAGCGTGTGCGGCGTGATGTGACGGGGGTAGGCCAGGGACGTGTAGTCCTCCCACATCGAGCCGACGAACACCCCCGTCGGGCCGCCCGTCAGCGTGCCCGGCACGATCCGGGCGTCCTCCAGGGCCTCCCAGGCGAGTTCGAGCATGAGCCGCTGCTGCGGGTCCATGCCGGCGGCCTCACGGGGGGACACACCGAAGAACGCCGCGTCGAAGCCGTCCACCCGGTCCAGGTAGCCGCCGTGCCGTACGCCCTGCCGGCCCACGGGCGGCGCGGTGATCGCGTCGGTCCCGTCGCACAGCAGTCGCCAGAACGCCTCCGGATCGGGGGCTTTCGGCAGCCTGCCCGCCATTCCGATGACAGCGACACGATCAGCGTCCGAATCCAAGGGGAAGCGCATCACATCGACACCTCGTGAGCCGGGGAACGAAGGCAGGCGGGGTGCTTCCGTAGCAGTCCCGACGGTGCGAATCCGGCCGCGCGGGCGGCCGGATCCTCGAGCGCGCGGGCAGCCCGGTGACCCGGTCGTATCCGAACCCGGACTCGACCGCGCTTCAGGCGCCTGGATCAGTGGAGCGGTCCTCGAAAGCGACAGCGTTGGCGATCTCTGAGGAGAATGCGCTGGTGAGCTGAGCGCGTAGGGGCCGAGATGATGATCGGCCCGCCGCGCAGACGAGCATGGCAGCAACATCACGCCATCGCCATAGGCCAGGCGAAGGCTGTCTCAAAGGAAGCACATCACAACGTCATATGCCTGCACGACAAAGACATCGTGGCGAAATCCGACCCCTGTCGCATGAAGCGCGTCGCTTCGTACGGACGGCCCGTCGCCGTGTCCGCCGGCGGATCCGCCGGTGAACCCGCCGGTGCGGCCCGGGAAGTCCGTCCACGCCCCGCACCGCCACGACCGGGCCGGGATCATGGGCACCATCGACGCCACCGGCGACAACGCCCTAGAATCCCCACTCGCACTCGCGTAGAAGAACGTCCTCGACCCTCATCCGGCCACCCGGGAAAACCCCGCACGGCGATCACCACCCGGATCGAGCGAACCGACCACCGGCGCCGCCGACAGCTCCGGCTGAACCGTCCGACCCCATCGACTTCGAGACGACCGCGAAGCGCCACCGCCTCCGGCGGCATAAAACCCAGCTGTCACCGGTCCGTGCACCGGTTCCGGCCGTTCACGCCCGGCACCCGGTGCCCGGCCCCGGTGGCATCCAGTCAGAAGGCAGCGATGCAAGCCACGTTCCCCCTCACCACACCACACCACCTCGACAACGAGCCCGAAGCCGAGGCTCTGCTCGCGCAGGCTCCGGTCGTCCGCGCGACGATGGGCACGGCAGAGGTCTGGCTCGCCCTTTCCTACAAGGCGGTGCGCCAGGTCCTGAGCGACAGCCGGTTCAGCCGGGAGGCGGCCACGCTTCCGGGCAGCCCGCTGAAACTGTCCGTCGCCGCCGATCCGTTGCTGATCTCCAGCCAGGACGGCGAGCGCCACGCCCGCCTGCGCAAGCTGATGGCGCAGGCGTTCAGCCCACGCATGGTCGACCAGCTCGAACCACGCGTGCAGTCCATCGTGGACTCCTTGCTCGACTCCCTCGATCCCACCGCGGATCTCGTGGCAGGTCTCTGCGCTCCCCTGCCGTTGATGGTCATCTGCGAGCTGCTCGGCGTGCCCTACTCCGAGGCGGCGGCCATCCGCAGGTGGACCAGACGGCTGTTCGTGACGGACATCACTCCGGACGAACTGCGGGCCGCGCAGAGCGAGATGCAGGACTGGCTCGCGGCACTGGTGCGCCAGAAGCGGGCGCGGCCGGACGACGGGTTGATCTCGGCGATGGTCGCCGCCAACGACGAGGGCGACCACCTCACCGAACCCGAGCTGCTGGCCAACCTCGAGGGCCTGCTGATCGCCGGCCACGAGACGACCGTCAACCAGCTGGGCAACTCGCTGCTGACCCTGCTGCGCCACCCGGACCAACTCGCGCTGCTGCGGTCGTCACCGAACCTGATCGGACCGGCGGTCGACGAACTGCTGCGCTACAGCAGGCTTTTCACCTCGGCCGAGGTCCGGGTCACGACCGAGCCCGTCGAACTGGAGGGCGTCGGTCTGGGGGCGGGCGAACCGGTGCTGCCGGTCATCGTCGCGGCCAACCGCGACCCCGGTGTGTACCCGGATCCCGGCCGCTTCGACATCACGCGCGAAGGACCGGCAGCACACCTCGCCTTCGGACACGGGCCGCACTTCTGCCTCGGCGCGATATTGGCCCGCCGGGAGATGCGGGTGGCGATCGGCTCCGTGGTGAAACGGTATCCAGGACTCCGCCTCGCCGTCGACGAGTCCGAACTCACCTACATACCGGAACTGGTCTTCCGCGGCCTACAGGCATTGCCGGTCACCTGGTGACCGACGGCCGCTGAAACCAGCTCCAAGGAGCGGCTCAGCCTGCTGCGTTCCTCGATGGCCAGCCGTCCTGTCGGACGCCTGGCCATCCCGCGTCTGCGGTGTCCTTGGAGGAAATCTCAATCGAGCACGGCGGCGACGGCCTCGATCTCGACGAGTTGGTCCTGGTAACCGAGCACGGTGACGCCCATCAACGTGCTCGGGACGTCATGGTCAGCGAACGAATCCCGGACAACCTGCCAGGCGGCCACCAGGTCCTCCCGCCGGGCCGATGCGACGAGAACCCGTGTGCTGATGACGTCCTGGAGTGATGCGCCCGCGGCAGTAAGAGCGGCCTGCATGTTCTCGATGGCTTTCGCCGCTTGGCCCGCGTAGTCCCCGATCGCTGCTGTGGAGCCGTCATCGTTCAGCGGACACGCCCCTGCAAGGAAGATCAGGCGCGACCCAGCGGGCGCCGTGGCCGCGTAGGCGTACTCGGCGACGTCGGACAGGGCGGTGGAGCGGATCAAAGTGACGGCACGAGCCACGGTCGTGGGGTCCTTTCCCCTCGGGGGTGCAGCGCGGTCATCCTGCCAACGGCCAGTCGGCTTCCGCCTTCCCTTTTCTCACCGCCCCGCGAGAACGCCGTCACTTCTGCTCGACCTTCTGCAACTTGCCAAATCGGCAACACTCATCGCGTCGAGTGGCTGCCGAGCCGCATGATCGATGGGGACCCGCCGGCCGCCCGCGAACCGAGGAGAAGTCCCCATGCGATCAGAGCCGACCGCCGCACTCCGCCACCGCACCGTCGAGGCCCCTGCCGGGCGCCTGCACCTGGCAGAGCAGGGCACCGGCCCGCTGGTCCTGCTCGTGCACGGCTTCCCCGAGTCCTGGTACTCCTGGCGCCGCCAACTCCCCGCTCTCGCCGCGGCCGGGTACCGGGCAGTGGCGATCGACGTACGCGGCTACGGCCGCTCCTCCAAGCCCTCCGCGACCGACGCCTACCGCATGCTCGACCTGGTGGAGGACAACGTCGCCGTCGTGCGCGCCCTCGGCGAGGAAAGCGCGGTAGTCGTCGGCCACGACTGGGGCTCCAACATCGCCGCCGCCTCCGCCCTGCTCCACCCCGGAGTCTTCCGCGCGGTCGGCTTGCTGAGCGTCCCGTACACGCCGCCCGGCGGCCCCCGCCCCACCGACATCTTCGGGCAGATCGGCGGCCCCGAGCAGGAGTTCTACGTCTCCTACTTCCAGGAGCCCGGCCGCGCAGAGGCGGAGATCGAGCCCGACGTCCGTGGCTGGCTCGCAGGTTTCTACGCGGCTCTGTCCGCCGACACCATGCCGGCCGAGGGCGAGCCCGACCCGCACTTCGTCGCCCCGGGCTGTCGGCTGCGCGACCGTTTCCCCGCCGGCCCGCTCCCGGCCTGGCTGAGCGAGGACGACCTCGACGTCTACGCCGGGGAGTTCGAGCGTACCGGCCTGACCGGCGCCCTCAACCGCTACCGCAACATGGACCGCGACTGGGAAGACCTCGCCCCCCACCGCGGCGCCCCGATCAAACAGCCCGCCCTGTTCATCGGCGGCGCCCTGGACGCCTCCACCACCTGGATGGCCGACGCCATCGACGCCTACCCCACCACTCTCCCCGCTCTGTCCGCCTCCCACCTCCTGGACGGCTGCGGCCACTGGATCCAGCAGGAACGCCCCGACGAGGTCAACAGCCTGCTGACTGACTGGCTCGCCACCCTCCACGACTGAACCAGGCGGGCTGGCTGGGCACCTTGGCGGTGCATTGCGGGAGGGCCGCGCCGAGGTAGCGCATGCTGATCGAACCGGCCTGAGGTCACAGCAATCGGTCGACCAGCCCGTCGATGTAGTCCGGGGTGAGCGGGACCATGCCGAACAGGACGCGGATATACATCGGGGCCAGGATGTGGTCCAGCACGTCGAACGCGTCGGGTGCGGGCTCGCCACGATCGCGGGCGCGATCGAGCATGGCCTGTAGTTGCCGGGTGCGTTCGGCGCGGAGGGCGGCACCGGCCTGCAGGCCGCGCTGACCGCTGCTCGACAGGGCGACTGCCAGGTGCAGCACCGCCGGTCCGTCGGGTCCGGTGATCTCGCGGGCCACTTGGGCTGCGTACGTGCGCAGGTCGCCGGCCAGGCTCCCGGTGTCGGGCATCGGCGACTGCGCGTTCAGGCGGGTGAGCGCCACGTCGGTGAGCAGGCTTTCCAGGCTGCCCCACCGGCGGTAGATGCTGCTGTCAGCTACGCCGGCGCGGGCCGCGACGTCGCCGACGGTGAAGTGGCCGTAGCCGCTCTCACTGATCAGGTCGGTGACGGCCTGGTGCACCTGCGCGCCGACGCGGGCACTGCGCCCGCCGGGCCGCCGGGCTCGCTGTCGCTCGTTCATGCCCCCACCTTAACGCAGTCGACACTTGCGTTTACGGCACAAGGCTCCTACAGTCGCCTAACGCAGTCGATGACTGCTTTAGGGTGCTCGGTCTATCGCCCCCTGGGTCGACCGTGGCCGGGCACAACCAACGATTGAGGGGGACCCATGGCCGCATCGCATGCGACCGCAGGCAGTCGATCAAGCCGGACCGTGCTGCTCACGGTGACCTGCCTGGGCCAGTTCATGGTCCTGCTCGACAACACGATCGTTGGCGCGGCGCTGCCCGATATGCAGCACCGGCTGCACACTCAGTTGACCGGACTGCAATGGATCGTCGACGCGTACGTACTGCTGGTCGCCATGCTGCTGCTGTCCGGCGGTGTGTTCGCCGACCGGTTCGGCCGCAAGCGGGTGTATCTGACCGGCGTGGCGGTGTTCACCGCGGCGTCGCTCATGTGCAGCCTCGCGCCCTCGCTCGGCTGGCTGGTCGCCGGCCGGGTGCTGCAGGGCATCGGGGCCGCGGCGCTGAGCCCTGCCTCGCTCGCCCTGCTCGCCGCCGCCCATCCCGTGCCGCAAGAACGAATCAAGGCGATCGGGCTGTGGGCCGGACTCAGCGGAATCGGCCTGGCCGCGGGCCCGGTGGCCGGCGGCGTGCTGACCCAAGCCTTCGGCTGGCCCGCCATCTTCCTGGTCAATCTGCCCATCGGCGTGGTCCTGCTGCTGGTCGGCCTGCGCCACCTCAGCGAGTCCCGCAACCCGAGCGCCCCCGCGATCGACATCCCGGGCACGGCGCTGTCCGTTCTGGCGGTGGGGGTGCTGACCTACGGGCTGATCGAGGGCGGTGCCCGCGGCTGGACCTCACCGGTCATCCTGGGCAGCTTCACCGCCGCGGTGATCCTTCTCGCCGCCTTCGTCGCCGTCGAATCGCGTCGTTCCGCTCCGATGCTGCCGCTGCGGCTGTTCCGGCAGCGCCTGTTCACCGTGTCCAACACCGCCATGGTCGTGGTGGGGTTCGCGCTCATGGGCTCGTCGTTCTTCTTCTCCCAGTTCTTCGTGCACGTCCAGGGCAGCTCGATCCTGCGCGCCGGCCTCCAGACCCTGCCGCTGTCCCTCGCCATGGTGGTCGTCAGCCCGTACGCGGGCCGGCTCGCCGCCCGGCACGGCTTCCGCATCGTGGTCACCACCGGCCTGGCCCTGGCCGGCCTGGGACTGCTGGCGCTCGGCATGGTGCACGCCGACACCGGCTACGGAAACGTGTGGTGGCGGCTGGGACTCGCCGGCATCGGCTTCGCCCTGACCCTGTCCCCACTGACAGGCGCCGCCATCCAGGCGGTCAGCCCGCAGGAAGGCGGCCTCGCATCAGGCATCAGCAGCACCACCCGGCAGATCGGCGCGGTGCTCGGTGTCGCGGTGCTCGGAGCCGTCGTCCGCGCCCGGCAATCCGACGGCGCCACCTTCGAGACCGGCCTCGACAGCGCCTTCTTCGTCGCCGGCACCGTCACTTTGGCCACCGCCGTGTTCACCGGCCTGTGGCTGGCGAGGTCCAAGCCCGCGGAAGGCTCGGCGGCGCCGCGACGTTCCACCGATGCACATGCGGTCACCACCTCGAAGGAGGCATCTGTGAAAGGCCGTTGACCATCCGAACCTGGGCCGGCGACGCCCCCACAGGGCCCTGCGCGACATCCCGCAACCACGCGAAGGACCCCGACCTTGCCCCGCCCGACCCGACCACCGCACACCCGCTGCCCGCCCACGAACGCGTGGTGTTCCTCAACCCGCTGGTCACCTCACCGGACATCACCGTGGCCGAGTACACCTACGACGACACCCCGGATGGCGCCTCGGACTTCGAGCACCGCAGCGTCCTCTACGCCTACTACTCGGAGCGCCTCGGCTACGGCGTCGCCCCGGAGGCAGAGGGCCACGGCTATGCCACCGAGGCGCTGCATGCCCTGCTGTACCACGGCTTCGCCGAGGCAAGGGTGCGGCGGGTTCTCGCCGACACGGCCCACAACAACGTCGCCGCCCAGCGCGCTCTGAAGAAGGTCGGTCTGCGCCGCACCTTCTCCCACGAAAACCTCCACTCCTACGCCATTACAGGATGATCGCCGTGCGCTCTCTGACCTACTACGCCGCCACCACGCTCGACGGGTTCATCGCCGGCCCGAGCGGGGGCGATCCGACCGGACCCGACGGCTTCTTCACCGTCACTCCCGACTACCTGGAACACATCGTCACGCACTACCCGGAGACACTGCCGGCCCCCGCCCGTGCGGCGTTGGGCGTGACCGCGTCCGGCACGCGCTTCGACACCGTCCTGGAGGGACGCCGCTCGTATCAGCTCGGACTGGACGCGGGCATCACCGACGCCTACCCGCACCTGCGGCACTACGTCTTCTCCCGCACCCTGACCAAGAGCCCCGACGCGGCCGTCGAGGTGATCTCCACCGACCCGCTGGAGAAGGTACGCGAACTCAAGACCCAGGGCGGCAAGGGGATTTGGCTGGTCGGCGGCGCCGAGCTGGCCGGGGCCCTCTATCCGGAGATCGACGAACTCGTCCTCAAGGTCAACCCGGTCACGATCGGCGCGGGCATCCCGCTGTTCGCAGGGAAGTCCGAGACGAATCCGCGCGCGTTCACGATGACCGGGCACACGGTGCTGCCCAGCGGCACCGTCTTCCTCAGCTACACCCGTGCCTGACGACCGCATGAGCCAGCCGCCGCGGACCCATCACGTCCCCGGGCCCACTGCCAGGCCGACCCCTGATCCGACTACGCCGGACCCGTTCGACGTGGGGGCTCACTGCACGTCAACCGGTCCTGACGGGCGTAACGTCGTCACCCGGTTCGGGAACTCGGAACTCGGCTGGCAGCACTTCACTCGCTGACACAACATCAAGAAGTGTTCGCTCCTCGATGCGGCCCTCAAGGACAAGGTCGACGGCAACGACGGACACGGGCGCCTGGAGTGCGACGGTGTTGCCATCAGGACCGGTAGCCGTCCGCCGCAGGTGAGGTTTGTGGTAACCGTTCAGTACACGCGCAAGACCAAGGACAAAAGGTTCGACGCCGGACGAGGACCGAAGGTCGGTGTCGTCACGCCTTCTGCCGCAACCAGCCACACAACAAGTGCCCTGCATGGATGAACTAGTGACTGACCCCGAAGACAGGGAGCAGCAGGCGGCTGTCAGTCGCCTGCTGCTGTACTACCTCAACGCGCCCCTCGCCGAGGGCTGCCGCCTACGTGGAGTGCTGCCCGCCCCGGGAGCCGTCCGGATTGCCGTCCAGGCGGGCGATGCCGAGGACGCTGTCACCTTCTTGTACGAGATCCCGCACGACACCGTGGCCCCGTACTACATCCCCGGCGTCCTGCGCACCGTCCTGGCCGGTACCCAGCTCTACAGCTCCCGCGACGTCAGTGAAGCCATGGGGATGACCGTCATCCGTCTGCGCCCCGAGGAGATCACCCCGGACCCAGAGCCCGAACAAGGCCAGGCACTCACTGTCCTGCGCGCACTGGCGGACCCCAATGACGATGAGCACCCCTTCCTCCTCGGGTTCCTGTCGTTGGAACACCACAGGCTTCGTCTGTACGTGCAACGCCCCGACCGGCCGGGCGTCATCGGCGCCGACATCCGTCTCACCACTGCTCCTACTGCGCTGATCAGCTCCCTGCCGAGCCTCATCGAAGAAGACCAGTACCGACACCCGTCTCCCGGCGATCCCCACTGCGATCTCCTGGTGGACCTCACAAACTGGCAGGTCAGCTGAACTGCGTCGAGCCACCGGTGTCCCCATCGGTAGGCGCAGCTCACCGCGCACCCCGCGTGCGATCACCGCCGGCCACCCGGCCGCTGCCTCCGCCCCCGGTCCGGCTGGGCAGGGGCGAGGGGCCGCTGCACTTCTTGGTGCGACACGTGACGCCGCGGCACATCCTCGCTGTCCGGTCCCGGTCCCGGGATCGGCCTCGGCTCCCGGCTCCCGGCTCCCGGCTCCCGGCTCCCGGCTCCCGGCTCCCGGCTCCCGGCTCCCGGCTCCCGGCTCCCGGCTCCCGGCTCCCGGCAGGTGCCCTGCTCGTCGGCCACTCCTGCAAGCAACTCCGTTCGTTTCATTGACATTTCACTCACAAGTCCTACCGTTGGGAGCGCTCCCATAGCTGTGCAACTGGAAGGAGTTCCCCCCACATGCGCAAACAGATTCCGTTAACCGGGCGTTCGCGATCGCCCCTGCGCCGACCTCTCCAGGCGCTCGCCATGCTGTTCGCCGTGGTTGTCGGCGCACTGACCTGGTCGGCCCCCGCCCAGGCTCACGGCACCATCGTCGACCCCGCCTCCCGCGCGTACCAGTGCTGGAAGACCTGGGGCAGCAATCACACGAACCCGGCCATGCAGACCGAGGACCCGATGTGCTGGCAGGCCTTCCAGGCCAACCCCGACACCATGTGGAACTGGATGAGCGCGCTCCGCGACGGCCTCGGTGGCCAGTTCCAGGCGCGGACCCCCGACGGGACGCTCTGCAGCAACAACCTCTCGAGGAACGCCAGCCTGGACAAGCCCGGGCCGTGGAAGACCACCACCGTCGGCAACAACTTCTCGGTCCACCTGTACGACCAGGCGTCCCACGGTGCCGACTACTTCAAGGTCTACGTGAGCAAGCAGGGCTTCAACCCCAAGACCCAGACCCTGGGCTGGGGCAACCTCGACTTCATCACGCAGACCGGCCGTTTCGCCCCGGCGCAGGACATCACGTTCCCCGTCCAGACCTCGGGCTATACCGGACACCACATCCTGTTCACGATCTGGCAGGCCTCGCACCTCGACCAGGCGTACATGTGGTGCAGTGACGTGAACTTCGGCTGAGCCGAGAGGCGTCACACACAGCACCGGCCGCCGCCGGGCAGCGGTAACCCGCCGCCCGGCCGACCGAGCCCCGTCGGGGCGGACGGCCCTTGGGTCGCCCTGCCTCGACGGGGCTTCCTGCGCTCGTCGGCGTTGTCCCATTCCAGGTCTTCCTACGAGGCGAACCGCGAGCGCCGGCCGGTCGGGCGCGGGCGCGGCGGCGGGACCAGGCGGGCGAGCGCGGACAGCAGCGCGGCGTGCGCGAGGACGGGCTGCGGCAGGAGGCCGACGACGGCCTCGCGCGCCGCCTGGTCGGCGTGGTGCCCGCAGTGCGCGCGGCCAGGGCGCGGGTGAGCCAGGCGTCGACGTCGACCTGGACATGTGCCCCGGCGCGGCGGGTGAGCTCGTTCCGGACGATTTCGTCGCCCTCGCGGGGCTCGGCCTGCACCGACGTGGCCCAACTCGCGCAGCGCTAAGTGGTCAACTCTTGAAATCCTTCGGGGGTTGCCGCAGCAGTGGGTGCCGTGCCAGAGGGCCGGGAGGATGCCTGGGCGGTGAGGCGGAACTCGCGTGCGTGGGGTAGGACCCCCTCGGTGGCGCGGGCGCGGGCAGTGGTTCGGATGGGTGATCGCGGCACCGCGGGATGGGTCCGTGCACCATTCGACAGATAGTCTCTGCGCAGATAATCTAGGGATAGATCATCTAGTCGAGGAGACCCCTCATGTGGGAGTACGAGCACAGCATCGAGACCAGCGCCACCCCCGAGGCGATCTGGCGGCTCTGGGCCGACGTTGAAAACTGGGGCACCTGGAACGCCGAGATCGAGAAGATCGAGATGAACGGCCCGTTCGCGGCGGGAACGCAGATCACGATGACGCCGCCCGGGGACGACCCGGTACTGCTGCGCATCGCCGAGGCGGTCGAAGACGAACTATTCGTCGACGAGGCGCGCTTCAACGGCCTGCTGCTGCGCACCACCCACCGGATCGATCGGATCGACCAGAACCGGATCCGCGTGGTGTACCGGATGGAGATCACCGGCACCGGCGCCGACGAGGCCGGCCCGCAGATCGGCCCGGGCATCACCGCCGACTGGCCCGAGACAATGACCTCGCTGGCCGAGCTGGCGCTTCGCTGATGCCCCTCAGCCCCGGCGACAGCCCCGGATTCCTACTGTGGCACGCCACCCTGCGCTGGCAGCGCGACATCGCCACAGCCCTGGCCCCGCTCGATCTCACCCACGTGCAGTTCGTGCTGCTCGCCTGCACCTGGTGGCTCAACACCCAGGGCGAGCATCCCAACCAACTGGCCCTCGCCCGCCAAGCCGGCACCGACGTCAAGATGACCTCCCAGGTACTACGCACCCTGGAACACAAAGGACTCATCGAGCGTGAAGTCGACCCGGCCGACACCCGCGCCAAACGACTGCGCGTCACCGACACCGGCGCCGACCTGGCCCCACGCGCGATTGCCGCCGTTGAGCGCGCCGACGCGCGGTTCTTCCGACCGGTGCCCCTCGGCGACGCGGTAGCCATGCTCGGCCGCCTGGCCCATCCCGAAACCTGAAACGCCCGCACCGACAACCGCAGGCCACCGAACCCGAACCCACCGGTCGGTGGCATCTGCAACAGGTCAGCCCCACCGCCCCAAAAGGAATCGCCGCCTTCCTTTCATGCCTGTCACCCCCGCCGTGGCCGTCGTGCTGACCGCCTCCGAGCGCCACCGGCTGAAGAAGATGGCCTGTGGTCACCAGACACCGCATCAGGCCCGGCAGCGGGCAACCATCGTGCTTCTGGCGGCCCGAGGGTGCCCCGATGCCCGGATAGCCGCGCAGACGCGGATGCATGTGGACACGGTGCGCACCTGGCGGGGCCGGTTCACCGCCGGCGGCCTGCCCGCCCTGTCCGATCGCAGGCGCTCGGCGCGACCGCCCTCGTTCACCCCGCTGCAGGTCGCCGAAGTCAAGGCGCCGGCCTGCCAGTTACCTGCCGAGACCGGGACCCCGCTGTCACACTGGTCGTGCCCGGAACTGGCCCGCGAGGTGGTCGCCCCGGCCATATGGGCCTCCACCGTGCGCCGCTGGCTCAAGGCCGACGCGATCAAGCCCTGGCACTACCGGTCCTGGATCTTCATCCGCGACCCGAACTTCCAGGCCAGGGCCGCCCGCGTGCTGGACCTGTACGCCCGTACCTTCGACGGCGAACCCCTGGGCGAGGACGAGTACGTCATCTCCAGCGACGAGAAGACCTCCATCCAAGCCCGCTGCCGCTGCCACCCGACCCTGGCCCCGGGCCAGGCCCGGGCGATGCGCGTCAACCACGAGTACGGCCGCGGCGGCGCGCTGGCCTACCTGGCCGCCTACGACGTCCACCGCGCGAAGGTCTTCGGCCGCTGCGAACCCAAGACCGGCATCGTCCCCTTCATAAACCTGGTCACCCAGGTCATGAGCACCGAGCCCTACGCCAGCGCCAAACGCGTCTACTGGGTCGTCGACAACGGCTCATCCCACCGCGACCGAAAGGCCATCGCCCGCCTGACCAGCGCGTTCCCGAAGAATCCTCCGTCGCCCTGGCTGCCTGATCAACCCTCGAAGGACTTCGAGAGCCGACCACTAAGGGCTCGTTGGGGCGGGCGGCGATCCGCTGTGCCTCGCGTACGACGGCCTCCCGTTCGGCGTCGGCCGCGGCCTCGGCGACGACCTCGGCCCGGGTGACGTTGTCGGTGTCCGGGTCGTACACGGTTCCCGGCGCGACGGCAGTGAGCATCTGGTCGGTCCCTCCCACTCCGTGAGCTCCGCGCGGCTGCGGACGTCGTCGGCCAGGTCCTCATGCCGGGAGACCTGTCGTACGTCGAACCGGGCGTCCACGAGGGCCTGGGCGACGGCGATGTCCACGCCCATCGCAGGACGGTGTCCGACCGGCGGCCGGTGCGGGCGGGGTCGGACGGCTCACGGGACGCGGCGACGCGCGGGGTGAGCGGGCGGCGCGCAGTCGCCGGGGCGGCCAGGGCGTGGTCATCGTCGGCCTCGTATCCGTGGTGCGGATTCGGGAACGGGCCGCCGCCAGAGCGCTGTACCGAGTGAGAGGGGGGTGGAGCAGGCGGGTCGTCATCAGCGAGGCACGTGTCTTGTCACCACATGGTGGGAGGGCGTTAGCGGCTGCCGGTTCCGCCTGCCGCCCCCGCGCTCAGGAGACGTGCCGGGCCGGCTCTGCTCCGGTGTGGATCAGGAGGTCGATGAGTACGTGGGCGAGTCGCTCGGGCTGGTCCTCGGGGATGAGGGTGGACGAGTCGGCGATTTCGACCAGTCGGCCCTGCGGGTACAGCTCGGCCAGCCGGGGGCCGTGCTCACGCGGCATCAGCCGGTCCTCGGTCGCCCAGACGACCAGTACCGGGCGGTCGAAAGTACGCAGTCGCTCGCTCCAGGCGAGCAAGGTCTCGTGCCCGGGTGCGCCGGTGGCGAATTTGGCGAAGTCCCTGCGGATGGCCCTGCTGCGGGTGGCGGGAGCGAACCAGTCGTCCATGATCTCGTCGGGGACTCCGCGCACGCTCATCCCGCCGTATCCGCTCCGACTGTGACGGAAGGCGGGAGCACGCATGAGCCGCGTCAGGAGCCACACACCGCCGGGAACTTGCACACCCGTGCCATGGCCTTGGCCGGCCCTGGCGGGAAGTTGTCGAATGCCTCGCAGGCCACCAGCACCAGGCGCGCGATCCGCTGGTCCTGTCCTTCCGACACCAGGAACTGACCCCCGCCCCAGTCGTTGAGGACGAGAGTCACGCGGTCCAGGCCGAGTTCCTCGATGAACTCACCCAGGAGCCGGGCGACACCGCGCTGGGACAGGTCGGCATCCGGGTTCATCGGCTGCCGATGACCGCCCAGGGGCAGCGTGGGCAGGACGCAGCGGTATCCGTCCAGCAGCGGGACCACCTTGCGCCACTGGGTCTCGTTCATCGGCAGACCGTGGCCGAAGACCAGCACAGGACCCTCACCACCGGTGTCCTGGTAGTCGATCGGTCCGGACGACAACTCGATCCTTGGCATCCCCACCCCCTACTTGATAGATCGTTCTACTGTAATCTTGGAGGAGAGGGGAAGGGGAGGCAATGGGACAGTCGGACACGCGAGCCAGGATCCAGGGCGCCGCCGCGGCGCTGTTCCGTCGACACGGCTACTCGGCCACCGGCCTGAAGCGGATCGCGGCAGACGCGGACGCACCGTTCGGCTCGATCTACCACTTCTTCCCCGGCGGCAAGCAGCAACTGGCCGAGGACATCATCCGTACGTCCGGAACCGCGTACGGCCGAATGGTCCTGGCTCTGCTGGACAGCGTGCCCGACCCCGTGGAATCCCTCGTGCACGCATTCGAAGCGGCCGCGGACGACCTTGTCGCGACCGACTATGCCGACGCGTGCCCGATCGGGACGGTGGCTCTGGAGGTCGCGAACAGCAATGAGGTGCTGCGGGTCGCGACGGCAGAGGTCTTCGAGGAGTGGGTCGGCACGGCGACGCGGTGGTTCGGACGCTGGGTGGCCGAACCGGAGACGGCGCAGTCCCTCGCGTACTCGATGGTCATGATGCTGGAGGGAGCCTTCATGCTCAGCCGGGCCGCCCGTGATCCGGAACCGCTGCGCGTGGCCGGCCGCTCGATGGCCGCGCTGCTGCACACGGCCATCACCCAGGCCGACCAGGACTGATCACGAACAACGAGAAAGACAGCCCCTGCACGCGCAGCGCACACCTCACCGCCGGCTCCACGCGCTTGCGGACCGCTGTACTGACGCAAGAGCGCCGCCGCTCCCATGCAGGATCAACGCCGGCGCGCAGGACGGCCCGGTGAGCAAGTGAGCCAGGGTGTCCATGGCGCGGGGCTCCCGGGGTCACGCCGGGCCATCGAGAGGATCGTCCGCCCATCTGCCCAGGAGTCGGCGCGACAGGCTCGTCTGTTCGGTCGGCGCCTGGCCCGGGGACCGGCCGGTGACGTGCGGAAGCAGCCGTCGGACCTCGGCGGGGACGAGAACGCCGACATCGGTCAGGGGTGGCAGCGCGCCGAGAATGCAGAGGCCGGCGGCGGCGAGCTGGACGGCGTGGGCGGCCGGCCAGCCGCCGGCCGTCTCGTCGGCCGGGAGCAGGGGTGCAGAAGTCGGTGGCGAGCGGGTCCGCTTCCCGTTGTTCGCCCCTGGAAGGCCCCGGCGGCGGCCCGGTCGCCCTCACGGCGGGCGCCTCGATGTCTACGGTGCGTAGCCTCGGCGGAGACCTGGGTGGTACCGGACGACATCCTGACCGTTCGGCTCGGTCCCGAGGCCACTGAACCCGCCCAACGACGAGGGCCAACCCTCCGGTTGCAGGCGACCGTCTGCTGCGAAACCCTTGGAAGTGGGGTTCTTGTCGGCCCACGCGATGGCCGGCCGCGCGGAATGGCGCCACAGCCGAAATCACCTTGTGCACTCACGACTCTTCCGCACCGGCTCGCCGCGGGCGACATCCCTTCTGCGCCCCGGACTCAGGGGCGACCGGCGTGCAGGTGGGCGTGATGGGCGCGGGAGGAGTATGCCTTATAGGCATATGCGGTTGCTGTTCAGTCAGTCCGGGCCGGGGCCGGGTGAGATGTCCTGCCGACGGCATCCGGTACGAGCGGAGAAAGGTCGCGGTGGAATGGACGTATCACCTGAGATGCTGGCAGCCAAGGATGCGCTTGCCGCCCTTTTGCGGCAGGCATTGCCCTTCCTGCCTGGCGTGGCGGGCGTAGATATCGGCTTTCGCCAAGATGGGGTCGAACTGACGGATGAAGTCGCCATTCGGGTCTTGGTCACCGACGGGGACAACGTGCCCAGCCAGCTGGATGCCCTGACGGCCGACACCCCTTTCCCCGTGGCGGTTGTACAACGCGACTTCACCCCATTAGTGGACAACACCACCTACGACCCAGTGATCGGTGGAGGCACCGTGAAGGCGGAACACGGTGGATTCCTCTCTGCTGGCGGCACCTTGGGCGGCATTGCGAACGACGCGATGTTCGGTGGGCGAGTCGGGGTTTCCTGCGCGCACGTGATCGCGAGTAGCACGGAGTCAGTGAACATCGTCCAAGGGGACCCGATATACCAGCCCGGCCTGAACCGCAAGGTCGGTAGACTCCACCGCTGGCAAGACGCCACCGATACGGCTGTG
This sequence comes from Streptomyces sp. NPDC027672, assembly GCF_055566335.1. Lineage (NCBI taxonomy): Bacteria > Bacillati > Actinomycetota > Actinomycetes > Kitasatosporales > Streptomycetaceae > Streptomyces > Streptomyces sp. NPDC027672. The sequence continues at coordinate 270,148 of NZ_JBVHSO010000003.1, read as the reverse complement.
TTCACGTTCGACGACGCCATCGCCTTCGATGGGGCCATCGCTGATATCGGAGCTTATAGCGGCATGTCTCGGGCTGCATTGGGAGATGCAGTGCGGAAGCGCGGCAAAAGGACACTGCTCACCACCGGCCGTGTGAGTGCGGTGGGGCTACAGCCGCTCGGGATCGGCACTCCTCCTAATTCATTCGAAATCTATACCGACGACGTAGTAAATCAGCCGATCTTTGCGGAAAGCGGCGACAGCGGATCTCTCATCGTCAATCTTTTCGACCAGGTGGTGGGGGTTCTCACGCAGAAGGGAATCGAGTACAGCAAGATCGTCACCATCGGCACCCCGCCTCCAGGCGCAATATCCGGGTTCGCCACGCAAATGATGACCGAAGGTTCGGTCACTGGTGCTGCCGACTCAGTCGGGATCAACTTCTGAGGGGGCGGTTCGCGGGCAATGAGGTGGGTGGCGGGAGCATGCACTATCAGCCAGCAGCAAGTCAGCACGGGAGCATCGGAGCGGGTAGCTACGGAGCCCACGGCCGCCGCCGCATCCACGCCAACCTCGAAAATGCTTCGGCCGCCGCCTCGCTTGCCGAATGAGTCCCTCCTGCACCGCGAGAAAGTCGAGAAGCGGCGCAACAGTTCGGCCACCAGAGCTGCGGGTACATCGCGGTGAGACAGCGGACGCCGTCGCTTCAACGCGGGCCCCGGGCAAGGTCCGCGTGTCCGGAATTCATTCATCCTCCTGAGCGCTCTGCCACCCTGTTGCCTGGCAAACCGACGGCAGTCAGGGGGGAGAACGTTGACGACACCCACCACTCCAGGCAGCGATCCGCCTCAAGCCACACCCCCTGCTACACCTCCGGCGGCGCCGCTTCCTGCCGCAACAACGCCACCTTCCACTCACGACACGTTCGCGAGCGGCGTCGCAGAAACTCTCGCACCTGGCGCCGGGGCACTGACGGGATGGAAACGGTGGCGGTATGTGGCCCTGGTGGTTGCAGTGACCGTCTCTCTATCGGTGCTCACTTTGTGGGGCGGGGACCTCTGGAACTGGTGGCGAGCCGACGAACACATGCGTCAAGACGAAGCGGCTCAGTCCCGCTTCGACGAAACCAGGGCACCCTTCACAGTCGTCGTGGAGCGTCTCGCTGAAGACGAGTACCAACCCGATCGCCTCATCGACCGTCCCTTCACGTCGGCCGAGCTGCGCAAGCTCATCGCACTCAATATGCAGGATCCAGAAGACATCAAGGACTTCGACTCGATGATGGCGGAACGCAAGGCGCGACGCGTGAACGCGCCATCATGGGCTACCGCTATGCCCGCCACCGCGAGCGTCTACCAGCTGAACATACACAGCGAGAAGGACGACGCCCTGACCATCAACGGCCTTGAAGCGATGAACGTGCGATGCGGAGACATCCCCACCGCAAGGACCGTCATCAGGTTCCCCAGTCAGGGCGAGGTCAGTGCGGCCGGCCTGCTGCTGGATCTGGACTCTCGCCCGAAAACCCCGATCAACACCGACCACGACGCACCCGACGCAGGCAAGCCGTACTTCTCGCGCCACGGGATCGCTATCGGTGGTACCGAGTCACCGGGGCTGGTGAGACTCGAAGCAGCAACGGGGATGGCGCGGTGCACGTTCAACCTCAGAGCTCGCTATACGCACACGGACACGGAGGTGCATTCGATCGTCCTCACCAACGGCGGACAGCCCTTTGTCGCCGAGAGCACTCCCAAGCGCCCGGAGCAGGAGATCATCTTCAGTATCCCGGACAGATCGTTCGTTGACTGTTCGCAGCGATGGGTCCCAGGGTGCAGCGAGTACTGGAAGTGATCCTCGAGAGGACGCACATGCCCATTGCCTGGCCGGCTATCGGCGCCCGACGGTCCATGCCCGGCTGAACGCTGCGGCGGCCAGCTCCTCCGCCGCAGACTCCGCGCCCCGGCCGACTTCATCGCCTGCTCCCGGTTGCAGCAGCCGCGGAGGGGTCGCCTCCGGCAGTTTTCGCGCCGGCACTCTGGCCGCACCGCACGGGCCTCCACCGCTCGGTTGACCGGGCTCCGACACCTGCTGGCAGGGACCGTAGGTCTGCTCGAACTGCTCATCCCCGTCACGGGCGCTGCTGGGCACGGCGATCGCCTCCGAAACGCTGACCATCCAGCAACTCGCGGACTGGCCCTGGTCCTGGCCGGCGTCGCCCTCGGCCGGCCCGCGCGCGGACGACGTGCTAACGGTCAGGGCCCGGCCTGCCGGAGAAGACCGATCCGAGCGAGAGACGCCTTCCCGGAACACCTGCCGGGGCGAACCCTGGCGATGCGGATGTGTCCCAGGGCCATACCGCTCAGGCGTCCGTCACGCCAGACCGTGCCGGTCCAGGCTTCCGACACGTTCCCGTTGAGGACCGCCCGTTCGTCCAGCCGTCTGCGGTCCCGCTCAGACGAGGTAGCAACGGCTTCACAAAGGCCACCCGGCATCGGACACTTTGATCGCTCTGGAAGAGCTGGTTCAACGCGGCGTAGTCAGCACCAAGTCAGCACGGCAGAGGTGAAGACGGGTGCTGACATGGGCTTTCCGTCAGCACCAAACCAGCACGGGGTTCGTGGCGTCCTGACTCGGTGCCGGCCGACCTGCGTCGCAGCTACACACCCTGAACTGATCGTACTGATGCGAGGGGTGTCTGCGGCCGGCCCGGTTCGTGGGAGGTCCGAGCCGAGCCAGAGCCCGCGCCTTATCACGCGCTCCTGACCGGTGGCCCGGAGCGGGCCGTCCGGTCGGGACGCCGGCGGCGGGGGACGCTCGGGCCCGCCCGCCCTGGCGGACCCGGTCTTTGCCCGGGATCGAGCACCCGTGCGCCCGCCCGCTGCGTAGCGTGGAGGGCATGACGCCTATCACTCCCCGCGAGGCGAGACGCTGCTTCAACGCGCATCATCCGGTGCACGCGGCCTACTACTTCGCACCCGAGCACGACGAACGCTACGGGCGCCTCGGGCTGGAGGCCGGGCCCATGGCCTACCTGGCCGGGCGCGCCGCCCCGCTCGGGAGGGTGGGAGCCGGGGTGGTCACGGCCACCTTCTACAACTTCCACCCGGCCCTGGTGGCCCGTCACCTGCCCCAGGCCTGGGAGGCAGCCGCACCCGAGACGGTTCTCGCGACCCGCCTGGAGATCACGGACTCCTATCTCACCCGGTTGCTCGGACCCGATGCCGTCGCCTCCGCCGAGATGCGCGAGGCGGCCGGCCTCGCGTTGCGCGCCGCGGAGGCCTGCACCCGCCCGGGGCGGCCCTTGTACTCCGCGAACGCCGATCTGCCGGTGCCCTCGGCCCCGCATCTGGCGCTGTGGCACGCGGCGACCCTGCTACGCGAGTACCGGGGCGACGGCCACGTGCTCACGCTTGTGGAGGCCGGCCTCGACGGACTGGAGGCGCTGGTGTCCCACACCGCCACGGGAACGAACTGGAAGCCCGGCTATCTCCAGGCCGCGCGCGGTTGGTCCCCGGCGGAATGGGCCGCGGCGCGCGAGCGGCTGCGCGGGCGCGGGTTGATGGACGCGGAAGACGGGCTGACGGAGGCGGGGGCGGAGCTGCGCCGGGAGATCGAGGCCCGTACGGACCGCTTGGACCTGGCCCCCTACGAGCACCTGGGGGCGGAGGGCACCCGCCGGCTCACCGAGCTGGCAGGGGCCTTCTCCAAGGTGGTGCTGGCGGGTGGAGGGTTGCCACTGCAGAACATCGGCAGGCGCTGAGCGTCCGTTCCGGACAGTGACGGGAAAAATGGCCTAAACCCTTACCGGAAGGGGGGAATCGATCGCCGCGCCAGGCGGTTGTCGGGTGCAGAACCAGGTTGGCGCTCCGCCTGCCCGGGCTGAGTCCATGCGGTGGGAAAGTGGCCGCGCGGCGACGAGAGGGGCACACAGAATGGCGCAAGCAGAGGGTGTAGGGCAGGTCACGGACGCCACGTTCGCCGACGAGGTGCTGAAGTCCGATCTTCCGGTGCTGGTGGACTTCACCGCCGACTGGTGCGGTCCCTGCCGCCAGATCTCGCCGGTGCTGGCCGCGATCGCGCAGGAGAAGGCCGGGGAGCTGAAGATCGTCCAGCTGGACGTGGACACCAATCCGGAGACCCAGGCCAAGTACGCGGTCCTGTCGATGCCCACGCTGATGGTCTTCCGGGGCGGCGAGCCGGTGAAGTCGCTCGTGGGCGCCCGGCCCAAGGTGCGGCTGCTCCAGGAACTCGCGGACGTCATCTGACGCCGACGGTCATGGTGTACCGACACGGGGATGCCCCGGCGCGTGAGCGCGCCGGGGCATCCCCGCGACCGGTCACCGGCATAGTTCACCCGCAGCCGTTCACCCGTGGTCCGTCGTGCGCGTCGCCCGGCGTGCGGCGACTGTCGCGGCGGTGATCCGGCGGGACAGGGAACGCCGGTGGTCACGCAGGTAGAAGTGTCCGCCCCCGTAGAGGTACAGACCCCGGAAGAGGGGGGCCCGTTCGGCCCAGGCAGCCAGCCGGTGGCGGGTGACGACCATGTCGCTCTCACCCCCGAACACGGTGAGGGGCACCGCGAGCGGCGGGGCCTGCGGGTCCGGGTCCCAGCTGTCAACAAGCTGGAAGTCGCTGCGGAACACGGGGGCGAAGTGCCGCCACAGGGTTTGGTCGTCGAGCAGCTCCACCGGCGTTCCACCGACCTGGCGCAGCCACCCGCGCAGTTCGGTGTCGGTCAGCAGGTGCCGACCGCCGGGCGGGCGGTCGGCGGCCGGGGCGGGCACTGGGCAGGCGGAGAGGCCGAGCCAGACGGGAGCGGGCTCCCCGCGCCGGACCAGGAGCTGGGTGAGTTCCTGGGCAATGATGCCGCCCATGCTGTGTCCGAAGAACGCGAACGGACGGTCCAGCCAGGGCCGGAGTTCCTCGTGGAAGAAGGACACCAGCTCTTCGACCGTGCCGAGCGGCGGGCTGCCCCGCAGCCGGCCCCGGCCGGGGGCGCTGAGCAGGCAGATCTCCCAGTCCGGCGGAAACTCCGTCTCCCAGTCCCGGTAGAGCAGCGGCGAGCCGCCGGCGTGGTGGAAGAGGAACAGCCGCAGCGACGCACCGGGTACCGGCCTCGGCACGCTCACCGCCCCGGAGCCCCCGGCCCCGAACGTCCCGGCAGCCGGAGCGGCTGGGACGTTCGGGGCCGCGAGCGCGAACGGACCGGATGGCCCCCTCGGGACCGTGCACTCCTGTGCGGCGGGGAAGGGGATACGGCTCATCGGACGGTCTCCCGCGGCTCGCCGGCCGGCAAGACGGCGGCATGCATCCGGGCGAACTCCACCACCTGTTCCCCCACCGCCGTCAGGCGGTCCTGGACGTGGGGATCGGTGCAGCAGCCGTCGGCGTGGAAGCCAATCCGTCCGTCGCCCAAGACGACGCCCAGCGGGGTGGGCCACCCGCGCAGGGCGTGCACCACGTCGCGCAGGGCGCCCAGCGTCGCAACCGCCCCCTGCCAGCCCTGGCCGACCGCGACACAGCCGACGGCCCGCCCGCTGAAATAGGGGCGGACGTCGGTCCGCAGGTCCTCGACGTGGTCGAGGGCGTTCTTGACCAGCCCGGAGATCGTGCCGTGGTATGCCGGGCTCGCCAGGAGCAGGCCGTCGGCGGCCGCTATCTCGGTGACGAGGCGACGCGCCCGCACGGAGCGCACCGCCTCCTTCGGGTCGTACATCGGCATGGCGAGCTCCGACCCGCCGATCAACGTCACCTCGGCCCCCAGGCGTTGCGCGGCGCCCAGGGCGACGCGCAACGCCTGTTCCGCGATCGAGCCAGGCCGGGTCGACCCCCCTATCCCGACGACCTTGACGGTCCGGTCCATTCGTTACCCCCGTGTGCGTGCCGTACTGACGGATCGGGCCGGGTCAGGCCGAGGCGGGCTCTTCGATGTCGGCCAGCGCACTCTCGTGCAGGTCACGCTTGCGGATGAGGGCGAAGGCGATGACCGCGCCGACCCCGCACGCCACGGCGCACAGCAGCATGACGTCGGTCAGCCCGTTCACGAACGCGGCCCGCGCCGCTTCGACGACCCCCGCGCCCACGCCGCCCTGCTCCAGCGCCGCGACACCGCCGGTGGCGACGGCCTGGCCCGTGGAGTGCACGGCGTCGCCCAACGGCGCCGTCGCCTCCGATGTCGCGAAGTCCGCGACGACCTTGTGGTGGAACAGCGCGCCGAACGCCGCGACGCCCACCGCGACTCCGACCTGCTGGAAGGTCTCCCCCATGCCGGAGGCCATGCCGCCCTTCTCAGGAGCCACCACTCCGATGGTGACGGCGGCGCGCGGCGGGTTGAACAGGCCCATGCCGATGCCGGTGACGATCAGGCTGGGCAGCAGAGCCGTCCAGGAGCTGTCCGCGTCGACCAGGGCGATCAATCCCATGCCGATCGCGCACAGAGTCAGCGAGACCCCGAGCAGCAGGCCGGGGGCGACCTTGTTGACCAGGTTCCCGGACGCGGCGGCGATCAGGAACATCGTGACCATCATCGGCAGGAACCGCAGTCCGGTTTCCCACGGCGAGAGGCCGAGGACGTTCTGCATGTACGAGATCTGCAGGAAGACCGCGGCCAGCGTGGTCGCGTTGGACAGGAAGGTGGCCGCGCACACCCCGGCGAAGGTCGGGATGCGCAGCAGGGACAGATCGAGCATGGCCGCATCGCCCAGCCGCCGTTCGACGGCGACGAAGACGACCAGCAGGACGACGGCGCCCGCGAACAGGGCGAGGATCGGCGCGCTGCTCCAGCCCTCGGCCTCGCCGCGGACGAACCCTAGGACGAGTAGCGTCAGCGCGACACCGAAGACCACCATGCCGAGCCAGTCGATGCGGTGCGCGTGCGGGCTGCGCGATTCCCGCAGCCGCAGTGCGCCGGTCACCAGGGCAATCACCCCGATCGGCACGTTGACCAGGAAGATCCAGCGCCAGCTGAGGTTGTCCGTCAGGAAGCCGCCGACCAGAGGTCCGCAGGCGAGCGCGAGACCGGCGACGGCCCCGAAGATGCCGAAGGCCGCGCCGCGGGCCTTGCCCCGGAACTCGTGGCCGATCAGCGCCGGGCCTACCGCGAACAGCACGGCGGCGCCGACACCCTGGAGGCCGCGGGCGACGTTGAGCAGGATGATGTCCTGTGCGAGGCCGGCCGCCAGCGAGGACAGCGTGAAGATCCCGAACCCGATGTTGAACAGCCGCTTGCGGCCCAGGCGGTCGGCCAGCGATCCGCCGGTGACGAGGAACGCCGCCAGCGTGAGGGTGTAGGCGTCGATCACCCATTGCAGGCCGGAGAAGTCGGCGTCGAGCGACCTGCGCAGGTCCGGCAGAGCGACGTTGACCACTGACACGTCGAGCATCAGCATGAACATCGCGACGCAGACCAGCGTGAGTGTCCATGGCTGGGCCCGGCGTGACGCCACCTCCTCCGCGGTGTCCTGGCCGACTGGTGTCGCTTGGGATGACATGGGGTTCTCCACTTTCATCGGTGATCGGGTGAATCCTCGGGGCGCGGCCCCTCGTGGACCGCGCCCCTTACGAGCGCCACGACCCGGACCGCACGTCGTAGACGTTCTTGTCCGTGCCCGTGATGCCGGACGCCTGGATCAGAGCCCGTCCGTCGGGGGTGACCACGGCGCACTGCTGCCGCCCTGAGACCGGGTCGTACCAGTGGCGCAGCCGTAGTCCGCCGGGCCAGGCTTCGGCCAGCTCCACGTCGTTCGCCGCGGTGTACAGGTCGATGGCGGCCAGTGCCGTCGGGACCATGGCCCCGACGGCGTCCGGGCGGCGCCCGTCGAGTACCGAGGTGCGCAGCAGGCAGTCCAGGGTGACGCTCGGCAGCAGGAACGCCGCGTACGGTGCGCCACCGGCCGGCAGGGTGAGCCGCAGCTCGGCCGAACCACCGTCAGGCTCCAGTCGGGGTTCGCGCAGTGAGCTGAACACCCCGCTCAACTCGATGGGGGTGCCCGGAAGTTCGTACGTGTTCGGGCCCGCGCCACCGCCGGCGGGCGCCGGCGGGCACCAGGGGCCGGTCTGGAGCGACCGGGCGAGGTGGACCACCATGCGGGTGTGCTCCCGCTCGGGCACGGGGCCGGCGGCGGGGCTGGTGACCCGGACCCGGACCCGGTCGTCCTCGCGGGTGGCGGTGACGCGCAGGGTGCGCGGCCAGCGGTGGTGGGCGGCCCGGATGAACTGCGAGAGGACGACGTCGGTGATCCGGGCGGGCAGCAGGCCGGGCGCGAGTTCGGCCGCCGCCTCGGCCGCCATCTCCAGGATGAAGGTGCCCGGTACGGTCGGCCGGCCGTCGACCAGGTGCTCCAGCAGGTAAGGGTGCCCGGCGAGGCCGATCTCCACGGTCCACACCGCCGTGGAGCCGTCGGCCTCGGGACGACTCGTCAGGAACACCCGCCGTTCCGCGCGGTGCGGCGCCCTGTGCGGCGCCTGTGGCTCGGCGGCCGCGGTGGCCAGGCAGAAGTCGCGGAAGCCCGGGGCGCGGCGCTGGAGGGTGTTCCAGTCGTTGTCCCCGATCCACGTGGTGGCCAGGCCGTGACTGCCGCGTCCGGCCAGTTCCGTACGGAAGAACTCACGGCCCTGGGCGTCGGTGAGCTGGCCGATCTCCGCCTGGCGGGCCAGGAAGGCACCACCGGGGGTGTCCGCGGAGGCCATCCCGGACTCGACCCACAGACCGGAGGCGAGGGCCACCTCGTCGCGGCCGGTGATCGCTCGGCCGTGCGCGGCGGCCAGCGTCAGGAACTCGTTGCCCGCGCCGTAGTCGAACTCGCCGCGCAACGGCGTGAACGCGGAGACCGACGAGACACTGGCCCACAGCAGCGGCTGCCGGTCGGCGAGGGCGGTGCGCAGGTGCGCGTATCCGCGCACCTTCACGTCGCGCACGGTCCGGAAGTCGGCGAGCTTCTTGCGGGCGAGCATGCTGGTGCGGGCCAGTCCCGCACCGTGCAGTACGACGTCGGCCCGGCCCTCGGCCGCCAGTACCTCGTCGATGACGCGGCGCACGGCGTCCGCGTCGAGCACGTCGCACTGCCGGTAGTGGACCCGGCCGGGGCCGACGGTCCTCTCCAGCTCGCGGAGGGTGTCGGCGCGTTCGGCGTCCTGGAGCGAGCGGTCGTAGAGCCGGTTGAGTTCGCCGATGGGCCGGCCCGGGTAGCGTGCCATGAGGGAGCGCAGCGCCTGGGCGCGGTCCGGCTCGGGGGGTTCGGCGGAGGTGGGGCCGGGTTCAGGTCCGGTACCGAGCAGCCACACGGACTGCGGTGTGCAGCCCGCGACGACCTCGTGGACCAGGTGGGCGGTGAGCCCCCGGGCCCCGCCCGTGGCGACGATCACGGGGTGGTCGGGCAGCGCGATCCCGGCGTTGGGCGCGGGCGCCCCGACGGGCAGCAGCAGTTGTTCGCACCGTTCGCCGCCGACGAGGTAGACCACCGGCAGGAAGCGGTGGAAAGCCGATTCCTCGGCGAGCCGGTCGAGTCCGGCGTCCGCGGCGCACAGGCTGGTGCCGAGCGCCAGGACCAGGCACCCGGTGAGCTCCTGCTGGAGACTGCGCACCACCCCGCCGAAGAGGCCCGCGTACGGCAGTGGGATCGCGCCGTCGAGCACGTCCAGCATCAGCACCGCGTAGCAGCCGCCGTCGTCGAGCGCCTCGGCGCAGACCTGTGCGGCGACGAAGGCCAGGTCGTCGAGGTCCAGGACGCGCTGCGGCACCACCTGTTCCGGGGCGCACCAGCGCTGCCCGCTCACCACGACCCGGACCTGTCCGAAGCGGCGTCCGTCCTTGGCCACGACCCGCGCGAGGTCGGCGGCGTCGTCGAGGTAGGTCACCGGGAAGGGCACGTGCGAGGCGAGCGGCGCGGGCCCGTGGGTGACCACGAGGACGTCGGGCGGAAGCGGGACGGACACGAGGGTCTGCGGATCGTCGGTGAGGACGAGGCACCCGGGCGGAACCGCCTCGACGGCCGCGCGCACCCTGCGGCCCGGTACGGGCCGCAGGACCAGCGCGTGCCGCTCCGAGTCGGCGGCGAGTCCGGTGGCGGGGCGGGCGGCGGCAGCGGCCGGGGGCGGCCCGTCCTGCGTGCCGGGCGTATCGGTGGTGACCAGCAGCCCGGGTGTGTGGGCGTCCGCTGAGGGGTGCAGGAGCGTACGTCCCCGGGGCGCGTGCAGGGCCTGCAGCAGAGCGATTGCGCCCTGCGCACTCCGGTAGTCGCGGCTGTCCGCCACACCGGTGGCCATGGCCTCGGCGGCCCCTGCGCCGCCGGTGCGGGCCGGGACGAGGGTGAGGGAGCCGAGGACCTCCATACCGAGCGACTCGGCGGTGGAGCGGTGCGTGAGGACGAACCCGATGGCGGCCTCGGCCGCTTCCCGGCCGTCCGGGGTCTCCAGGTGGGGGGTGACGGTGCTGATCCCCATGACGATCGCCAGGTCGAGCTCGCCGTCGCGCAGGTAGCGTACGGCCGTGGCCAGCGCGGAGTGCACGGAGTCGGGGCCCGCGTCGAGGGTCATGTTCGGGCCGTGCAAGTCGAGGCGCTGGACCACACGGGCGGCGATGACGTTGGGCATCAGGCCGGGGTACGAGTCCTCGTTGCTGCGCGGGACCATCGCACGTACCGGGTCGCCGAGGAAGCTCGTGGGGAGTCCGGCGGGGCCGGTGAACTTGGCTTCGAGATCGGCGAGGTAGCAGCGCAGGTCGTAGCCCATCGCCGAGTGGGTCGGGCCGGTGTGCCCGACGAACACGCCCGTGCGTGAGGATAATTGCTCGTCCTTGACCCAGTCCCCCGAGATCATGTCGGCGCAGCGCAGCGCCATCAGCTGGCTCCGGTCCATGGCGGCGAGCGCGGAGGGCGCGAGCCGGGCCTCGACCGGCGAGGGCAGCGGGTAGGAGTCCCCGAAGGATGCGGGCCAGGTGGGGGCGCCGCCGGCGAGCCAGGCCTCGACGCGCTCCGCGTCGGGCAGCTCCGGCAGGTGCGCGGCCGAGGCGACGACGACGATCGGGTCCTCGGCCTCCGCGGTCGCGGGCGTCCGTGCCTCCGATACCGCACCGCCCCCTCCCGGGTGGCCGTCGGTGAGCAGGAGGTGGCCGTTGGTGCCGCCGAAGCCCATGGCGGAGACGCCGACCATCCGGCGGCGCCCGGGCCGGGCCGGCCACGGCACCTGCGCGGTCGGCACCTCGATGCGGCCGTCGAATCCGTCCGGCAGCCGGTCGAACTGCTGCTGGGCCGGAATCACCTGGTGGCGCAGGGCCAGCAGCGCGTGCACGGCCGAGACCGCGCCGGCCGCCCAGCCGGAGTGCCCCACCAGGGACTTGTTGGAGGTCATGGTCCACGTCTTGCCGGGACCTGCGCTCTCGGTGAGGGCGGTCATCTCCGTCTTGTCGCCGGTCGGTGTTCCGGTGGCGTGGGCGACGATCCAGTCGACGTCCTCGGGACCGGCGTCCGCCGCGGACCAGGCACGGTCGAGGGCGAGGCGCTGGCCGGTGGCGTTCGGCGCGTAGATCGCCTTGCCCCGGCCGTCGGACGAACCGCCGAAGCCGGCGACGAAGCCGAGGATGTCGTCCCCGTCGGCGACAGCGCGGGTGTACTTCTTCAGGGTCAGCACGGCCGCGCCGTCGCTGAACAGCACACCGTCCGCGTCCTGGTCCAGGGCGCGCACCGAGCCCGACTGGGACAGCCCGCGGAGCTTGGAGAACAGCACCAGGCTCTGCGCCTGGAGTGCGAGGGCGCCGCCGCACAGCGCCACGTCCGTCTCCCCCGCGCGCAGTGCCCGCGCGCCGAGGTCGATGGTGTAGAGCGAGGAGGAGCAGGCGGTGTCGACCACGACTATCTCGGCGGACTCGGGCAGGTCGTGGGCCGCGGTACGGGCGATCCGGTACGGCAGCAGGTTCCCGGGGGTGTCGGTGGCCAGCGGGTACAGCACGTCGAGCCCGTCCGGCAGGGGCGTCCCCGCGTCGGCGAAGACCCCGCGGACCCCGGCGGTGACGAGGGCGTGCTCCAGGTGCTGGCTGCCGTCCGGGGTGAGGCCGACGGCGAACAGCCGTCTGTCCTCCGGGCGGATGGTGACGCCGTCCGTGGCCTGGAGGAGGGCGTGGCGCAGCCACTGTGCGCTGAACTCCTCGCTGTCGAAGACGCCGGAAGCGATCTCCTCGCGCAGCCGGGGGTGCGGGTCGAAACCGTACATGAAGCCGGCGACGCGCGAGTACGTACGGTCTTCCGCCGACCGGTCGGCGGACCACATGGTGTTCAGGTCGAAGCGCTCGCCGGGCTCCCGGAAGACCGGCTCGCCGCTCTGCAGGAGCTGCCAGAACTCCTCGGGGGAGCTGGCTCCGGGCACCGCGATGCCCATGCCGACGACGACCACGGCGTCGTCGTCCTCGGGGACGACCGGGGGCGGTGCGGCGGGCTGCTGCGGGACGGGCACCGGCTCGACGGTGAGGACCTGCCCGTGCACCGCCGAGGCGGCGTCCGAGAGCAGGAACGCGACGAGCTGCACGACGGGTTCGGCCGGGGCGCCGTCGGCCACGGAGACGGCGTTGACCCGGGCCGGGGCGTCCGGCCCCGCAGCCGGCCCGGCACGGACCTCGTCGAGCGCGGTGCGGGCCGCGCCGTCGGCGGCGGGCTCGTCGCCCGCGTGCGGGGTGCGCACGGCCACGGAGACGACTGCGCCGACGCGGCCGTGCTCCGCCAGCGCCGCGGCGAGCCGGTCGCGCGGCAGCTCGCCGGGGCGGGTGACGACCAGGTGCGCGCCGGTCGCGGCGAGCCCTTCGGTGAGGGCGGCCACGAGGTGGGCGTCGGATCCGGTGACCAGGACGAGCCGGCTGGAAGAGGCGGTGGACATGATCAGACTCCCGTGGTCGTGGTTCGTTCAGCGAGCGGCGGTCTGCGCCTCGGCCACGAGTTCGGCCAGCTCGGCCAGGGTCGGCTGGACGATGAACCGGCCGTCTGCGGCCGAGTCGCGCAGCCCGAAGCGAGCGGCCACCTGCCCGAGCATCTCGGCTCGCTTCAGTGAATCGATACCGAGGTCCGCCTCCAAGTCCGCGTCCCCCGT
>NZ_JBVHSO010000003.1:0-256999 GCF_055566335.1 Streptomyces sp. NPDC027672 | reverse complement strand
CGTCGCGTACAGCTCCCGCAACTGCTCCAGAATCCGCGCCGCATCCACCACCGGCGCCACAGACGCCACCGGAACGGGAGCGGCAGCGGCTGCCACAGCGGGGACGGGCGCCGTGGGGGTGGCGGCCGGCGCGGCCGACTGCTCGCCCAACGCCTCGGCTACCAGGCCGGCCAGCTCGGCCAGGGTCGGCTGGACGATGAACCGGCCGTCTGCGGCCGAATCGCGCAGCCCGAAGCGAGCGGCCACCTGCCCGAGCATCTCGGCTCGCTTCAGTGAATCGATACCGAGGTCCGCCTCCAAGTCCGCGTCCCCCGTAATCGCCTCCGCCGGATACCCCAGCGCCGTCGCGTACAGCTCCCGCAACTGCTCCAGAATCCGCGCCGCATCCACCACCGGCGCCACAGACGCCACCGGAACGGGAGCGGCAGCGGCTGCCACAGCAGGGACGGGCGCCGTGAGGGCTGCCACCGGAGCCGCGACGGCTTCCGCCGCCCCGGCCCGCGCCGCCGTCCGCACCGTCGGCTCGGCGATCACGTCCGGTACGGAGCGCCGGACCAGCCCCGACAGGCCGGCCTTTCCGCACTCCACGAACCGGCTCGCCCCGGCGGCGTGCAGTCCCCGTACGGCTGCGAGGAAGTGGACGGGCCTCATCAGCTGGCGCACGAGCAGGGCCTTGAGGTCGGTCGAGTCGCTCACATACCCCCCGGCCACCGGTGAGTACACGGTCCGGCGCAGCGGGCGCTGTGCGATCCCGGCGACCGCCTGCCCGAACGCTTCCCCCGCCGCGCCCAGCAGCGGGCTGTGGAAGGGGAAGGGGGCGTTGAGCCGGGTGGCCTGCGCGCCGAGCGCATCGGCCAGCCGCATCACGGTGCCCACCGCCTCCTCGGACCCCGACACCACGGTCTGCCGGGGTGCGTTGGACACCGCGACCGCCAGGCCCGGTACGGCCACCGCGTCCACCAGGTGGGCCGCCCGGTCGGCTGAGAGCTCCAGTGCGGCCATCGCACCGCCCTGCGGGCAGTGCGCGAGCAGCGCCTCGGAGCGGTGGCAGACCAGCCGGGCGCCGTCGGCCGTGTCGAAGGCGCCGGCCACGGTGAGCGCGGCGATCTCGCCCATGCTGTGTCCGACCAGTACGTCGGGGGTCTGGTGCTTCTCGGCCAGTCGGCAGGAGGCCACCGCCGCGGCGAACACGGCGAGTTGGAGCGCGAAGGAATCCGTCCGCACGAGCTCGGCGGCGCTCGGGGACCCGGGGTTGGTCAGCAGGCCGGAGACACCGCCGCGCCCGAACTCGCCGGCCACCCGGTCGACCGTGTGCAGCACCTCGGCCACCACGGGAGAGCCGGTCTCGCCCGCGAGCATGCCCGGGGTGTATCCGCCCTGTCCGGGCAGGAGAAATACCGTGTCAACCGCTGTCTTCATCCCTCGTCCTCGTTCGCGTGTCGGGTCGGTCGCAGGTAGGGAAGGTCACCAGGTCACGGGCAGTCGGCGGACGCCGTAGATGACCATGTCGTGGCGGAACGGCAGGTCTTCGAGCGACTCGGCCAGCCGGAGCGTGGGCAGCCGCTTGAAGAGACCCGCGAACACGGCCGACAACTCGACCCGGGCGAGCGTGAGTCCAATGCATTTGTGGAAGCCGTGCCCGAACGCGACGTGGCGCTGGGGTGCCTCGCGGTGGATGTCGAAGGAGTCCGGGTTTTCGAACACGGATCCGTCGCGGTTGGCCGTGTTGAGCATGACGAGGACTCCCTCGCCCTTGCGCACCACCTCGCCGCCGATCTCGATGTCCTCGGTCGCGGCGCGCGGCAGGCCGGCGTGGTTGATCGACAGGTAGCGCAGCAGTTCCTCGACGGCCGTCGGAAAGAGCGCCGGGTCCGCCTTCAGGTCCTCCAGCTGGTCGGGGTGTTCGAGGAGCGTGGCCACCCCGAGGCCGATCGTCTGGACGAGCGTGTCGTAGCCGGACAGCAGGATCACCGCGGCCATGCCGACGAACTCGTCGTGGGTGAGCTTGCCCGCCTCCTCGTGCGTGACCAGCTTGCCCAGCATGTCGTCGGTCGGGTTCTGCTCCTTGGCGGTGACGAGCTGGTCGAAGTAGCCCATCAGCCCGATCGCGGCGGCCACCGACTGCTCGGGGGTGCTGCTGCGGTCCAGGATGGTGTCGGCGAGCGGGACGAAGACGGCGTGGTCCTCGTACGGTACGTTCAGCAGCTCGCACATCACCGTCGCCGCCATCGGCAGCGCCAGTTGGCGGATGAGGTCGGCCTCGTTGCCGCCGCTGGTCATCCGGTCGACGAGGCCGTCCAGGATGCTCTCCATCCTGGGCCGGTGCGCCTCCATCTGGCTGATCATGAAGTCGCGGGTGACGAGGCGGCGCAGCCGGGTGTGGTCCGGCGGATCCTGGTAGAGGAAGAAGCCGGCGGGCAGCGGACCGTCACCGGCGATGTAGGAGGGATAGCCGGGGGTCTGTGGGTCCGAGCTGAAGCGGAGGTCGGTCAGGACGTTCCTGACGTCCTCGTGGCTGGTCACCATCCACACGAGCTGGCCGTCGGGCATCCGCACCCGGAAGACGGAGCGGTCGGCGGTGAGATCGCGGTAGGCGGGCGGCGGGTCGAGGGGGTGGCTCCTCGGCATCGGGAAGTCGGGTATCGCGGTGGTGGTCATGGTGGCTCTCCACTGGCTGTGAGGGGCGTACGGCGTGCGAGCGGTGTCAGCGCGTGCCCGCGCCGGCGGTCCGGGCGGGCGGGGCCGGCAGGAAGCCGGTCTCGACGAAGTAGTCCAGGTAGACGTCGAAGAGCGCGCCGTCCACGGGCTTGGCCTCGATGCCCGATCCGGCGAGGGCGGCGCGCAGGTTGGTGGTGTCGAAGACGGGCAGGCTGCCCTCGTAGCCGACCTCGTCGGCGGGCCGCTCGGCGCCGAACAGCGGGAGGTACGGGGCGAGTTCGTTCTCCTCGCCGCGCTCGATCGCGGAGACCAGCTCGCGGTACCAGTCCCGGTAGTCGAGCCGCCTGATCGGGTAGCCGTATGCGATGACCAGGTCGAAGAGGTCGTTCATGTTCATCGCGTTGGCGCTGGGCAGATTGTGCACGGCCTGGTCCCTGACCCCGCCGAGCGCGCTGTGCACGACGGAGGCCGCGCAGTAGTCCACCGGGACGAGGTCGAGGAGCAGGTCGTAGTCGAGGCAGGCGCCGAGCTGGACGCAGCCCTTGATCAGGTGGTTGATGAAGGTGTCGGTGGAGCAGGCGCCGGTCTCCTGCGAGCCGGTGATGGCGCCCGGCCGGTAGACGTGGGTGGGGACGCCACGCTCGCGCGCGGTGGTCATCAGCTTGTCGGCGACCCACTTGGACTGCCGGTAGCCGCCGGTCACGTCCTCCGGGGTGACGAGCGTTTTCTCCTCCCAGACCTGCTCGCCCCGCAGGTGCACGGGATAGACGCCTATGGTGGAGACGAAGTGCACGGGCTTGACCCGCTTCTTGCAGGCGAGCCGGAGCACTTCGAGGGCGCCGAGGACGTTGACGGGCTTGATCTGCTGGTAGGGGGTGATCCAGCTGGAGACCGCCGCGTTGTGGACGATCATCTCCACCTCCGCCGCGAGCTCCCCGTACACCGCCCGGCTCATCCCGAAGTACGGCCGTCCGGTGTCCCCCGGGACGCCGGTGACGCGTTCGGCGTCGCCCTCGCGGAGCAGGTCGTACTCGGCGAGCGTGGCCCGGACGCGCTCGCCGGCCTGCTCGGGGTCGTCGGCGCGGACGAGTACGTACACCTGTGCCGTCGAGCGGTCCAGCAGCTCGCGCAGCAGGAAGGCGCCGGTGTAGCCGGTGCCGCCGGTCAGCAGGACCGCGCGGTACGGGGTGTCCGACGGCGGGAGCGCGCCCGGCTCGGGGACCACGTCCTCGGGCAGCACGGCGTCTGCGAGGAGTTCCTCATCGCCGACGCCACGCGGGTTGCCCGATCCGGTGACCGAGGGGTCCGCCTCCGAGGTGATCATGCGGGCGAGCCGGGCGACGGTCGGATCCTCGAACATCCGGCGCAGGTCGAGGCGGACGTCGTAGACCTCGCGGACCTGCGAGGACATCTGGAGCACGGACAGCGAGTCGCCGCCGAGGTCGAAGAAGCTGGTCTCGACACCGACCTTCGGCAGGCCCAGCAGGTCCTGCCAGATCCGGGCGAGCTGGGTCTCCACCGCGTTGCGCGGCGCAACGTACGTGGTGGTCGGCTCGTCGCCGGTCAGGGCCGGGAGCGCCGAGCGGTCCACTTTGCCGTTGGGCAGTTTGGGCAGTTCCGGCAGCACCACGAAGTGAGCCGGGACCATGGCCTCGGGCAGGTGGGTCCGGGCGTAGGCGCGCAGGGTCGAACGCAGTCCCGCCGCCCAGGACGAGGTGAGTGGGTCGTTGGCCAACCGGCGGCTCGTGCTCATGCGTCGTCCTTGGTGATCTCGGCGGGCGTGCTGGTAGCGGTGGCGGAGGGGGCGTCGGGTGTGAACACCGCGTCGAAGAGGTCCAGGCGGCCGTCCTGGCCGACCAGCGTGCGCACCGACCGGCCCGTCCGCGCGGCCAGGGCGATCACGTCCTCCGGGTGAACGCCCCCGCTGTCGTCCGCGTCCCACAGGACCCGTTCGAGGTCCCAGACGGTGGCGTCGCCGTCGATCGCGGCGAGTGCCCGGACGGCCGCGGCGGTGCGGGTGAGCCGCTGGTTGGGGATCCCGGTCACGGTGAGCGGGCCGGTGCCGGCGGCCAGGCGCTCCCGCAGGGACTCCAGGCCGTCGGGGAGCGCGCTCCAGGACGTCCGGCGGCCCGCGGCCGAGGCGGTCGCGGGCACGGCGACGGTGGAGCCGTCCGCGGCCATCAGCGTCACGTCGTAGCGGAAGGCGGTCAGCTCGTTGTCGGCCCGGCCGCGCTTGAGCTCGACGCGCACTTCGCCGACGGCCTCGCACTCGGCCGCGAACCGGCGGAAGAAGTCGGGCGAGAGGCACAGCTCGCGCTCCTCCTGCGACTGCCGGCCGATCGCGGACCTGATCTCTTCGGCCGTGCTCAGCATCCCCGCCCGGTGCAGCTGCACGGCGGTGTGGAACTGCGGCAGCAGCTCCACCGAGCGCACGTCCCCGATGAAGACGGCGCCTCCCGGCCGGACCGCGCGCACCGCGTCGGTGAGGACCGTACGCAGGTAGTCGGTGCCGGGGAAGTACTGCGCGACGGAGTTGATGACGACGGTGTCCAGGCTGCCCGGGGCGAGCACGGCGAGGTACTCGGGCCCGGACTGCCGCAGCCGTACGTACTCCGGCAGCGGGCACCCGGCGCCCAGACAGGCGGCGGCCTTCTTCAGCGCGGCCTCCGATACGTCCAGGCCGTGATACTCCTCGACCTCCTCGGCAAGGGACCGCAGAACGAGGCCGACACCCACGCCGACGTCCGCGACGGCGGTCGGCTCCAGGGCCCGTATGCGTTCCACGGTGTGTCCGAGCCACTCACGCATCTCGGCCTCGGGGATCGGCTCGCCCGTGTAGCTGCTGAGCCAGCCGGCGAACTCCGGCTGCTCCCCGCTGTCCTCCCCGGGAGCCGTGTACGCCTCTTCCCAGACCTCGCTCCAGCGGCGTACGTGCGCCTCCTGCACCGACGTGTCGCCCAGCGAAGCGGCGGGCGACACGTAGGCGACGAGTTCCGCGCCGTTCACGCCCTCCACGGCGGTCACGGCGACGGCGTCGAGCTGCGGGTGGCGGGAGATGACGCTTTCCACCTCGTCCGGTTCCACCCGGTGGCCGAGGATCTTGACCTGCCGGTCGACCCGGCCGAGGAACTCGAGAAGGCCGTCGGCGCGCCAGCGCGCCCGGTCACCGGTCCGGTAGAACCGGCCGCCTCCCGGGGCCTCCACGAAGCGCTCGGCGGTGAGCTCGGGGCGCCCGATGTAGCGGGCCGCCACGCCGCCGCCGCCGATCCACAGCTCGCCCGGGACGCCGACCGGCACCTCGTGACCGCGCGCATCGCCCACGCGGACCGTGGTGTTGGCGATCGGGCGGCCGATGGAGATGTTCCCGGCGTCGGCGTCACGCCGGCGGTCCAGGAGGTGCACCGTGGACCAGATCGTGGTCTCGGTCGGGCCGTACATGTTGAACACCCGCACGTCGGGCAGGGCCCCGAGGAGCCGCTGGGCGAGACCCGAGGGGAACGCCTCACCGCCGACCAGCAGGGCCCGCAGGCCGTGCAGCGACTCCAGCGCTGCGGGCTCGGCGGCCACGGCGGTCAGCAGCGACGGGGTGCCCTGGAGCAGGGTGACGCCGTGGCGCCGGCAGAGCTGGGCGAGGGAGTGCCGGTTCTCGACGACCTCCTCCTGGTGCGCGTCGCGGAGCTTGTCGACCCAGGTGAGGGACTCCAGTACCTCGTCAGGCGCGACACCGAAGTCGACCAGGCACGCGACCTCGTCCACGCCGGCCGTCGCCAGCGAGCGGATCAGTTCGGCGCAGGTCTCGGGCGACCCGAAGAGGCCGGACGTCTCGAAATACCGGTCGATGGCGAGGTCGATGACGGCTTCGAGCTGCTCCTCCACGTCCATCTCCGGGAAGTCCCGGCCGGTGCTGGCGAACATGGTGCGCCACAGTTCGGTGGAGCTCAGCAGATAGTCGCGGAACGGCGCCCGGGCCCGCTTGCGGGCGTACTCGGTATCGTCCGACATGAAGGTGTGGACCATCACGGTGACCTGGCCGGGATCCGCGTGGCCTGCTTCCTGCCGCGCCAGCCGGTAGGCCTTGATCTTCTCCGCCAGATCGGCGGGCGCCTGGCCGAGCAGATGGGTCAGCAGGTTGGCACCGGAGGCACCCGCCTTCTGGAAGGTCTGCACCGTCCCGACGGAGGTCAGCCAGATCGGCGGCTCGGCCTGGACGGGGGCCGGGAAGATCCGCACGTCCACGCTCTCGCCACTGCCGCCGGTACGCCGGACGCTGCCGCCGCTCCACAGCGTGCGGAACTCCTCGATCTGCTCGCTCATCCGCTGCTTGCGGTCGGCGAAGCGGTCCGGCTGGAGCGCGAAGTCGTTGGAGTTCCAGCCCGCGGCGAAGGCCAGGCCCACGCGGCCGTTGGAGAGGTTGTCGACGAGCGACCACTCCTCGGCGATGCGGACCGTGTCGTGCAGGGGCGCCACGACGCTGCCGGAACGCAGCGCGATCCGCTCGGTGACGGTGGCCAGCGCGGCCGACATGACCGACGGGTTGGGGTAGAGGCCGCCGAAGGCGTTGAAGTGCCGCTCGGGCGTCCACACGGCCTCGAAGCCGTTCCGGTCCGCGAACCTGGCGGCGTCGACGACGAGCCGGTAGCCCTCCTGGTTGGAGACCCCGGCGGAGGCGGCGAAGAAGAAGAGGCTGAAGCCGACGGGCTGTTCGGCGGTGTCGGACTGCTGGACCAGGTTGTTGATGATGCGTTCGCCCGCGACCACGACCTTCGCGCCGCGGGTCAGCGGCCACAGCAGTTCGAGGACCGAGATGTCGAAGGAGACGCTGGTGACGGCGAGCACCACGTCCTGTGGCCCGCAGCCCACGCGCTCGTCCATGCCCGCGAAGAAGTTCACGGCGTTGCGGTGGCGGATCTCGGTGCCCTTGGGCTGGCCCGTGGACCCGGAGGTGTAGATGACGTACGCGGCGTCCTCGCCGGTCGTCGGGAGTGACGGGGCGGTGCCGGGCCGGCCGGCCACGGCGGCCGCGTCGGCCACGACGTCGACCTCCCGGGGGGCGGTGATCCCCGCGGGCGTGCCGGGACCCTTGACAAGGCAACTGATACCCGCGTCGGTGGCGATGTTCTCCAGCCGCCCGCGCGGGAACGAGGGGTCCATCGGCACGTACGCGGCGCCCGCCTTCATCACGGCGAGCAGGGCCACGACCAGATCGATGCCCCGGCGGAGGCCGACGCCGACCAGGTCGCCGCGTGCGACGCCGAGGGCAGCCAGGTGGTGGGCCAGCCGGTTGGCGCGCAGCTCCAGCTCGCCGTAGCCGACCTCCTCGTCGCGGTGGGCGAGAGCGACGGCGTCCGGGTGGGAGCGGGCGCGCTCCTCGAAGAGCCGGTGCACGGTGGCGGCCGGGTCGTAGGCCACGGCGGTGTCGTTCCACCGCGCCAGCAGCGCCCGCTCCTCCTCGCCCCGCAGGTCCACAGCGGCAGGGGACTCCGGTCGCCGGGCGACGGCGACCAGGGCCTGCTCGTAATAGCCCGCGAGGCGAGCGCAGAACTCCTCGGGCAGGACGGCGAGGTCGCAGTCGAGCCAGAGCTGGAGAGCGCCCCGCTCCGGTTCGACGAGGAAGTTGACGGCCAAGGGGTAGTTGGTCTCGGCAACGCCGACGGTCACCGTCATGGCGGCGCCGGCCGGCGTCGCGTCACCGGCCGCCGTCACCGGCGCGCCGTCGGCGGCGTTGCCCCCGTCCAGGTGGAAGTCCATGAAGTTGACGTAGCTGTCGAGCCGCAGGGCGTCACCCACGTCGTGCTGCATCTGCGCATACGGGTAGCGGCGGTGCGCCATCGAGAGGCGCTCGTGCTCGAACACGCGTCGCGCGGTCTCCACGAGAGTGGCCTCCGACAGGTCCAGGCGCAGCGGCAGCGTGTTGAGGAAGACGCCGATGCTCTCGTCGCCGCCTCTCTCCTCCAGGCGGCCGTTGGCGACGACACCGGTGAGTACCTCGTCGCCGCCGGACACCAGGCGCAGCACCGCGAGGTGCGCGGTGACGAGCAGAGACTTGAGCGGCAGGCCCTCGCGCCGGGCGAGCGTCCGCAGCATGCCGGCGGTGGCCGCGCTCAGCGGGACGTCGTAGCGCTGGTTGACGACGGACGCGCCGGTCTGCGTGTCGTCGGCCGCGGTGCGGGCCGCCAGCGGAGTGTGCCCGACGCCGCGCAGCAGCCCGGCCCAGTACGCGCGGGACTCCTCGGAGGCCAGTGCGGCGCGCTCGGCGGCGACGAAGTCGCGGTACGTGGAGGCCACTTCGGGCAGCGCGAGCGGTGCACCGGCCAGCCGGGCCCGGTAGTGGTCGACGATCTCCTCCAGCATCCGCATGTCGCTCCAGCCGTCGAGGACGACGTGGTGTTCTATGACGGAGAGCTGGAAGGCGTCCGGGCCGCACGGGTGGACCGCGAACTTCAGCAACGGGGCGGACCCGGGGTCGAAGTCGGTGAACTTGGCGCGCTCGACCCAGCCTTCGATCGCCAGTCTGCGGGCCTCCTCGGACAGGGCACCGAGGTCCTCGGCGAGGTCCACCGGCACGGTGACGTCGCGGTGGACGAGCTGGAGCGGCTCGGAGTAGCGCGCCAGGTCGAAGGAACAGCGCAGCGAGGGGTGCCGGCGGAAGGTGTCCTGGACGGCGGCGCGCACCGTGTCGAGGTCCAGAACACCGGCGACCCGTACGGAGGTCACGACCCGGTAGACGGAGGAGTCGTCCGAGAACGCGGCATGGAAGAGCATGCCCGCCTGCATGGCGCTGAGCGGGTACGCGTCGTCCAGGCCCTCGGGGAGCAACGCCCGATCCGCCTCGGTGAGCAGCGCGAACGGCTCGGTGCGGGTGGGGGTGTCCCCGTCGGCGAGGGGGCGGACGCAGCGGGCCAGTTCCCGTACGGACGGGTCCCGGAAGAGCTCGGCCACGTCGAAGGTATGGCCGTGGCGCTCCAGTTCGGCCCGGACCCGGATGGCGTGCATGGAGTCGCCGCCGAGGGCGAAGAACGAGTCGTCGATCCCTGCCTCGGACAGGCCCAGGACCACGCACCAGGCGTCGTGCAGCAGGTGCTCCGCGGCGGTGCCGGGGCGGGCGGCGACCGGCCCGGCGGGGCGTGGGGCGGGCAGGGGCAGCGCCTTGGTGTCCAGCTTGCCGTTGGGCAGCAGCGGGAGGGCGTCGAGGCGGGTGAAGTGCGCGGGGACCATGTACGCGGGCAGTCGCTCCCGCAGCCAGTCCGTCAGCTCGGCGTCGGAGGCCGGAGCGCCCAGGGACACCACGTGGGCGACCAGCCGGCGCTGACCGGCGTCGTCCTGCGGAGCGGTGACGGCGGCCCCGGCGACGGCGGGGTGGCTCAGCAGCGCGGACTCGATCTCGCCGGGCTCGATGCGGAAGCCGTGCACCTTCACCTGGTGGTCGAGGCGGCCGCGGTAGACCAGGACCCCGTCCTCGCGCATCACGGCCAGGTCGCCGGTGCGGTAGAGCCGGCCGGGACCGAAGGGGTTGGGTACGAAGCTCCGGTCGGTCAGGTCCGGCCGGTTGACGTAGCCGGAGGCGACCTGGACGCCGCCGATGTGCAGCTCGCCGGGGATGCCGAAGGGCAACGGCCGACCGGCGGTGTCGAGCACGTACAGGCTGGTGTTGGCGACGGGGCGGCCGATGGGCACCGGGCCCGCGGCGTCCTCGGGACGGCAGCGCCAGTGGGTGACGTCGATGGAGGCCTCGGTGGGGCCGTACAGGTTGTACAGGCCGGGCGCCTCGGACCGGTCGGCCGGGGTGAACCCGTCGGTGGCGTCGGCGCTCGCGGTTCCGGGGGCGCCCGCTGTCCCGTAGACCTCGAAGAAGCGGCCCACTGTCTCGGGGCGCAGGGCCTCGCCGCTGCACACGACCCGGCGGAGCGAGGTCAGGCCGGCGGCGGCCGGCTCGGCCAGGAACAGGTCGAGCATGGACGGCACGAAGTGCACCGTGCTGATGCCGTGGTCGCGGACGGCGTCCGCGAGCGCCCTGGGGTCGCGCTGGGCACCGGGCGCGGCGAGGTGCATCGAGGCGCCGGTGAGCAGCGGCCAGAAGAACTCCCATACCGACACGTCGAAGGTGAACGGCGTCTTCTGGAGTACCCGGTCGTGGGCCTGGAGGCCGTACTCCTCCTGCATCCACAGCAGGCGGTTGACGACGCCCCGGTGCGGGACGGCGACGCCCTTGGGACGGCCGGTGGAGCCGGAGGTGTAGATGACGTAGGCGCTGTCCCCGGGACCGGCGCGGTCCGGCAGCGGACCGGCGCCGGGCAGGTCGGGCAGCGTGCGGTCCACGGCGATCACCTCGGCGGCGGTGCCCGCCAGGGCGGGGGCCAGGTCCGAACGGCTCAGCACGACCCGGGCGGCGGAGTCCTCGATCTGGAACGCCAGCCGGGAGGCGGGGAGTTCCGGGTCGAGCGGCAGGTAGGCGGCGCCCGCCGACAGGACGGCGAGGAGCGAGACGACCAGGTCCAGGGACCGCTCGCCGTGGACGCCCACCACGTCACCGGTGACGACGCCCCGGGCCCGCAGGTGGGCGGCGAGCGCACGGGCCTGCTCTACCAGCTTCCGGTAGCTCAGCGATGCCCCCTCGACGGTGGCGGCGACCGCGTCCGGGGTTCGCTCGGCCTGCTCCTCGACAAGCTCGTGCAGGGTGCGGCCGAGGTCGTAATCCCGTACGTACGGGGCCGCGCCTCCCAGCAGCCTGGCCCGTTCCTGGGAGGTGAGCAGCTCCGTCCGGCCGATGACCGCACTGGTTCCGGAGCGGGTCACGGTGTCGAAGAAGGCGGCGAAGCGGCGGCGGTGCCCGGCGAGCGAGGCCTCGTCGTGCAGGTCGGGGTTGCCGTCGAAGGCGACACGCAGGTCGGAACCGTCGTTGCCGCCGAAGAACTCGATGAGCACGTCACGGACGGGGCCCGAGGGCAGCTGGTGGACAGTGCCGCGCAGCCCGCCGAAGACGATCTCGCCGTCGAAGGTGACGACGTTGACCAGCACCCCGGGGGTGTCGGCGGAGCCGTCCTCGGTGCGGCGTAGCTGCCGGTGTAGTTCCTCTCCCCGGTAGCGCTGGTGCTTCAGCAACTCGCTGACCCGGGTGGACACCTGTTGGACCAGTTCGCCGAACTCCATGTCGGAGCGGACGGTGAGGCGCAGCGGCAGGACGTTGGCCAGCATGCCGGGCGTGGTCAGAGCGGTACGGGTGCTGCGTGCGCGAACCGGCAGGCCGATGACGACGTCCTCACGCTGGGTGACCCGGTGCAGATAGGCGGCGGTCGCCGCCAGGGCCACGCCCGACCAGTGTGTGCCGTGGCTCCCGGCGGCCTCGCTGGCCCGGGCGATCCGCAGGAGGGGCTCGGTACGGAGTCCGGGCGGGGCGGCGGGGTCGGCAGCCCGGTCCGCGAGGGTCAACGGGCCGGCCTGGCCGGCGGCGCTGGTGAGCCAGTACGCCTCGTCCTCGGTGAACTGTTCCGATCCGCGGTACTCCTGATCCTCCGTCAGCAGGTCGGCAAGGGCGCCGGAGAGGCGGGGCCGGGCCGGGCGGCCCTCGGCGAGAGCCGTGTACATCTCGGCGAGCCGGCGCCAGTGGACGACCTGGCCGTACCCGTCCAGCACGATGTGGTGGTAGCGGAAGTAGAACAGGTCGTGGTCGGGCGCGATGCGCAGCAGAGCGTGCACGAAGAGCGGTCCGGCGAGCAGGTCGACGGCGGTCGCGAGGTCGTCCTTCATCCAGCGCTCCGCCGCACGGCGGGCGTTGCTCTCGTCGCGGAGGTCCACGACGCGCAGCTCGGCGCCGGTCTCGGCCTCCGGGAGGTACTGCTGGGGGATGCCGTCGCCGTCCTCGCGGAACCGCACCCTCAGGGCGTCGGCCTCGGCCACGGAACGGCGCACGGCCTCGGCGAGCAGGCCCTCGTCGAGGCCGCCGCGGACCTCGATGTAGCCGCCGAAGTTGTGGAGCGCCCCGCCGGTATCCATCTGGTGCGCGATCCAGATTCCCTGCTGCGCTGCGGACAAGGGAAAGCGATTGCCAGCGAAGGCACTCACAGTTCACCCCTTTGTGATTCATGGAAATGGGCAGGCGCTCGCCGGGCGGATCAATGTGCGCACGACGAGACGACGCCACAAAAAGCCGGACGCTGCGGTGCTCGGGCAACCTCAATGCAATACGTGAGCCCGTAAGACAACAGCGAACCGCGCGAAACGCAACGCGTCCGGGCGGGATGGACCACAGGCGAGGCCCCCGCCGCTGCGTTTTGTTTCGTGGGACGGAAGAGCTGGTGAAAGGGTGTCCTGCAACTCAGGAGACCGCTTACCAGTGCCCGGTTCGACCCGCTTGGCTGGGATTCCGTCAAGATTGCGGGTCTGGGCGAAACCGGACAAGCCGGTCCGCCTACGGTGACCCATCAGCCTCTGCCCCGATCTACGGGGCAACCCTTAATGCGTGACGACCTTGTACAGCACGGAACCCCCCCCGAGGCAGTTAAGAAATCGAAAAGCCATGGATTCCGGCTCGATGTTGAGCCAGCCACTCTCGTGACATCAGATAGACAACGAGCGGCGATGTCAACAGCCGACCGCTCTCACTGATCCAAATAAACGCCCTCAACCTTGACGGTTTCTTTACCATCCACAGAGGCTCTCTTGACTGCCATTCGAGAGAGCCGAGCAATATGACGCGACTGCATCACTTTGCGCAATCTTTACGCAACAGAGAGTGATAATGATATTACCGTTAGATCGTCCGAGAATTGTCCTGTTGGCCACCGCCTGTGGCCGAAATTCTGCACTCCCTGGCGTAAGAGCTCGTGAAAGGATCATGGGCAGGCTTTCTTGAGACCTCTCAGCAGCCGGCCAACCGCGACCGGTATGACGATTCGGGAGGCACGTACGTCCCCGAGGAAGCCGCCCCCCTCCGCCCCGGCATGGTGGCCGCACGCATAGCCGCACCCCGAACTATGGTGTCCCACCACATGTGCCCCTGACCTGCGTCTTCCTACCGTGTGCCGACACCCACCCGTCCCCACCGCACACGAGGAAGTGGCGCACATGGCATCCCCGACCACCGCTCCCCCACCCCCGGCGAGCCTTCCGCGCATCGTCGCCGCCAGCCTCATCGGGACCACCATCGAGTGGTACGACTTCTTCCTCTACGGATCCGCCGCCGCGCTGGTGTTCAACAAGCTGTTCTTCCCGGACTCCGATCCGCTGGTCGGGACGCTGCTGTCGTTCCTGACGTACGCGGTCGGGTTCGCGGCCCGCCCGCTGGGGGCGCTCGTGTTCGGGCACTACGGTGACCGGCTGGGGCGGAAGAAGCTGCTGGTGCTCAGCCTCGTGCTGATGGGCGGGGCGACGTTCGCCATCGGGCTGCTGCCCACGCACGCCACCGTCGGGGCCGCCGCGCCCGTACTGCTCACCCTGCTGCGGCTGGTGCAGGGCTTCGCGCTCGGCGGCGAGTGGGGCGGTGCCGTCCTGCTGGTGTCGGAGCACGGGGACGCGCGGCGGCGCGGCTTCTGGGCCTCGTGGCCGCAGACCGGCGCGCCGGCCGGGCAACTGCTCGCGACCGGTGTGCTGTCGCTGCTCACCGCCGTACTGTCCGACGACGCCTTCGGCACCTGGGGCTGGCGGATTCCGTTCCTGCTCTCCGGGGTGCTCGTGCTCGTCGGCCTGTGGATCCGTCTGTCCGTCGACGAGTCGCCCGTCTTCAAGGAGGCGCTGGAGCGGGCCGAGGCGCGCCGGGACGAGGCGGACGAGAAGCCGCCGCTGGTCTCCGTGCTGCGCCACCACTGGCGGGACATCCTCGTGGCGATGGGCGCCCGGATGGCGGAGAACATCAGCTACTACGTCATCACCGCGTTCATCCTCGTCTACGCCACCACCTCCGCCGGCGTCTCCAAGCAGACCGCGCTGAACGCCGTGCTCATCGCCTCCGCCGTGCACTTCGCCGTCATCCCGGCCTGGGGGGCGCTGTCCGACCGGGTCGGGCGGCGGCCGGTGTACCTGCTGGGCGCGGCCGGTGTCGGGCTGTGGATGTTCCCGTTCTTCGCGCTCGTGGACACCGGCTCGTTCGGGTACCTGATCCTGGCCGTGACCGTGGGACTGGTGCTGCACGGCGCCATGTACGCGCCCCAGGCCGCCTTCTTCGCCGAGATGTTCGCGACCCGGATGCGGTACTCGGGTGCGTCGATCGGGGCGCAGTTCGCGTCCGTGGCGGCCGGCGCGCCCGCCCCACTGATCGCCACCGCGCTGCTCTCCGACTACGACAGCTCCACCCCGATCGCGCTGTATGTGATCGCCGCCGTCGTGCTGACCCTGGTCGCGGTGACCCTGTCCCGGGAGACGCGGCACCGGGATCTCGCCCGGGTCGAGGGCGAGGACGGTGAGCCCGCCGGCGCGGCGCCCGCCACCGAGGCCCGGACCGTCTGACCACCTGCCCCCTGCCCGCCCCGGCGGGAGGGCGGCACCGGCCCCGCGACCCCGATCCTCTGCCGACCGGCCCTGCGCCCCCGATCCCCTGCCGACCGGACCCACAGCCCACGCCGCAGACCGGCCGGCCGAGCAGCCAACGTCGCAGGCCAGCCGGCCCACAGCCCACGCCGCAGACCGACCGGCCCCACAGCCCACGCCGCCGACCGGCCGGGGCTCGCGGGGCCGGTCAGCGTCGTGCCGGTGCGGCCAGGCGGTGCAGTCGCAGGGCCAACTGGATCTCCAGTACGCGGGCCGGGCTCTGCCAGTCCGCGCCGAGCAGGCGGCCCACGCGCTCCAGCCGCTGCGCCACCGTGTTGACGTGGACGTGGAGGGCGTCCTTCGTGCGCACCGGACTCATCCCGCCCTCGAAGTACGCGTCCAGGGTGCGCACCAGGTCCGTGCCGCGCCGCTCGTCGTACGACACGACCGGGCCGATGGTCCGCTCGACGAACCCGGCGATGTCCCGTTCGCCCGCGAGGAGCAGGCCGAGGAAGCCGAAGTCCTCGGCCGCCGCGCCGTCCCCGGCCCGGCCCAGCAGGCGCAGGGCGTCCAGACAGCGGCGGCCCTCCGCGTAGGCGGCGGCCACCGTCTCGGGGTGCCGGGCCAGGTCGGTGACGGGTGCGGAGGCGCCGACCGTGACGGGCTGGTGGACGGCCGTGCCCAGGTCGCGTGCGGTGCGGCGGGCCACCTCCGTGGCGGTGGCGCTGGTGTCCAGCGGCAGCAGCA
The DNA here is from genome assembly GCF_055566335.1 of Streptomyces sp. NPDC027672. Taxonomy (NCBI): domain Bacteria; kingdom Bacillati; phylum Actinomycetota; class Actinomycetes; order Kitasatosporales; family Streptomycetaceae; genus Streptomyces; species Streptomyces sp. NPDC027672. Next base: position 241,135 of record NZ_JBVHSO010000003.1, on the reverse strand, counting down.
GGACGGTGCCGCCGTCACGGGCCGCGGCGAGACCGCGCCGGGTGGCCGCGAGGTGGGAGGCGGCCGACCACAGCCGGCGGCGGGCCGCGGCCTCCTCGTCGGCGTCGGCCGCCGGGCCGTCGAGGCGTGCGGCGAGGACCACATGGGTGGCGTCCAGGTCCGCCTGGAGACGGCTGGCGCGTTCGCGCAGCAGGCGCGGGTCCCGGTCGCGCACGTCGAGCAGGTCGTCCAGCAGCTCGCCGCGCACGCGCTGTTCGGCCTCGGCGGCGGAGCGGCGGGCGAGCAGCAGCAGGGAGGTGACCATCGCCGCGCGCTCCAGGGTGCGCTGGTCGACCGGGTCGAGACCGGGGTGGCCGCGCAGGACCAGGGCGCCGAGGAGTTCACCGCCCGCGGCCACGGCGGCGATCCAGTCCTTGCCGTGCCGTACGGCGTGTCCCCCGGCGCGGGAGACCTCCAGCGGTGCGGCGGGCGCCGCGGCCGCCTCGGTGAACTCGACGGCTCCGTCGAGCACTTCGGAGACCGCGGCGGCCACGTCGTGGACGCCGCCGCCGCGCAGGACGAGTTCGGCGAGCCGGTCGTGCACCTCGGACGCCCGCTCGATGACGGCGCTGCGGTCCCGGATGATCTCGTTGGCGCGCTCCAGGCCGGCCAGTGCGGAGCGGGTCTCGGTGAGCAGGTTGGCGGTGTCGATGGCCGCCGCGGCGAGCGCGGCGAAGGAGCCGAGCAGGGCGATCTGCTCGCGTTCGAAGACCCTGGCCCGCCGGTCGGCCGCGAAGAGGACGCCGATCACGTGCGGGCCGAGCATCAGGGGGACGCCGAGGATGGCGACCAGGCCCTCGTCGCGGACGCCGGCGTCGATGGTGCGCGTGTGCTGGAAGCGGCCGTCCCGGAAGTAGTCGTCGGTGACGTACGGCCGCGCGGTCTGGGCGACGAGCCCGCCGAGCCCTTCGCCCATGCCGAGGCGGAGCTGCTGGAAGCGGGCGGAGACGGAGCCCTCCGTGACCCGCATATAGGTGTCGCCGCGCACGGGGTCGTTGAGGCTGAGGTAGGCGACGTCCGTGCCGAGCAGCGAGCGGGCGCGCTGCACGATCGCCTGGAGCACGGCGTCCACGTCGCGGAGTCCGGCCAGGTCGTGGGCGGTCTCGAAGAGCGCCGACAGCTCCGCCTCGCGCCGCCGGCGTCCCTCCAGCTCGGCGCGCACGCGCAGGGCCAGCGCCCTGGCCTCTTCGAGCGCGGCGATCCGGCCGGCCGGTTCGCCCGCGGCCCGGGCGAGCAGGACGGGCTGCTCATAGGCCTCGACGGAGGCGTCACGGGCCAGCAGGCCGAGGTACGGGGCCTCGGCGCTGCCGTGGAGTGCCGGCTGGAGATGATCGCGGGACATGGTCACAGGATTCCGTATCGGCCGCCCGGTCCGGCAGCCCTGTGGATAACTCCCGGAGCCGGAGCTGCCGGGCCGGTCAGTGGGCCGTCCACCCGCCGTCGAGGACGAGCGAGGTGCCGGTGACGAAGGACGCCTGCGGACTGCACAGGTAGGCCACGGCCTCGGCGACCTCCTCGGGTTCGATGAGCCGCCGCAGCGCGCTGTCCTTCAGCAGGATGTCGGAGAGCACGCGCTCCTCGGGGATGCCGTGGGCCTGCGCCTGGTCGGCGATCTGCTTCTCGACCAGTGGGGTGCGCACATAAGCGGGGTTCACACAGTTCGAGGTCACACCGTGGGCGGCGCCTTCCAGTGCGGCCGTCTTGGACAGTCCTTCCAGACCGTGTTTGGCGGCCACATAGGCGGACTTGAAGGCCGAGGCGCGCAGACCATGGACGGAGGACACATTCACGATCCGGCCCCAGCCGTGCGCGTACATGTGCGGGAGGGCGCCGCGGATGAGGCGGAAGGGTGCTTCCAGCATCACGGTGAGCACCGTGTGGAACACCTCGGGCGGGAACTCCTCGATGGGCCGTACGAGTTGCAGCCCGGCGTTGTTGACCAGCACATCCGTGCCGGCGGCGGCGCGTTCGGCGGCGTCCAGGTCGGTGAGGTCCACGACCCGCGGTACGACGGTGCCCGTGAGGCCGTCGGTCCGCTCCGCCTGCCGGGCCAGCTCGGCCAGGCCGGCCGCGTCCCGGTCGACGGCGCGCACCTCGGCCCCGGCGGCGGCCAGCCGCAGCGCGCAGGCGCGGCCGATGCCGCTGGCGGCGCCGGTGACGAGCGCGGTCCGGCCGTCGAGGTCGAGAGCGAGGGGCTGAGGCGGGGCGCCGGGTCCGGGCAGCGGGAGGGACGAGGTCATGGGCCGACCCTAAGCGGAACCCCACGGTCACCACATATGGTGCCCACCCATACTTCAGCCGAGAGTCATAGGGTCGAACCATGTGGGTGCATCAGACAGGGCCTGCTTGATCCGGAAGAGGGCGAACTCGTGCAGTGCGGGCAGCGCGTCCACCGCGAACCAGCCGACTTCCAGTGACTCGTCGTCGTTGACCCGGGCCTCGCCGCCCACCGCCCGGCAGCGGAGGGTGATGTCCATGTACTGGCAGACGTCGCCGTTGGGGTACGTGACCGGCGGCAGCGCCTGGACCAGGACCACCCGCTCGACCACGCAGTGCACCGCCGTCTCCTCCTGGACCTCCCGCACCGCGCAGGCCGCGGGCTGCTCCCCCGGCTCGGGGATGCCGCCGATCACGGACCACTTGCGGGTGTCGGAGCGCCTGCCGAGCAGCACCCTGCCGTCGTCGTCGAAGACGATCGCGGTCACTCCGGGGAGCCACATCAGCTGCTGTCCGGCGGAGGCCCTGAGGGTGCGGAGGAATTCGGGAATGGCCATGATCAGACCCTAGTCGGAACGCCGGACGGCACCCGGCCGGTTCGGGTGCGTACGACGGTTCCACCGCCGTACGGTCATACGACGGTCACACCGCCGTACGGTCATACGGCGGTGGAACGACGGCGGCGCTACCGGAAGGGTCCGCTACGCGTCGCCGGTGCGCCGGGCGCGCAGGCCGGATCCGATCGCCCAGCCGATGCCGCCCGCGGCGACCAGCACGAGCGCGATCTCCGGCAGGACGCCCAGCTCGGTGGCCGGCGTCGTGGACGTGCGCAGCGGCACCTTCTGGACCAGGTAGGCGGGCACGAACATGCCCGTCTTCTGGGTGATCCGTCCGTCCGGCATGATGACCGCGCTCACGCCGCTGGTCACCGGCACGGTCACGGTCCGGCTGTGTTCGACGGCGCGGACGCGGGACATGGCGAGCTGCTGGTAGGTCATCTCGCTGCGGTCGAAGGTGGCGTTGTTGCTCGGCACGGAGATCATCTCCGCGCCGTGCGTCACCGTGTCCCGCACGTCCCAGTCGAAGGCGGCCTCGTAGCAGGTGGCCAGGCCCACCTTCGTGCCGCCGATGTCGAACACGCCCGGTCCGTCGCCCCGGCTGAAGTCCTGGTGGACCATGTCGGTCCAGTTCTTGTTGATCGCGCCGACCAGCCAGCGCAGCGGCAGGTACTCGCCGAAGGGCTGGATCTGCCGCTTGTCGTAGGTCTGCGTCGGGCCCTTGACCGGGTCCCACAGGATCTGCTCGTTGAGCAGCTTGCCGTCCCTCTCCACCACACTGCCGACGGAGACCGGCACGCCGATGTCCTGGACCGCCTGTCCGATGACGGCGGCGGCGTCGGGATACTCGAAGGGGTCGAGGTCGGAGGAGTTCTCCGGCCACAGGACGTAGTCGGGCTTGGCGGTCCTGCCGGCCCTGATGTCGGCGGCCAGCTTGTGCGTCTCGCGCGCGTGGTAGTCGAGCACGGCCCGCCGCTGGGCGTTGAACTCCAGTCCGGCGCGCGGCACGTTGCCCTGGATGAGCGCGACGGTCGCGGTGCCGTCCTCCGCCTCGTCGCTCACCAGCGCGCGGGCCGCGACCGCGCCCGCCACCGGTACGGCCACGCTCAGCAGCGCGGCGGCAGCGGCGGCCCGCCGTACGGTCCCGGTCCGCCGCCGTACGGTGAACAGCCGCCCGGCCTCGTACAGGCCGAATCCGCACAGGACGACCGCGAAACCGAGCACGGGCGTGCCGCCCACCGCGGCGAGCGGCAGGAACAGGCCGTCCGCCTGGCCGAAGGCGATCTTGCCCCAGGGGAACCCGCTGAACGGCACGCGCGCGCGTGCCGCCTCGCCCGCCGTCCACACGGCGGCGGCCCACACCGGCCAGGCCGGCAGCCTGGAGACGGCGGCGACGCCCACCCCGACGAGGGCGACGAAGAGCGCCTCGATGGCGACCAGGGCCACCCAGGGCAGGGGCCCGACCTCCACACTGGTCCAGACCAGCAGCGGCAGCAGGAAGCCCAGCCCGAAGAGGTAGCCGAGGCCGAGGGCGGCCTTCCAGCTCCGGCCGCGCAGCAGCCAGCCGAACCCGGCGAAGGCGGGCAGGGCCAGCCACCACAGGGTCCGCGGCGGGAAGCTGACGTAGAGCAGCACGCCGCACAGGGCGGAGGCGACGGCCGGGACCAGCCGCAGCAATCGGCCACGGCGGGCGGTGGAGGCGGGACGCGGCCCGAGCCGGTCCGGCTGGTCCACGGAAGGTGCGGTGACGGTCACCCGGGTGAGTGTACGGCGGCGCACGCCACCGCCGACAGCACGGCCGGACACCGGTCGATCGGCGGTCATCGCTGGTGAGCGGCCGTTCACCGGGGCCGGAAGACCGACGCGGTCCTCCGTCGGTGAGCGCCCGTCGAGCCGGGTATCCGGCGGGTCACCGCCGACGGGTGCCCGGTGCCGGGCCCGGAAGGCCGGCGTGGTGCTCGACGCTGGTGCGCGAGCCTGCCCGTGCCAGGCGGAAACGGTGTCGGTTACCTGGCGGAATCGTGCTGTTTCTCCGCTTCTCGCCCCCGAAGCGGTCGGGAGCCGTTACGGTGTGCCCAGTCTCGGCGGCGCGGCCGGTCCCGGCCCGCGGCCGTGGCCTGCCACAGGTCGGGGGACGGGGTACGAGGGGCGGCGGGTGGGGTCGACGGGGACGCAGTCCGTGACCGGTGCGTACGGTGCGGAGGTCTGCGAGACACGAAGAAACGTTTCCGACGGGACGGGCATGATCCTGCTCGGGGCCTGTGCCGGGTGGTCGCTGATCACCGCGGCGGTCCACGACGGGCGGCCCGAGGGCATGCTGCTTGCGGTGCTCGCGGTCGCCGCCGGGTATGCGGCGGGCCGGGTCTCCGGCGCGCTGCTGCCGGTGGCCGCGCCCTGCGCCGGTGCGGCGGCGGGCCTGACCCTGGCCGTGGCGCTGCCCTCGTATTCACCCGGCCCCTGGTACGCCGGCCCGCTCGGGCCCGCCGGTGCCACGGCCGCGCTGCTGGCGCTGGCCACCGGGGCCGCGTGCTGTGCCGCCTGGGCGGCGGGCGGGCCTGCGCTGCGGCTGGGTCTGGGCGGGCTGGCCTGCGCGTCGGTGCCGGCCGGGATCGCGCTCGGGTCGGTGGTGGGCTGCGGGGCGGGGGCGGTCGTCCTGCTGTGCGCGCTGGCCGCGGGCGTGGCGCGTAGCCGGGGCCCGTGGCTGGCGGGGCTGGCGGTCGCGGCGGGCCTGGCGGTGGTCACACTCTGGGCGGTCGCCGCGGACGCGCTGCCCGCGGGGATCGCCGGGGCGCTCGACGGCCGGTTCACCGCGCACCGGGTGCCACGATGGCGGGACGCCTTGTGGCTGGCGGAGCGGCACAGCGGCCTCGGAGTCGGCCCGGGCCGGTTCGGCGAGCTGGGCGGGATCGTCTCGCCGGCGCCGTCCGCCGAGGGCACACCGCACTCGGCCCCGTTGCAGCAGGCGGCGGAGCAGGGTCTGGTCGGGGTGCTGCTGCTGGCCGCCGTGTTCTGCTGGCTGCTGTACGCGCTGTGGCGCACCCCCCGCTCCACACCGGTCGCCCTCACCGCGGGCGCGGCCCTGACGGCGCTGGCCGTCCTCGCGTCGGTAAGCGACGCGCTGAGTTTCACGCCGGTGACGGCGGGCGCCGGACTCCTCGCGGGCTGGGCCACGGCACGTCCATTAACACCGCCGGACAGCACGCGCCCCGGCCGCTGAGCGCGCCGTACCGCCGAAGAGCCGGAAGCCGGACGCGGGGCGTGGGACGCGCCGCCGGAACCGGGCGCAAGCAGGCGCGAATCCCGGGAACGCGGGCGTCCGCGCCAGCCCGCCGTTCCCGGCCGGATCGCCTCAGCCCGCCGTTCCCGGCCGGATCGTGCCCAGGCGGTCCCGGATGGCCCGTACCGCGGCCTCCGCGTTGTCCACGGTGATCGTGAACGTGTGACCGTCCCACAGGCGCAGCACGATGCCCTCGCCGCGGCGCACGACGACGGCGGTGCCCTTCTCGGGGCGCCAGCGGTAGCCCCAGCCGCCCCAGTGCCGGGGTGTGACCAGGGCGGTGAAGTCGGCGCCGGCCACGTGGGACAGCGGGATACGGCGGCGCGGCAGCCCGATGTGACCGCAGCGCACTTCCAGGGATTCCCTGTCGAGTTTCAGATCGACGTGTACGAAGGCCAGCGTGCCGAAGAGCACCAGCAGGCCGGCCGCGATGCAGCCCACGACGGACATCGCGAGCGGGGCGATGCCGGACGTCCAGGCCGAGTCGACGGCCAGTTCGATGCCGAGCGCCATGCAGGCCGCTCCGACCAGGGCGAGCAGCCACTGGACGCGGTTGGTGGCCCGTCCCGTCCAGACGTCCGGGAGGCGTTCGTCGTCGGCGTCGGGGTGGTCCCTCATGTTTATGAGGTTACCCAGGTTTCGGCGCTCCGGTAGGGCGTGGCGCGGGCCGGCCGGCCCGGGTCCGGCGCGGTGGGCCGGTCCGCCATTCGGCCCCGCCGGTCAGCGCACCGGGCTGGCGGAGCGCAGGAAGCGGCCCTCGCCGTAGGACAGCGCCGTGTCGGGGAGTGTCGCCTCACGGCCGCTGAGCAGCACGGTGAAGCCGCCGTCGGCGGGCGCGGCCGGGTCCGGTGCCACGCCGATCCGGCGCAGGGCCTGGGCGGCCACCGCTCCGGCGGTGCCGTGCAGGACGAGCGGCGGGCGGCCGGGCCGCTGGACGGCGGTACGGATGCGCTCCGCGACCAGCTCGTAGTTGGTGCAGCCCAGGACGAGCGTGGTCACGTCGTCGGGCGTGCGGGCGGCGGCCGAGGCGATCGCGGCGTCGATCGCGGTCTCGTCCGCGTGGTGCACGGCGTCCGCGAGACCGGGGCAGGCCACCTCGGTCACGGCGACGCCGTCGGCGAACTGCTCGATCAGTCCGCGCTGATAGGCGCTGCCCGTGGTGGCCGGGGTCGCCCAGATCGCGACGGGCCCGCCGCCGGCGGCGGCCGGCTTGATCGCCGGGACGGTGCCGATCAGCGGCAGTCGCGGTTCGAAGCGCGCCCGCATCGCCGGCAGCGCGTGCACGGAGGCGGTGTTGCAGGCGACGATCAGGACGTCGGGCTCATGGGCGGCGGCGGCCCCGGCGACGGCGAGGGCCCGCTCGGTGATGTCCTGAGGGGTGCGTGGGCCCCAGGGCATGCCGTCCGGGTCCCAGGACAGCACGAGGTCCGCGTCGGGCCGCAGTCGACGTACCGCGGCAGCGGCGGGCAGCAGGCCGATTCCGGAGTCCATGAGCGCGATCTTCACCTGTTCACGATAGACGATGGGCACTCGCACACCGTTCGGGTGGGGCAGACTTCGGCCGTGAGCGCCTTCCTGTGGATCACTGTCGTATCGCTGGCCGCCTGGAGCTGGCTGCTGCTGGGCCAGGGCTTCTTCTGGCGTACGGACGTCCGTCTGCCGCCGCGCCGGGAGCCGGACGAGTGGCCCCCGGTCTGTGTGGTCGTACCGGCCCGGGACGAGGCCGGCGTGCTGCCCGCCAGCCTGCCGTCGCTGCTGGCGCAGGACTATCCGGGGCGAGCCGAGGTCTTCCTGGTGGACGACGGCAGCACGGACGGCACCGGGGAGCTGGCCCGGGAGCTGTCCCGGCGGCACGGCGGGCTGCCGCTGACGGTGGCGTCGCCCGGTGAGCCGCCGGCGGGCTGGACGGGCAAGCTGTGGGCGGTGCGGTACGGCATCGGGCTGGCACGCGCGCGGGACCCCGAGTACCTGCTGCTGACGGACGCGGACATCGCGCACGCGCCGGACAGTCTGCGCGAGCTGGTGGCGGCGGCCCGCACCGGCGGCTTCGACGTCGTGTCGCAGATGGCGCGGCTGCGGGTGGCGAGCCGGTGGGAGCGGCTGGTGGTGCCGGCGTTCGTGTACTTCTTCGCGCAGTTGTATCCCTTCCGGTGGATCGGCCGCGCGGGTTCGCGCACGGCCGCGGCGGCGGGCGGCTGTGTGCTGCTGCGCGCGGACATGGGGCGGCAGGCGCGCATCCCCGACGCCATCCGGCACGCCGTCATCGACGACGTGGCGCTCGCCCGCGCGGTGAAGGGCTCGGGCGGCCGGGTCTGGCTGGGGCTGGCCGACCGGGTGGACAGCGTGCGCCCTTATCCGCACCTGCGCGACCTGTGGCGGATGGTCTCGCGCAGCGCCTACGCCCAGCTTCGGCACAACCCCCTGCTGCTGCTCGGCACGGTCGCCGGGCTGGCGCTGGTGTACCTGGTGCCGCCGGCCGCCGTGGCCGTGGGCGCGGCCGGCGGCGGTACGGCGACCGCGCTCGTCGGGGCGGTGGCGTGGGCGGTGCTGGCCGGCACGTATCTGCCGATGCTGCGCTACTACCGGCAGCCGTGGTGGCTCGCCCCGCTGCTGCCGTTCACCGCGTTCCTGTACCTGCTGATGACGGTGGACTCCGCCGTGCAGCACTACCGGGGGCGCGGGGCGGCGTGGAAGGGCCGCACCTACGCCCGCCCGGACGCCGTGCCCGAGGAGGGCTGAGCCCGGCCGCGCACGACCGGCTCACGCCCGGCCGGGTCACCTCCCGGCTCACGTCCGGCCCCGACCGCCCCCCGGCTCACGGCCGGACCGGCCCGGTCACTTGCGGCCCGGTGTCCAGTTCATGCCCCAGCCGTAGGCGCGGTCTATGGTCCGCTGCGGGCTCGATCCGCGTTCCGGTACCAGATAGCGCGCCTCGCGCCGGACGACGAGGTCGTCGCCGGTGTGGGTGATCAGGGCGAGGGCGCAGACCGGGGAGGCGACGGTGCACTCGTCCAGGGAGAACTCGATGGGCGCGCCGTGCTGCGGCTGGAGGGTGACGGTGGCGTTCAGGTCGGCGAACGAGCGGGCGCCTTCGTAGACGGTGACGAAGACGAGGATGCGCCGGAAGTCGTCCCGGTGGTCGAGGTTGATGGTGAGGTTCTCGCCGCTCGCCACGGCTCCGGTGCGGTCGTCGCCGTCGAGATGGATGTACGGCGGCCGGCTCAGCGAGCCGAAGGCGTTGCCGAGGGCCTGTACGACTCCCTTGCGGCCGTCGGCGAGTTCGTACAGGGCGCACAGGTCGAGGTCGACGTTGCCCCGGCCGCCCCAGCGGCTGGCCCAGCCCGTGGACTGCGTGCGGGACTGCCAGTTGAGGTTCACCCGCATCGCGCCGGAGGTGCCGCCCTGTTTGGTCAGGGAGACGGACGGGGCCGCCTTCGTCAGCGTGACCTTGGACAGACGGACCGGCTGGGCGGCGGGGGCGGGCGGGACCGTAGGGGGCGGTGGGGCGGACGCGGTCGCGGCGCTCGGCGGGGCCGGCGCGGCGGCGGGAGGCGGCGGGGTGGCCGGGGCCGGCGGTGGTGCGGCGTGCTGGGGTTCGTCCACGGTGATGCCGAAGTCCGTGGCCAGTCCCTCGAGCCCGCTGTCGTAGCCCTGGCCGACGGCGCGGAACTTCCAGCCGCCCTGGCGACGGTAGAACTCGCCGAGCACGTAGGCCGTCTCCACCGTGGCGCCGGTGCTGTCGAAGCGGGCGACCACCTGGCCGGAGGCGGTGTCGGTCACCTCGATGCGGAGGTCCGGGACCTGTCCGAACGTGCCGCCGTCGGCGGAGGCGGCGAGGACGATCCGGTCGATGGCGCCCTCCACGCGCGGGAGGTCGGCCAGCAGGGTCTCGGTGACCCGTCCGCCGGCCGTCCGCTTGCCCTCGTGGCGCACCGCGCCGGAGGGGTGGACGGGCTGGTTGTAGAAGACGAAGTCCGCGTCGGAGCGCACCTTTCCGGAGACGAGCAGCAGCGCCGAGGCGTCGGCGTCCGGCACCCCGGGTCCGGAGCCCCGGCTCACTTCGACGCGCAGCGCCGCGGCCGGCACCGGTGTGTTCGATCCTTTCGGCATGGACATGTCCGCCCCCATCGCGTATCGGCTCGCGGGTTCGCCTGCCGGCGCGGGCCGTGGCGGGCCCGTGCCGTCCCTACCCGCACAACCTATTCCCGGGGACGGCGCGCGTCCGGCAGCGGCACAGGAAGATCGGCGGCCAACCGCCGGTAACCCGGGAGGAACTCGGCCTTTACACGATCCAAACGTTGCCTGGCGTCCCTTTTTGCCGCGTTCGCTCGGATTGGGGATACCAGGCTCCCGACGACACGGAAAACAACCGTCTTATCGGTCTCCCCAACCAGCACATCGTGGGCTTAACTTATGTGCCATGACCTCCCCCCGCTCCACTTATGGTGGCGGCTACTACTCCGCCTCCTTCCCGGACACCCCGATCTACGACTCGCTCGTGGCCGAGCGTGGCACTCCGCAGATCGCCCCGATCCGGGTCCCCGCCGCCTACGACACGGGCAGCGGCCTGCCCGCCCTGCCGTCGGCACTGCCCGCCCTCCCGGCGGCCCCGGCACCCCAGCAGCCGCCCGCCTACGGCTACGGCTACCCGCAGACCCAGCAGCCCACACCGGTGCATGCGATGCACCAGGCTCCCACGGCGTACATCCCGCAGCAGGCGAGCGCCCCGCGCGGCTATCCCGGCCCGCAGGCCCCACAGCAGCAGCAGCGGCCGACGGCGCAGGGCGCCGGGTACGAGGCCATGCGTCCGGCCGCGCCGCGGCCCGCGCCGGCTCCCTACCAGGACCCGTACAACAACCAGCAGTACCGCGGCTACTGAGGCGCGTCCCGGCTGTCGGTGCCGCCTGGCACGATGGACGGCATGGGAAACGCCACGGTGCAGTCGATCCACGTCCATCCGGTCAAGGCGTTGCGGGGGGTGTCGCCCCGGACGGCCGTGGTGGAGCCCTGGGGCCTGGCCGGTGACCGGCGCTGGACGCTGATCGACAACGGGGGAAAGGTCGTCACACAGCGCGAGCAGCCGCGCCTCGCGCTGGCCGCCGCCGAGCCTCTGGCCGGCGGCGGCGTCCGGCTGTCCGCGCCCGGCCGCGAGCCGCTGACGGTCGAGGTGCCGGAGCCGGCGGAGACCGTGCCGGTGCACGTGTTCGGCACGGAGGTGGCGGGCGTCCCGGCCGCCGCGGCCGCGCACGCCTGGTGCGGCGCTTTCCTGGGCGCCGAGGTCCGCCTGGTCCACATGGACGACCCGGCCGTCCGCCGCCCGGTCGACCCGGAGTACGCCCTGCCCGGTGAGACGGTGAGTTTCGCCGACGGCTATCCGCTGCTGGTCACCACGGCCGCCTCGCTCGACGCGCTGAACTCCCTGATAGCCGCCGGGCCGTACGCCCACGAGGGCCCGCTGCCCATGAACCGGTTCCGGCCCAACGTCGTCGTCGCCGGCACCGAGCCCTGGGCCGAGGACCGCTGGAGACGGATCTCCGTCGGCGGGGTGGTCTTCCGGGCGGCCCGGCCGAGCGGCCGGTGCGTCGTGACCACCACCGACCAGGACACCGCGGCGCGCGGCCGGGAACCGCTGCACACCCTGGCACGCCACCGCCGCACCGGCGGCAGGCTGCTGTTCGGGCTGAACGTCGTCCCCCTCTCCCCCGGCACCCTCACCGTCGGCGACCCGGTGCGCGTGCTCGACGCCGCCGAGAGCGACGCCCTGGCGGCCGGCCGGTCCTGATGCGCCGGGCCGGGAACCCGGGGCGCGGTCCCGGTCGTTGGGACGGTGAGCAATGCGTGGGAGGCCGCGTGCGTCGGTCACCACGGCGGGGATGACGCCGCTTGCTCCCGGTCCGGTCCGGGACGAGCGCCGCCGCGGGGTGGTGACGGACCGGAAGGGGGTGGGGACATGCGGGCCCTCAGTGGGCTGTGGCGCTGGCGGCGCAATCCGCTGCGCCGTGCGACCGATCTGGCCGAGGCGTGGACGGCCCTCGTCGCGCTGCTACTGATCGCCGTGGTCGCGCCGGTGACGGGCTGGCTGGCCGGGTCCGCCGCCCAGGACTCGCTGCAGCGGTCGGCGCGGCAGCAGCAGCACGCGCGCCGGCTCGTCACGGCCACCGTGGTCCGGCAGTCGGGCGGCGCGCTGCCGGAGGTCGACCCCGAGACGGCCTCCGGGAGCACGACCCGCAGCCGGGTGCTGGCGTACTGGACCGGGCCGGACGGCACCGCGCGGCACGGCCAGGTCCTCTCGGACCTGAAGTCGCCGCACCGGGGCGACCGTTTCCGGCTCTGGACCGACCCGAGCGGCCGGATAACGACCCGCCCGCTGGACTCCGCGACGGCGATGACCCACGCCGTGCTCGCGGGGCTCGGCGCGGCCCTGCTGACCGCGGCCCTGGTCGAGACCGGCAGGCGGCTGACCGTGTGGCGCCTGGTCCGCAGGCGGTACGCGCGCTGGGACCAGGCGTGGGAGCGGGCGGGCCCGGACTGGGGCAAGGCGGGCACCGGCTGCTGACGGTCCCGCGGCCGTGGTCGGCCGGGCCGCACGCACGCGCTACGGTGGACCGGCCGAAGCGCTGTCGGCGCCGGCCCGCGAACGCGCTCACGCCCGCGGGCGGGCACGGTCGCGGTCCGGGCAGGGCCGCGGTCCGGACACCGGCGGCAGCGCGCCGACGGGCGGCGAGCCATCAGGACGACGAGGTGGGGGCACAGCAACGCCATGGCACAGGGCACGGTCCAGGTGACGCACACCGGTACATCGCGGTGGCGGCGCCGCACGGGTGAGTACGCTTCGCTCGCCGCCGCCCTGGAGGCCGCCGCCGACGGCGACGTCCTCACCATCGCCCCCGGCACCTACCGGGAGAACCTCGTCGTCCAGCGGGCGGTGACCCTGCGCGGGTCCGAGGGCTCGGCCGGCTCGGTGCGGATCGCGCCCCCGGACGGGGTGCCGCTCACCGTGCGGGCCTCGGCCGTGGTGCAGGACGTGCACGTGGAGGGCCAGGACGCGGCGGCGCCCGCGCTGCTGGTGGAGGACGGCACGCCCGAGCTGATGGACGTGCGGATCGTCACGCGGTCCGCCGTCGGCATCGAGGTGCGCGGCGGGGCCCGTCCGACCGTGCGCCGGTGCACCGTCGACAATCCGGCCGGTGTCGGCATCGCCGTGCTCGACGGCGCCGGCGGGGTGTTCGAGGACTGTGAGGTCGTCGCGGCCGGGCAGGCGGGCGTGGCGGTCCGCGGCGGCGCCCATCCGCGTTTGGAGCGCTGCCGGGTGCACCACGCCTCCGGCACCGGGATCACCGCGACCGGCGAGAACTCGGCGCTGGAGGCGGTGGGCTGCGAGATCTACGAGGTGCGCGGCTCCGGGGTGCAGGTCACCCAGCGGGCGACCGCGCATCTGACCGACTGCGATGTGCACCGCACCACCGCCGACGGGATCACCCTGGACACCGACGCGGTGCTCACCCTTGCCGACTGCCGCCTGCACGACATCCCGGAGAACGCGGTCGACCTGCGCTCGCGCTCGGTGCTGACGCTGACCCGGACGACGGTCCGCCGGTTCGGGCGCAACGGCCTGTCGGTGTGGGACCCGGGGACCCGGGTGGACGCCAACCAGTGCGAGATCTTCGACAGCACCGGTGACTATCCGGCGGTGTGGGTGAGCGACGGGGCCACCGCCGTGCTCGACTCCTGCCGGGTGCACGACGTGCCGGACGCGCTGTTCGTCCTGGACCGCGGTTCCCGCGCGGACGTCGTCGACAGCGACCTGTCCCAGGTGCGCAACACGGCCGTGTCGGTGAGCGACGGGGCGACCGCGCAGTTGGACGACTGCCGGATCAGGGACGCGGCCACCGGCGCCTGGTTCCGCGACCACGGCAGCGGCGGCACGCTCAACAACTGCACGCTGGACGGCACGCAGACCGGGGTGATCGTCACCAAGGGCGCCGACCCGACCGTCGAGCGGTGCACGGTCGACTCGCCCGCCGAGGCCGGTTTCTACGTCTCCGCGGGCGGCCGGGGCAGCTTCCTGCACTGCCGGGTCACCGGCAGCGGCGGCTACGGCTTCCACATCATCGACGGCTGCCGCACCACCCTGCGCAGATGCCGTACGGAGCGGTGCGCGCGCGGGGGGTACGAGTTCGCCGACGGCGGTCCGGACGCGGGCTCCGGCACGGGTCCGGTCGCGGAGGACTGCACCAGCGACGAGAGCGGCGGGCCCCGGACGCCCGCGCTGCCGGAGCCGGCCGTGCAGACGGTGCCGCCGGCCGGCGGTCTGCTGGGCGCGTTCCCGGGGCAGCGGGCGGCGGAGCCGCAACCGTCCGCCGGCACCGTGGAGCCGGTGCCGCCGGCGCGGACGTCGAAGGACGTGCTCGGCGAACTGGACGCGCTGGTGGGCCTGGAGAGCGTCAAGCGCGAGGTGCGGGCGCTGACCGACATGATCGAGGTGGGCCGGCGCCGGCAGTTGGCCGGCCTGAAGGCCGCCTCGGTCAAGCGGCATCTGGTCTTCACCGGCTCTCCGGGCACCGGCAAGACGACGGTCGCCCGGCTGTACGGCGAGATCCTCGCCTCGCTGGGCGTGCTGGAGAAGGGCCACTTGGTCGAGGTGTCCCGGGTCGACCTGGTCGGGGAGCACATCGGTTCCACGGCGATCCGCACCCAGGACGCCTTCGAACGGGCCCGTGGCGGTGTGCTGTTCGTCGACGAGGCGTACGCGCTCTCCCCGGAGGACGCCGGGCGGGACTTCGGCAAGGAGGCCATCGACACGCTCGTGAAGCTGATGGAGGACCACCGGGACGCGGTGGTGGTGATCGTCGCCGGGTACACCGCGGAGATGGAGCGTTTCCTCTCCGTCAACCCGGGTGTGGCGTCCCGCTTCTCCCGCACCATCACCTTCGGCGACTACGGCCCCGAGGAACTGCTGCGGATCGTGGAGCAGCAGGCCGACGAGCACGAGTACCGGCTGGCGCCGGGCGCGTCCGAGGCGCTGCTGAAGTACTTCACGGCGCTGCCGAAGGGTCCGGCGTTCGGCAACGGCCGTACGGCCCGGCAGACGTTCGAGGCGATGGTGGAGCGGCACGCCAGCCGCGTCGCCCAGCTCCCCGACCCCAGCACCGACGACCTGTCCCTGCTGTACGCGGAGGATCTGCCGGAGCTGCCCTGAGCGGCCCGAGCGGCCCGAGCGGCCCGGGAACGGATGTCCCGGGCCGTTCGCCGGTGCTACAGGTTGTCTCCCCAGCCGGGCTGGATCATGGTCTGGAACGCCCACTCGCCGTCCCGCCTGAGCAGGATGTCGGCGTAACGGAGCCGCTGGGAGTGGCCGTCGGCGGTCATGGTGGAGTCCGTGAAGACCACGGCCATGGAGGAGGACAGGAACACCGGTGTCCGGGTGGACTCGAAGGTGATGTCCTGGTCCCCTTCGCCCATCACCCCGCTCATGGTCGCGAGGAACCGCTCGCGGTCCCACTGCGCCGCCCGGCCGTCGCCCGCGGAGTCGTCGCTGACGAGGTTGAGCGGGAACACCGCCATGTCCGCCATCCGCGGGACGTCACGCCGGCCGCTCGCCGCGTCGTACTCCGCGAACCAGGCGTCCAGGCCGGCGCGGTCCTCGGCCGTCGGGGTGTATCCAGTGTCGGGCAGGTGGGTCATGCGGGCTCCTTCGGGGCTTGCTAGTCAAGTTTGTCTAGTGGCGCGCGCTGAGAGCGTATACCGCCCTACGCGACTAGTAAAACTTGATTAGCCGACTTTCCTTTCTCGTCCCGCTCCCGCCCCGCTCCCGCCGCCGGCCGGGAATCCGGTCCGTCAGGAGCCCGGCCGGTCAGGAATCCGGCCGGCCGGGGTCCGGGCGCTGGCCGGGGAGGCCGGGGCGCAGGCGGGTGAGGAGGCGTGCGCGTTCGCGGGTGAAGACGGGGTCCGACGGATAGGCGGAGTGGCCGAGGATCGGGGCCGGGAGCGGGTGGTCGGAGGTGCGGCCGTAGCCGCGCGGGTCGGGCAGGGGCTCGTGGTCGACGTCCGGCGTGGTGCCGTCGGACACGTGGACCGGGCCGCCGATGGGGTCGGTGCGGCGGTAGAGGTTGCGCCAGCAGGCGATGTCGCGGTGCAGGGCGGCGAGCGCCGGCGGGCCGAAGTGCGCCGGGAACCAGCGGCCGTACAGGCGTTCCAGCGGGGAGCCGTAGGTGAGCAGGGCGACCCGGGCGCGCACGGACGGCGGGAGCTGCCAGGCCGCCGCGGCGGCGAGGACGCTGCCCTGGGAGTGCCCGGACAGCACCAGCCGGCCTCCGGTGCGCCGGGTCCAGGTGATCATGCGCCAGGTCAGGTCCGGCACCGCGCGCTCGGCGTAGCAGGGCGGCGCGAAGGGGTGGGCGGCGCGCGGCCAGAAGGTGCCGACGTCCCACAGGATGCCGATGGTGCGCCGGGCCGAGGTGTCCTTGTAGGCCCGCCTGCCCCAGGTCACGAAGAGCAGGAAGCCGACCCCGACCAGCCAGGATCCCAGCGCCTGGGAGGTCTCGGCCAGGGCCCGCACGAGGTGGGGGGTGCGGTCGGCCGCGCCGTCGGGCGTCTCGCCGGTGCTCAGGGCGCCGGCCAGGGAGAAGGCGCCGAGCAGGAGGGTGGTGGCGGTCAGGACGCCGACGACGAGGGGCATCCGGTCGGTGAGGGTGGCCATGGCGCGGGCGTGCGCGATGGCGCGGGTGCGGGACGGGTCCTCGGGTTCGCCGGGGTGCTCGCGGCGCACGCGGGCGCGTTCGGCGCGGGCGAGCCGGGCGGTGCGCGCGGCGAGCCGGGCGGCCAGGAGCAGCAGCACCGCGAGGAACAGCGGGATGGCGGACGCCTGCCAGGTCAGCAGCACGGGCGGTCCGGTGAGCAGGGAGCGGGTGCCGTCCAGCCAGTCGGCGACGCGCTGGGCGAGACCGCCGGACATGACCCCGCCCAGCGCGCAGGCGAGCAGGGCGACGGCGGGTCCGCCGAGGCCCCGCATCCCGGCGCGCGCGTCGGGGCGGCGCCGGTACAGCAGCCGGGCGACGACGGCGAGGGCGACGACGAGCAGGACCTGGGCCAGCATGAGGGCGCCGAAGGCCGGGTCGCCGGGCAGCCGGCCGGTGGACCGCCAGCCGGGCCGGGACCAGCCGGCGTAGACCGCGGCGAGCAGCAGCAGGGCGAGCGCGCCCAGTTTGAGGGAGCGGACGAGGTGCCGGTCGAGGCGCTGGTCGAGCCGGTGCTCGCTGCGGCCCCGGCGGCAGACCACCCAGACCACCACCAGCGCCCAGCCGAGCAGGGCCGCGGTCAGGGCCCAGCCGAGGGCGTCCAGTATCTCGGGGCCGCCGGGCCGGTGATCGAAGCGGGCGGCCGGGGTGGTGACGGCCGCGGCCACCGTGAGCAGTCCCGCCGCGGTGTGGGCCGCGCGCAGCCGGGAGACCAGCCGGCGCCCGTACCAGAAGCCGGGCCGGGCCAGCGCACTGACGTGCGGGTCCGACCCGGAGGCGTCGGGGTCCGGCGCGGATGCGTCGGGGTCCGGGCCGGGCGCGTCGGGGTCCGGGCCGGGTTCCGGTGCGGACACCGGCTGCTGGGACTCGTAGGCGGCCCAGGTGCGGTGCGAGAGGTACCACAGCAGCGCGGTCAGCGCGACCGGCAGCACCGCGGCGAGGGCCAGCCGGCGGCCCGGCGCGCTCCACCAGCCGCCGGACCCGGCGGGTGCGCCGGGGGCCGCGGGTGCCAGGAAGCCCAGCCAGGAGTGGCGGCGGGCGCACGCCGGGACGCCCGCGCACTGCCAGGCCACCAGGTCCAGGGCGACCTCGCAGACGGCGGCGACCAGGAGCACGGTCAGGGTGAGGGCGGCCAGCCGTACCAGGAGGCCGTAGAGCCGGACGGTGCGGGGCCGGCCCGAGGCGGCGGGACGCATCCAGTGGGCCAGGTTGACGACCATGAACGGCAGCAGCAACAGCCACAGCGCGCGGCTGCCGTCACCGGAGGTGAGGTTGCACCAGACGTACGCCTCCTGCACCGGGCCGTCGCGGGACTCCCGCCCGGCCGGGGCGCCCCCGGCGTCCTTGGTGTCTCCGGCGTCCTTGGGGTCCTCGGCGTCCGCGGTGCGCCGGAAGACGGCGGCGGTGTCGTCGCCCGCGACCCGGACCGTGCGCGGGTCGCCGAGCATGGCGTCGGGCGTGGTGCCGCCGACTCCGTGCACCAGCAGTTCCAGATCGGTCTCCGACCGCCCCGGCCGCCCGGCCGTACGGTCCACCTCGCCCGCGTGGTCCCCGTGGCCTCCGTACCCCTCATGGCCGTCCCCGGGCCGGCCCTCGTGCCGCCGGTGGTCTGCGGACCGGTCCCCGTGCCGCCCCGCTGGGCGGTCCTGCGCGCGTTCCACTGTTCTCGCACATCCCCCGTGACGCCCCGACGTCTTGTGTGGTGCGGGTGTCAGGATCTCCGGTCCGGGGGCCGCGCGCACCCGTCGTCACGGAATCTCCTCGAACGCGGGTCACGGCGGACGGTCCGGCGGGCGGTGACGCGTCCGGGGCGGCGCCGTGGAAAGATGGGACGCCCGCGCACCGCCCGACGGGTGGACGTTCCTGGTGGGAGCCGGTGCGCCGGGCGTGTCGGATCGGTTGGCGGCGAAAGGACCGGAGCGTACGTGAGCGAGAATCAGAACCTCCTCGCGGAGCAGCGCCGCGCCCTGATCCTGGACGAGGTCCGGCGCCGGGGCGGGGTACGGGTCAACGAACTGACCCGCAAGCTGGGCGTCTCGGACATGACCGTCCGCCGCGACCTGGACGCGCTCGCCCGCCAGGGGATGCTGGAGAAGGTGCACGGCGGTGCGGTGCCGGTGGTCGAGGCGAGCACGCACGAGCCGGGGTTCGAGGCGAAGTCGGGGCTGGAGCCGACCGCCAAGGAGGAGATCGCGCGCGCCGCGGCCCGCCTGGTGGCCCCGGGCGCGGCGATCGCCCTGTCCGGCGGTACGACGACGTACGCGCTCGCGCGGCATCTGCTGGAGGTGCCCGACCTGACCGTGGTGACGAACTCGGTGCGGGTCGCGGACGTCTTCCACGCGGCGCAGCGCACCTCGGGGCAGCGGCAGGGGGCGGCCACGGTGGTGCTGACCGGCGGGGTGCGCACTCCGTCGGACTCGCTGGTGGGACCGGTGGCCGATCAGGCGATCGCCGCGCTCCACTTCGACCTGCTCTTCCTGGGCGTGCACGGCATATCGCTGGAGGCCGGTCTGTCCACGCCGAACCTCGCGGAGGCCGAGACCAACCGGCGTCTGGTGCACTCCGCGCGCCGGGTCGTGGTGGTCGCCGACCACACCAAGTGGGGCACGGTGGGCCTGAGTTCCTTCGCCACGCTGGACCAGGTGGACACGCTGGTGACCGACGCGGGGGTGCCCGCCGAGGCGCGCGCGGAGATCTCCGAGCAACTGCGGGTGATCGTGGCGGGCGAGCCGGAGGAAGAGGGCGCCTGACGGGCCGTCGGAGCGCGGCCGTGCGCCGGCCGGGGAGTGGGGGCCCACTCCGTGACCGGCGCCGGGACCCGGGGCAGGCGCGTCAGACCCGGAAGATGTCGAGGAAGCTGCTCCAGAAGCCCTTCTTCCTGGCGGATTCCTGGCGGGCGGCGGACGCCGGCGCGGTGGGCGGCGGCTGCTCCCCGGCGGCCGGGACGCCACGGCCGCGCAGCGCGGAGGTCATCCGGGTGGCCGGGGTGGGGCTGAAGGTCACGGGCAGCGCGACCAGCGCCCGGTGGAACGGGCCCGGCCGCCACTGGAGTTCCTTCTCGTGGGCGGCCAGGGTCAGGTCGGGCAGCGCGTTGAGGATCTTCTCGACCGCGGTGACGGCGATGACCTGCGCCGGGTCCTTGGCCGGGCATGCGTGCGGGCCGGCTCCCCAGCCCAGGTGGGCGCCCTTGCTGTGGGTCCGGCGGGCCTCGGCCAGCGCGGGATCGCTGTTGGCGGCGGCGAAGCTGATCACGACCGGGGTGCCCGCCTCGGCCACCACTCCGCCGAGGTCCACGTCCTGGACCGGGTAGTGGGTGGCGTAGTTGGCGATGGGCGTCTGGTTCCACAGCACATGGTCGATCGCCTCCTCGATCAGCATCCCGGAGTCGCGTCCGGTCGCGCCGGGTGACAGCAGCAGGAGCAGCGCGCTGCCGATCAGGTTGCGCTCGGGTTCGACGCCGGCGCCGATGAGGATGACGAGCTGGTCCTTGAGTTCCTCGTCGGTCAGTCCGGCGGGGTGCTGGATCAGCCAGGAGGTGACGTCGTCGCCGGGCCGGCGCCGCTTGAGGGCGATCAGCTCCATGAGGCAGGCGGAGATGTCCTCGTTGGCGCGCTGGGCGTCGTTGCCGTCGAACATCGCCGACATGGCGCTGGTGAGGGTGTCGCCGATGTCGGCGGGGCAGCCGAAGAGCTTGTTGAACAGCAGCAGCGGCAGCAGCTTGGCGTAGTCGTTGAGGAGGTCGGCCCGGCCGCGCTCGCTGAACTGGTCGATGAGGTAGTCGGCGAGGGGCTCGACGTCGCGGCGGACCCGGGTCATGTTCAGCCGGGCGAGGCTCTCCGTGACGGCCTTGCGCAGCCGCAGGTGCACGGCGCCGTCGGTGAACAGGCAGTTGGGCCGGTACGCCATCATCGGCAGCACCGGGTTGTCCGGCCCGATCCGTCCTTCGTTGAGCGCCTTCCAGCGGCGGGCGTCCCGGGCGAAGAGCGTGGTGTTCTGCAGCACGCGCAGCGCCATCTCGTGGCCGACGACCAGGGTGGCGTCGACGCCGGGCGCGAGTTCCACCGGTCCGGCCGGGCCCTGGGCGCGCAGCCGGTCGTAGACCTGCTGCGGGTCGGCGGCGAACTCGGGGTCGTACAGGGGGCATCTGGCCCCGGCGGGGGCTGACTGGCGGTCCATGGGGGTGTTCCTTCTGGTGGCTCCGGGCCGAGGGGTCCGGGCGAACGGGGGTGTCAGGCGGCTCGGGCGAGCAGATGCCGCACGAGCGCGATCAGCGCGCGGGCGGAGGACTGCCGGTCACGGGCGTCGCAGTAGACGACGGGGGTGTCCGGGAGGAGGTCGAGGGCCTCGCGCACCTCCGCCTCCGCGTACGCCGTGCCCGCCTCGAAGCTGTTGACCGCGATGGCGTACTCCAGGCCGTAGCGCTCGATGAGGTCGATGACGGGGAAGGTCTCCTCCAGCCGGGCGGGATCGACCAGGAGCAGCGCGCCCAGCGCGCCGCGGGCCATGTCCTCCCAGAGCTGCATGAAGCGCTGCTGTCCGGGCGTGCCGAACAGGTACAGCACGAGGTCGTCGCTCAGCGTCAGACGGCCGAAGTCCAGGGCCACGGTGGTGGTGGTCTTGTCCGCCACTCCCCTGAGGTCGTCCACGTGGAGTGACGCCTGGGTCATCTTCTCCTCGGTGCGCAGCGGAGTGATCTCCGACAGCGAGCCGATGAAGGTCGTCTTGCCCACCGCGAAGTGGCCGACGACCAGGATCTTGGCGGCGTTGGTCACCGCGCTGGAGACGTAGATGGATCCAGGGGCCGTCTCAGCCGATGAGGGATTGGAGTCCATTCAGAACCTTCTCCAGGGTCGCTCTGTCAACGTTCTGAGCCCGGGGCGGCTCGGCGCGGCGCAGCAGGTGGCCTTGCTCCGCTAAATCGGTCAGCAGCAGCCGGGCCACGCCCACCGGCAGTCCCACGTGGCCGGCCACCTCGGCGACCGACAGGTAGCCGCCCGCGCACAGGTTCCAGATCGCCATCACCTCGGGGCCGGCTCCGAGCGGAGGCGTCCGCTCGGGAGCCAGCGTGACCAGGGTGTGCAGGGCCAGCTCGTCCGCGTCCGGCAGCGTGCGGCCGCCGGTGATGACGTAGGAGCGGACGAAGTCGCTGGTGACCGAGGCTTCCTCGCCGGGTGTCGTCATGCGCCGGCACCGTGGTCCGAGCGCGGCGCGACACTCATCGCCTTGCTCAGGGCGGACACCGTCTTCTGCATGCGGAAGGACATGGCCTCCATGTCGACGTCCAGCGCGGCGGAGACGGCGAGGTACGAGCCCTGGCCGGCGGCGATCAGGAAGATCCAGCCGCCGTCGTACTCCAGCAGCGTCTGCTTCCAGATGCCGTGTCCCGCCCCCACGAAGCCCGCGACGGCGCGGCTGAGCGACTGCATGGAACTCATCGCGGCCGCGTTCGTCTCGGCGTCGTCCCGCCCGATGTCGTCCGAGCGCTGCAGCAGCAGGCCGTCGCCCGAGACGAGGATCGCGTGCCGGGCGCCACGCACCTCCAGCACGTCGTTCAGCACCCAGGACAGGTCGGTCTTCACTGGTCGTCAGATCCTTCCGTGGTGTTCGTGGTGCGACCGAGGTGTGTGCCGCGGGCGAACGCCCCGAGCCGCGAGGCCGTCACCTCGCTGGCCGGTTCGGGCGTCCCCTCCTGATCGGTGCTTTCGAGGGCGGGGACCACGGTGACGGGGCCGCCGCGCCGACGGCGTTTGGGCAGCCCGCCCGAGGTCGTGCCCACCACGTGCGAGGGGCCCACGACCGGGACCGGTGCCAGGCGCTGGGGCGCGCTCTCGACGGCCGCGGTGTCCTGCGCGCCGGCCACGGGGGCGGGGGCTTCGGCGGCGAGGAGGCTTTCGGGCACACGGATCACTGCACGCACTCCGCCGTAGGGGGACACGGAACCGACGGAGACGGCGAAGCCGTAGCGGGCGGCGAGCATGCCGCACACGGCGAAGCCGAACCGCGGCGGGTCGCCGAGACCGGTGATGTCGACGGGACCGTCCACGGACAGCAGGGCCGCCGCCCGGTCCTTGGTCTCCTGGTCCATGCCGAGGCCGGCGTCGTCCACGATGAAGCACACGCCGGTCGGCACGCTCTGGATGTTGATCTCGACCGGTGTTCCGGGCGCGCTGTAGGTCGTGGCGTTGTCCAGCAGCTCGGCCAGGACGACGGCCACCGGTTCGACCGCCTTGCCGGCGAGCGAGACGTTGACCTGCGAGTGGACGCTGACCCGGTCGAAGTCCTTGATCCGGCCCTGGGCGCTGCGGGCGACGTCGTAGACCGTGGCGGAGCCGTCGCGCCGGCCGAGCCAGCCGCCGCAGAGCACGGAGATGCCCTTGGCGCGGCGGCTGAACTGGCTGCCGGTGTGGTCGATCGTCATCAGGTCGGCCAGGACGTCCGTGGTGTCGCCGTACTTCTTCAGCAGGTCGTCGAGGAGCACCTGCTGCTCTTCGGCCAGCGACTGGAGCGTGCCCATCGCGGACTTCAGCACGGCCTTGGTCGCCGCCTCCGCGTCCGCCCGTACGTCGGCGAGGTCGCGCTGCTGCTGCGCGGTCAGCGCGGCGACGTGGGCGTGCAGCCGGCCGGCGTCGCCGCGGGCCTCGCCCAGTCCGGCTTCCAGCTCCTTTCTCGTTCTTCGGAGAGCCATGTTGGTTCTCCGGGCCCGCATCACCGCGAGGACCGCGGCGACGAGCACCACCAGCAAGATCCACAGCAGTGGATCCCGGGACAATGACGTCATGAGACTCTCTTCAAGTCGCAGCGCGCCGGACATGTGAGCAGCGCGATGGTGCCTTCGAGACTGGCCCCCCGGACGCGTTGATGACACGCCGTCAGTCCATTGAAAAGTGCGATGATCTTATCAGCCGCAGTCAGGCAACCAGCTTGCCCAGAGCGCCACTTGAGACGTCACCAAACCCACACAGCCTCGTCACCCGCCGGTCGGGCGCCGGCGCCGACGGCGGAACGTGACCGGATCGTTTCCGGCCGGACGCCCGTCCGGTACCCGTCCTCAGTCCGGCCACGCCCCCGTCGCCAGGAACGCGTCGATCGCCGCCGCGTACGGCGCGACGTCCAGGCCCTGCTCCGCGAGCCACGCGTCCGAGTAGTACTTGTCGAGGTACCGGTCGCCCGGGTCGCACAGCAGGGTGACCACGCTGCCGGTACGGCCCCCGGCCACCATCTCCGCGACGATCCTCAGCGCGCTCCACAGGCCGGTGCCCGTGGAGCCGCCCGCCTTGCGGCCGAGGGCCGCCTCCAGCGCCCGCACGGCGGCGACGCTCGCCGCGTCCGGCACCTTCATCATCCGGTCGATCGCGCCGGGTACGAAGCTGGGCTCCATACGCGGCCGCCCGATGCCCTCGATCCGTGAGCCGCAGTCGCAGGTGACGTCCGGGTCGCCGGTGGTCCAGCCCGCGAAGAAACAGGAGTTGTCCGGGTCGGCGACACAGATCCGGGTGTCGTACTGCATGTAGTGGACGTAGCGGGCGAGGGTCGCGGAGGTGCCGCCGGTGCCCGCCGTGGCCACGATCCAGGCCGGCTCCGGGAACCGCTCCAGCCGCAGTTGGCGGAAGATGGATTCGGCGATGTTGTTGTTGCCCCGCCAGTCCGTGGCCCGCTCGGCGTAGGTGAACTGGTCCATGTAGTGGCCGCCGGTCTCCGCCGCCAGCCGGGCGGACTCCTCGTACATCTTCCGGGAGTCGTCCACGAAGTGGCACCGGCCGCCGTGGAACTCGATGAGACGGCACTTCTCGGCGCTGGTCGTGCGCGGCATGACCGCGATGAACGGTACGCCGATCAGCTTCGCGAAGTACGCCTCGGAGACCGCCGTCGAACCGCTGGACGCCTCGATCACCGGACGGCCCGGCCGGATCCAGCCGTTGCACAGGCCGTACAGGAACAGGGAGCGGGCCAGCCGGTGCTTGAGGCTGCCGGTGGGATGGGTGGACTCGTCCTTCAAATAGAGGTCGATACCCCACCGCTCGGGCAGCGGGAAGCGCAGCAGGTGCGTGTCCGCCGACCGGTTGGCGTCGGCCTGGACCTTGCGAACGGCTTCTTTCAGCCAGTCGCGGTAGGCGGGGTCGCTGCGGTCCACATCGAGGGTGGCGCCGGTCCTGATCTGGGGTGGGGTGCTCACGGCGGGGCTCCTTACGCTGGTCGCCGACGGCGCCTGGCGCGGGCCGGCAGATCGAGCATAGGCACCTTTCACACACGTTCCCACCTGCATAAACGCATCTTTGGGCGTCCCAAAGACCCGCTGGGGCACGCACGTGCGAGCCGGCCGGACCCGTCCTGGTGCTCCGTACGGCTGTCGTGCGCCGCCCGCGCGCACTGGTGCTCGACGCCGTACGGAGGCAGACTGCACGCGACGGGACGGTCCGTCCCGAACGGGGGCGCACACGCAACCACGGGAACACCGCGAGGGGGCGGCGAGACATGGCGGAGCCGGAGTTCACGGCCACAGGCGTGCGGATCGGCAGACGGCTGCGCTCGCTCACCCGGGCCGGACAGGTCCGGATCAGCGACGGCAGGCTCCAGTTGCTCACCAGCTACGGCAGCGAGATCGACAGCGCGCCGCTGCGGGCGGTGCGCGCCTCCACGCCCTGGTTCGTGTCCGACGACCGGGCGCTGGCCGACCTGAACGGCACGCGGTACCTGCTGACCCTGGGCCAGCGGGACCCGGTGCCGGACCGGTCCGGGCCGCCCGCGGCACGGCGCTTCGTCGAAGCGGTACGCCGGGCGGCCGGACGCGGCGGCTGAACGGCGGAACGCGGCGGCTGCGCGGGGCGGAGCGAAGCGGCTTCGCCGTGGCCGCGGTGGGGCGCCGAAGCGGATCGCCGTGGAAGCGGCGCCGCCGTGGCAGCGGTGGGGCGCCGCCGTGGCAGCGGCGCGGTGCCGTTGTGGCCGGTGCGGTGCAGGGGCGGCAGCGGTGTGGCGCCGTCGCAGTCGGCGCGTCGCCATCGCGGTCGGTGCGGCGTCACCGCGGTCGGCGCGGCACCATCGCGGTCGATGCGGCGCATGGGCGACCGGTGCGGCGCCACCCCGGTCAGTGCGGCGCCGGTGCGGTCGGCGCGTCACCATCGCGGTCGGTCCGGTGCCACCGCAGTCGGTCCGGTGCCACTACGGTCGGCCGGGCGGGCGTGACCTCGGCGGTGGGCGGGCGTGGCGCGGACGCGTATCGTCACCGCGCCGTCGCGGCGAGTTGCGGGAGCGCACCCGCTGCGTCACGCTGGTCTCACTTCACTCTGGGTTTACCGGCGATAACGCTGCGAACCAGCCCGCCGGTCAGGACAGCAGGCGGACGTTTGGACGCAAGCACCCTGCTGGATCCGTTGTTCTCCGTGTTCCTCCGGTTCCTCCGGACCTCACATCGGGGAGTCGCAGCCGTGATCAGTCATCCAAGCAGGTACTGCACGGTGGAGCTCCAAGCCCTGCCGTCGCGGATCGGCCAGGTCCGCAGAATCGTATCTGCGCAGTTGCGCTACTGGCATCTGGACTCGTTGATCGACCGGGCCGCGCTCGGCGTGACGGAGCTGCTGAGCAACGTCCACCGGCACGCGCGGCCCGACAAGTCGTGCACCGTCGAGCTGGAGCTGCTGCCGGACCGCCTCACCGTCTCGGTGCGCGACCACGACCCCCGCCTTCCGGTGCCGGTCGACACCGCGGATCCGCCGGACGCCACCCCGCTGGCCACCTGCGGGCGGGGTCTGGCGATGGTGGCCGCGGTGAGCGAGAGCTGGGGCGCGCGGCCGGACGGCGAGAACGGCAAGGTCGTGTGGTTCACGCTGCCGGCTCCGGCGGCGGCGCGCAGCCATCCGGTCGTGACCGTGCGGAGCGCGGCACGACCGGCGACGGCACCGGTGCCCGCCGCGGCGGGCGCGGCGACGGAGGTCTCCGCCGCCGCGGGGACCGGGATACCGGCCGGGGCCGGGGCGGCGGTGGGCGGTCGGGCCGGTGCTCCGGTCGAGACGGTCGTCGCGGCGAGCGTGGCCGGGGCGGCAGCGATGGCGGCCGGACCTCCCGTCGCGCCCACGTTGCAACCCGCTTCCCCGGCTCCCACCGCAGGCTCCGCTTCCCCGACACCCGGCGCAGGCCCTGTTTCCCCGGCTCTCACCACGGGTTCCGCCTCCCCGACTCCCGCCGCAGGGTCCGCCTCCCCTGCGGTCGGGGCACCCGCGCCCGCAGGGTCGGCCGTTCGCGGCTGACCCTGCGGGCGCGCTTCTCCGTCCCGGACTCCTGGCGAGGAGCCCGGGATGCCCGTGTGCCCCCACCCACCCCATCCCGCCCCGGCGACGGCGCGGACTGGCGCCCTGTAACTACTAGTATGTACAGTGCTTGCATGAGCACCCCGGAACGACTGATCGAATCCGCCCGCGAGCTGCTGTGGGAGCGCGGGTACGTGGGTACCAGCCCGAAGGCGATCCTGGAGCGCGCCGGAGCCGGCCAGGGCAGCATGTACCACCACTTCAAGGGCAAGCCGGACCTCGCCCTGGCGGCGATCCGGCGCACCGCCGAGGAACTCCGGGCCACCGCCGAGGCCGTGCTCGGCGGGCCCGGCACGCCGTACGAGCGCATCCAGGCGTATCTGCTGCGCGAGCGCGATGTGCTGCGCGGCTGCCCGGTCGGCCGGCTGACCATGGATCCGGACGTGATCGCGAGCGAGGACCTGCGCGCACCGGTCGATGCGACGATCTCGGCGATCCGGGACCGGATCGCCGAGATCGTCGAAGAGGGCAAGCGCGAGGGGCAGTTCGCACCGGAGCTGGACGGCGCGGAGATCGGCGCTGCCGTCCTCGCCACCGTGCAGGGCGGTTACGTTCTCGCCCGCGCGTCCGGCTCCCCCGCCGCCTTCGACGCCGGCGTGCGCGGTCTGCTCGCCCTGCTCGCCCCCCGGACTCCCGGACAGGAGAACTGAGTCGCATGCGCCTCACCCGACAGCGTCCCGGCACCCGGCGGGGCCCGGCGGAGAACGTGCCGGGCACCTTCATGACCCGCCTGGCGGCCGTGGCGGCCGCCGCGGACGGCACCACGACCGGGTGGCACGCACACGTGGCCGTCCACCCCGCCTGAGAAGGGAAGCGCGAAGTGCACGCGATGCAGTACGAGTTCACCTTGCCCGCCGATTACGACATGGGAATCGTCCGGTCCCGGGTCGCCCGCGTCGGGCACCTGCTGGACGACTGGGACGGCCTGGGCGTCAAGACGTATCTGATGCGCGAGCGGGGAGTGAACGGTTCGCCGGTGAACCAGTACGGGCCGTTCTATCTGTGGAACACCCTGGAGGGCATGAACCGGTTCCTGTGGGGCGGCGCCTTCCAGGGACCCGTCGACGACTTCGGGCGGCCGGCGGTCCGGCAGTGGACCGGTCTGGCCTTCGAGGAGGGTGCCGCGAGCGCCGCCGCGCCCGCGTTCGCCGTCCGACGGCGGCAACCGGTGCCGGAAGGCGTGGAGTTGGCGTCCTTCATGGCGGACGCGGTGAAGGAGACCGAGCGGCTGGCGGCGGACGGGGCCGTACTCGCGGCGGCGGCCGTGGACACGCGCGCCTGGGAGCTGGTGCACTTCTCCCTCTGGGAGCACGGCCTCTGGGAGCACGACACCCCGAAGGCCGACGGCGATCTCTTCCAGGTGCTGCACCTGTCCGCGCCCGGCCGGGACCGGCTCGCGCACGGGAGGCACTGGTGAGGCGCGTCCGTACGGTCCTCGGTGACATCCCGCCCGCGGAACTGGGCGTGTGCGACGCGCACGACCACCTCTTCCTGCGCAGCCCGCTGCTGCCGGGGCAGGAACTGGACGACGTGTCCGCCGCGCGGGCCGAGCTGGCGGCGTTCCGCGCGGCGGGCGGAGCGGCCGTCGTGCAGTGGACGCCGTACGGCATGGGGCGCCGGGCGGCGGACCTGCCCGCGCTGTCCCGGACGGCCGGCGTGCGGATCGTCTGCGCCACCGGGATGCATCAAGCCGCCCATTACGACCCGGAGTTGCTGGAGCGGCTGAGTGGCGCGGCGCTGGCCGGTCTGTTCGTCCGCGAACTCACCGAAGGTATCGGGACGTCCGGGGTCCGAGCCGGTCTGATCAAGGTGGCGGGCGGTTTCCACGGGCTCGACGCCCAT
The DNA here is from genome assembly GCF_055566335.1 of Streptomyces sp. NPDC027672. NCBI lineage: Bacteria > Bacillati > Actinomycetota > Actinomycetes > Kitasatosporales > Streptomycetaceae > Streptomyces > Streptomyces sp. NPDC027672. Next base: position 212,166 of record NZ_JBVHSO010000003.1, on the reverse strand, counting down.
GCCCGCCGGACGATGACGGCGGCGGCCGAGGCGCATCACGCCACCGGCGCGCCGATCGCCGTACACCTGGAGCTGGGCACCGGTGCGCTGGACGTACTGGACCTGTTGTGCGAGGAGCTGGGCGTGCCCGGGGAGCGGGTGATCCTGGGGCACCTGAACCGCTTCCCCGACCCGGTGGTGCACCAGGAGGCCGCCGCGGCGGGCTGCTGGCTGGCCTTCGACGGGCCGTCCCGCGCCCACCACGCCGCCGACTGGCGGATGCCGGAGGCCGTACGGGCCCTGGCCGAGGCGGGGTTCGGGGACCGGCTGCTGCTCGGCGGGGACACGGTGACCGCCGGGGCGCGTTCGGTCGACGGCGGGCCCGGGATGCCGTACCTGCTGCGCCGGGTGCGGCAGCGGCTGGCGGTGGCGGTGGGCGGGGAACTGGTGGAGCGGATACTCACCGAGCACCCGGGGCGGGCGTTCGCCGTCGACTGGAGGTGAGCAGTCGCGGGTAGAAGGTGCGGCTGTGTCCGGGCCCTCGGCACGGCTGGGGCGCCGGCTGGCTGGAGGTCCTGTCGCGCCCTACCGTCGGCCGCGCCGAACGGCCCGCCACCGGCCCGTCGCCTCCCGGTCCACCCCAGACCCGCCGGACCTTCCGCCCCCGACCCGCCGGGCCTCCCGACCCGCCGGACTCGGCTCACTCGCTCTCGGTCAGCGCCGACAGCGGGTCGTCCAGTACCGGCTGCCAGGCCAGTTCCGCCGCGCCGACCAGGCTGCTGTGGTCCAGGGTGCACGGCAGGATGGGTACGCCCCCGCTCTGGCCCCACAGGCTGCGGTCCGCGACGACCGCGCGCAGCCGGCCGGGGTCCGCTTCCAGCAGGGTGCGGTGCAGGCCGCCGAGGATGATGCGGTCCGGGTTGAGGATGTTGACCAGGCCGGCCAGACCGAGGCCGAGGCGGTCGATGAGGGCCTCGGCCGCCCTGCGGACGGCCGGGTCGCCGTACTGGGTGCGCAGCAGGTCGCCGGCCTGCTGGAGCAGTGACACCTCGGGGCCGGGATCGCGGCCGGCCTCCATGAGCAGGGCCAGCGGGTCGGCCTCCACGTCCAGGCAGCCCCGGCCGCCGCAGTGGCAAGGGCGGCCCTCGGGGTTGACCGTGAGGTGGCCGACCTCCAGGGCGAGGCCCGAACTGCCGGTGTGCAGACGGCCGTCCAGGACCAGCGCGCCGCCGACACCGCGGTGTCCGGTGGCCACGCACAGCAGGTGCCGCGCGCCCCGGCCGGCGCCGTGCCGGTGCTCGGCGAGCGCGACGAGGTTGACGTCGTTGCCGGTGAACGCGGGCCCGGCGAGACCGGCGGCGCGCACGCACTCCGCGAAGGTCCGGCGGACGGGCGCGCCGACGGGCCAGGCCAGGTGCAGCGGGTTGAGGGCCAGGCCGTCGGGCTCGGCGACGGCGGACGGCACGGCGAGTCCGGCGCCGACGCAGCGCCGGCCGGTGTCGCGCAGCAGCCGCGCGCCCGCCTCCACGACGCTGCCGAGCACCTTGGCCGGGTCGGCGTCGACGGTCTCGCAGCCGGGCGCGGTCGCCACGATCCGCCCGCCGAGCCCGACCAGCGCGGCCCGGAAGCCGTCGGCGTGGATCTGGGCCGCGAGCACCACCGGCCCGTCCTCGGCGACCTCCAGCCGGTGCGAGGGGCGTCCCTGGGAGCCGGCCGCGGAGCCGGGCCGGGCGTCCACCCGGATCAGGCCGAGCGCCTCCAGCTCGGCGGCGACCGCGCCGGCCGTGGCCCGGGTGACGCCGAGTTCGGCGGTGAGCACGGCCCGGGTCGGCGCCCGTCCGGTGTGCACCAGCTCCAGCGCGGGCCCGAGGGCACCGCGGCCCCGGTCCAGCCGCGCCCTCGAGGTGGTCCTCTCCCCCGGTGTCCGGGGTTCCGCCTTGCCGTTCATGAGGGCGAGTCTCCCATGATCCGCACCCGGGGCGACCGGTGCCGCCCGCACCCGGCCGCTCACCGGGAGGGCGGGACGCGGCCGTCCGGTGCGGCGAGTCCGGCGCCGACGCAGCGCCCGGGCAGACGCGCGGCACCCTGTGGCGGGCGGGCCGCGAAGGGCCGCCGAAGCCCAACGGGCCGCCGCAGCGCGGACGCACGACGCGGTACGGCCCGGGTCCGGGCGCCGTCGGCGCCGAACGGACCCCCCGGGTACGTCTGGCTGCTCCTGTCACCGTCACGGGGGAGGGCGGGTCCGGGCGGGCGTCGGCGTCTTGGTGCGGGCCAGGGCCGCCTCGGCGAACCGTCCGGGAAGGGTTTCGCCAGGGCCGCGCCCACCCGCGCCAGGCGGCGCGCGGGGCGTGCTTCCGCTCGGTGGCCGGCGGCTCCGGGACGTGCACGGCGCCCGGCGCGACCTCCGCGCGCTCCCGGCGATACGGCCCGTCCTGTGTGCCCCGCGCTGTCCACGGCCCCTGAGCTGCGGCTCCGCTAGCCTGGACGCACGATGAGCGACCGTATGACGACACCGTGGGGCGAGGTCGAGCTGACCCGCTTCCCCGAGGACCCGCGCGACCGGCTGCGTGCCTGGGACGCCTCCGACGCGTATCTGCTGCACCATCTCGCCGAGGAGCGGGTGCCGCTCACGGGCACGGTCGTGGTGGTCGGGGACCGGTGGGGCGCGCTGGTCACCGCGCTGGCGGAGCACCGGCCGGCCCAGATCACCGACTCCTTCCTCGGCCAGGAGGCGACCCGGGCGAACCTGCGGCGGGCCGGCGTGGAACCGGGCGCCGTGAGGCTGCTCACCACCCAGGATCCGCCGCCGGAGCGGGTGGACGTGCTGCTGGTGCGGGTGCCCAAGAGCCTGGCGCTGCTGGAGGACCAGTTGCTGCGGCTGGCCCCGGCCGTGCACGCGGACACGGTCGTGGTCGGCACCGGCATGGTGAAGGAGATCCACACCTCGACGCTTCGGCTCTTCGAGCGGATCCTCGGGCCGACCCGGACCTCGCTGGCCCGGCAGAAGGCGCGGCTGGTCTTCTGCACCCCGGACCCGGCGCTGGAGCGGCCCGCGAACCCGTGGCCGTACAGCTACACCCTCCCGGACGGCATCGGCGCGGTGTCGGGGCGCACGGTGGTCAACCACGCGGGCGTCTTCTGCGCCGACCGGCTGGACGTCGGCACCCGCTTCCTCCTGGAGCATCTGCCCGGCCCGGGCCCCGGACGGGTGGTGGACCTCGGCTGCGGCAACGGCGTGGTCGGTACGGCGGTGGCGCTGGCCGATCCGACGGCCGAGGTGCTGTTCGTGGACGAGTCGTACCAGGCGGTGGCCTCGGCGGAGGCGACGTACAAGGCGAACGGGGTGCCGGGGCACGCCGAGTTCCGGGTCGGGGACGGGCTGGCCGGGGTCGCCGCCGCCAGTGTGGACCTGGTGCTGAACAACCCGCCGTTCCACTCCCACCAGGCGACCACGGACACGACGGCCTGGCGGATGTTCACCGGGGCGAAGCGCGCGCTGCGGCCGGGCGGCGAGCTGTGGGTGATCGGCAACCGGCACCTCGGCTACCACCTGAAGCTGAAGCGGCTGTTCGGCAACAGCCAATTGGTCGCCAGTGACCCGAAGTTCGTCGTGCTGAAGGCCGTCAAGAGGGCGTAGGACAGCCGCCGGCAGTGCGCGGCCCCGGCCACCTCGTCCCGGCCGCCGCCGGCAGTGCGCGGCCGGCCGCCTCGTCCCGGCCGCCGCCGTCGCGCCGGAGCGGGAGCGGCGGCCGGGCGAAGGAAGATCAGCCGACCATGCGGGCGAGAATCAGCCGGCCATGCGGGAGAGGATCAGCCGGCCGTGCGGGAGAGGACGCCGATGATCCGGGTCACCTCGCGGGCCATCGCCTCCCGGCCGACGGTGAGGTACTTGCGGGAGTCGACGGCCTCGGGGTGGGCGGCGAGGAACGCGCGGATCGCGCCGGTCATCGCGATGTTGAGGGCCGTGCCGACGTTGACCTTGGCTATGCCGCCGCGGACCGCCGCCACCAGCCCCTCGTCCGGCACCCCGGAGGAGCCGTGCAGGACGAGCGGGATGGCCAGCGCGGCGGACAGCCGCTCCAGGAGCGCCTGGTCGAGCACGGCGGTGCGGGTGGTCATGGCGTGCGCGCTGCCGACGGCGACGGCCAGGGCGTCGACGCCGGTGCCGGTGACGAAGTCCCGGGCCCGGCCGGGATCGGTACGGGCGCCGGGCGTGTGCGCGTCCAGCGGGGGCCGGCCGTCCTTGCCGCCGATCTGCCCCAACTCGGCCTCGATCCAGAGCCCTTGGGCATGCGCCCAGTCGGCGGCGGCGCGGGTGGCGGCCAGGTTGCCGGCGTACGGCAGGCGGGCCGCGTCGTACATGACCGAGCCGAACCCGGCTTCGGGCGCCTGGCGCAGCAGCTCGTCGCTCTGCACGTGGTCCAGGTGCAACGCGACCGGTACGGCCGCCTGTCCGGCCGCCGCGACGGCGGCGCGGGCCAGCGGCAGGAGCCGCCCGTAGCGGAACTTGACGGCGTTCTCGCTGACTTGGAGGACCACGGGTGAGCCGGCCGTTTCGGCGCCGGCGATGACGGCCTCGATGTGTTCCAGGGTGATGACGTTGAACGCGGCGACGGCGGTGCGGGCCGCGGCGGCCCGGGTGATCAGCTCGCCGGTGGGCACGAGGGGCACGAGGTGTCCTTCCTCTTCCTTCCCTGTTCCTCCTGAAGGGCGGCGGGCTCAGGGGGCGAGGATCACCGAGCGGGTGAGGTGGCGGGGCCGGTCGGGGTCGAGTCCCCGGGCGGCGGCGACCGCGACCGCAAGCCGCTGTACGCGGACGAGTTCGGCGAGCGGGTCCAGCGTCCCCTCGATCCACGTGCCGCCGGTGGCGCGGACCTGTGCGGCGAGTCCGTCGGGTGCCGTGCCCAGCATCCAGGTGGCGGTGCCCTCGGTGGTCACGCTGATCGGGCCGTGCCGGTACTCCATCGCCGGGTACGCCTCGGTCCAGGACAGGGACGCCTCGCGCATCTTCAGTGCGGCTTCGTTGGCGAGCCCGACGGTCCAGCCGCGGCCCAGGAAGGTGAACTGGGCGCACTCCACGAGCCCTTCGGGCAACGGGGTGGCGAGGGCGGTGCGCGCGTCGGCGACGGCGGCGTCGGTGTGCAGGCCGAGGTGGGCGCGCAGCAGGGTGACCGCGGTGGTCGCGAACCGGGTCTGCACGACGGAGCGTTCGTCGGCGTAGTCCAGGACGAGGAGGTCGTCCGCGGCTGCCACGACCGGGGTGCCGGGGTCGGCGGTGACGGCGGTGGTGCGGGTCCGCCCGGCCAACGCACCCAATAGTTCCAGCACTTCGGTGGTGGTGCCGGACCGGGTGAGGGCGACGACCCGGTCGTACGACCGTCCGCGGGGGAACTCCGAGGCGGCGAACGCGTCGGTCTCGCCCTGCCCGGCGCCCTCGCGCAGCGCGGCCACCGCCTGGGCCATGAAGTACGAGGTCCCGCACCCGACGACGGCGACCCGCTCCCCCGGCCGCGGCAGCGCGTCCCGGTGCCGTCCGGCCTGCTCGGCCGCCCGTGCCCAGCACTCCGGCTGGCTGTTCAGCTCGTTCTCGACATGGGTCATGCCCACACCCTCCCCTTGCTGATTGTTCCTGCAAGATATAGCGAGCTTTCGAACACAATCAAGCATTCGGGGGGTACGACGGGTGCGCTAGGGTCGCCGGGAGACGGAAAGCGATCGAAGAGCGGCCGGAAGGTCACCACCCGGCGACCGGGAGATCGTCCGGAAGAGGGGAACGGAGGCTGCGGATGTCCCGGGACGCCCGCTGGAAGGCGCTGCTGGAACTGCTCGTCGAGCGCGGCCGGCTGGACGTCGAGGAGGCCGCGGCCGAGCTGGCGGTGTCGGCGGCCACGATCCGCCGGGACTTCGACCAGCTCGCCGAACAGCAGATGCTGGTCCGCACCCGGGGCGGGGCCGTGGTGCACGGAGTGTCGTACGAACTCCCGCTGCGCTACAAGACGGCCCGCCGCGCCTCCGAGAAGCAGCGCATCGCCAAGGCGGTGGCCGAACTCCTCGCGCCGGGCGAGGCGGTGGGGCTGACCGGCGGTACGACGACCACGGAGGTGGCCCGCGCGCTGGCCGTGCGCGGTGACCTCGCCACCGGTTCGCCGGCGCTGACCGTCGTCACCAACGCGCTCAACATCGCCAACGAGCTGGCCGTACGCCCCCAGTTCAAGATCGTGGTGACGGGCGGGGTGGCGCGCGCGCAGTCGTACGAGCTGATCGGTCCGCTCGCGGACGGGGTGCTGGGCCAGATCACGCTCGACGTGGCGGTGCTCGGTGTCGTCGGGTTCGACGTCGCGCACGGGGCGGCTGCGCACGACGAGGCGGAGGCCGCCGTCAACCGTCTGCTGTGCGAGCGCGCCGAGCGGGTGGTGGTCGCCGCCGACTCCAGCAAACTGGGCCGCCGGGCCTTCGCCCGGATCTGCGGGACGGAGCTGGTGGACACGCTGGTGACGGACGCGGCGGCGGAGCGCGAGACGGTACGGCGGTTCGAGGAGGCGGGCGTGCGGGTGCTCACCGTGTGAGACACCGGGCCCCGGCCCGGACACGGCCGCGCGCTTCCGCCGCGTCACCACCCGTCTCGCCCCGCCCTCGGCGAGGCGCCCTCAGAACCCGCTGAGATCCGCCTTCACGAACCCCGCGCCCCGCTGGTCGTTGCAGCTCGTCACGGCCCGGCCGACCGGGTCGGGCCAGGTCTGCGGGGCCTGGAGCGCGACGCTCACCAGCGTCAGCAGCAGGTCGACATCGCTCGCGGCGTCCAGGCGCAGGGTCACCCACGGCGAGCCGGGCACGATCCTGATCGCACCCGAGTGTTTGAGGTCCTTGGCGAACCGCCGGACGGCCCGGTCGGTGAGCAGCAGATCGACATCGCGCTCGGAGTGGATGTGCACGATCTCCCCCAGGACCGAACTCACCGCCTGACCCAGACCGCAGCTCGGCACGGTCTGTCTCAGATCCGGCCAGGTCGCCAGTTGCGCGAACGCGCGCGAGCCCAACGTCATGGGGCCATCATGGCGCGCTCACCCGCCCGCAACCAGCTCGTGAGCAAGCATTAACCGACCCGTATCCGCCTCGCGCTCCGCATCTCGCACACGGATTCCCACCCCGAACAAGCCTGCCCACACGCCTGGTTGACCATCACCGCCGCGGACAGCCGGGGGGAAACCGCAGGTGACCCGCGTACGGGGACCACCGCTCCGGTTCCGCGTCCCGGGACGGCCCGCGTCCGGGTGCGTCCGGCCCGCCGGGTGCGCCCGGCGCGACGGCTCCCGAACGGATGAAGCCTCGGACGCCGGTTCGTCATCAGGACGCCTCCGGGCCGCCGTAGCCGGCCGGCCACGCCCAGCCATCCCGGCCGCGTCCCTTGCCCGCCCTCCGCCCCGCTCGTACGCTGCTTTTGTGCCGAAGCTGAACAAAACCCGGGCGCACCACGTCGTGCCGGAGCGCGGACTGACGGCACTGCGGGTGGCGATCACCGCCTTCTTCGCACTGGACGGTTTCCTCTTCGCGGGCTGGGTCGTCCAGATCCCCGACATCAAGCACCAGACGCACGCCTCCACCGGCGCCCTCGGCCTCGCTCTGCTCGGCGTGTCCGCGGGGGCCGTGTTCACCATGACGCTGACCGGGCGGCTGTGCCGTCGCCACGGCAGTCATCCGGTGACCGTGGTGTGCATGACGGTGCTCGCCCTGAGCGTGGCCCTGCCCCCGCTCACCCGCTCGGCACCGGCGCTGGGGGCGGTCCTGCTGTTGTTCGGGGCGGCCTACGGCGGTGCGAACGTGGCCTTCAACAGCGCGGCCGTCGATCTGATCGCCGCCCTGCGCAAGCCGCTCATGCCCGGTTTCCACGCGGCCTTCAGCCTGGGCGGGATGGTCGGCGCCGGCCTCGGCGGGCTGGCCGCCGGCGTCCTCTCCCCCACCCGCCATCTCCTGTGCCTCACCGTGATCGGGCTGCTGGTCACGGCCATAGCCGGGCGCACGCTGCTGCGGTACGAGCCGCCGGCACCGGCGGAACGCGCCCGGGGGGCGGCAGGACCGGAGGGCGCGAGGGCGGGACGGGGCGGTGCGACGACGGGACCGAACGACGCGACAGCGGGACGGGACGGCACGGCGACGGCGGAACCGGACGACGCGGCAGCGGGACCGGACCGCATGGCGGCGGGGCCGGATGACGCGGCGGCGGTCCGGCGGGGTGAGCGCGGGCTCGTCGTCGGCTTCGGGCTCGTCGCGTTGTGCACGGCCTACGGCGAGGGCGCGCTGGCCGACTGGGGTGCGCTCCACCTCCGGCAGGACCTCGCGGCCCCAGCGGGCACGGCGGCTGCCGGGTACGCGTGTTTCGCGCTCGCGATGACCGTCGGCCGACTGTCGGGGGCGGCGCTGCTGGCCCGGCTCGGCCGGGCCCGGACCGTGATGGCCGGTGGCAGCGTCGCGGCGGCCGGCATGCTCCTCGGGTCGCTCGCGCCCTCCGTCTGGGCGGCGCTGACCGGTTTCGCGGTGACCGGGCTGGGCCTCGCCAATCTCTTCCCGGTCGCCGTGGAGCGGGCGGGCGCGCTCACCGGCCCGTCCGGCGTCGCCGTCGCCTCCACGCTGGGCTACGGCGGCATGCTGCTCGGGCCGCCCGCGATCGGGTTCATGGCCGACTGGTTCTCCCTGCCCGTCGCGCTCACCAGCGTGGCCGCGCTGGCGGCGACGGCCGCCGTCCTGGGCTTTTCCACGCGCCGGGGTCTCGGCTGAACCAGCGTGATCGCGCGCACCGGTACCGGACCGGCTGGGGTTCGCGCGGCCGTCGTTCCAGCGGAACGAGTAGGGTCGCCTGACAGCTCGTACAGGACAAGAGCAAGAACAAGGACAAGGACAAGGGGGTGGCCGGCCATGACCATGTCTCGGCCCGGCGTCTCGGCTGACCTCGATTCCTCCCTCGGGGTCGCCGACTTCATCGAGATCCTCGACCGTGAGGGCCGGTCGCTGGCGGCGGCGGCCGCCGCCGCGGGACCCGACGCCCAGGTGCCGGTGTGCCCGGGGTGGCAGGTGCGCGACCTGGTGCGGCACGTGGGCCTCGTGCACCGGTGGGCCACCGCTCTCGTCGCCGAACGCGCCGACGCCCGCAGGCCGTTCGGCGATCCGCCGGCGCTGGACGGCGACGAGCTGGTCGACTGGTACCGGGACGGCCATCGCCGGCTGGTGGACACCCTGGCCGCCGCCCCGGCCGACCTGGAGTGCTGGACCTTCCTGCCCGCGCCCAGCCCGTCACCGCTGGCTTTCTGGGCCCGCCGGCAGGCGCACGAGACGACCGTGCACCGCTACGACGCCGAACTGGCGCGCGGCGGCGCACCGTCACCCATCGCGCCGGACTTCGCGGTGGACGGCATCGACGAACTGCTGCGCGGCTTCCACGCCCGCTCCCGCAGCCGGCTGCGCAGCGACGAGCCGCGCGTGCTCAGGGTGCGGGCGGTGGACACCGGGACGGGTACGGACGCCGTGTGGACCATGCGGCTCACGGCCGAGCCGGCGGTGACCGTGCGCGCGGCGGAGGGCGACGCCGAGGCCGAACTGTCGGGCCCCGCCGACCAGTTGTACCTGGCGCTGTGGAACCGGAGGGACTTCCCGCGGGTGAGCGGTGACCCGTCGCTCGTGGCTCTGTGGCAGGAGCGGGCCGGGGTCTGAGGTCCGGTCAGCGGGCGTCGGCCAGCATCCGGGCCAGCACCGCGCGCTGTACGGGCCGTACCTCACCGTGCAGCGCGCGGCCCTTCGCCGTGAGGGACACGCGCACTCCGCGCCGGTCCTCCGGACACATGCCCCGCTCGACGAGGCCGTCCTTCTCCAGGCGGCCGATGAGCCGGGACAGCGCGCTCTGACTGAGGTGGACCCGGTCGGAGATCTCCTGTACGCGGTAGACGCAGCCGTTGTCGGAAGCCGGGCCGGCGGCCAGCAGGTCGAGCACTTCGAAGTCGCTCGCGCACAGGCCGTGTGCGTGCAGCACCCGGTCCAGTTCGCACTGCGTGCGGGCGTGCAGCGCCAGGATCTCCCGCCACTGCTCCACGAGCCCCTGCTCGGCCTTCGTCGCCGCCATAGCGGCACGGTAGCAGAGAACCCCGTTCATTGCATCGTAATTTAATGCGTTTGCATAGGCTTGCCCCGCTGGTCCGGCCTGATCCCGCCTGGTCGGCCTTGCCTCGCCGGGCGCCTCGCTGCGAGGCTGACGGCATGGATACGCACGGGGGCCGCCGTACCGGGGCGGAGCGGGACGCGATGACGGTCGAGATCGGGTACGCGCTGGTCAGCGCCGGATTCGCGGCGGCGGTGCTGTTCGGCGCGGTGGCCGGGCCCGCGCTGCTGTTCGATCTGCCCGCCCTGCCGGCCACGATCCTGCTCCGGGTGGGCGCGGTGGCCGCGGCGGTCGTGTTCGCGGCCCGGGTGGTGAGCGTCCTGATGCGCTTCCAGCGGCCGGTCCAGCCCGGCCCACCGGGTCGCGCCGGCCGCGAGCGGTAGGGCGGGCACGGCCAGTAAAACGGTTACCGCCGGTAGGGCGGTACGGCCAGTAGGACGGTACGGCCGATAGGGCGCCGGTCCCGGAAGCCCGAGCGCACCCTCGTCGGCCCGCCCGCCGGCCCGCGCGGGCCGGCGGTAAGCGGGCCGGTCATCGGTCGGGCGGGCGGTGTCCTCAACCGACGAGGTCGGATCCCCGGCCGTCAGGAGCCGACGGGGTCCTCCGCCGACGCGGCCGGTGCCGCCGACTCGGCCGGTGCGGTCTGCCCGCGGTCCCGGTCCAGTGCGGTCAGGGCGCGCTGGGCGATCGGGTGGGAGCGGACGAGTTCGCCGAGCGAGGTCGAGCCCTGCGTGATGTCCCGGAACGCGCGCCAGGCCGGGCGGAAGCCGGTGAGCGCCGCGTGGAAGAGGCCCGGGCGCCGCTCGAACACGGACAGCAGCCGCTTGCCGACGCTCATCTCGACGCCGAGCCCGGCCTTGACCGCGAACGCGTAGTTCAGGGCCTGGCGCCGGGTGTCCACGGCATCGTGCGCCTCGGCGATGCGCACCGCCCACTCGCCCGCCAGCCGGCCCGACCGCAGCGCGAAGGAGATACCCTCGCGGGTCCACGGCTCCAGCAGACCGGCCGCGTCCCCGCAGACCAGCACCCGGCCCCGGGACAGCGGCGAGTCGTCGGCGCGGCAGCGGGTCAGATGCCCGGAGGAGATGGCCGGCTCGAAGCCGGCGAGACCGAGCCGGGCGATGAAGTCCTCCAGGTACCGCTTGGTGGCGGCGCCTTCGCCGCGCGCGGAGATCACGCCGACGGTCAGCGTGTCGCCCTTCGGGAACACCCAGCCGTAACTGCCCGGCAGCGGGCCCCAGTCGATCAGGACGCGGCCTTTCCAGTCCTCGGCGACGGTCTCCGGCACCGGGATCTCCGCCTCCAGACCGAGGTCGACCTGGTCCAGCTTCACGCCGACGTGGGCCCCTATCCGGCTGGCGCTGCCGTCGGCGCCGACCACCGCACGGGCCAGCACCGTCTCCCCGCCCTGCAGCACGACGGCGACCGTGCGGCGGTCCGGCACCGCCGAGCCGTGCTGCTCGACCCGCTGGACCGTGACGCCCGTCCGCAGCTCGGCGCCCGCCTTCTGGGCGTGCTCGACGAGCTGCTGGTCGAACTCGGGGCGGTTGACCAGCCCGAAGAGCATCTGCCGGGAGCGGCGGGTGCGCGAGAAGCGGCCGTTGTGGGAGAAGGTGACGGCGTGCACGCGGTCACGGAAGGGCAGTTCGAAGCCGGGCGGCAGCGCGTCGCGCGAGGGGCCGATGAGGCCGCCGCCGCACGTCTTGTACCGGGGCAACTCGGCTTTCTCCAGCAACAGCACGCGCCGTCCCGCGACCGCCGCCGCGTAGGCGGCCGAGGCGCCCGCCGGGCCCGCGCCCACCACGACGACGTCCCACACCCGCTGCACGTCGTCCGCCGAAGAATTGTCGCCGCTCACGATGGTCTACCGCTCCGATCAAGCCGCTGCCAAGTGTCCTGTCGCATCCTACGGCGACCGTCCGCGCAGGTCGCTGTGGGAGGATCGGTGTACTCACCCCCGTACGACGTCGCACCCACGAGGAGCGTGCCCATGCCGTCGAATCCGGTCGCCGAGACCGTCGCCTCGCTGCTGCCCCGGGCCAAGGCGGAACTGGCCGAACTGGTCGCCTTCAAGTCGGTGGCGGACTTCACCCAGTTCCCGAAGAGCGAGAGCGAGGCCGCCGCGAACTGGGTCGCCGACGCGCTGCGCGCCGAGGGATTCACGGACGTGGCGCTGCTGGACACCCCGGACGGCACGCAGTCCGTGTACGGCCATCTGCCGGGCCCCGAGGATGCGAAAACGGTTCTCCTCTACGCGCACTACGACGTGCAGCCGCCGCTGGACGAGGCCGGCTGGGACACTCCGCCGTTCGAGCTGACCGAGCGCGACGGCCGCTGGTACGGCCGCGGGACCGCCGACTGCAAGGGCGGCTTCCTCATGCACCTGCTCGCCCTGCGCGCCCTGAAGGCGAACGGCGGGGTGCCGGTGCACGTGAAGGTGATCGTCGAGGGCTCGGAGGAGCAGGGCACGGGCGGTCTGGAGCGGTACGCCGAGCAGCACCCCGAGCTGCTGGCGGCGGACACCATCGTCATCGGCGACGCGGGCAACTTCCGGGTCGGGCTGCCGACGGTCACCACCGCGCTGCGCGGCATGACGCTGCTCCGGGTGCGGGTCGACACCCTGGCCGGCAATCTGCACTCGGGCCAGTTCGGCGGGGCCGCCCCGGACGCGCTGGCCGCGCTGATACGGGTGCTGGACTCGCTGCGCGCCGAGGACGGCTCGACCACGGTGGACGGGCTGGACGCCACCGCGACCTGGAAGGGCCTGGAGTACGCCGAGGAGCAGTTCCGCAGGGACGCCAAGGTGCTGGACGGCGTCGGGCTGATCGGTGACGGCTCGGTCGCCGACCGGCTGTGGGCCCGCCCGGCCGTCACCGTCCTCGGCATCGACTGCCCGCCGGTCGTCGGTGCCACCGCGTCGGTGCAGTCGAGCGCCCGCGCCCTGGTCAGCCTGCGGGTGCCGCCGGGCACGGACGCGGCGGAGGCCACCAAGCTGCTCCAGGCGCACATCGAGGCGCACGCCCCGTGGGGCGCCCGGGTGAGCACCGAGCAGATCGGGCAGGGCCAGGCGTTCCGCGCCGACACCTCCAGCCCCGCCTACCAGGCGATGGCGGACGCGATGGCGGTGGCCTACCCGGGCGAGACCATGAGCTACGCCGGCCAGGGCGGCTCCATCCCGCTGTGCAACACCCTCGCCGGGCTGTACCCGCAGGCGGAGATCCTGCTGATCGGGCTGAGCGAGCCGGAGGCGCAGATCCACGCGGTCAACGAGAGCGTCTCGCCCGAGGAACTGGAGCGGCTGTCCGTCGCCGAAGCGCTGTTCCTGCGCAACTACGCGGCGGGCTGAGCCCTCCCGCCCACGACGGCCCCCGGGCGCATGCCAGGAGGCGGCCTGCTTCGGGCAGGCCGCCCCGGTTCCGGGACGCGCGGCCGCGGCTTCGACCGGCCCCGTGGAGGAGCAAGGCCCTCGCCGGCGGCCCGTGGACCGACCTCGTACACCCGTGGACCGACCTCGTACAGGAGAAGGGCCCCCGGCCGGCGATCCCTGGGCGCCCGGCGGCCCCTGGGCCGGGTCAGCCGACCGGTACGCCGGCCTCCAGGTAGAGGGCGCTGCCCCGCTCCCGGGCGCGCAGGGCCCAGCGCAGCCGCTCGTAGCGGACCGGGGGCAGCATCGTGGCGGCCTCCTCCTCCGTGGCGAACCGCCAGGCGCGCAGCTCCGGGCCGGGCAGCAGCACCCGGGACGCCTCGCCGGGTGCGAGCCGGCCGCCGTCGAACAGCAGCCGCAGCCCGCCGAAGCCGGGCGGGACGGGCCGCTCCCAGTCGACGACCAGCAGCCGGGGCACCTCGCGCAGGTGTATCCCGGTCTCCTCGGCGACCTCGCGCATCCCGGCGCGGGCCGGTGGCTCGCCCCGCTCCACCACGCCGCCGGGGAACTCCCAGCCGGGCTTGTAGGTGGGGTCGACGAGCAGCACCCGGTCGTCTTCGTCGAAGAGGAGCACCCCGGCGGCGAGCGTCTCGCCGGTCGGCTCGGGCGTCTGCACGATGTCGCAGGCGGGTACGGCGCCGCTGCCGACGGCCTCGGCGATGCGGACCGCGGTCTGGTACGGCGTGAGACCGCTGGTGTCGAGCAGGTGCGCGTCGGCGGTGAGCCAGGCGGCGAGGGCCGCGCGGTAGGGCTCGATGTGGCCGTCACCCCACTGTCGCGTCCGCAGCTCGCCGTCCGGCGCGTCGGACGACACCTTGCGTCCGGCTATTCGCTCTCGCAGGATCGTTTCGGCCGGGGCGAGCAGCAGATGGTGCACAGGAATCCGGCGGGCGGCGAGGCCGCCGAAGATCTCGTCGCGGTACTCCTGGCGGAGCAGGGTCATCGGCACCACGAGGGTGCCGCCCAGTTCGGCGAGCATCGCGGCGGCGGTGTCGACCACGAGCCGGCGCCAGATCGGCAGGTCCTGGAAGTCGGCGACCTCGGCGAACCGCTTGGGCGGCAGCAGGTGCGTGAGCGCCCCGCCGATGACCTCGGGGTCGAAGAGCGCGCTGTTCGGGATCAGTTCGATCAGTTCACCCGCGGTGGTGGTCTTCCCCGCACCGAACGCGCCGTTGATCCAGACGACGGTCACGGACTCCCCCTCTTCTGTTGGCCCCCTGAGGCTTGCCCGCTCCACCCTGCCACGGAAACCCCCCGCCGTTGAGGGCGCCTGTCCGCGCGCACACGGGTGTGCCGACGCCCCCTGCGGCGGGGACGCCGGCACACGGGCCGTACGACGGCGGGGTCAGTCCTGTCCGAGCGGGCTCTCGTCGACGGACAGGCTTCCCTGGCTGACGAGATGACCGGCCGTCTGCACGGTGTCCGGTACGTCGAGGTCATCGAGGGCCCCGCCGTCCGCCGCGTGGGACGGGGTGACGGCGGCCACGACGAATCCGGCGGCGAGGGTGGCGAGGGCGAGCATGCTGCGCTTCTTCATGCGCTGACCAACTGCGCGGACGGGCCGGGGGTCACGCGCGACACGGCACCCGCCCGGGGCCGGCGGCGCGGATCCGCCGGCCCGGCGCCCGGCCGGGCCGGGTGGGCTGAATGGGCCGGCGGGCTGAATGGGCCGGAACGGCGCGTCCGGACCGGTGAAGCGCACAGATCCGAACGCCGAAGCCATTCCTGACGGCACTCTTCCAACATAGTCCGACAGGTCCTACCGTAAACGCGCACTGATGACGCGTGCATGCCGTCATCTGCCGTTCGCGAGTGGGAGGAACGTCGACGATGCGTCACCCTCACGACCGCACCACCAGCACCGCCCGGACGACCCGCCGCAGACTGGCCGGAGCCCTCACCGCCGGCCTGCTGTGCGCGGCGGGCCTCGCCGCCCCCGCCCTGGCGGCCCCGGCCCGGCCCCCGGCGGCCCCGGCCGCTCCCGCCCCGGCCGACGGCCTGGCCCTCACCCCGCCGATGGGCTTCAACAACTGGAACTCCACGCAGTGCGGGGCCGACTTCGACGAGGACATGGTCAAGGGCATCGCGGACCTCTTCGTGGCGAAGGGCCTGAAGGACGCGGGCTACCAGTACGTCAACCTGGACGACTGCTGGGCCCTGCCGGACCGCGACGCGGACGGCCGTCTGGTGCCCGACCCGGCGCGCTTCCCGGGCGGGATCAAGCCGGTCGCGGACTACGTCCACGCCAAGGGGCTCAAACTCGGCATCTACACCAGCGCCGGCACCAAGACCTGCAGCAACACGGGCTTCCCTGGCGCCCTGGGCCACGAGTACGACGACGCACGGCAGTTCGCCGACTGGGGCGTGGACTACCTGAAGTACGACAACTGCAACAACCAGGGTGTGGACGCCCGGCAGCGCTACCGGACCATGCGGGACGCGCTCCGGGCGACCGGCCGGCCCATCGTCTACAGCATCTGCGAATGGGGCCAGAACAAGCCGTGGGAGTGGGCCGGCGACGTCGGCCAACTGTGGCGCACCACCGGCGACATCAGCGACAACTGGAGCTCGATGCTGTCGATCCTGAAGCAGAACCTCCCGCTCGCGCCGTACGCCGGTCCCGGCCACTGGAACGACCCCGACATGCTGGAAATCGGCAACGGCGGCATGACGGACACCGAGTACCGCTCGCACTTCTCGCTCTGGTCGGTCATGGCCGCACCGCTGCTCATCGGCACGGATTTGCGCACGGCGTCCCCGGCGACCTACGACATCCTGGGCAACAAGGAGGTCATCGCCGTAGACCAGGACCCGCTCGGCAAGCAGGGCACGGTCGTCTCCTCGGGCGGCGGACGCTGGGTCGTCGCCAAGGAGATGAAGGACGGCAGCCGCACGGTGGCCCTGTTCAACGAATCCGGCACCGCCCAGCGGATCGCGACCAGCGCGAGCGCCGTGGGCCTGCCCGGCGCCGGCGGCTACGCGGTGCGGGACCTGTGGCAGCACCGCACCTACAACACCGCCGGTGCCCTCGCCGCGACCGTCCCGGCCCACGGCACGGTCCTGCTGCGCGTCTTCACCGACCCGCACTGGGCCGACCACCCGCCCGCCGTCGCCCTCGGTCTGGACGGCGGCACCTTGCTGCGGGCGGCCACTCCGGCCACGCTGACCAGCACCGTCACCGACCTCGGGCGCACCACCGCGCACCGGGTGTCGGTGACGCTCACCGGCCCCGCCGGCTGGACCGTACGGCCCACCTCGGCGACCTCGGCCGCCGCCCTGCCCACCGGCCGGACGCTGCGCACCGGCTGGCGGGTGACCGCCCCGGCCGGCACCCCGACGGGCTCCTACGGCCTGACCCTGCGCGCGAGTTACCGCTCGCCGTCCGGCACGGCGGTCACCGCCACGCTCCCGCTGACCGCGTCCGTCGTCGTGGCGCCGCCGTCCGGGACGTCGTACCTCGGCGATCTGCCGTGGCTGTCGGCGGTCAACGGCTGGGGGCCGGTGGAGCGGAACGCCAGCAACGGGGAGAGCGGCGCCGGCGACGGCGGCCCGCTGACCATCGGCGGGACGGTGTACGCCAAGGGGCTCGGCACGCACGCGCTCGGCGACATCGCCTTCTACACCGGCGGGGCCTGCGAGAGGGTGACCGCGTCGGTCGGCGTGGACGACGAGAAGGACGCCAAGGGCAGCGTCGCCTTCCGGATCCTGGCGGACGACACGGAGGCCGCGTCGACCGACGTCCTCACCAACGAGATGCCCGCCCAGTCGCTCACCGCGGACATCACCGGCGCCCAGGTGATCCGGCTCGTCGTCACCGACGGCGGGGACGGCGTCGACTCGGACCACGCGGACTGGGCGGACGCCCGGCTGACCTGCTGAACCGGCCCGACCCACGGCCGGACGGCACGGTCCGCTGCGCGTGCTCGGCGCGCGCGAAGGGACCCGGTGCACACGGCCACGCGGGGCTCTCCCGGCGCTCCCACGGGAAGCCCCGCCCTCACCGTCCGCACCGTGGCGCCCGGCCGCTCCCGCCCGCACCACGGTGCAATGTGATCGGAACACCCGCATGCTCGGCACAACGGAACCCACTGCACACGGCCGGGCGGAGGGCTCCCCCGGCGCTTCGCGGGGGGAACCCGCCACCACCGCCCGCGCCGCAGCGTCCGGCCGGACGGCACCGCCTCCTCCCACACGCGGACCGATCCGACGCGACCAGGACACCCGCGTGTCGGCGCGCGGCGGGACCCTCTGGGCACGGCCGCGCGGGACTCCCCGGGACTCCGCCACGGAACCCGCCACCACCGCCCACGCCGCAGCGCCCGGCCGGACGGCACCGCCTCCTCCCGCACGCGGACCGATCCGACGCGACCAGGACACCCGCGTGCTCGGCACGGCGGAACCTGCCGCACACGGCCGGCCAGGGCTCCCCGGGACTCCGCCGCGGAACCCGCCACCACGGCCCGCGCCGCAGCGCCCGGCCGAACGGCACCGCCCGCTCCCGCAGCGGCCCGATCCGACGCGATCAGAACACCCGCGAGCTCGGCGCGCGGCGGGACCCGCTGCGCACGGTTGGCCCACACTCCCGGCGCCGCAACGGCAAGCCCCGCCCTCCCCGCCCACGCCGTGGGTCCCGGGGGCCGGCCGGTGACCGCACCCCGGTCCCGCACCCGACGCCCCGCCGGACCACGGCACGGCACCAGGGCACCCGTGCCCGCCGGACCACGGCGCGGCGCGCCAGCACAGCCGCGCCCGCCAGCCCCGGCCGGCCGGCCGGCGCTAGCGGCTTGCCACCGGTTCGGCCGGGCTGCGGGTCAGTGCTGCCGCGGCGGCGCCGACCAGGCCCGCGTCGGTGCCGGTCCGTGCGGGGACGACGGTGAGCCGCCGGACGAAGGACAGGGCCGCGTAGCCGGCGAGGGCCTTGCGCAGCGGGGTGAACAGGATCTCGCCGGCCTTGCCGACCCCGCCGCCGATCACCGCGATGTCGATCTCCACCAGGGTCGCGGTGGCCGCGATACCGGCCGCCAGCGCCTGCGCGGCCCGTTCGAAGGAGGCCACGGCGACCGGGTCGCCCGCGCGGGCGGCGGCGGCCACCGCGGCGGCCGAGGTGTCGCCGTCGGGGCCGGGACGCCAGCCCCGCTCCCGGGCCCGGCGGGCGATGTTGGGCCCGCTGGCGAGGCGCTCCACACAGCCGCGCGAGCCGCACGGGCAGGGGTCGCCGTCGAGGTCGACGCTGATGTGGCCGATGTGTCCGGCGTTGCCTGTGGGTCCGGTGTGCAGCCGGCCGCCGAGCACCAGACCGCCGCCGACGCCCGTGGAGACCACCATGCACAGCGCGTTGTCGTGGCCGCGCGCGGCGCCCTGCCAGTGCTCGGCCGCCGTGATCGCGACCCCGTCGCCGATCAGCTCGACCGGCAGGCCCCCGGTGACCGCCCGCACCCGGTCGACCAGCGGGAAGTCCCGCCAGCCCGGCACGTTCACCGGGCTCACAGTGCCCGCCGAGGCGTCCACCGGGCCGGCGCTGCCGATGCCGACCGCGCCGGCGCGTCCCCACAGGGGCGACCCGGCGAGGTCGCCGAGCACCTCCTCGACGGCCCGCATGACCGTTTCGCCGTCCTGCCGGGCGGGCGTCGGACGCTGGGCGCGGGCCAGGATCCGTCCGTCGCCGTCCACCAGCGCGCCGGCGATCTTGGTGCCCCCGATGTCCAGGGCCGCCACGAGGTCGGTGTGCATCACGTCAGATCTCCCCGTCGAAAGGCTTGAGAACCACACAGCGTCAGGCCGGTCAAGCGGTGGGGGCGCAGGCCGGAGAAGCGCGGTGGACAGTCTCTCCCGCATCTGACAACGTTGTCCAGGCTCTATGCTCGACGCCACATCCTCATACAAGCGCACGGATCCCGCACCTTCCGTGGGCGAGCCAGCCCGTCGGTCCCGCACCTTCCGTGGGCGAGACGGACGAGAGACAGGACAGCGCATCGTGCCCGAGACCACCCGCCGCGCAGACCGCCTTTCCGGCAACCGGTACGGCAACCGCCCGACGATGAAGGACGTGGCGGCGCGCGCCGGTGTCGGTCTGAAGACGGTCTCCCGGGTGGTCAACGGCGAGCCCGGGGTCACCCCGGACACCGAGCGCCGGGTGCAGGAGGCGATCGACGCGCTCGGCTTCCGCCGCAACGACAGCGCACGGGTGCTGCGCAAGGGCCGGACCGCGAGCATCGGACTGGTCTTGGAGGATCTCGCCGACCCGTTCTACGGCCCGCTCAGCCGCGCCGTCGAGGAGGTGGCCCGTGCCCACGGCGCCCTGTTGATCAACGGCTCCAGCGCCGAGGACCCCGAGCGCGAGCGGGAACTGGCGCTGGCGCTGTGCGCGCGGCGGGTGGACGGCCTGGTGGTGATCCCGGCCGGTGACGACCACCGGTATCTGGAGCCGGAGATCCGGGCCGGGGTGGCGACCGTGTTCGTGGACCGCCCGGCCGGCCGGATCGACGCCGACGTGGTCCTGTCCGACAACTTCGGCGGCGCCCGCGACGGCGTCGCCCATCTCCTCGCGCACGGCCACCGCCGGATCGGGTTCATCGGCGACATGCCGCGGATCCACACGGCCGCGGAGCGGCTGCGCGGCTACCGGGCGGCCATGGAGGACGCCGGCATCACCGTCGAGCCGCGCTGGATGTCGCTCGGTGTGACGAACCCGGAGCGGGTGCGCCGGGCGACCGAGGAGATGCTGTCCGGGCCCGATCCCGTGACGGCGGTCTTCGCCGGCAACAACCGGGTGACGGTCACCGTCGTCCGGGTCCTGGCCGAGCAGTCCCGCCGGATCGCGTTCGTCGGCTTCGACGACATCGAGCTGGCCGATCTGCTCCAGCCGGGCGTCACGGTCGTCGCCCAGGACGCGGCGGCCCTCGGCCGTACCGCGGCCGAGCGCCTCTTCCGCCAGCTCGACGGCACCCTCCTCGCCCCGGAGCGCATCGAGCTCCCCACCCGCCTGATCACCCGCGGCTCGGGAGAACTGCCCCCGGCGCACTGAGCGGCCAGGCGGCCGGAGACGAAGGAGCCGCCGGGGCCCGCCCGCCTCACCTCACGGATGAGCCCCGGCCGGCGGTCACTGCGCGGAGGCCGTCAGGTCGCCGCGGCGGGGGGAGGCGAAGGCTTCCAGGTCGGCCCGGGTCAGGCCGCTGAGGCGGGCCACCTCGGCGACGTCCAGCGCGCCGCAGTCCAGGCCGCGCAGCAGATAGCCGCTGAGTGCCTTGGCAGTGGCGGGCTCGTCCATGACGTCGCCGCCGGCGCGGTTGGCGTACCGGGCGAGGCGGCCCGCGGCCTGCTCGAAGCCCTCGCGGTAGAAGGCGAAGACGGCCGCGTAGCGGGTGGGGATGTGGCCGGGGTGCATGTCCCAGCCCTGGTAGTAGGCGCGGGCGAGGGCGCGGCGGGTGAGGCCGTAGTGCAGCCGCCAGGCGTCGTGGACCTTCGCGGTGGGGCCGACGGGCAGGACGTTCGTGGAGCCGTCCGAGACGCGGACGCCCGTGCCGGCCGCCGCGACCTGCATGATCGCCTTGGCGTGGTCGGCGGCCGGGTGGTCGCTGGCCTGGTAGGCGGCGGAGACGCCGAGGCAGGCGCTGTAGTCGAAGGTGCCGTAGTGCAGCCCGGTGGCGCGGCCCTGGGCGGCCTGGATCATGCGGGCGACCGTGGCGGTGCCGTCGGTGGCGAGGATGGACTGGCTGGTCTCGATCTGGATCTCGAATCCCAGGCGGCCGGCGTCCAGGCCGTGCGCCTTCTCGAAGGCCTCCAGCAGCCGGACGAAGGCGCCGACCTGCTCGGCGTAGGTCACCTTGGGCAGGGTGAGGACCAGGCCCTCGGGCAGGCCGCCGGACTCCATGAGCGTGGTGAGGAAGACGTCGAGGGTGCGGATGCCCCGGTCGCGTACGGGGGCCTCCATGCACTTCATGCGGATGCCCATGTACGGCGCCGCCGTGCCGTCGGCGTACGCCCGCGCGATCAGCCGGGCGGCGCGGGCGGCCGTCTCGTCCTCCTCCGCGTCGGGCCGGGGGCCGTAGCCGTCCTCGAAGTCGACGCGCAGGTCCTCGACGGGCTCGCGCTCCAGCTTGGCGCGGACGCGGGAGTAGACCGGTTCGGCCAGTTCCTCCGAGAGTCCGAGCACGGCCGCGAAGGAGGCGGCGTCCGGGGCGTGCGCGTCGAGCAGCGCGAGCGCCTGGTCGCCCCAGGAGCGGATGGTGTCGGCGGCGAAGGCGTCCCCGGGCACGTACACGGTGTGGACGGGCTGCCGGGTTCCCGGGTCCCCGGGGTAGCGGCGCTCCAGCTCCGCGTCGACCGAGGCGAGAGAAGCGCTGATCTCCTCGCTGACGGCGCCCGCGAGGCTCGTCGCCACGTTCTCCTGCTGACCCATCCCACACCCTCCAACTTTCCGCTTTATGGAATCAACAATCCGTATGGCGAAGTTATCGGGCAACTTCCCGCTGGTCAACAGCGGAAGGAAGACACGGCGGGACCGGCTCGGCATCCGCGTACCCCCGCAGCGGGCGCGGCACCCGGGACGACACGAGGCCCCCGGGACCGGCAGCGCGGTCCCGGGGGCCTCGTACGGCTACGACGCGGCTCAGCCCTTGCGGGTCTTGATCTCCTCGGTGAGCTGCGGCACGACGTCGAACAGGTCGCCGACCACGCCGAAGTCGACCAGCTCGAAGATCGGGGCCTCCGCGTCCTTGTTGACGGCCACGATCGTCTTCGAGGTCTGCATGCCGGCCCGGTGCTGGATCGCGCCCGAGATGCCGTTGGCGATGTACAGCTGCGGCGAGACGGACTTGCCAGTCTGGCCGACCTGGTTGGTGTGCGGGTACCAGCCCGCGTCCACCGCGGCGCGGGAGGCGCCGACGGCCGCGCCGAGGGAGTCGGCGAGCGCCTCGATGACCGCGAAGTTCTCCGCGCCGTTCACACCGCGGCCGCCGGAGACCACGATCGCGGCCTCGGTCAGCTCCGGGCGGCCCGTCGACTCACGCGGCGTACGGCCGGTGACCTTGGTGCCGGTCGCCTGGTCCGAGAAGGACACCGACAGGGACTCCACCGCGCCGGCGGCCGGGGCGGCCTCCACGGCCGCGCTGTTCGGCTTGACCGTGATGACCGGCGTGCCCTTGACGACGCGGGACTTGGTGGTGAAGGAGGCGGCGAACACCGACTGGGTGGCCACCGGGCCCTCCTCGCCGGCCTCCAGGTCGACGGCGTCGGTGATGATGCCGGAGCCGAGGCGCAGCGCGAGGCGGGCGGCGATCTCCTTGCCGTCGGCGGAGGACGGCACCAGCACGGCGGCCGGGGAAACGGCCTCGACGGCGGCCTGGAGGGCGTCCACCTTCGGCACGACCAGGTAGTCGGCGTACTCGGACGCCTCGTGGGTCAGCACACGGGTCGCACCGTGCTCGGCGAGGGTGCTCGCGGTGTCGGCGGCGCCGTTGCCCAGGGCCACGGCGACGGGCTCGCCGATACGGCGGGCCAGGGTCAGCAGCTCCAGCGTGGGCTTGCGGACGGCACCGTCCACGTGATCGACGTAGACGAGGACTTCAGCCATGGGATTGCTCTCCTGCGTAACGAAGTTGAGGGGCGGTCAGCGGGGGCCGGGCCTAGATGAACTTCTGGCCCGCGAGGAACTCAGCGAGCTGCTTGCCGCCCTCGCCCTCGTCCTTGACGATGGTGCCGGCCGTGCGCGCCGGGCGCTCGGTCACGGACTCGACCTTGGTGAAGGCGCCGTCCAGGCCGACTTCCTCGGCCTCGATGTCCAGGTCGGACAGGTCCCAGGACTCCACCGGCTTCTTCTTGGCCGCCATGATGCCCTTGAAGGACGGGTAGCGGGCCTCGCCGGACTGATCGGTCACGGAGACGACGGCCGGGAGCTGCGCCTCGAGCTGCTCGGAGGCGGCGTCGCCGTCACGGCGGCCCTTGATCACGCCGTCCTCGACGGAGACCTCGGACAGCAGGGTGACCTGCGGGACGCCCAGACGCTCGGCGACCAGCGCGGGCACGACGCCCATGGTGCCGTCGGTGGAGGCCATGCCGGAGACGACCAGGTCGAAGCCGGCCTTCTCGATCGCCTTGGCCAGCACCAGGGAGGTGCCGATGGCGTCGGTGCCGTGCAGGTCGTCGTCCTCGACGTGGATCGCCTTGTCGGCACCCATGGACAGGGCCTTGCGGAGCGCGTCCTTGGCGTCCTCGGGGCCGACCGTCAGCACGGTGACCTCGGCGTCGTCCGCGTTCTCCGCGATCTGCAGCGCCTGCTCGACCGCGTACTCGTCCAGTTCGGAGAGCAGACCGTCCACGTCGTCGCGGTCGACGGTCAGGTCATCGGCGAAGTGCCGGTCGCCAGTGGCGTCGGGCACGTACTTCACAGTGACAACGATCCTCAAGCTCACGCCGGCTCTCCTACTGCATCGTCTGTTCGGGCTGCCTCTTGCAGGCAGCATAGGCGCCTGAAGCGGCCGATCCCGGTCGGGGCGTCCGCGCGCTCCGAACGAGATATTACTCGTCAGTACACCCAGTTCCTGCCCGCTAAGCAAGCGCTTTGAACTGTGACCTTCGCAACGCAGCGTAACCGGAACCCGACGGTCTCGCAGGGGGCGGCGGGGTGATCAATCCCGCAGGCCGCCGAAGCGGCCCTGGTGGTAGAGGAGCGGGCGGCCGGCGCCCGAGGGATCGCCGAGGACGACCTCGGCGAGCACGATCCGGTGGTCGCCGGCGGGGACCCGGCCGACGATCCGGCACACCAGCCAGGCGAGCACGTCGCCCAGCACCGGCACGCCCTCCGGGCCCTCCCGCCAGGCGGTGGGCGCGCCGAAGCGGTCGGCGCCGCTGCGCGCGAAGGTGGCGGCCAGCTCGCTCTGGTGCTCGCCGAGTATGTGCACGCCGACGTGGTCGGCCTCGGCGATGGCGGGCCAGCTGGAGGCGCCCGTGCCGATGCCGAAGGAGACCATCGGCGGCTCCGCGGAGACGGAGGTGAGGGAGGTGGCGGTGAAGCCGACCGGTCCGCGGGCGCCGCGCGCGGTGATCACCGCGACACCGGCGGCATGCCGGCGGAAGGTGGAGCGCAGCAGGTCCGGGGAGGCGAGCTGAGGGGTGCCGAGGTCGGGCGTGGCCGTCATGGAATCGTCCTTCTGCCGGAGGTCACGAGCGGGATCGCGGGTGCTCAACGGACGGGACAGCGCGCGCTCGCGGTGCGGGCGAGGTCGATGTGCACCCGCCCGTAGAGAAGGAGTTCTGTCGGCATACGGTCAGGTTGACGAGAGGTGAGCCGTGCAGTCAAGCGGGGTCCGCGGTCCGCGAGCGGGCGCACCGTCCGCTGAGGCACGCTCAGACGGCCTGTCCCAGGGCCGCGATGACGTCGGCCCTGCGGGGCTGTCCGGTGGCGCGCCGCACCACGCGTCCGCCGGCGTCCAGGACCAGGACGGTGGGCGTCGCGCGGATCTCCAGCGCGCGCACGAGGTCCAGGTGGGCCTCCGCGTCGATCTCGACGTGGGTCACGCCCGGGACCATCCCGGCGACTTCGCGCAGCACCCGCCGGGTGGCCCGGCAGGGCGCGCAGAAGGCGCTGGAGAACTGAACCAGCGTGGCGCGCCGCCCTGGTTCCACGCCGAGTTCGGCCGCCCCGAGCCGCTTGCCGTCGTCGCGCCCGCACACCCGCACTCTCCCGTTCCGCCGCCGCTGCGGCTCAGTACGGCGGGCACCCGCGCGGGCGCGCCACCGGTCCGGTCTCCCTCAGCACCAGCAGTCGCGGGGCCGCGAAGATTCCCGCCCGCGGCGAAGAGGGAAGAAAAGAAGGGAAAAGAAGGGAAGGGGAGGGAGGGGAAGGGGAGGGAGCCGGGGCGGAATGTAGGCCGACGTGACGAGGATCTCGCCGCCGCGAGGCACCAGGACTGGCTACCCGTGCGTTCTTCGGGCACGATCTGCGAGACGCCGTAAAACCTACGGCCGCGTAACTTCCCGCCGGGAGCCCTCCCTTTCCCGAGCAGAGCAGAAAGGGTCCACCCCGCCCATGGCAGAGCTGGTCTACCGTCCCGTCATCGGTTTCGCCAAGACGCTGTTCAAGGTCTGGGACCTGAACATCGACTGCCGTGGGTCGGAGAACATCCCTCGCTCGGGCGGCGCCGTGCTGGTGAGCAATCACATCAGCTACCTGGACTTCATCTTCAACGGCCTGGCGGCGCTGCCGCAGAAGCGCCTGGTGCGCTTCATGGCGAAGGACTCCGTCTTCCGGCACCGGATCTCCGGGCCGCTGATGCGCGGGATGAAGCACATCCCGGTGGACCGCGGGCAGGGCGAGGCGGCGTACGCGCACGCGCTGGACGCGCTGCGTTCCGGCGAGATCATCGGGGTGTTCCCGGAGGCGACGATCTCGCAGTCGTTCACGCTGAAGAGCTTCAAGTCGGGTGCGGCCCGGCTGGCCCAGGAGGCGGGCGTCCCGCTGATCCCGATGGCGGTGTGGGGCACGCAGCGGCTGTGGACGAAGGGGCACCCCCGCAACTTCAAGCGCAGCCACCTGCCCGTGACCATCCGCGTCGGCGAGGCGGTGGAGGCACCCCGCGACCAGTACGCCGGCGCCATCACCCGCCGGCTGCGCGAGCGCGTCCAGGAACTGCTGGAGGCCGCCCAGCGCGCCTACCCGGGCCACCCCAAGGGCCCGGAGGACACCTGGTGGCTGCCGTCGCACCTGGGCGGTTCGGCACCCACGGCACAGGAGCTGCGCGCGGTCGAGGTCCGCTGAGCCCCGAGGCGCCCGGCCGCGGCGCCGGCGCACGCGGTGGGGCGGGCCGGCCCATGGCCTGCCCGCCGCGAGGGCTACGGCCTCAGAGGCTGTCCGGGAGCGTCTTCCACAGGTGCCGCCGGTCGGCGGCGGTGCGCAGGGCCGTGAGGACGGCCGGGTGCGGGGCGGCGTACAGGGCCGGATAGTCCCTCTCCCCGGCCGCGGGGTCCGGGATCCAGGCCAGCCGTTCGCCGTCCAGCGAGAATTGGGCGTCGACGCCCGGTCTGTTGCCGCGCGGGTCCTGCCGGTGCCAGGCGCCGTGGAAGCGGACGGCGATCAGCCCGTGCAGCAGGTGACCGCCCTCGCCGTCGGCCAGACGCTGGTAGCACAGGGCCGTCGGGATGTCCTCGGCCCGCAGCAGGGCGGCCAGGGCGTGGGACTTGGCGTGGCAGACGCCGGTGCCGAGGGTCAGCACGTCGGAGGCGCGCCAGGTGACGCGGAGGTCGCCGGAGTCCGCGGAGTGCGTGAGGGTGTCCCGGACGAATTCATAGGCGGCGCGTGCATAGTCATACGAGTCAGCGGCTCCTGCGGCGAGGCGCGCGGCGGTCTTCCGGACCACCGGGTGGTGGTGGTCGACGGCCTCGTCGGCGGCGAGGTACGCGGACAGGTCGGCTGTGCTCTGGATCAGCTCCATGCCCGCAGAGCATAGGAAAGCGATCACCCGAACGTCAATGATTTTTCGGGTGATCGCATACCTATGCAGAGCTGGCTAGCGGGCCATCTCCTCCTTCAGAGCCGCCACGAACGCGTCGACGTCCTCGTCCGTGGTGTCGAAGGAGCACATCCAGCGCACCACTCCGGCGGCCTCGTCCCAGAAGTAGAACCGGAACCGCTGCTGCAGCCGCTCGCTCACGTCGTGCGGGAGCCTGGCGAAGACGCCGTTGGCCTGTACCGGGTAGAGGATCTCCACGCCGTGCACCGCGCGGGCGCCCTCGGCGAGCCGCTGGGCCATCTCGTTGGCGTGCCGGGCGTTGCGCAGCCAGAGGTCCTTGGCGAGCAGGGCCTCCAACTGCACGGAGACGAAGCGCATCTTCGAGGCGAGCTGCATCGACATCTTGCGCAGGTGCTTCATCTGCCGTACGGCGTCCTGGTTCAGGACGACGACGGCCTCGCCGAACAGGGCTCCGTTCTTCGTGCCGCCCAGCGAGAGGATGTCGACGCCGACCGCGTTGGTGAACGTCCGCATGGGCACGTCCAGGGAGGCGGCGGCGTTGGCTATCCGGGAGCCGTCCAGGTGCACCCGCATGCCGTGCGCGTGGGCGTGCTCGCAGATCGCGCGGATCTCCCCGGGCGTGTAGAGGGTGCCCAGCTCGGTGGACTGGGTGATCGACACGACCTGCGGCATCGCGCGGTGCTCGTCCTCCCAGCCGTACGCCTGCCGGTCGATCAGCTCCGGGGTGAGCTTGCCGTCGGGCGTGGGCACGGTGAGCAGCTTCAGTCCGCCCATGCGCTCGGGGGCGCCGCCTTCGTCCACGTGGATGTGCGCGCTCTCGGCGCAGATCACCGCGCCCCAGCGGTCGGTGACCGCCTGGAGCGCGACCACGTTCGCGCCGGTGCCGTTGAAGACCGGGAAGGCCTCGGCGGTGGCGCCGAAGTGGCTGCGGACGATCCGCTGGAGGTGGTCGGTGTAGTCGTCCTCGCCGTACGCCACCTGGTGGCCGCCGTTGGCCAGGGCCAGGGCGGCCAGCACCTCGGGGTGGGCTCCGGCGTAGTTGTCACTGGCGAAACCGCGGACCCGCGGGTCGTGGTGGCGACGCGCGTCGGTCCTGGGAGGGTTCACGGCTTCTCGGTCAGCCACAGACGGTTTCCGTTCACTTCGGCGGCGGGCTTGTGCCAGACGCCCTCGACGGCCTCGGCCAGGTCCGTGACGTCCGTGAAGCCCGCGAACTTCGCGTTGGGGCGTTCGGCGCGCATGGCGTCGTGCACCAGCGCCTTCACCACCAGGATCGTAGCCGCCGCGCGCGGGCCCGCCTCGCCCCCGGCCTTGCGGAAGCCGTCGGCCATCGCGAGCGTCCAGGCCTCCGCCGCCGCCTTGGCCGCGGAGTACGCCGCGTTGCCCGCCGTCGGCTTCGTCGCGCCGGCGGCGCTGATCAGTACGTACCGGCCGCGGTCGCCGCGCTGGAGCGCGTCGAAGAAGCCGAGGGAGGTGTGCTGGACGGTGCGGACGAGCAGCTTCTCCAGCAGGTCCCAGTCGGCCAGGTCGGTGTCGCCGAAGGCGGCGCCGCCGCGCCAGCCGCCGACCAGGTGGACCAGGCCGTCCACGCGGCCGTGGTCCTTCTCGATCCGCGCGGCCCAGTCCCGGGTGGACTCCAGGTCGAGCAGGTCGACGGTCTCGCCGGTGACCGTGGCGCCGCCACGGGCGTAGCGGGCCGCGTCGACGGCCTCCGCGAGCCGCTCCGGGTTGTTGTCGGCGCCGACGACGACCGCGCCCGCCTCGGCGAGCCGGATCAGCGCCGCGCGTCCGGCCGGTCCGCCCGCGCCGGCCACCGCGATCACCGCACCGCTCAGAACCCCGTTGCCCACCATGTTCGTCCCCTCTTGCACCGTGTCCGTGCCGCGGGCGTGGCCGCTCACGCGGCGATCCGCTCGGCGCTGTCCGCCGTGATGCCCTTGGTGGAGGCGATCACGTTCTTCAGTTTCTTGCCGAGCGCCTCATAGAACATGCTCAGCGGAAACTCGTCCGGAAGCACGTCGTCCACCAGCTTGCGCGGCGGCAGGGTCAGGTCCAGGGCGTCGGGGCCCTTGGCCCACGTGGAGCCGGGGTGCGGGGCGAGGTAGGTGGAGACCAGTTCGTAGCCGGCGAGCCAGTGCACCAGCTTCGGGCGGTCGATGCCGTCCCGGTAGAGCTTCTCGATCTCGGCGCAGAGCTGGTTGGTGACCTGCGGGGCGCGCTCCCAGTCGAGGGAGAGCTTGTTGTCGGTCCACCGGATGACGTCGTGCCGGTGCAGGTAGGCGAAGAGCAGCTGGCCGCCGAGACCGTCGTAGTTGCGGACGCGGTCGCCGGTGACCGGGAAGCGGAAGACGCGGTCGAAGAGCACCGCGTACTGCACGTCACGGCCCTGCGGGACGCCGTCCGCCTGCAGCTTGACGGCCTCCTTGAAGGTGGTGAGGTCGCAGCGCAGCTCCTCCAGGCCGTACATCCAGAACGGCTGGCGCTGCTTGATCATGAACGGGTCGAACGGCAGGTCGCCGTGGCTGTGGGTGCGGTCGTGGACCATGTCCCACAGGACGAAGGCGTCTTCGCAGCGCTTCTGGTCGCGGACCATCGCGGCGATGTCCTCGGGCAGCTCCAGGCCCAGGATGTCCACGGCGGCCTCGGTGACCCGGCGGAAGCGGGCGGCCTCGCGGTCGCAGAAGATGCCGCCCCAGGAGAACCGTTCCGGTGCCTGGCGGACGGCGATGGTCTCCGGGAAGAGCACCGCCGAGTTGGTGTCGTAGCCGGCGGTGAAGTCCTCGAACCTGATGCCGCAGAAGAGCGGGTTGTCGTAGCGGGTGCGCTCCAGCTCGGCCAGCCACTCCGGCCACACCATGCGCAGGACGACCGCCTCCAGATTGCGGTCCGGGTTGCCGTTCTGCGTGTACATCGGGAAGACGACCAGGTGCTGGAGGCCGTCCTCGCGGTGGGCGGCGGGCTGGAAGGCC
The DNA here is from genome assembly GCF_055566335.1 of Streptomyces sp. NPDC027672. Lineage (NCBI taxonomy): Bacteria > Bacillati > Actinomycetota > Actinomycetes > Kitasatosporales > Streptomycetaceae > Streptomyces > Streptomyces sp. NPDC027672. The sequence continues at coordinate 182,184 of NZ_JBVHSO010000003.1, read as the reverse complement.
AGCAGGGAGTCCAGGAAGTCCGGCACCTCGAAGCCGCCGTCGGCCCAGCGGCGCAGGTCCCGCACCAGGGCCTGGTGGTACGCGGCGTCGTGCGGGACCAGCGGGGAGAGCTCCTCGACCGCGCCGGCGACCCGCTCGACGGCCGCCACGGCGTCGGCCCGCGGCGGGGCGTCCTCGGCGGCGAAGTCGATCGATCCGTCCTGCGACTGCCATGGCCGGATCTGCTCCACGGCATCCTTGAGCACCGCCCAGGCCGGGTGCTCGACCACCCTGCTCAGCGGAGGAACCCGCTCCTCCGAACCCGGCCGCACAAGAATTTCCGTCATGTCCCATCCTCCACGGGAGAACCTCGCGTGGAGACACCGTATGCATACCCCGTTACCCTCAGCAAGAGCTCGATCGGGAAATTATTCTGCCGAACCCCTTGGTCACCGATGTTTTTCCTGCCGCAAACCGTGACGGCACTCACTTCAGCAAAGGCCCCGGGCTCGCGGGCGGCCGGGACATCCGTCGGTCAAGGGAGCGTAGGACGCGCCCACCGGAGGGTGACGGCCAGGGCGGATACCGGCCAACTGGCGCCTGCCCCGGCTCCCGAATGCCCGGCGCAGCCACGGGTCCAACGCCCGGTGCGGCCACTAGGCTGCGGCCTTGCCGCGTGGACGAGGGCGTCCGCCACCGGGTCCGTCGGTCCGCGCGTCGCCGAGCCGCCGTCGACGGAAGCGAGTTGAACCTTGAACTTCCTTACCATCGGTCACCGCGGGGTCATGGGCGTCGAGCCCGAGAACACCCTCCGTTCCTTCGTCGCCGCGCAGCAGGCCGGCCTCGATCTGATCGAACTCGACCTGCACCTGAGCAAGGACGGTGCCCTGGTCGTCATGCACGACGCGGAAGTGGACCGGACGACCGACGGGTCCGGCCTGATCGCCGAGAAGACCCTCGCGGAGCTGCGCACCCTGGACGCGGGCCGCGGCGAGCGGATCCCGGTGTTCGAGGAGGTGCTGGAGGCGGTGCGCACACCGGTGCAGGCCGAGATCAAGGATGTGGCGGCGGCGCGGGCGCTGGCCGGGGTGCTGCGCGCGCGGGACCTGACCGCGCGGGTGGAGGTCTCCTCGTTCCACGACGAGGCGGTGGCCGAGATCGCGCGGCTGGTGCCGGGTGTGCGCACCGCGCTGGTCGCGAGCCGGTACGGCACCGACGTGGTGGACCGCGCGGTCGCGGCGGGCGCGGCGACCCTGTGCCTGAACATCCGCCGGCTCACCCTGGAGATCGTCGAGCACGCCCGCGCGTCCGGGCTGCGGATCATCGGCTGGGTGGTCAACACCCAGGACCAGCTGCGGCTGGTCCGCGCCCTGGAACTGGACGGGGCGACGACCGACTACCCGGAGATCAAGCGCACGGGGCGCTTCACCGCCTAGGCGGCTCGGTGAAGGCTCCGTTGAGCTTCTTGACCAGCAGCTCGAACCGGAGGCCGGCGCGCAGCGGGATGCCGAAGCGCTCGTCGCCGTACGGGAACGGGGAGGTCTGTCCCGTACGGCGGTAGCCGCGGCGCTCGTACCAGGCGATCAGGTCCTCCCGTACGGAGATCACCGTCATGTGCATCTCCGTGACGCCCCAGGTCTGCCGGCACCGGCGCTCCGCCTCCGCCAGGACCGCCTTGCCCAGACCGGCGCCCTGGAGGGCGGGGCTCACCGCGAACATCCCGAAGTAGGCGTGGTCACCGCGGTGTTCGAGCTGACAGCAGGCGACGATCCGGCCGTCCTGCTCGACGGTGAGCAGCCGGCTGCCGGGCGACTCGATCACGTCGAGCACGCCCTGGGGGTCGGTGCGCTGGCCGTCCAGGATGTCCGCCTCGGTGGTCCACCCGGCCCGGCTGCTGTCACCCCGGTACGCCGACTCGACCAGCGCGACGAGGGCGTCCACGTCGGCGGCGGTGGCGTCCCGGAAGGCGAGTGCGGTGGCGGGGGTGTCCATGGGGAGGGTCTCCGATCTCGGGTGCGCGGCACCGGCTCGGGCGTGGCCGGGGCCCCGAAGAGGGTAGCGCTGCGACTAGGCTCGGCCCGCATGGTGCATGTACTCAGCAGCCGGACCCTGCTCCGGCCCACCGATCCCGAGCGTTCCCGCGCCTTCTACGGCGAGCAGCTCGGCCTCTCCGTCCACCGCGAGTTCGGAACCGGCCCCGAGCGCGGCACGGTCTACTTCCTCGGCAGCGGCTTCCTGGAGCTGTCCGGCCGGTCCGACGTCCCGCCCTCGCCCGCGGTGCGGCTGTGGCTGCAGGTCGAGGACGTGGCGGTCGCGGCCGAGGAGCTGCGGGCCCGGGGTGTGGAGATCGTACGGCCGCCGGTGCGGGAGCCGTGGGGCCTGATCGAGATGTGGATCACCGACCCGGACGGCACGCGGATCGTTCTGGTGGAGATCCCCGCGGACCATCCGCTGCGGTACCGGCCGGGCATCTAGGGACGGCAAGCGGGGCCTGGTGGCGGGCGGTCCGGCCGGACCGCCCGCGGTCGCGAGGCGCGCGGGACCGGGCGGCGGGCTTGCCTTCGAGGGCGCTCCAGCTCCTAGCGTCGTAGCCGACCATCTGCGGAGAGGGAACCACCCGTGAAGTACACGCTGTTCGGACGGACCGGCCTGCGCGTCAGCGAACTGGCGCTGGGCACCATGACCTTCGGGGAGGACTGGGGCTGGGGTGCCGACAAGGACACCAGCGCCCGGATCCTCGACGCCTACGCCGACGCCGGCGGCAACTTCGTGGACACCGCCGACATCTACACCTCGGGCAGCTCCGAGCGGATCCTCGGCGAACTGCTCACCGGGCGCCGCGACCGGTTCGTGCTGGCCAGCAAGTACACCTGCGCCACCCGCGACGGCGACCCCAACTCCGCGGGCAACCACCGCGGGAACCTCGTGCGGTCGGTCGAGGACAGCCTGCGCCGGCTGCGCACCGACCGGCTCGACGTGCTCTGGGTGCACGCCCGGGACAACTTCACGCCGGTGCCGGAGGTGATGCGCGCCCTGGACGACATGGTGCGCGCGGGCAAGGTGCTCCACATCGGCGTATCGGACTGGCCGGCCTGGGAGATCGCGCAGGCCAACACCCTCGCGGAGCTGCGCGGCTGGACGTGCTTCGCGGGCTCGCAGCTGCGCTACAGCCTGCTGGAGCGGACCGTGGAGCGCGAACTCCTGCCCCAGGCCCGGGCGTTCGACCTCGCCGTGTTCGCCTGGGCGCCGCTGGCGGCGGGCCTGCTCACCGGGAAGTACCGGCGCGGGGAGCGGGGCCGGCTGGACACGCTGGGAGAGCGGCCACAGGCGTGGGAGGAGGGCATCGTCGACGCGGTCGTGGAGGTCGCCGAGGCGGGCGGCTGGAGTCCGGCGCAGGTGGCCCTGGCCTGGCTGCTCGGCCGGCCCGGGAACGTCGTGCCGATCGTGTCGGCCACCAGGCCCGAGCAGCTCGCGGACAACCTGGCGAGCACCGGCGTCCGGCTGGACGCGGACGCCCGGGCCCGGCTGGACGAGGTGAGCGCGGTCCCGCTGGGCTTCCCGCACGACTTCCTGCGCGAGCCGCCCATCACCCGCAACGTGTACGGCGACCGCTGGCCGGACATCGAGGACCGCCGCTCCGCCTACCGCCGTACCGTGCACGACGTCCTCTGACGCCCGGCGGCCGGTCCGGGCGGCCCGGTGCCGGGTGCGACCGCGGTCGTACGGCGAGGTGTCCGGGTGCGACCGTGGTCGCACCCGGGACGGGTCCTCAAGGGTGACCGGGGGCGCGTGCGAGGGCGACCCTGGGCCGATGTGGCCGGGCGTGCCCCGCCGTGAGGATGGCCGGGTGACCGAGATCATCGCGGGGCTGTACCTGTCGCCCCTGGAACTGCTTGCCGTGCTGGGTGCCGTAGCGCTGGTGGCGGCGCGCTGGCTTCCCGGCGCGGCCCGCCCGCGCGTGACGCTGGCGGCGGGGGTGGTTCTCGTGCCGGCCGCGATCGTGCTGAGCGTGACGGGGATGCGCTGGCAGATGGCGCCGGTCCTGGCGGGCGCCGCCGTCGCGGCGCCGTTCGCCCTCTCCCCGTGGTTGCGGCGCCGTACCGGCCGGCCGGCGTGGCGGGCCCGGTGGTGGCTGGCGCTGCCGGGGTCGGCGGCGTGCGTGGGCCTGATCGCCGCGGGTCCGGTGGCCGCCTGGGCGTTTCCCGTGCCCGTGTTCCCCGAGCCGTCGGGCCGTTTCGCGGTCGGCACCCGCGTGGTGCAGTGGACCGACCCGCACCGCCCCGAGAGCTTCACCGCCGATCCGCACGACCGGCGCACGGTCGTGGTCCAGCTCTGGTACCCCGCGCGGAAGAGCCCGGCAGGCATGCGGCGGGCCCGGTACCTCGGGCGCACGGAGCACGAGGCGCGCATCGTCTCCGCTGCCCTCGCCCGCGGCGCCGGCCTGCCCGGCTTCCTGGTGGACGGCGTGCCGCGGGCGCACACCCACGCGGTGTCCGACGCCCCGGTGGCCGGCGGGGGCGGACGGTTCCCGGTCGTGCTGTTCTCCCCCGGGTCGGGCGGAGTGCGGACCCAGAACACCGCCTGGGCGGAGGAACTCGCCAGCCACGGCTACGTGGTCGCCGCGCTCGACCACCCGTACGACTCCGCGGCCGTCGTGCTCGCCGACGGGCGGACGATCCGCTCCAGGACCACGTCCTCCGGGGACCGGGACGAGGACGGCAGGCTGGCGGCCCGCTGGACGGCCGTCCGGGCCGCCGACCTCCGCTTCGTCCTCACCCGGCTGGAACACCCGGGCCGGGGCGGAGCAGCCGGCCCGCTGGCCGGACGCCTGGACACCGGCCGGGTCGCGGTCACCGGCCACTCCATGGGCGGTGCCGCCGCGCTGCAGGCAGCCCGCCAGGACCGCCGGTTCGACGCCGTCATCGACCTGGACGGCTACCCCCACGGCCCCGCCTCCCCCGCCCTCCGCCGGCCGGCCCTCGCGCTCACCCAGGCCATCACGCCCGCGACGGACCCGGATTACCTGCCCCGCCTCACCAGCGCCCTGGAGCACAGCACCGCGACGAGCTACCGGCTCACCGTCCCCGGCGCCGCGCACCTCACCTTCATGGACGGCCCCCTGTACCTGCCGCCCGTGCCCTCCGTGGTCGGCTCACTGGGCCGCGCGGAGAGCCCGCGCGTCGTCGCCGCGACGACGCTCGCCTTCCTGGACGCCACCCTGCGGCACCGCCCCGTTGACCTGGCCGGCGTGCTGTCGGCCCACGGCGATCTGACCGTCCACCGCCCGGACGGCACCCGCTGACCGGCCGTGCCCCGGCGGCCGGCGAACGGCCGGTCCCGTACCGGAGCGACGCGTCACCCCGCCGGGATCCACCGACCGGTCCGGTCCCGGCGAGAGGCCGTGGGCCTGTCCGGCCGCGCGCGCCGTCATCCGGAGGACGGCCAGGCGGCCGGGCGGCGTCAGGTGCGCAGCGCGCCCGTCCGGCTCTCCAGGCGGCCCAGCAACCCGGCGAGCAGGCCCGCCAGTTCGCCTTGGCCGTCCGGAGCCAGGACGGACAGTACGGCGGTCTCGTAGGCGAGTTGCTCGGGCAGGATGCCGTCGACCAGGTCTCGCCCGGCGTCGGTGAGACGGACGTGGGCGACGCGCCGGTCACGGGTGTCGCCGCGCCGATCGACCAGACCGCGCTCGGTCAGCTGCTTGAGCCGCTTGGTGACGGCGGCCCCCGAGGAGAAGGTTTCCCGGGCCAGCTCGCCCGGGGTCAGCTCGTGTCCGGTGCGGCGCAGCGCGCCGAGCAGGTCGAACTCGGCGCGGCTCAGGCCGGCCCGGCGCAGCGGGGCGTCCTCGGCCTGCTGGAGGAGGGCGGCGCAGCGGTTGATCCGGCCGATGACCTCCATGGGGCCGGTGTCCAGCTCCGGGTGGACGGCCCGCCACTGGCGGACGACGGCGGAGACGGTGTCGGTACCGGCCGGACCGGTGCGGGTCGGTACGGCATCGGTGCCGGGCGACGTGGCATCAGTGCCGGTGGGCACGGCTTGGGTGCCGACCGGCGCGGCATCGGTGCCGGGTGCGGGTCGGGTGCCGGTCGGCGCGGCATCGGTGCCGGGTGCGGGTCGGGTGTGGGGCGCGTCGCTGCCGGGCGTCGGTCCGCCGTGCGGCGCCGTCATGGCCGTATGTCCTCCGTCGTCCTGCCCGGTTCCCGGCCGCGGTCGCCCGCCGGGTCCCGGTCCTCGTCCCGCGGTACGAGCCCCTGACGCCGTACCGTCGCGGCGAGCGTACGGTGTCCGGCCTGCTCGGTGAGCACGACCCGCTCCCCGGGCAGGGCGCGCTGCCACCACTCGCCGGCGGCGGCGTCGGCCGTGGCGCGCAGGTCGACCAGGGCGGCGGCGAGCGTGCGGCGGGCGGACTCCAGGGCGCGGGGCGCCGGGCGGGGCTCGGTGAGCAGGCGGGCGGCGCTCTCGCGGGCGCGGTCGGCCGCGGTCAGCGCGTGTTCCAGGCGGTCGCCGGCCCGCCGGTTGGTGACGGCGACGGCGGCGGCGAAGCCGACCAGGGCGCCGACGAGGGTGTCCACGACCCGGTCGGTGATCAGTTCCGCCGGGTTCTGGCTGCGCGCGAACTCGGTGATCAGCAGGGCCATCGGGGTGACGCAGACGCTGCCCAGCCAGTAGTTGCGGCCGATGAGCGCCTCGGCGCCGAAGTTCAGGGCGAGCGAGCACAGCACCAGGGCGGCGGGGTGCAGATGGGCGAGCGGGGCGAGGGCGGCGAAGACGAGGACCCCGACGAGGTTGCCCACGACCCGCTGGACGCCCCGGTTCCAGGTGAGGGTGACGTTGGCCTGGTAGAGGGAGGCCGCGGTGACCAGCGCCCAGTAGGGGCGGCCGACGCCGAGGGCGAGCGCGGCGTACCCGGCGAGGGCGCAGCCGAGCGCGGTGCGGACGGCGAGGGGGGCCAGCGGGGCGAGGCGGTGGCGCAGCGAGCGGGGCGGTACGGCCTGTTCGGCGGCCACGCCGAGGAGTTCGTCGGCGGACTCGCGGGGCGGCTCGACGCCCGGGACCCGGCCGGTGCCGCGCAGCTCCCGGGCCCAGCCGCGCAGCCGCTCCGGGTCGGTGTCGGCGGGGGCGGCGAGGGCGACCTCGGCGCGCACGAGGAGCTGTTCGAGGGCGCGGCGGGTGCGGTCGGGGCGGGCGCCGGCGGCGAGCAGCGTCTGCCAGGCGGCGTGGATCGCGGCGGCGCACGCGGCGCGGGCCCGGGCGTGCCCTTCTGCGGTGCCGCGGGTGCCGGCGTACGCGGCGGCGGCGTTCAGGGCCTGCGCGGTGGCGCGCCGCTCGGGACCGTGCGGGCGCAGCAGCCCGGGTGCCATGCCGACCAGCCAGGCCCAGGCGCCCGCGGCGAGGGCCAGTCCGAGGTGGCCGGGGAGCTGGCCGGCGGTCTGCGGCGCGAAGAGCGAGGCGGAGCTGATGAAGGTGAGGACCACATTGCCGGGCGGTCCGATCCGGGTGGCGTCGCACACCGTCTTCTGGACCGCGGCGAGGACGGCGCCGACGGTGACGAGGACGACGGCGCTCGTGGTCAGCGCCGCGGCGAGCAGGGCCACGGCGAGGCCGCCGACCATGCCGAGCACCACCCAGGCCAGGACGCGGGCCCGGGCGGGGTAGGGCCGGTTGTGGGCGTAGAGCGCGCACAGCGATCCGGCCATGGTGTACATGGCGAGATCGAGGCGGCCGAGTGCGAGCAGCGTGAGGTTGGGCGGGGCGACCGCGGCGACGACGCTCAGCGCGGGCTTGAACCAGATGTCGGAGGGACGCCCGAGGCGGAGGACTCCGGCCAGGGGAAGACGGTGGGGGGAGGTACTGCTCATACCAATAATTTAGCACGTGTTTTACCAGTGAAATAATTGGGCCGGGCGGGGGCGGTCACGGCGCGTGCTCCCCCGCATGCTCCCCGCGTACATCCTTGCGCTCGCGTGCGCTCCGTCCGCGTGGGGCATCGCACCCCCTGGAGCGTCCTCGGAGCATCCCTGGGCGGACCGTCGAGCGGGGAGGTACGCGTGCACGGACCGGTGTCGACCGCCTGGCTGCTGGTGGCGCTGTGCGCGGTGACCGGCGCCTACTGCCTGCTGCGGATGCGCAGCGGCGTCGAGGAGCAGCGCCGGGCCGCGGGCGGCGAGGCGCTGATGGGCTTCGGCATGGCCGCGATGGCCGTGCCGGCGGCCGTGTTCACCCCGCCGCGGTGGGCGTGGCCGGTGTACGCGGCCGTGTTCGGCGCGGCGGCCCTGCGGGCGCTGTGGACCGCGCGCGACGGCTCCCGCCATCTGCACCATCTGGTGGGCAGCGCGGCGATGGTCTACATGGCGGTGGCGATGACCGTGGCCCCGCCCGCCGCCCACCATCATCACGGCGGCACGGGCGTACCACTGCTGACCGGCGCGCTCCTGCTGTACTTCACCGGCTATGTGCTGCTGTCCGGCGCCCGGCTGGTGCCCGCGGCGGTCCCGGCGGGCGGGCCCGGACCGGCCGGCTGGGGCGACCGCCCGGAGCTGGCCCAGGCGTGCCGGCTGTCGATGGGGATCGGCATGGTGGCGATGCTGCTGACCATGTGAACACCCGCGCGCGCCGGGCGCCCCGGCGCGACCACGGCCACCGCCGCCCGACGCCGGCACCACTGCCACCGGCACGGCGGCCCGGCGTGCGGCCGACCGCTCCGCCGCCGCTCCCGATGCGGCGGCCGCCGCCTGCGGCGCCCCGCCGTCGCCGGTGAGGCGACCGGCCGACCGCCCCCGCGCACCCCCGCCAGCCACTCCTGACCCGGCCGACCCGCATGGCGGCACCCCGCTGCCGCCGACGAGGCACACCAGCGAGTGGCCGGCCGCCCCCCTGCGCCCGGCGCCGTTCCCGATCCGGCCGCCCCGAATGGCGGCACCCCGCTGCCACGGGTGAGGCACACCAGCGAGCAGCCGGCCGCGCCCCCGCACCCGCCGCCGCTCCCGATGCGGCGGCCGCCGCCTGCGGCGCCCCGCCGTCGCCGGTGAGGCGACCGGCCGACCGCCCCCGCGCACCCCCGCCAAGCGCGCCGCATCCGGCCCCTCCCACGTGGCGGCACCCCGCTGCCACCGGCGAGACACACCGGCAAGCGACCGGCCGCGCCCCCGCACCCGCCGCCGTTCCCGATCCGGCGGGCCCTGCCGTGGCGGCACCCCGCCGCTACCGGCAAGACAAACCGACAAGTGACCGAGCGCCCCCCACATCCCCGCCGGCCGCACCCGACCCGGCCACCTTGCATGGCGGCACCCCGCTGCCGCCGGCGAGGCACACGAGCGAGCAGCCGACCGTGCCCCCGCACCTCCACCGGCCGCCCCCGCCGTCGGTCGCTCTCGGTCGCTCGCGGTGGCTTTCGGCCCCGCCGGGCTTGGACCGGGTCGTCGTATCGACAAGGATCGCGGCATGCGCGATCGCCCCACCGCTCCCCCGCCCGCGCCGCCCCCCGGCCCTCCACCGGCCCCCGGCGCCGAGCCGCCCCCCGGCTCACCGGACGCGGCCCGTGCGGCCGGCTGCCTCGCCGTGGTCCTCGGTGGCTGTTCGGTCCTGCTGCTCGTCCTCGTCGCGGCGCGCTGGCATCCGCTGTTCGCCCTGGACGGCGCCATCGCCCGCGCCACCCACCGCTGGGCGGTCCGCGACCGCGAGGTGACCCATCTGTTCCGGCTGCTGACGGACTGGGTGTGGGACCCGCTGACCATGCGTCTGGTGTGCGCGGCGGCGGCCGGGTGGCTGGTCTGGCGCCGCGCGGCCTGGTGGACGGCGCTGTGGCTGGCGGCGACCTGTGCGCTGGCGGCGCTCGTGCAGCAGTCGCTGAAGGCCGCCGTCGGCCGGCCCCGCCCGGTCTGGCCGGATCCCGTCGACTCCGCCCACTACGCGGCCTTCCCGTCCGGACACGTGCTGACCGCCACCGTGGTCTGCGGCCTGCTGCTGTGGCTGCTGCGCCGTCACGCCCCGGGCCGGGCCCTGTGGCGTACGGCGGTGGGGGTGGCGCTCGTCTCGGTGGCCGGCGTGGGCGTGACCCGGGTGTGGCTGGGCGTCCACTGGGCCTCGGACGTGCTCGGCGGGTGGCTGTTCGGAGCGCTGCTGGTGGCGCTGGCCGTGCTGGTGTACGAACGGCCGCGCGACCGCCGGACGCGACCGCCGGGCCGCCGGTAGAGTCCCGCAAATGACCGCCGTACTGTTCGACTTCTCCGGGACGCTGTTTCGCATCGAGCCCGTCGAAACCTGGCTGCGCGCGGTGCTGGACGAGACCGGACACGTACTCGCCGAACCCGAACTCGCCCGCGCCGCCCGGGCCTTGGAGACGGCCGGCGCGCTGCCGGGAGGCGCGGCGCCGGTGCGGGTACCGGCGGACCTCGCCGGCCTGTGGGCGGTCCGGGACGAGAGCGCGCGGCTGCACCGGGCCGCGTACACGGGTCTGTCCCGCCGGGTGCCGCTGCCCGATCCCGGGCTGCACGACGCCCTGTACGAGCGGCACATGTCGCCGGCCGCGTGGACCCCGTACCCCGACGCTGCCGAGGTGCTGCGCACGCTGCGCGAGCGCGGGATCGGCGTCGGCGTGGTCAGCAACATCGGCTGGGACCTGCGGCCGGTGTTCCGCGCCCACGGGCTCGACGCCTACGTGGACACGTACACGCTGTCGTACGAACACGGCGTGCAGAAGCCGGATCCGCGGCTGTTCTCGGTGGCCTGCGAGGCGCTCGGCGCGGATCCGCGCCGGGTGCTGATGGTCGGCGACAACAAGGTGGCGGACGGCGGCGCCGCCGCGCTCGGCTGCCGGGTCCGCTTCGTGGACCACCTGCCCGTGGACCGGCGCCCGGACGCGCTGCTGCCGGTGCTGGACCTGGTGGGCTGAGCCCGCGGTCGGCGGGCCGGAGCGGACGCGCCGAGACGGCCGGAAGTCCGGCGCCGTCCGTCTGAGACGATCCCCCGCGTCGCCCCAGACGGACGGCTGCCCCGGGCGATCCCGAACACACGGGTGCCCCGGTGCGTTGAGTATAGTTGGCTGGCAGCCAGTCAACGCAGGAGTTACAGGATGTCCCCGCGCAGCGCCTCGGTCAATGAAGAATTGCGGCGGCGTTCCCGGGAACGGCTGTTGCAGGCCGCCGTCGAACTGGTCGGCGAGCGCGGGTTCGAGGCCACGACGCTGGGCGACATCGCGGACCGGGCCGGCTCGGCACGCGGACTGGTGTCGTACTACTTCCCCGGCAAGCGCCAGTTGGTGCAGTCCGCCGTCCACCGGCTGATGCACCGCACGCTGGAGGAGGCGCTGGAGCGGGAGCCGCACACGGAGGACGGCCGGGAGCGGCTGGCCCGGGCCATCGACGCGATCCTGGGCCTGGCCCGGGACCGGCCCGTGCTGATGCGGCAGCACATGGCGGGCCTGCTCCAGGCCGAGGGCTTCGTGCAGTGCCCGGAGCAGCGCCGGCTCGCCGAGCTGCTCAGCGACACGGTCGCCCGGTACGGCGCGCAGAACGTCTCGGCCGACTATCCGGTGCTGCGGGCCCTGCTGATGGGCGCGGTGTACGCGGCGCTGGTGCCGGGGGTGCCGATGCCCGTTCCGGCGCTGCGGGCGGAGCTGTTCCAGCGGTACGGGCTGGACTGGGAGATGGGCGTGCCGCCGGGAGCCGGGGCCGCCGGCCCGGAGGCGGGGGGCGAGGACCTGTCCGACCTGTCCCGCTTCTTCGCCACCGAGGAACGGCCGGAACGTCCCTGACGGCAGCGGTCCGGCCCCCGACGGACGGCGGCCGGACCGGCTCTGACATCGGCCGGACCGGCCCTGAGCGCGGCGGGTCGCCGCTGTCAGGTGAGCGGGCGCGGCTCCAGCCCCAGCCCCAGCCCCAGCCCCAGCCCCAGCCCCAGCCCCAGCCGTACGATCACCCGCCCCGGTGAGCGGGCGCGCGGCCGGATCACTCCTCCGGCCCTGCCCGCCGGTGCGCCGCGGTGCCATGCTGGAAGGGTCCGCATGCCCCTCCTTCGGGCAAGGAGTTCCGCTGTGCTGCGTGTCGCCGTCGTAGGCTCCGGACCGAGCGGGTGCTACACCGCCCAGAGCCTGGTCCAGCGTGATCCGGGCCTCCTCGTGGACGTCCTGGACCGGCTGCCGTGCCCCTACGGGCTGGTCCGCTACGGCGTCGCACCCGACCACGAGAAGATCAAGTCCTTGCAGGGCAGCCTCCGCACGGTGCTGGAGCACGAGCGGGTGCGGTTCCTCGGCGGTGTCCGGGTGGGCGGCCCCGGCGGTCTGCCGGCGGAGCGGCTGCGGGAGCTGTACGACGCGGTGGTGTACTGCGTGGGTGCCGCCACCGACCGGCGGCTCGGCATCCCCGGCGAGGACCTGCCGGGAAGCTGGTCGGCCACCGAGTTCGTCTCCTGGTACAGCGCGCACCCGGACGCGGCCGACGCGGGCTTCCTGCGCGGGGTGCGGTCGGCCGTGGTGATCGGCATGGGCAACGTCGCGGTGGACGTCGCCCGGATGCTGCTCCGCGGCGCGGCGGAACTGCGTCCGACGGACATCCCGCAGGCCGCGCTGGACACGCTGGCGGCGAGCGGGCTCACCGAGGTGCACATGGCGGGCCGGCGCGGGCCCGCACAGGCCCGTTTCACCACCAAGGAACTGCGCGAGCTGGGCAGCCTGCCCGGCACCGAGGTCACCGTGGACCAGGCCGAGGTGGCGCTCGACCCGGTGGACACCGGCGCGCTGCCGGCCGGCCCGCGCCGCAACGCGGAGGTGCTGCGGGACTGGGCGGCGCGGCCCGCCCCGGCGGCCGCCCGGCGGATCCGTCTGCGGTTCTTCCTGCGCCCGGTGGAACTGCTCGGCGCGGACGGCCGGGTGTGCGCCGTCCGTTTCGAGCGGACCGCGCCGGACGGCCGGGGCGGTGTGACCGGCACCGGCCGGTACGAGGACGTGCCCGCGCAGTTGGTGCTGCGCTCGGTGGGCTATCGCGGAGTGCCGCTGGACGGGCTGCCGTTCGACGCCGCGAGCGGCACGGTCCCGCACCGGGAGGGCCGTGTCCTGCGGGACGGCGTGCCCTCGCCCGGCGAGTACGTCGCCGGGTGGATCAAGCGCGGCCCGACCGGGGTCATCGGCACCAACCGGCCCTGCGCCAAGGAGACGGTGACCTCCCTGCTCGCGGACGCCCCGGCGCTCGGTCGCGCCGCCGGACGGGCGGATCCGGTGGCGGCGCTGCGGGCGGCGGGCATCGAACCCGTGCCCTGGGACGGCTGGCTGGCCATCGAGCGGGCCGAGGCCGAACTGGGGGCGCGGCTGGGCCGGAGCGTGGTCAAGCTGGCCGACTGGGACACGCTGCTCACGGCGGCGCGGGTGCCGTAGCCGGGCCGTAGCGGCTGTGCGGAGGGACCGGCGGCCGGGGTGCGGCGGGCAGTCCCCGATGCGCCCGCCCGCCGCCCGCGCGACGACGGCCGGGTGCCGCGCCGGGCAGGACACACACCGGCAACAGGGCGGAAATCAACAAACTGTTCAAGGCCCTTACGGTCTCGTCCTGTCCGCATGTCCGTCTCCACCCGCCTCCGCCGGAGTCCCCATGGCCACCACCGCAGACGTGCACCCCGTCGACGAGATACCCCCGGTACGGCAACTCGCCGCCTTCGGGCTCCAGCACGTCCTCGCGATGTACGCGGGCGCCGTCGCGGTGCCGCTGATCGTGGGCGGCGCGATGAAGCTGTCGCCCGCCGACCTGGCCTATCTGATCACCGCCGATCTGCTGGTGTGCGGGATCGCCACGCTGATCCAGTGCGTCGGGTTCCGGCACTTCGGGGTGCGGCTGCCGGTCATGCAGGGGTGCACGTTCGCCGCCGTGTCACCGATGGTGCTCATCGGGACGACGCAGGGCGGGCTGCCCGCGATCTACGGCTCGGTGATCGTCGCCGGGCTGGCGATCATGCTGCTCGCGCCGGTCTTCGGCCGTCTGCTCCGCTTCTTCCCGCCGCTGGTGACCGGCACGGTGATCCTGATCATCGGAGTCTCCCTGCTGCCGGTCGCGGGCAACTGGGCGGCGGGCGGCGCCGGAGCGAAGGACTTCGGGGAGCCGCGCAACCTGGCGCTGGCGGGCTTCGTGCTGGCGGTGGTGCTGGGGGTGCAGCGGTTCGCGCCCGCCTTCCTCTCCCGGATCGCCGTGCTCCTCGGCATCGCGGCCGGCCTGGCGGTCGCCGTGCCGTTCGGGTTCACCGACTTCGGCGGGGTCGGCGCCGCCGACTGGGTGGGCGTCAGCACGCCGTTCCACTTCGGGGCGCCCGAGTTCCGGACGTCCGCGATCGTGTCCATGCTGGTCGTGGCCCTGGTGACGATGACCGAGACGGTCGGTGACCTGATCGCCGTGGGCGAGCTGACCGGGCGGAGGGCCGCGGCCGGGCCGCTGGCGGACGGGCTGCGCGCGGACGGTCTGTCGACCGTGCTGGGCGGCGTGTTCAACACCTTCCCGTACACGGCGTACGCGCAGAACGTGGGCCTGGTCGGCATGACCCGGGTGCGCAGCCGCTGGGTGGTCGCGGCGGCCGGCGGCATCCTGGTGCTGCTCGGGCTGCTGCCCAAGCTGGGCGCGGTGGTCGCGGCGATCCCGGCGCCGGTGCTCGGCGGTGCCGGTCTGGTGATGTTCGGGACGGTCGCGGCGAGCGGGCTGCGGACGCTGGCCCGGGCCGACCTCCGCGGTGACGGCGGTCTGACCGTGGTGGCCGTCTCGGTGGCGGTCGGACTGCTGCCGGTCGGGGTGCCCGGGGTGTACGCGCGGTTCCCGGACTGGTTCCAGACGGTGATGAACAGCGGGATCAGCGCGGGCTGTCTGTCCGCGATCGTCCTGAACCTGCTCTTCCACCACCTTCTGCGCAAGGGCGGTTCAGCCGGCGGCGGGCACCCGGGCGGCGTCGCCGAGCCGGCCGGCCTGCCGGTCGGCCGCAGCGAGGAGACTGTCGAACAGCCCCGGGAAGAGACTGTCTAGATCGTCCCGGCGCAGGCCGTTCATCTTGGCCGTGCCCCGGTAGACCTGCCGGATGACCCCGCTCTCCCGCAGCACCCGGAAGTGGTGCGTGGTGGTGGACTTGGTCACCGGCAGGTCGAAGTACGAACAGGACAACTCCACGTCCCGGGCGGCGAGTTCGCGCACGATCCGCATCCGCATCGGATCGGAGAGGGCGTGCAGCACCGACTCCAGGCGGATCTCCTCCCGCTCCGGGTGCGGCAGCGAGCGGCCGGTGGTGGCTGTGTCGGTCACGGCGACCGCTCCTTCGTCGTGGGAATCCTGCACTACCCGCATCGTACGAGTAGTTTCGTAGTTTGACATCTATCGTAGTACGAGAGGTACCGTACGAGAGCAACCGTGGTCCCTGACGAATGGAGTCCGTCGTGAGCGCCCTCTTCGAGCCTCTCACCCTGCGCGAAGTGACGATCCCGAACCGGGTGTGGATGGCGCCGATGTGCCAGTACTCGGCCGAACCGGAGGGTCCGCTCACCGGCGCCCCGCACGACTGGCACTTCGCGCACTACGCGGCGCGGGCCACCGGCGGCACCGGCCTGATCGTGGTGGAGGCCACCGCCGTCGCACCCGAGGGCCGGATCTCCCCGTACGACCTCGGGCTGTGGAACGACACCCAGGTCGAGGCGTTCCGCCGGATCACCCGCTTCCTCGCCGCGCAGGGCACCGTGCCGGCGATCCAGCTCGCCCACGGCGGCCGCAAGGCCTCCACCGACCAGCCGTGGAAGGGCGGCGCCCCGGTCGGACCGGAGGCGCACGGCTGGCAGCCGCTCGCCCCGAGCGCGCTCGCGTTCGACGAACGGCATCCCGTCCCGACCGAGTTGACGATCGATCAGATAAAGGAGATCGTCGGCCAGTTCGCCGCCTCCGCGCGCCGGGCGCTCGCCGCGGGCTTCGAGGCCGTCGAGATCCACGGCGCCCACGGCTACCTGATCAACGAGTTCCTCTCCCCGCACTCCAACCACCGCACGGACGCCTACGGCGGCTCCTACGAGAACCGGGTGCGGTTCCCCCTGGAGGTCGTGGACGCCGTACGCGAGGTGTGGCCCGCGGACAAGCCGGTGTTCTTCCGCGTCTCCGCCACCGACTGGCTGCCGGAGGGCGGCTGGACGCCGGACGACACGGTCCGGCTCGCCCGTGACCTGCACGCCCACGGTGTCGACCTGCTCGACGTCTCCACCGGCGGGAACGCCGCCGGCGTCAGCATCCCGACCGGGCCGGGCTACCAGGTGCCGTTCGCCGCCCGGGTCAAGGCCGAGACGCCGCTGCCGGTCGGTGCCGTCGGTCTGATCACCGAGGCCGGGCAGGCCGGGAAGGTGCTGGAGAACGGCGAGGCGGACGTGGTGCTGCTCGGCCGGGAGCTGCTGCGCAATCCGTCCTGGGCCCGGCAGGCCGCCCGCGAACTGGGCGCGGAGATCCGGGTGCCGGACCAGTACCACCGGTCGGTCTGATCCGGGACGGGAGGGGGCGGACCGGAAAGGGCGGACCGGGCCGAACCGGGCCGGCCGGTGGCCGGGGCCGCCTCCTCACACAGGCAGCAGGCGGCCGACGGTCTGTTCCAGGCGGGGCAGCGTGCGCTGGCCCGCCAGGGCCAGGGTGATCGCGGCCACGACGCCCGCCCAGGCGAACGGGCCCAGCGGGGTGCAGCCGAACGCGTGGCTGAGCACCGGCGTCTGGACCACGGCGACGAGGGCCAGTGCGGAGCCCAGCGAGGTGACCTGCACCAGTCGGCTGTCCCGCCGGTCGAGCAGGGTCTGCACGAGCTGGGTGCCGACCAGCCCGCACAGCGCCATGGTGCTGGAGCGGCGGGCGGTGCCCGGGGTGAAGCGGCCGATCAGCCAGGCCGTGACCGCGCCCAGGCAGGTGGTCAGGGCCCGGTGCCGGATCTGCCGCAGCAGCGGGGCGCCCAGGACCGCGGAGGCGTCCTCCGGCGACCCGCCCCGGGCCCGTACCGTCTCCTGCCCGTCCTCCTTCTCCGTCACGGCCACCGCCATCGACGGGAACAGGTCGGTGAACAGGTTCACCATGAGCATCTGCCGGGTGGACAGCGGCGCCCGCCCGGACAGCAGCGTCCCGAGGATGCCGAACCCGACCTCGCCCGCGTTGCCGCCGATCAGGATGGCGATCGCGTCGGCCACGCTGTGCCACAGCGCGCGGCCCTCGCCGACCGCGTCGATCAGCACCGTCAGGTCGTCGTCGGTCAGCACGATGTCCGCGGCGTTGCGCGCGGCGGCCGAGCCCCGCGCGCTGATGCCCACACCGATGTCGGCGGCGCGGATCGCGGCGGCGTCGTTGGCGCCGTCGCCGACCATGCCGACCACCCGGCCCGCGTCCCTGAGCGCCTCCACGACCTGGAGTTTCTGCTCGGGTGCCACCCGGGCGACCACGCCGGCGTCGCGCAGCATCCCGGCCCGGGTCGCGCGGTCGGCCGCGGCCAGTTCGTCGCCGGTGACCACCACGGTGTCCCCGGGCCAGCCCAGGTCGGCGGCGATGGACCGCGCGGTCTGCGGATGGTCGCCGGTGAGCATCACGGGTCGTACGCCTGCCTTGTACAGCCCGGCGACCAGCGCCGTGGAGGTCTCGCGCGGGACGTCGGACAGCGCCAGCAGACCCGTGAACTCCAGTTCCTGCAGGGCATGTTCCAGGGCCTGGGACGCCTGCTCGTCCGCGCCGAGCCGCCGTTCGGCCACCGCCAGCACCCGCAGGCCGCCGCCGGCCAGCGCGTGCGCGGCGTCGGAGGCGTCCCCGGACAGCCCGGTGCAGGCGGGCAGCACGGTCTCCGGGGCGCCTTTGACCACCAGGACGGGCGGGCCGTCCCCGCCGCGGCCGACGGCGGCGGCGTAGCCGCGCGCGGCCTCGAACGGCAGCCCGGCCAGCTGCGTCCAGTCCGGATCGGGTGCCGCGGCGTCCAGCACCGCTTCGTCGGTGGCGTGCACCGGCTGCCCGGAGCCGCCGCCCAGCCGGGGGCAGGCCCGGGCGGCGGCCCGGACCGTCCGCGCCGAGCCGGGCTCGTCCACCGCGTGCACCGCGCCCTCGGCGTCGGTGGTGCGCACCAGGCGCAGCCGGTTCTCGGTGAGGGTGCCGGTCTTGTCGAAGCAGACGGTGTCCATGCGGCCCAGCGCCTCCAGCGTGCGCGGGGTGCGCACCAGCACGCCGCCCCGGCTCAGCCGCCGGGCGGCGGCGAGCTGGGCCACCGTCGCCACCAGCGGCAGCCCTTCGGGTACGGCCGCGACGGCCACCGCCACGCCGCCGCTGACCGCGTCGCGGATCGGGGTGCCGCGCAGCAGGGCCAGGCCGGTCACCGCGGCGCCGCCCGCCAGGGTCAGCGGCAGGGCCTTGCGGGTGAGTTCCTGGAGCCTGGCCTGCACGCCGCCGGCCGGCGGTGTGCGCGCGGCGAGGTGCACGGCGCGGGCGGCCTCCGTGCGGTCGCCGGTGTCGACCACGACGGCCCGGGCCTCCCCCGCGACCACGGTCGTCCCCTCGAAGACCATGCAGCGCCGGTCGGCCACGACGGCGTGCGGGGTGGGGGCGGTCTGCTTCTCCACCGGCAGCGACTCGCCGGTGAGCGCCGACTCGTCCACTTCCAGGCCCTGCTGCCACAGCAGCCGGGCGTCGGCGGGCACCACGTCGTCCGCCTTGAGCTGGATGACATGGCCGGGGCGGAGCCGGCCCGCCTCGACCGTGCGGGCGTCGCCGGCCGGGGCCTCGGCCCCGGCCGGCACCAGCCGCGCCTTCTGCTTCTGCTCCGCGACCAGCCCGGACAGCGCCCGCTCGGCCCGCAGCCGCTGGAAGCCGCCGACCAGGGCGTTCAGGTCCAGGGCGCCGACGACGAGCAGCGCGTCCACGACGGAGCCGAGGATCGCCGAGGCCGCCGAACCGACGGCCAGCACCGGGGTGAGCGGGTCCTGGAGTTCACCGCGTACGGCCCGGCCGAGCCGGTAGGACCAGCGGGCGGGCGCGGCGGCCGGGTGCCGGGTGACGCCTTCGGCCGCCTTGCGCAGCGGGGCGGTCACCGTGTCGAACGGGCCGGGCTCGGCGGCCGGTTCGTGGGCCAGCCGGTCCCGGGTCTCCTCCGGGCCCAGCTCGTGCCAGTGCACCCGGGGGCGCGGGTGCGGGGCGCGGGCCGCCGCCACGCCGAGCGCGGCACGCCCGCCGGACAGCAGCGCCGCCGCGGCACCGGCGTCGACGGGTGCGTGCCGGAGCCCGGGCAGCAGCGACCGGCGGCCGCGCCCGCCGCCGGACTCGCCGACGGCGACGAGCAGCCCGGACAGCGCGGCCCCGGAGCGGGCCAGCGTCTGGGCCCGGTGGCCGACCGTGCGGGCGGCCGGGATCGCGGTCAGCACCCGCCACACGTCGGGCAGGCCGTGCGGCGCGAGGAGGTCCGCGCCCCAGACGACCGCGCCGTCCCGGTCGGTCAGCGCGACCGCGACATCGGCGGCGCGCAGGGCGGCCAGGACGTCGTGCTCGCCGGCCGAGCACACCCGCGCGGCCACCAGCACGGCGCCCTCCTGGCCGCGTGCCTCGTACACGACGTCGTCCAGCGGCCGGCGGGCGTCGACGACCTGGTCGGCGAGGCCGGTGAAGTCCTCCAGCGCCGGGTCGTCCACCAGGACGACGCGCAGCCCGGCCCGGCGGGCGGCGTCGAGCACCGGCTCGGCCCACGGGTCGGGCTCGCCGTCGCCGGCGCGCAGGGCGCTCGGGTGCAGGACGACGGTGCCGGTCATCTCCAGCTGGCGCAGCCGCTCCGGGGCGCGGACCAGGACGCCGGCGCGGGCCAGCGCGGTGCCGAGCAGGGCGTGGAAGGCGGCCGGGCCATAGCGGGCGGCCTTCGGGGAGCCGGAGAGCACGGCCTCCGCCGCCTCGGCGGCGTTGTGCTTCACCAGCAGCGTGGCCGCCGCGCCCAGCACGCTGCCCGTGGAGGCGTGGGCCGCGTACTCCTGCGCCGGGGAGACCCGCAGCGGTGGCCGCGATGATCCGGCCGCGGCGAGGCTGACCCGGTCCGGGCCACACAGCTTGTCGTGCAGCGCGTCGAAGGCGGCCGAGCGGGCCACCGTCTCGGCCATCTGGCAGGCGCGCAGGGCGCCGTCGAGCACGAGTGAGGCGGGGGTCTGCCCGGCGCCGTGCACGGCCGCGTTCGCGCAGGCCAGCACGAGGTCGGTGCGGGAGTCGCCGATCCTCGCGCTCAGCAGGGCGCGGAAGCGGGGGTTCTCGCGCAGCAGGGTGACGGCCGCGGTCACCATCCGGGGCGAGGGCGGCAGCCGCAGCGCGTACGCGGTCAGGGCCAGGGCGGTCCCGACGGCGTCGGCGGCGAGCGTGGCCGCGGCGGCGCGCACCCCGGCCGGGTCCGCCGGGTGCGTGGTCTCCTCCACGGCGGGTCCGGCCAGGACCAGGCCGTGCCGTTCGGCGAGGCCGGCCGCGTGGTCCAGGACCCGGTCGGCGGCCTCCTGCCCGGTGGCGGTCACCACCAGACGGGCCAGTCCCTGGTCCCAGTAGGCGACGAGTACGTCGGGGTGTTCCTGGAGCGCTTCGGCCACCCGGCGCGCGAGGTGCGCGATGCCGTCCGCGTGCCGCGTCCCGTCCGGTTCCGCGGGGCGCAGGGCGAGGTGGGCGCGGGCGCCCGAACGCCAGTGGACACCGGCGCCGGGCAGCGCGTGCCGGGCCACCCGGGCGACCCGGACCGCGGTGTCCGCGCCGCGCACGCCGGCGCGCGCCGTTCCGGCGGCGGCACCGGCGGCCAGCCCGGCCGCGGGTGCCGCCGCCCGGGCGAGCAGGCGGGGCGCGGCGGGCAGCAGGCGGGCGGCCGGCGGCGCCGTCAGACCGAGCACCGTGGCCTCCTCAGAGGGTGGTGCGGTCGGGCCGCGCGGTCGGGCCGAGAGGACTGGAGGACGTCCTCACCCCGGGGGCGGACTCGGCCGGACCGGACGCCTCGCCGGGCTGGACGGAGCCCTCGGCGCGGTGACCGGAGCCCTTCTTGTGGTGGCCGGAGCCTTTGGACCGCTTGGCGGAGCGGCCCGGATCGATGGCCCGGACCGGCCCCGGAGCCTCATCGGCACCCGCGGGCACCCCGGTCCCGGCGGACGTGTCCTCGGCCGCATCCCCGCCGTGCCCGCTGTCGGCGCCGGACCTGAGGGCCGCGGTGCCGAGGTCGTGCGCGCGTTCGGGCCCGGACTCGGGCACGGACACGAGTCCGGGTCCCTGTCCGGCCGTGGGGCCGGCCGGCGCCGGCCGGGCCGGCCTCGGCTGGGTGAGCCAGGCCACCGCCGCGCCCGTGACCGCCACGGGCCACTCCACCACGCCCGCCGCGCCGAGGACTCCGGCCCCCGCGTACACCGCGATGCGTCGGCCGCGCGGCGACACGGCGCCGATCTTGTCGAGTGTCTCCTCGGCGGCCCTGCCCACCGTTCCGGCGCCGGGCACCCTGCGCAGTACCGAGGCGGCGCCGCGCAGGGGCGCCGTGAGGGCCGACGACGACTTCTGCTCAGCCATGACTCTCCTCGGGTAGATCCCCGTACCTGCTCCCCGAGTGCCCGTGACGGCGCAGGCCATCCCCGTTTTCCTCCATAAAAGCCCCGCTATGTCCGGATACGTTCCTGATCCCGTCGGCGCCACCCGTCCCCGCGCCGCCGGGGCCGCCTCACCGCCCGGGCCGGAACAGTCCTTCGGGCACGGCGGCGGCGAGGACGCGGTAGCCCTCCGGGGTGAGGTGCAGCCAGTCCCCGGTGTGCAGGTCGGCGCGGAGCCGGCCGGGAGCCGCGGGGTCGCGGACGGCCCGGTCGAAGTCGATCACCGCGTCGAAGTGGCCCGGCGTGCGGATCCAGGCGTTGACGCGCTGCCGGGTGGCCTCCCGTTCCCCGGCCGGGTCGTCGTACTGCGCGTTGCCGCCGAACGGCGTGATCGTGGCACCGTAGACCCGGATGCCCCGGGCGTGGGCGCGGGCGACGACCTGCTGGTAGCCGGCGATCAGGTCGTCGGCGACCGCGCGCTGCGCCCCGGGTCCGGCGTCGGCGGTGCCGATGTCGTTGACGCCCTCGAAGAGGATCAGCCAGTCCACCGCGCCGTGGGCGAGCACGTCGCGGTCGAGGCGGGCGAGCACGCTGGGGCCGAGCCCGTCGGCGAGGACGCGGTTGCCGCCGAGCGCCTGGTTGAGGACGGCGGTGTCCGAGGTGGCCGGGTGGCTGCGGAGGCGGTCGTAGAACTGGTCGGGCCAGCGGTCGTTGCCGTTGGTGGTGGAGCCGCGCCCGTCGGTGAGGGAGTCGCCGACGACGGCCACCGCCCGGCTGCGGGCGGCGGCCCGCACCTCGACGTCGCTGAGCAGGTACCAGTGGTCGACGGCGGTCGCGCCCGGGAGGTCCTGGTCGCGGGTGTGGTCGCCGTGCGTGAGGTACGACGTGGTGCGCGAGCCGGGGTGGGAGGTGAGCGCGAGCGACTCCTGACCGCGCGCGGTGTACGCCGTCACGGTCAGCTCGGAACCGGCGCGCAGCGTGAAGTCCAGCGGGTCGGAGACCAGTTGGGCGCCGACCGGGACGGTCGCGGAGTCCCGGCCCGCGAAGGCGACCCGGCGCAGGCTGCCCGGCTCGACCGCGCCCGCCCCGGCCCTGCCGCCCTGGGGCAGGGCGACGGTGACGGCGGTGAGCGGCAGCGGGGTGTCGCCGTAGGCGTTGGAGAAGCGCAGCCGGATGCGGGAGCCGCCGGTGGTGACCCGGACGGTCTGCCGCAGGGTGGTGTCGACGAGCACCGACTTGGCCCCGGTGTACGGCGCGGGCGGCAGGTTGGCCGGCTCGGCCTGCTGCGGCGCGGCGGTCCAGGTGGTCACCCAGTGCCGGCCGGACCCGGCGGTGGCGGTGGCGGCGCCGGCCGGGCCCGGTGTGCCGGCCAGCGCGGTGAGCGCGGAGGCCGTGACGACGAGGGCGAGGACGAGCACACAGGTGCTGAGCACGGTGGCGAACGACGTTCTGCTGCGCGGTTTCACGGGGGCCTTTCCGGGATGCGGTGAACTGGCGGGAGAGAAGGGCTGACGGAGGCGTGGGAGGACGAGCCGCCGGGGCAGTGACATGCACCGAGACGGCGGGCACAGGCGGCACGGTGGTGACCGCGGGCCTGGGCACACGCCGGCACGGTGACGACCGCGGGCGCGGTCCGGGAGCGTGCCGCACCCCGGAGCGGCGCGGCGCGGGAGCGCCCCGTGCCCGGAGCCGCGGGGTGCGGGAGCGCCCCAGAGCGGCAGAGTGCGGGAGCGCCCCGGAGCGGCGGGGGTGCGCGCCCCGTCCCACGGCCGCGCGGCACGCACCCCGGTGGGTCAGCCGGTCGTGCAGGCAACGCCGTTGAGGCTGTACGCGGCCGGTGCCGCGCTGTTCCCGGTGTGCGTGGCCTGGTAGCCGATGGTCACGCTGGCGCCGGGTGCGAGGGTGGCGTTGTACGCGGCGTCGGCCGCCGTCACGGCGCCGGTGCGGCCGCTGTAGACGGCGTTCCAGCCGTTGGTGAGGGTCTGGCCGGCGGGCAGGGAGAAGGCGAGCTGCCAGCCGTTCACCGGGGTGGTGCCGGTGTTGGTGACGGTGACGGACGCGGTCAGCCCGGTGCTCCAGGCGCTGACGGAGGCGGTCACCGCGCAGCCGGCGGCGGGGGGCTGGGGGGTGGTGGTACCGCCGTCGAGCCCGAAGAAGGCGAGCGCGCGGGAGGCCATGCCCCAGCTGTAGAGGTTGTGACCGACGCCCTGGAGGCTGATCGCCTCGACGGGGGCCTGGTCACCGGTGGCGCCGTAGCGGGTGCGGGTCCAGCCGGCGGCGGGGGTGTCGGTGGCGGCGGGGGTCGGGCTCACGCCGAGCACGTTCGTCCACTGCTTGATCTCCTCACCGAAGTTGGGGTAGCGCAGGGTGTCGTCCTCGGTGCCGTGCCACAGTTGCACGCGCGGGCGCGGCCCGGCGTAGCCCGGATAGGCGCCGCGCACCAAGTCGCCCCACTGCTGCGGGGTGTGGGTGAGGGTGCCGCCCGAGCAGGTGCTGTTCCACTCGGAGCCGTCGGTGGTGGCGAAGCAGCCGAAGGGCACACCGGAGAAGGCGGCGCCGGCCGCGAACACGTCGGGGTAGTCGCCGAGCAGGACGTTGGTCATCATCGCGCCGGACGAGATGCCGGTGACGAAGACGCGGCCGGTGTCGGCCGCGTAGGTGCGGACGGTCCAGTCGACCATGGAGCGGATGCCGGCCGGGTCGCTGCCGCCGTCGTGGCGCAGTGCCTGCGGCGAGGAGACGTCGAAGCACTTGCTGGCCCGGGTCACGGACGGGTACACGACGACGAAGCCGTGCTGGTCGGCCAGTGCGGGCCATTCGGTGCCGGAGTACATGGCGGAGGCGGAGCCGCCGCACCAGTGCACGGCCACGACGACCGCCGGGTGCGGGGCGAGGTGCTCGGGGACGTAGACGTACATCTGGAGGTTGCTCGGGTTGGCGCCGAAGCCGGTGACCTCCGTCAGGGTGGCCGTGGGCACGGCGCGGGTGCCGGCCTCGGCCGGGGGCGCGGCGAGGGCCAGGGCCGCGAGGAGCGGCAGCAGGGCGCCCAGCAGTCCGGCGAGTGCGGTGCGGAGACGGGTTCGTGAGCGGTGCGAGGTGGGGGGCACGTCACCTGGTCCCTTCTGGTCACGGCTCGTGCGGGGGGCGTGGTTGCGGACGGAACACCGGCATCGTGGCATGGACACGCAAGCCATGGAAGCGCTCCCACCAGACTTCCCGGGAACCGGGCGAGACTGCGCGACAGGTTGACTAGAAAGCGCTTGCACTCTACGGTCCGTTCATCAACGTGACCGACCGGCGCACAACAGGGCGAGGTCGGCCACCACATCGCACGATTGCGTTCCAGATGTTGTACGTCATTCACGTACACAACCCCTCCCCACAGAGAAGGGACGCACCCCCATGCACATCAGAACAGCTTCGAGCGCGGCGGCCACGGCCGTCGCGCTGGCGGCCGCGGCCGTCCTCGCGCTGCCCCACCCGGCCGGTGCCGCCGACTCCTCGCCGGTCGGCTTCGGCGCCGGGACCACCGGCGGCGGCAGCGCCCCGGCGGTGACCGTCTCCACGCCGGCCGCCTTCAAGGCCGCCGTGACCGGCGGCACGGCGAAAGTGGTGAAGGTGAGCGGCCTGATCCCGCTGAGCGGGCAGGTCGACATCGGCTCCAACACCACGGTCCTGGGCGTCGGTTCGTCGTCCGGCTTCACCGGCGGCGGACTGCGCCTGAAGCAGGTCGGCAACGTCGTCCTGCGCAACCTGGTCATCACCAAGGCCGTCAAGACCGACGCCATCACCGTGCAGGCGTCCACCAAGGTGTGGATCGACCACAACTCCCTGTCCTCCGACCGCGATCACGGCAAGGACTACTACGACGGCCTGGTGGACGTCACCCACGGCTCCGACCAGGTCACCGTCTCCTGGAACGTGTTCAAGGACCACTACAAGGGCTCGCTGGTCGGCCACAGCGACAACAACGCGGCCGAGGACACCGGGCACCTGCACGTGACGTACCACCACAACTGGTTCGACCACGTCAACTCCCGCACCCCGAGCCTGCGGTTCGGCACCGGGCACTTCTACGACAACTACGTGGTCGGCGCGGAGACCGGCGTGCACTCCCGCATGGGCGCGCAGATGCTCGTCGAGAACAACGTCTTCCGCGACACGCAGGTCGCCGTCACCACCAGCCGGGACAGCGACGTCGACGGATACGCCGTACTGCGGGGCAACGACCTCGGCGGAGCCGCCACCGAGATCTCGCAGACCGGCACCTTCACCACACCGCCGTACGGCTACACGGCCGAGCCCGCCTCCGGTGTCGTCGCCTCGGTGACGTCCGGCGCGGGCGCCGGGAAGATCTGACCCCACTCGGAAGAAGGCATTCGGGACATGACCTCATCAGCGACCTCGCGCGGTCTGCTGGGCGGCCTGGCCACCCTCGGACTCACACTTGGCATGCTCATGACCTCCGGTGCGCCGGCGGGCGCGGCCACCTGGCCCTCCGCCAACGGCAGCCAGGCGGTCTCCGCCACCATCTCGGTCTCCGGCACCAAGGACTACGGGCTGAAGCGGCTCTACGGCAGCGGCGACCTCGGCAGCGACAGCCAGGACGAGGACCAGGGCCCGCTGCTGGAGCTGGCTCCCGGCACGGTCCTCAAGAACGTCATCATCGGCTCCCCGGCCGCGGACGGCATCCACTGCCTCGGCAGTTGCACGCTCCAGAACGTCTGGTGGGAGGACGTCGGCGAGGACGCGGCCACCTTCCTCGGCTCCTCGTCGTCCAACGTCTACACCGTCAGCGGCGGCGGGGCGAAGGAGGCCAGCGACAAGGTCTTCCAGTTCAACGGGGCCGGCACGCTCAACGTGTCGGGCTTCGCGGTGAAGAACTTCGGCACCTTCGCCCGCTCCTGCGGCAACTGCAAGACGCAGTACAAGCGCACGATCAACCTCAGCGGCATCGAGGCGACCTACAAGGGCAGCAAGCTGGTCGGCATCAACACGAACTACGGCGACAGCGCGACCCTGCGCAACATCACCATCGTCGGCGACACCGGCAAGAAGATCATTCCCTGCCAGAAGTACATCGGCAACAACGCCGGCAAGGAGCCGACCACGAACGGCTCGGACCCGGACGGCACCTACTGCAAGTACGCCGGCTCGGACATCACCTACAAGTGAGTCCCGCCGGGCCGGGCCGCATCCGGCGGCCCGGCCCGGTGACGCGTTGGCCGTCCGCGCGCGGCCGGGTCACCAGCGGCGCGTCTCCCCGAAGAAGTCGGGGATCTCGATGGCGGTGCCGTCGCGCCGCGCCCGCTCCAGGACGAAGGCGCCGACCGCGAGGTCCAGGACGCCGAGGCCGAACGGCGAGAAGACCACCGGGCGTTCCGCGTCGGGCGTCACCTCGCCGTTCAGTACGCCGGCCAGCGTGCCGGTGACGAAATCCCGCGAGCCGGTGGCCTGTTCGGCGAGGTGCGGCGAGGTGTCGGCCTTCAGGCAGTGGTCGACGTCGTCCAGGATGTTCTGGGCCGCCAGCACCACCTCGGGCGCCAGGTCGCGCAGCGAGATGTGCAGCACGAGCTGGCCGGGTTTGAACGGCGTGGTGACGTACGGCTTCAGTGCCGTGGTCGCGAACACGACGGTGTCGGCGGCCAGGGCTTCGCCGAGGTCCGTGGTGAAGGCGGCGGGCGCCCGCCCGGTGGCGCGCAGGTGCTCGACCAGGGCCTGGCCGGAGGGTTCGTGCAGGTCGTGGACGAGCCAGGAGCCGGGAACGCAGTCCGCGGCGTGCAGGTAGTCGCAGATGTTGCGGGCGATGACTCCGGCGCCCACGACCGCGATCGTGCTGCCCTGGTACCCGGCGGGCCGCAGCGTGCGGGCGGCGAGCGCCGCGGAGGCGGCGGTGCGGGCGGAGCTGATCGCGGCGGCTTCCAGACAGGCCACGGGATAGCCGGTCTCGTAGTCGTTGAGGACGAGCACGGCGGAGGCGCGGGGCGCGCCGGACCGGGTGTTCTCGGGGAAGCTGGCGATCCACTTGATGCCGGCGACGCCGGACTCGGGGCCGAGGAAGGCGGGCAGCGCGATGATGCGGGAGTCCGGCTTCTCCGGGAAACGCAGGAAGTAGCTGTCGGGATTGACGGTCCGGCCGGCCTCGTGGAGGCGGTAGGTCCGGTCCACCAGGTCGATGATGTCGCGGCGGCCGTCGCGCAGCACATCGCGCACAGTGCCGCCCGGGACGATGTCGAACGTGAACACCCTGTGTTCCCCCCGGCTCGGGATCTCCGCTGCCATCACATTCCAGACCGCGGAACCGGGTCCGCGCGGCGGGGTCGGCGCCGCGGCGGAGGGTGTCCATCGGTCAGCCTCACGAAGACGCCACTCTGGCATGGCCCGACCTGCCTGACAAGCACGTGTCCGGCAACCGCCGTTGTCCGCAGGCGTGTTCGGCGGGCCGTGCGGGACGCTCCTGCCGGTCAGCTCCCGGCGTCCCGCGCTCCGAGGAAAGCGGCCAGTTCCCGCCGGTATCCGGCGTACGCGGCGCGCAGTTCCCCTCCCGGCCAGTCGGCGGGCAGCAGCGCGGGCGGCAGGACCGGGTCGGCGAGCAGATGGCGGACGGCCGCCGCGTAGGCGCCGAGCCGGTCGGCCGGCTGGTCCGCGCGGCTCGCGCGGGCGAGCAGGGCGCGCGCGGTGGCCGCCCAGCCGGCCAGCGGCCAGAGCCGGGCGGCCAGCTCGCGCGGCGGCTCGCCGGGACGGGCCGTGTACGTCAGCGCCACCCGGTGCACCTCGGCGGGCAGCGGGCGGTCGAGGTTGGCCGGGCGCAGCCACACGCCCTCGCGCAGTTCGGCCAGGCGCAGCGCGGCCAGCCGGGCGCGCAGGCCGGCGCGTTCGGCGGGGCCGCGGCCGGTCGCCGTGATCACCACCATCTCCCAGTCGCCGTCCCACACGCGTGTGCGGGGGTGTACGGCGTCGTCCTGGCGGCGCTGGCGGTCCAGCAGCCGGTCGCTGAGCCGGTAGAAGCCGTCCGCGCGGCGCAGGTCCCCGGCGGCCACCATCCGGCTCAGCGCGGCCCGCAGCGTGGAGCCGCCGACCCCGAACGGCTCCACCAGCCGGACCAGGTCCTTCACCGGCAGTCGCGGCGGGTGCGTGCCGAGCAGCAGGCTCAGCACCACCGACCGGGCGGACAGCGGCCGCGTCCCCGCCGGGTCCGGTTCCGCCGAAACGTTCATGCGCATGGGTCCGTACTGTACGTGCCACCCGTTGTTGCAACATTGCTACGACCGCGGAAAGAGTGCAACATGCTGGGTATGGTCTCGCTTCCCGCGCAGCCGCAGCCGCAGTCCGTCACGCACGACGTCACCAACCAGCCCCCGCCGCTCGCGCCGTATGACGCCTCCGACGACCCGGCCCTGCTGGAGGGGCTGCGCCGGGAGGGCGCGGACTGGGCGGAGGCGGACGTCCGGCGGCTGGGGGCGCGCGCCGGCAGCGTGGAGGCGCAGGAGTGGGCCGGGCTGGCGAACCGGCACGAGCCGGTGCTGCGCACCCACGACCGCTACGGCCACCGCGTCGACGAAGTCGAGTTCCACCCCAGTTGGCACCACCTGTTGCGGACGGCGGTCGCCGAGGGCCTGGCCGGCACCCCGTGGGCCGACGACCGGCCGGGCGCGCACGTGGCCCGGACCGCGGGCGGCCTGGTGTGGGGGCACACGGAGGCGGGACACGGCTGCCCCACCTCGATGACGTACGCCGCCGTGCCCACCCTGCGCGCCCAGCCGGATCTCGCCAAGGTGTACGAGCCGCTGCTCACCAGCCGGGAGTACGACCCGGAGCTGCGCGTCCCCGCCGAGAAGCCCGGACTGCTCGCCGGGATGGGCATGACGGAGAAGCAGGGCGGCTCCGACGTGCGCTCGAACACCACCACGGCGACGCCCACCGGCGAACCGGGCGTGTACACGCTGCGCGGGCACAAGTGGTTCACGTCGGCGCCCATGTGCGATCTCTTCCTGGTGCTCGCGCAGGCCCCGGGCGGGCTGTCGTGCTTCCTGGTGCCGCGGGTCCTGCCGGACGGCAGCCGCAACACCTTCCGCATCCAGCGGCTGAAGGACAAGCTGGGCAACCGCTCCAACGCCTCCTCGGAACCGGAGTTCGACCGGACGGTGGCCTGGCTGGTGGGCCCGGAGGGGCGGGGCGTGAAGACCATCATCGAGATGGTCAACTGCACCCGGCTGGACTGTGTGATGGCCTCGGCGACCCTCATGCGCAAGACGCTGGTCGAGGCCGGCCACCACGCCCGGCACCGCAGCGCCTTCGGCGCCCGGCTGCTCGGACAGCCGCTGATGCGCAACGTCCTGGCCGATCTCGCGCTGGAGTCGGAGGCCGCGACCGCGCTCACGCTGCGGCTGGCCGGCGCGGCCGACCGCGCGGTGCGCGGGGACGCCGGGGAGCGGGCCTTCCGGCGCGTCGCCACCGCCGTCGGCAAGTACTGGGTCACCAAGCGCGGCCCGGCCTTCACCGCCGAGGCCCTGGAGTGCCTGGGCGGCAACGGCTACGTCGAGGACTCCGGGATGCCCCGGCACTACCGCGAGGCCCCACTGCTGTCGATCTGGGAGGGCTCCGGGAACGTCAACGCGCTCGACGTGCTGCGCGCCCTCGGCCGGGAACAGGACGGCGCCCAGGCGCTGTTCGCCGAACTCGCCCTCGCGCGCGGGGCCGACGCCCGCCTGGACGCGACCGTGGCCGCGCTCAAGGACCAGGTGGCCGGAACCGATCAGGCGGGCGCCCGCCGGCTGGTCGAGCGGATGGCGCTCGCCCTCCAGGCGTCCCTGCTCGTCCGGTACGCCCCGCACCCGGTCGCGGACGCCTTCTGCGCCTCCCGGCTGGGCGGCGACTGGGGGCACGCGTTCGGCACCCTGCCCGCCGGCACCGGACTCGACGCCATCCTGGCGCGCGCCCTGCCCGCCGGCGACTGACCCCTGCCGCGGGTGTCCGCCACCGCCCTGCCGTGGCCGGTGACCGCCGACGGATCGCACACAGTCAGCGGCCGGACGCGTACCGTTGTCGGTGCCGTGGTGCACACTCGCGATCAGGTGGCACTCGTCTGGGGAGGACAACGTGTTCACGGGGATCGACGAGGTCGACTGGGCCTCGCTGCGGCACGCGCACGGCAGCGCGGAGGATCTGCCCGGCCGGCTGCGGGCCCTGGCGTCCGCGGACACCGCCGAGCGGGCGACCGCGCTCGACGGGATGTACGGCGCGGTGCACCACGAGGGCAGGGTGTTCGACGCGACGCCGGCCTGCGTCCCGTTCCTGTTCGCGCTGGCGGCGCGCGAGGAGGTGCCGGACCGCGGCGGCATCGTGGAACTGCTGGTCAGCATCGGCGGGGAGGGCGAGGAGGAGACGGCGCGGGACCCCCGCGCGCGGGCGGCGGTGTGCGCGGGCGCGGAGACGTTCGCCGTGCTCGCCGGGGACCCGGACCCCGCCGTGCGGCGGGCGGTGGCCGGGGCCCTGGTGCGCTTCCTGGACGAGCCCGCGCGGGTCCTGGAACTGCTGCGGCGGCGGCTGCGGGCGG
This sequence comes from Streptomyces sp. NPDC027672, assembly GCF_055566335.1. Lineage (NCBI taxonomy): Bacteria > Bacillati > Actinomycetota > Actinomycetes > Kitasatosporales > Streptomycetaceae > Streptomyces > Streptomyces sp. NPDC027672. The sequence continues at coordinate 151,129 of NZ_JBVHSO010000003.1, read as the reverse complement.
AGCACGACGACCTGGTGCTGCCGGCCCTCGTCGACGCGCTCGGCCTGTTCGCCCGCCGGCACGCCGCGCACGCCGCCGGCGCGGTGGACCTGCTGGCCGAACGGAGCGCACCGCCCTACCCGCCGGGTCTGCGGCTCGCGGCGCTCGGCCGGCTCGCGCTGGTGGCGCCCGGCCGGCTCCCCGCCGACCTGGTGCCGACGGCGGTCCGGCTGCTGCGGCAGCGCTCCGCGCAGCGCCGGCAGGCCGGGGAACACCCCGGCCCGGACACGCTGGTGGGCCGGATACGGCGGCTGCGCCCCTCCGACGAACAGGGCGCCACCCTGCTGCGCACCCTGCACGGCGCGCTCGGTGACCGGGTCGACGACCGGATCGCCCTGCTCACCGGCCAGCTGACCAGTCCGGACCCGGTGGACCGGTGCAACGGCGTGTGGATGTCGGCGGGGCTGTTCCGCGGCTGGCGCGGCGCGTACGACGCTCCGGTGCGGCTGCTCGGGGACCAACTGGACACCGAGGAGGACCGGTTACGGGACTCGGCGGTCTCCGTGCTGGCGGAGCTGTACACCCTGGCCGCACCCGCGGCGGACGCCCTGCACGCGCTGGTGACCGCCCGGCCCGACCTGTGGACCCACCGCTGGGAGCGCTGCCCGCCCACGCTGGGCGGTCCGCTGAAGGCGCTGGTCAGAAGCGGCGATTCGCGCGCGGTCCCGGCCCTCGCCCAGTTGCTGGCGGGTCCGGCGGCACCCGAGGAGCTGGGCCGCGAGGCGGCGCACCTCGGCCGGGCCGCGGCCCCGCTCGCCCCCGCGCTGCGCCACCGGCTCGCCCGCATCCCCCTGGCCTCGCCCGCCGCCGCCCGGCTCGCCGCGCCGCTGCTGACGGCGCTGGGAGCCATCGGGGACCAGCATGCCGTGCCCGAACTGCTGCGGCTGCTCTCCGGGGCACCCGGCGGACCGGGCGCGCGGGACGCGCTCGTCCCCCGGCTGATCGGGACACTGACGGAGCTGGGCGCCGCGGCCCAGGCGGCACCGGCGCTGCGCGCTCTGCTCACCACCCGGCACGCGGCCACCGCGGCGGGCGCGCTGTGGTCGGCGGACGGCGACACCGGCGCCGTCCTCCCCGTGCTGCTGCGCGAGTTGTCCCACGGCGACGCGCGGATACGCCTCGGCGCCGCACGCCAGCTCGGCCGGCTGGGCCCGGCCGCGCGCCCCGTGCTGCCCCTTCTGCACCGGCTCGCACGGTCGGAGCCGCTGCCGGAGCGCGTACCGGTCGCGTGCGCGCTGTGGCACATCGGCGGGGACCCGGAGCCGGTCGTGCCCGTGTTCCGTGCCGCCTGGCCGGCGGCGCCCGGCACCCGCCTGTCCATCGCCGACTGCCTGACCGCGATGGGCCCCGCCGCCGCGCCGCTGCACGACCTGCTCACCACGGAACTGAGCAGCCCCCGCCGCCACACCGCCCACCGGTCCCCGGACACCACCCACGCCATCCCCGACGACGAGGAACTGCTGCGCAGGTGCCGGGGGGTGCTGGGGGGACTGGGGGGCTTCAGAGGGGACGGGTGACAGGTGTGGCTGCGACGGTGGACCGGTGACTGCCGCGTGCGGGCGGTGAGCCGGGTGGGCTGCCGCGCCCGGGGCGGTGCGTTCCGGTGGCTGCCGTATCCGGGCCGACGGGGTGCCGCGCCCGGCCGGTGAGCCCCGGTGACTGCCGCGCCCGGGGCGGTGGATGCCGGTGACCTGCCGCGCCTGGGCCGGTGAGTTCCGGTGGCTGCTGTATTCGGGCCGGCGGGGTGCCGGTGGGCGCCACGCCCGGCAGGTGGGCCCCGGTGAGCTGCCGTACCCCGGCCGGTGAGCCCCGGCGGGCGCCACGCCGGACCGCTGGGGCCGGTGGCTGCCGCGCCCAGGCCGGTGGGGAGCCGGCGACTGCCGTATCCGGGCCGCTGGGCGCCGCGCCCGGCCGGTGAGCCCCGGTGACTGCCGCGCCCGGGGCAGTGGGTCCCGGTGAGCGCCACACCGGGCCGATGAGTCCCAGTGACTCCCGTGCCCAGGGCGGTGGATGCCGGTGGGCGCCGCACCGGGTGGGTGCCGACGGCTGCCACCCCCGGCCGGTGCGTCCCGGTACCCGCCGTACCGGGCCGGTGGGGCACCGCTGGCTGCCGCATCCGGCCGGTGAGCCCGGTGACCTGCCGCGCCCGGGGCGGTGGGTGCCGGTGGCCTGCCGCGCCCGGCCGGTAAGTCCCGGTGGACGTCGCCCCGGACCGCTGGGGCCGGCGGCTGCCGCGCCCAGACCGGTGGGGAGCCGGCGACTGCCGTATCCAGGTCGGTGGGGCGCCAGGCGGGCGCCCCACCCGAACGCTGAGTCCCAGTGACCTGCCGCGTCTGGGCCGGTGGAGTGCCGGTGGCTGCCGGACCCAGGGAGCCGGTGACTGCCGTATCCGGGGCGGTGGGGCGCCGGCGGGCGCCGCGCCCCGCCGGTGAGTTCCGGTGGGCGCCGGGCCGGTGGGTGCCGTGCCCGGGGCCGGGGGTGCCGATGGCTGTCGTGCTCGGGCGGGTTCCGGTGGCTGCCGCGTCCGGGGTGGTGGGGTGGTCCCGGGCGTGGGGTCAGACCGTCCGGCCCCACTGGGGGCCTAGGCGGGCCCATTCCGTGTCCCACTCCTGGAGGCGGCGGCGTTCCAGACGGCCGCGCAGGGCCAGGCCGCCGACGCAGGGGACGGCGGCGGCGCTGACGCCGACCAGGATGCCGATCAGGGTCGCCCGGAACGCGGCCTCGGCGGCGGAGGTGGGCCTGTTCACGAGCCGGTCCCGCCGGTCGGTCCACACGGTGACCGGCGTACCGGCCTCGGCGCCGGGCTGCATCCGGACCTGGCCGGTGTGCGCAAAGCCGTCGGCCGCCGTCCAGCGGACCCGGACCCAGACCCGTCCGCCGCCGGAGGAGCGGCTGTTGCGCGCGGCGGCCGTGTCCGGGACCTTCTCGGCGACCCGGGCCGCAGCGGGCCGCCGGCCATCCCGCTCCCGGGCCAGTGCGTGCTGCACCGAACCGGCTGCCGCGAGGCCCGCCAGCACCCCGCCCAGGACGGTCAGCAGACAGGCACCGAGCACCACCCAGGCCTCCACCACGTCGGCCCGGCGCTTGAGCGGGTTGCGCCGCCAGCGCCACAGCCACGCCTTCGGACCACGGAACGCCTTCAAGGGCATCCTCCTCACGAGCGCACCGACCGGCCGGACCGCCCTTCTCTACGGAAGGGATCGCTCCGTTGCTCACGACGAGCCGTTACCCGACGGTCGCACGGCACACCCCTCTCGCGCAGGTGCTCGGCGACGGAACCGGCCGATCTTGGCCACCCGGCGGCGACACAGGCCCTGACCTGCGCGGACGACCGTTGTGGGGGTGATTGTCAGTGCTGGGGTGCACACTGGCCGCTATCTGATGACAACCCGGACAAAGGCGTCCCGGAGGTGACCGGCATGGCCGAGGTACTGCTCGCGGTGGGCACCCGCAAAGGCCTCTTCATCGGACGGCGACGGGGCGGCGGCCCCTGGGAGTTCGACGAAAGTCCGTATTTCAACGCACAGGCCGTGTACTCGGTCGCGCTCGACACCCGCGAGCCCCGGCCCCGGCTGCTGGCCGGCGGTGACAGCACGCACTGGGGCCCGTCGGTCTTCCACTCCGACGACCTCGGCCGCAACTGGACCGAACCGGCACGGCCCGCCGTGAAGTTCCCCAAGGACACCGGCGCTTGTCTGGAGCGCGTCTGGCAGCTCCACCCGGCCGCCGCCGAGCCCGGCGTGGTGTACGCGGGCACGGAACCGGCCGCGCTGTACCGCTCGGAGGACCGCGGCGAGAGTTTCACGCTGGTCCGGCCGCTGTGGGAACACCCGACCCGCTCCCGGTGGGTGCCGGGCCTGGGCGGTGAGGGCCTGCACACGGTGCTCACCGACGCACGCGACCCGCGGTCCGTGACGGTGGCCGTCTCGGCGGCGGGGGTGTACCGCACGACGGACGGCGGCGCGAGCTGGTCGCCGTCCAACTCCGGGGTGTCCGCGGTGTTCCTGCCGGACCCGTACCCGGAGTTCGGCCAGTGCGTGCACAAGGTCGCCCGGGACGCGCGCGACCCGGACCGGCTGTACCTGCAGAACCACTGGGGGGTGTACCGCAGCGACGACGCGGGTGCGCGGTGGACCGACATCGGCGGGAACCTGCCGTCCACGTTCGGCTTCGCGGTGGCCGCGCACCCGCGCCGGGGCGGCACGGCGTACGTCTTCCCGATCAACGCGGACGCCGACCGGGTGCCCGCCGGACGCCGCTGCCGGGTCTTCCGCACCACCGACGCGGGCGGGTCGTGGGAGCCGCTCAGCGAGGGACTGCCGGCGGAGGACCACTACGGCACGGTGCTGCGCGACGCCCTGTGCACGGACGAAGCGGACCCGGCCGGGGTGTACTTCGGCAACCGCAACGGCGAGGTCTTCGCCTCGGCCGACGACGGCGAGAGCTGGCGGCTGCTGGCCGCGCACCTGCCGGACGTGCTCTGCGTACGGGCCGCGGTGATCGGATGACGGCACCCGCCCCGCCCGCCGGCGAGGACAGGCGCACGGGCGGACCGGCGGCGCGGCGGACGCCGGGCGGGCTCCGGCCAACGGTTGATCGCCGACGGGTGTGCGGCAGTAGGGTGACGCCCGTGGCACCACGACCCTTGCATGAAATCGTCGAACCGGGCTGGGCGAAGGCCCTGGAACCCGTCGCCGGACGGATCGCCGTGATGGGCGACTTCCTGCGCGCGGAGATCGCCGCCGGACGCACCTACCTCCCGGCCGGACCGAACGTCCTGCGGGCCTTCCAGCAGCCCTTCGACGAGGTGCGGGTCCTGATCGTAGGCCAGGACCCGTATCCGACCCCGGGGCACGCGGTGGGGCTGTCGTTCTCCGTCGCTCCGGAGGTACGCCCGCTGCCGCCCAGCCTGATCAACATCTTCCGGGAGCTGCACGCCGACCTGGGGCTGCCCCAGCCGTCCACCGGGGATCTCACGCCGTGGGCGCAGCAGGGTGTCCTGCTGCTCAACCGGGCGCTCACCACGGCGCCGCGCAGCCCGGGCGCGCACCGCGGCAAGGGCTGGGAGGAGGTCACCGAGCAGGCGATCAAGGCGCTGGCGGCACGCGGCAAGCCGCTGGTGTCGATCCTGTGGGGCCGCGACGCCCGCAACGTGCGTCCGCTGCTGGGCAGTCTGCCGGCGGTGGAGTCCGCACACCCCTCGCCCATGTCGGCCGACCGCGGTTTCTTCGGTTCGCGCCCGTTCAGCCGGGCCAACGACCTGCTGATCCAGCAGGGCGGGCAGCCGGTGGACTGGCGTCTGCCGTGACCGTCCCCGGGTATCTCGCCGTGGACTCCGGCGGTTCCGGCCTCCGGATCGCCGTCGGGGTGCCGGGGCGGGAGCCCTCCGCCCGGCGGGAGACCCGGGAACCGGTCCGCACCGGTGCGCGGGGCCTCGACCCGGACCACCTGTTGGAGCAGCTCGTCCCGGTGGCGCGCGCCCTGGCCGCGGAGGCGGGACTGGACGCGCTGGGCACGGCCGTCGTCGGGGCCGCCGGGTTCGCCAGCCTGGGCGACGCCCTGCGCGCCGAACTGCCCGGCGCGCTCGCCCGGGAGCTGGGGGTGCGCGGTGTGGCGCTCGCCGCGGACGCCGTCACCGCGTACGCCGGCGCCCTCGGGGCGCGGCCCGGCGCCGTGCTGGCCGCGGGCACCGGAGTGATCGCGGTGGGCACGGACCTGACGGGCTGGCGGCGGGCCGACGGCTGGGGGCATCTGCTGGGCGACTGCGGCGGCGGTGCCTGGATCGGGCGGGCCGGACTGGAGGCCGCGCTGCGCGCCCACGACGGCCGGGACGGCGGTTCCGCACCGCTGCTGGCTTGCGCGGAGGAGCGGTTTGGCCCGGTGCGCGGCCTGCCCGGCCTGCTCTACCCGCGGGACGACCGGGCCGCCGTACTGGCCTCGTTCGCGCCCCGGGTGGCCGAGTGCGCCGCGCACGACCCGGTCGCCGCGGACATCCTGCGCGCGGCGGCCCGGCACCTGGCCGATTCCGCCGCCGCCGTGTGCCCGGCGGACGGCGCACCCGAAGTGGCGCTCACCGGCGGTCTGTTCCGCATGGGCGAGCCGCTCCTCGCGCCCGTGCGGGAGGAACTGACCCGCAGGCTGCCGCACGCCCGGCAGGTGCCGGCCGAGGGCGACCCGCTGCACGGCGCGGTGCGGATCGCGACGGATCTGGCGGCGGACCGGCTCCTCCTGCCGGACGAACCGGCGCTGCTCTGCGTGACCCGTACCGGAGGTGACTGAGCTTCCGGCATGAGCGGTTCTGCCCCGGTGCGGACCATGTGCCCGGCATGTGCCGGAACGGGGGTGTCCCGCCCGCGTAACTCATCAGACAAAACCGGACGGATACCGCTCACCTGCACCCTCCCCGAACGCCGGAGCGCAGGAAACCAGTAACATGCGGCGCCATGAGCTCCCCCACTGGACCCGCGTCCGGCCTGCCCGTACGAATGCCGCGACCCCGCCAGCCCGGACGGCACCGCCGCCCGGAACCGCTGGTGGCTCCCGAGGGCGCGCCCGCGCTCGTCCTCGCGGTGCCCGGTGCGCCCAGCCCCGCCACGCGCAGCCTCGCCGAGGAGGTCGTGAGCATCGCCCGCTCCGAACTGCCCGGCCTGGACGCCCGGATCGGGTATGTGGACGGGGACGACGCCGAGTTCCCCACGCTGCGCTCCGTGCTGGCGCGCACCGCCGGTGAGCGCACCGCGCGGCGCGAGCGGGCGGCCGCCGCCGGGGTCGAGGGAGCCAAGGAGTCCGACGGCCCGGACGCCGTCGTCGTTCCGCTGCTGGCCGGTCCGGACGGCGCGCTGCTGCGCCGCGTCCGGCAGTCCGTGATGGACAGCCGGGCCGCCGCCGAGCTGACCGATGTGCTGGGCCCGCACCCGCTGCTCGCCGAGGCGCTGCACGTGCGGCTGTCCGAGGCGGGTCTGGCCCGCGCCGACCGGGCCCGGCTGTTCACCGTGGCCACCGCCGCCGACGGCATCGTCCTGGCCACCGTGGGCGGCGAGGAGGCCGTGCAGGCGGCCGGCATCACCGGCATGCTGCTCGCCGCGCGCCTGGCCGTGCCGGTGATGGCGGCGGCGCTGGACCAGGAGGGTTCCATCTCCTCCGTGGCCGAGCAACTGCGGTCCGCCGGTTCGCAGCAGCTCGCCCTGGCGCCGTACCTGGTCGGCCCGGAGATCGAGCCGGGGCTGCTGGCCGCCGCGGCCGAGGAGGCGGGCTGTGCCACCGCCGAGGCGCTCGGCGCGTACCCGGCGATCGGCAAGCTGGCGCTCGCCAAGTACACGACGGCGCTGGGCATCGCCCCGCAGCCGGCGCAGGGCGCACCGGTCCGCTGACGCCTGCGGCCACCGGCACGCGGTCTCCGTACCGCGCCGGCCACCGGCACGCGGCATCGGCATCCGTCCCGCGAAAGGGCCCGCTCCTGTCCGGAGCGGGCCCTTCGCCGTGCCCCGGGCGGCGTGGTCCGGCCGGGGGGCCCGGTGTGTTCAGCCGAAGACGACGCAGGAGGCGGCGGGGACGCGTACGGAGCCGTCGTAGCGGGGCGTGCCCGTGGCCGTGTCCACGGCGAACCAGGACACGTCGCCGGAGCGCTCGTTGGCCGCGTAGAGGTAGCCGTCGTGATGGGCCAGCGCGCGTGGCCAGTGCCCGCCGCAGGGCACCGTGCCGGTCAGCCGCAGCCCGTCCGCCTCGACGGCGAGGACCGACAGGACGTCCTCGCCGCGGGTCGCCGTCCACACGAAGCGGCCGTCGGGCGAGACGGCGATCCCCGAGGGGTAGGCGTCGCCGACCGGTGCGTCGCGCAGCACGGGGACCTCGGTGAGGGGCTTGAGCGAGCCGGTCGGGGCGTCCCAGCGGCACACGGTCACGGTGGGAGTCAGCTCGTTGACCACGTAGGCGTGCTCGCCGTCCGGGTGGAAGGCCAGGTGGCGCGGCCCGGAGCCCGGGCGCAGGGCGAACTCGCGGTGCACGGCGGGGCTGCCGCCGACGAGCGTGCAGACGCGGACGGAGTCCGTGCCGAGGTCGACGCTGACGGCCCACCGGCCGCTCGGGTCGGGCTGCACCTGGTGGGCGTGCGGGCCGCGCTGGCGCCGGTCGTGCGGGCCCGAGCCGGTGTGCTGGAGCCGTCCGGAGGGCGCGGCGGCGAGCGTGCCGTCCGGGCGCACGGGTACGGCGGTGACGCTGCCGGAGCCGTAGTTGGCGGTCAGCACATGCCCGGCGTACACGCCGAGGTGGGTGGGTCCGCTGCCGCCCACCGGCACCGGTGCGCCGGCGGGTTCGGGGCGGTCGCCGGTGACGCGGTAGGCGGCGACGGCTCCCTCGGCCGTCTCGCTGACCGCGTAGAGGGTGCGCCCGTCCGGTGCGAGGGCGAGGTAGGAGGGGTCGGGTACGTCCTTGACGGCGGCGCCGAGGGTGAGGGCCCCGCCGTCCGCCGCGAGCCGGGCGGTCACCAGGCCGGGGCCGCCCGCCGCCGTGAACGATCCGATGAACGCCCGGCGTCCGCCCGCCCTGCCGTCCTGTGCCACCGCTGTCCCCTCTCGGTCGAGCCGGTCGTGCCGCTCCGGGGCCGACGGTAGCAGCCGACCGGTAACGGTCTAGACCAAGAGGGCGGGCCGGCCGGGCGGTTCGTCACGCGGTGCCTCTCGCCGCCGACCCCGCTCAGGCACGGACCAGCCGGGCCCCGGCGGGCCTGCGCAGCGGCTCCGCGAGATCGGCGAGGGCACGCTCCAGACCATGCAGATGGACCAGCGCGGGACCGTGCGGACGGGACAGGGCGAGGTGGTCCGCGGAGTCCGGCATGGGGTTGTGCACGGGGGTCGGGACGGGGCGGGGCGCGGGAATCGCTACGGGGGCGCTGTGCGCCTGGGCCGGGGTGGGGTCGTGCGCGGGGGCCGGGGTGAGGTCATGCGCGGAAGCCGAGGCGCGGGCGGGGGCCGGGACCGCCGCGGACCCGGACGTAAGAGCCGGCGCCAAGCCATGCGACGAGGCCGCAACGGACCCCTGCGCGGAGGTTGACGCCAGGCCAGGCACAGAGGCCGAGGCGGCGCCGTGCGCCGGGATCGCCGCGAGGCAGGATGCGGAAGCCGGCGCGAGGCCGGACGCCGCCACCACCGCGGACCCGGACCCAGAAGCCGACGCGAGACCAGGCTCCGCCACCACCGCAGACGCGGACCCAGAAGGTGCCGCCACCACCGCGGGCCCGGACCCAGAAGCCGGCGCGGAAGCGGGCACGGAGGTCGGGGACGGGTTTGCGGCCGGGTGGGGCGTCGGGGTGGCGCGGCCCGCGGTGAGGGCCTCGACCGCGGCCTCGACGCGCCAGCAGGCGGCGGCCAGCCGGGCGTCGTGGGACGCCTCCGGGTCGGCGGCGACCGCCACCAGACCACGGATCTCGCGGGCGCAGTCGTCCAGCAGCGCCAGCACCCGGCGGGCCCGCGCCTTGCGCGCCGCCAGCGGGTTCAGCGGGTGCACCAGCGGCGCCACCGACAGCCGCACCCGGCCGAGCAACTGCTCCAGCTCGGCCACGCGGGGCGCCGGGTCGGCCGTGGCGGAGCCGGCCAGGCGGGCCGCGGCCTCGGCGGTGCAGGCGTGCACACAGCGCAGCGCCCGCTGGATCCAGGCGTCGGTGGTGGCGTGCGTGGTGACCGGCAGGACCAGGGCGACCGCGAGCGCGGCGCCGAGCGCGCCGACGGCGGTCTCGGCGAGCCGCAGCCCGAGCAGCCCGGGGCTGAGGACGCCGAGCAGGCCGTAGAGGAGTTCGGCGAGCAGGGTCACCCAGAGCATCATCCAGGTGTAGGAGACGGCGGCCGTGTAGAAGATGCCGACGACGCAGACGGCGACGAGGCCGGCCGTCGGCACGGGCGCGCCGTGCACCGGGACGGCGACGAGGAAGCCCAGCCCGATGCCGATCACCGTGCCGAGGACCCGGCGGAAGCCGCGCACCAGGGTCTCGCCGCGCGAGGCGGTGTTGACGAAGATCCACCAGGTGGCGCCGACGGCCCAGTACCAGCGCTGTCCGGACACCAACTGGCCCAGGAGGAGCGCGAAACCGGCGCCGGCGGTCGCCTGGACGGCCTGCCGGGTGGTCACCCGGGCCAGCCCGGTGCCGCCGGGCGGGGCGGGTACGGCGGCCGGGGGGAGCCGGCGCTCGTAGCACCACATCCCGAACCGTACGGCGGCCGCGGTGGCCACGGAGAGCAGGACGGCGGCGTACAGCTCGGGCAGCCGGGCCGGGGTGGCGTGCAGGAACTGGGCCACGAAGAAGGTCATGAAGGCGAACACGCCGAGGCTGTGTCCGCGCGGGCCCCACCGGCGGGCGTAGACGCCGGCGCCGACGACGGCCAGGAACGCCAGGTCGCGGGCGACGGGCCGGTCGTGCAGCCCGGCCGCGACGGCGAGCACCGGGAGCCCCACGGCGGGCAGCAGGGCGGTGGTGACCGCCTGGCCGCGCACGGTCGGGTCGGCGACGGTGAACAGGGCGAGGAGCGCGGCGAGACCGCCGGTGACCGCACCGGCGAGGGAGTGCCCGGCCAGGAAGCAGACCACGACCGCCGGCCCGATGCCGAGGACGGCCCGCGCGGCGAAGCGCAGCCGCGCCCGTCCCGGGTCCGGAGCCACGAACATCCTCTTCAGCACTTGCCACCCTCCCCTGGGAGACCACCGGTACGGAAAAGGCGCCGCGGGGATCCGCAGCGCCATCGACACGTCCATGAGAGCATCACCGGCGTCACTGGCTCAAGTCCGGCCCGGATCGCCATGCCATTGGCCCAGCGGCGCACCGTAACGAGCGTTCACCGGAATGCCAACGGACCAGGTCCGGGGGCATGCGCGGGTGGTCGGCGGCTGAGCCATTGGTACAGTCGTCCGTCATGGCCGTGGACACCCTCGACACCCGAATCCTGCGGCTGCTCCTGGAGCAGCCGCGCACCAGCGTGCGCGAGTACGCCCGGATCCTCGGCGTGGCCCGCGGCACGCTCCAGGCCCGGCTGGAGCGGATGGAACGGGAGGGCGTGATCACCGGCACGGGCCCGTCCCTGTCCCCCGCCGCGCTGGGCCATCCGGTGCTGGCGTTCGTGCACATCGAGGTCACCCAGGGGCACCTGGACGACGTGGGGGACGCGCTGGCCGCCGTACCGGAGATCGTGGAGGCGTTCTCGATCACCGGTGGCGGGGATCTGCTGGCCCGGGTGGTGGGCCGGGACAACGCGCATCTGGAGGATGTGATCCAGAAGCTGATCAGCCTCCCGGGCGTGGTCCGCACCCGTACCGAGGTGGCGCTGCGCGAGCGCGTGCCGTTCCGGCTGCTGCCCCTGGTGGAGTCGGTGGGCCGGGCGGCCCGCGGCTGACCCGCCGGACCCGGCGCGCGCAGGCTCAGCCGCTCCCGTCACCACCGGACCCGACGGTCTCGGCGCGCCCGGCGGACCCGGCGGACCCGGCGGACCCGGCGGACCCGGCGGACCCGGCAGGCTGCGACGCAGAGGCGGCCGGCTGCGACGCAGGCTCGGCGAGGGGCAGCACGTACTCCCCCGCCAGCCGTGCCAGATGCAGGGGAAGGGGCCGGGACAGCGGCGGGTAGTCGTCGTGCAGGCGGAGCTGATGGGCGAGGGTCGCCCACTCCGCGGGCGAGTCGGCCGGCTCCTCCGGGCGGCCGGCGTCGGCGAGGGCCTTCTCCGACAGACAGCCGAGCACGGTCAGCTCCAGGTACACCGGGTTCCAGGCGGTCTTCCGGGGAGCCGTCCGGTGCGGCGCGACGGGCACCAGCTTCATCAGCCCCTTGGGCAGGGTCGCCGTGTGCGGGACGTCGGTCGTGCTCGCGAAGACCCGGTTGTCCGGCTCGGCCGGGCCCCAGACGCCCTGGGAGAAGCCCACCTTGCCGGTGCCGTCGTGGGCGTACCACTCGGGTACCTCCTCGCGGCCGTTGCCGTCCCGGGTGAGGACCAGGCGCAGGTCGGGGCCGTAGACGGCCAGCCGCTGGTCCCGGTCGACGCCGAAGCCGAGCATGTCCCGCGCCAGTGCCCCGTTCCGCAGCCGGGGCCAGCACTGGCGCAGGTTGCCCAGGTCGGCCAGCAGCAGGGTCGGCCGGTCGCGGAACTGGTAGAGCAGGGTCCTGATCTGCCGCTCCGCCTCGTACGGCCACGGCCGACCCGCCGCCGCCTCGTACGGCCATGGCCGCTCCGCCGCCGTCTCCCGGGCCCGGCCGCCGGTGGCCGTCCCTCCGGGTGCGGCGGGCGGGGCCTGGGTCCCCTCGGCGGCCAGCAGGCGCAGCAGCCGGTGGTACGGCACCCACTCGGCGCGCTCGGCGTCCCAGCCGTGCACGGTTCCGTCGCCGGGCCGCACGCGCACCGCGACGAGCCGCCGCACAGGGCAGCGTGTCGGACCCTTCCGGGTGTGGCGGACCAGCCAGAGCGCGGCGTACTGGAGGTCGCCCGGGATGCCCGCGCCGACCCGGTGCGCGGGCGGGGAGAGGGCGCCGAGCTGCCTGAGGACGTCGAGCCACGCCCACCGCGCCCGGTGCGCGAGGGCCTCCTCCGCCTCCGTGGGCACGGTGATGAACTGGCTCAGCCTCCCCCGGTGCGCGCAGGCGATGCGCAGGGCGTGCTTGGGGTCGGAGTCGGGCACCTTCCGGAACTCCTCCTTGCCCCGGATCTCGACGAGGGCGACGCCCAGACCGTCGGCCGGCTCGGTCAGCTCCCGGGAGACGAGGTCGCACCGGCCGGTCACCGCGTCGGCGAGCCGCAGCGCCCGGGACCGCCCGCGGTCTCCCGGGAGCCGCAGGGGATCGGCGAGGCGGCCGGCGGGCCGCGCGCGGACCCGGATGTCGATGCCGTCCGTCTGCCAACGCCACGTCGCGCCAGCCCTGTCACCCTCGCCGTCGTCGACGCGCCGTCCCGGAGGCAGTCCGATCAGCGCGGGGAGGGCGGCGATCAGCGCGTCGCGTGTCTCGGGTGTCTGCCAGAGGAGTTCCACGTCCAGCGGAGCGCCGTCGAGCACGCCGGCCAGGGCCGAGCGGCGGCCGAGGCAGAGAGCCGCCTCCCGGACCTCCGGCTGGTCCGCCGGGGCGGTACGGGGCAGCAGCGAGGGCGTGTTCCGCCGGGTGACCCGGCCGAGATCGGGTACGCGGCGCAGCATCGGCCGCAGTCCCTCCTCGACCCAGGCGTCCAGGAGCGACCGTTCCCTGGGCATCAGGCCCGGACCCACGCTGTGCGGGCCGAGGACCGGGCTGTGGACGATGCCCGCGGCGATGCCGTCGCGGCCGGCGAGCCAGGTCCCGGGAGCGGAGAAGAGGTCCGCCGCCTCGGGGTAGCGCCGCACGATGTCCAGGTCCGGCAGCAGGATGGCCGGGCTGTGCCGCCGCCACACGACCCGGCCCCGGGCGCGGTCGTAGGCGAGGGTGTTCTCCACCAGCCGGCGTGCGCGGCCGGGGCCGTCGGGCCAGGGCGGCGGTGCGTCCAGCAGGACGGTGCTGCCGCGCAGGTCGCGGGGCGCGATCGCGAGGCTGGTGGCCCAGCGGCGGATGCTCGTCGAGACGTGGACGCGCGGCCGTGCGGCGAACGGCACGGTGTGGACGGCGATGGTGAGGAGCGCGGAGTAGTACCAGGTGCGTTTGTTGTGCTCGTGTGCCCGCGGCGGCCACGAGACGAGTTCGGCGCCGCCCTCGCGGCTGACCACGCGGAACCGGATGTCCGGACCGAGCGCGTCGAACGGGCGGGCGGCGAGCCGGTGGGCCACCCATTCCGGCAGCAGGCCGAACACCCGCTGGGCGGGCTCGGCGGTACCGCCGGGCGAGACGGTGGTCTCGGTCAGATCGACCTCTTCGGTCTCCCAGGAGGGCAGGTCCGCGACGACCGTGTCCACCTGATCCAGCAGCCTGTCCTCCCGGTCGAGGGTGTCGGCGTCGTCGTCCTCGGGGTCGTCGTCGCCGCGTGCGCGCAGCAGGCCGGCCGCCCAGGTGGCGACCAGTGGGCCCACCACCTCGGCGGGCACCGGCTCGCTGCCGTACAGCCAGGGGCGGCCGGCGGCGTCCGCGTTGCGGGCGGTGGCCACGACGCCGGGGGCCAGGGCCCGCAGCAGGGAGTTGAGCTGGCGCACCGGCAGCCGCGCGGGCCGGCCGTCGTGCTGCCGGCCGTCGTGGTGCCGGGCGTGGTCGTACAGCCGGGTCAGTGCCGTGTGCAGTTCCGTGCCCAGGCGCATGACGTGCAGGGACTCCAGCAAGGGTCCGTGGGCGGGGTCGGGTTCGTAGGCGGCCGTGCGGATGGTGCCGTACACGCGTTCCTCCTTCGGGAGGTCAGGATGATGCGGGAAGTCCGGGTCCGGTCGTACCGTGGCCGGCGGTTCGGCTCTGGGCCTCCAGACAGCGGTCGAGCATCCGCCACAGGGGCTGGTACAGCGCCCGCACGATGAACCGGTGGTCCTCCGGGGCGCCGTGTCCGTCCTCGAGGTAGTGCCGCAGCACGTGGCGCACGCTGTGCAGGAGGCTGGTCACGGGCGTGTCGGGCCCCGGCGGGACGGCCGCCCGGCACGGTGTGAAGGCGGAGTCCACGAAGACCACGCGGGCCGGCACACCGCCGCGGACCAGGCGCCCGATGACCTGCCACATCAGCACGAGCAGGTCCCAGGTGACCTGTTCCCGGTCGTCGCCGAGCCGGCTCCAGGCCATGCTCCGCCGCAGCACGTGGTACCAGTGCGAGCGCGCCTCGCGCCGGACCGCCTCGGCGCCGTCCGCCACCGTGGCGCCGCCGCGCACCCACCGGGCGAAGTCGCCGTTCTCCTTGGCGCGGACGATCCAGTCGTTGACGGCGTTGACGGCCAGCCCGAGGTCTTCGGGGTGCGGGTTGGGGCGGGCGAGGAAGTAGACCGTGCCGATGGCGGCCTGGTCGTCGTGGTTCAGGATGTTGTGGCCGCGCTCGACGGCGAGCAGCGGCGCCACCAGGAGGTCGGCCCGGGCCTCCCTGAGGTGTTCCACGTCTCCGCGCCGCAGCGTCCTGGCGTGCGGACCGTCGCCGTCGTGGCCGTCCTCGTGCAGCTCCTCGTCGTCGGAGACGAGCCGCAGCACCCGGCCGCGCCAGCGGAAGTTGAGGTTGTGCAGCGTGTCGGCGACGACCCGTGCCTCCTCGTAGCTGCCGACCACGAGGAGGATGTGGTCCCGGCCGTCCGGCAGTTCCACCATCTCGCGTTCCAGGGGGCCGCCGCCCTCGGTCCCGCTCTCCTCGCTCGCGCCGAGCACGGTGGCGATGTACCGCAGGGTGTCCAGCCGTTCGTCCGGGTCGGTGCCGGACACCCGGACCGGGCCGTCGTCGTCGTCGATGAACTCGAAGCGCATCAGGCTCTCTTCGGCGATGCGCCCGGTCTCCGCGGCGGGCGGTTCGATGATCACGCCGACGGGCACGTGGATGTGGTAGCGGCTGGACGTGCCGGCCCAGCTGCTGCCCGACATCAGCAGGACGTGCGCTCCGGGCCGGCCGTCGGCCGCCGCGAGTTCGGGCAGCTTCCGCAGCAGCTCGCGGCCGACGCCGCTGCACCGGAAGAAGGTCAGCGCGCCGCTGCGCACCCCGCCCTCGTCCGGTCCCTGGACGTGGAACTTGAAGCCGATGACGTTGCCCATCGGTGCTTCCGGCACCATCGGTCCGTAGTCGTCCGGGCGGCGGTACATCGTGTTGAAGCCCAGGTTGAGCGCGGCCTCGACGCGTGGCCACATGGCGTTGACGAGGGCGAGTCTCGGCTCCAGGGCGCACAGCAGCAGGCTGAACTCGAAGCGCTGGGCGAACTCCGTCCGCCACTGCTCCGGGGTCTGCGGCGGCTTGGGTTCGGCACGGCCGCGGGACGCGCCCGGTCCGTTCTTCCACCGCTGCCACTTCTCCTGCCAGGCCGCGTGGTCCCGCCGGTACTGCCGCCGTCTGCGCTCCATGAAGGGCTGGAGCCGGAACACCCGGTCCATCACCCGCCCGACGCGCTGCCGGGTGTTCTCGGGGCTGCTGGTGTGCAGGATCTCGTTGAGGAGTCCGGTGAGGTCGCCGAAGTCCTCGTCGGTGAACCGGTGCCGGTCCCCGAACGGGTTGTCCCGGAAGGCGTCCAGCTTGTTCCACAGCGCCTCCCGGGCCGCGCTGTCGGCGGCGGCGTCCCGGTCGGTTTCCGGTGCCCGGTCGTCAGGGAGGCTGTAGCGCTCCTCCAGCAGTCTGAGCTGCAACGTCCACGCGCTGAAGTAGCCGGTGCGCACCCAGGTGCGCAGCCCGTGGTCGGTGACCAGCATGGCGTAGAGCCGGTCGGTCGCCGCCTGGGCGGTGTTCAGCGCGGCGGTGAAGGTCTCCACGTCCCGGTCGGAGAGCTGTACCCGGCCGCGGACCGCCAGCTCCCGGATCTTGTGGCCGCCGAGCCGGTCGATGAAGCCGTCCTCCTGGCCCCCGGCCAGCGGCACGGCCGGGGCGAAGGACTGGTCCCACTGCATCTGCACCCGGTCCGCCTCGTCCACGATCACCAGGTCGCTGCGGCGGCAGGCGAGTTCGAGGTACCGGATGCGTTCCCCCTGCTGTGCGTAGGGCGGACGCGCGTCGAGGAGCGCGGCGGGTGTGGCCACCCAGATGTCCGCGTCGACCAGCGCACGGGAGGTGTGGTGCCGTGGGCACACGGACCAGTAGGGGCAGGTCACCGCCTGCTTCTGCCAGCGGGGGCCGCCGGAGGCTTCGGGGGTGCCGCGTCCGCGCCGGGCCTCCGGCCGCAGCCGGGTGCAGGGCGCCTCGCCGAAGGCCAGTGCCTTCGCCGCCGCCGGCCCGCGCCGCAGGGCGTTCAGCGCGCAGGAGGTGCCCAGGTGGTCGAAGGCCGGGTCCTGGTGGGCGAGCAGGCGGTGCTCGCCCTGCCCGGCCAGCCGCCGGTGCAGCCGCTGCGCGTGCCGTTCCCTGTTGTTGACGCCCACGACCGGCGCGGCGGCGCCGTCGGTGTAGACGTTGTACAGCTCGACCAGGCGGAGGACTTCGGCGACGTCGCCGACCACCACGGTGACCCGTCCCTTGCGGGGCCTGGTGGCCAGATGTACGGCGATGACGTCCCGCAGGGTGCTCTTGCCCGCGCCGACGATGCCGAGGAGGTGCTGGACGCGGTCGACCGTGAACGTCTTCGCGTGTGCGGCGAATCCGTGCCCGGTCCTGACCGAGAGGAGCAGCTTGCCGAGCCGGCCCGCCCAGTCGCGGTCGCGTACGGCGTCCATGCGGGCCGCCGTCCTAGTCAGCTCGTCGATGTCGAAGGTCAGCGGCTCCCCCTTGCCGGGCGGCAGGGCGTCGAGGTCGTGGGCGACGGGCGGGCCGGCCGGGACGGCCGGCAGATCGATCACCTCCGTCGTGTGGCCGAGCGGGAAGGCGTGCGGTCCGGGCCCGGCCACCTTGGGGCGGTCGCCCGTCGGCTGCGGTGCCACGCGCAGCAGCCGGTCGTAGGCGGCCCACCGGTCGGCCGCGACGGAGACCTCGCGGCGCCGGGCCGGGCCGTCCGGGTCGGGGACGTCGTAACCGCGCAGTGCCGCGGCGGACTGCTGGTAGCGCTCCAGGGCCTCCCGCCAGGCGCGGCGCCTGCGCAGCGTCCACATCGAGTAGCGGCCGGCGCGCAGCGCGGCGTCCGCGTCCGGGGGCAGCGGGACGCCCCATGCCTCGGCGAACGGATAGCCGCTGAAGAGCACCCAGGCGTGCACGGCGGGGCTGCCGGGCATCAGCCGCTCCTGGAGCCGCAGCCCCGTCTCCACTTGGCACAGCAGCTCGTACGCCGCTCTGCGCCCGGCCGGATCGAACTCCACGAGGCGCGCGATGACATCGGAGACACCACGGGCGAAGCTGCGCATCAGGGTCCTTTCTCGGGGTCGGTGTTTGGGCGGCCCGGCGGACGCAGCAGGCGCTCCAGTCCGTCGGGGGTGGTGAGGCGCACGCGGTCGCGGCACTCCTCGTCCAGCGCGGCCCGGAAGGCCATGCGGTAACCGGCCCGGTCCGCCGCACGGCGGGGGACCACGATCAGCACCGGGTCCGTGGTCCGCGCGAAGGCGGCACCGGCCCGCCCGGCCAGCAGGGCGGGGTCGTGGCGGTCGTGCACCTGGAGGAGGCGGGAGCGCGCCCCGGCGCCGGTGACCCGGTAGGTGCCGAGGCCGCCGTCCGCGAGCAGGGTGTACGCGGCGCCGGCCCGCCCGAGTGCGTCGAGCGCCTCCTGTTCGGTGCGTGCGGGGACCGAGAGGAACGCGCGCAGAGCACGGGTGAGGAGGCGGTGGCCGGCGGGCTTGCGGATCAGCCGGAAGGGGACGCCGGGCGGGCAGTCCTCCGCCTCGCACCACGTCGATCCGGTGCTCTCGCGCTCGTCGCCCGGAGCACGGGCCGGCAGCCCGCAGGTGCCGCACAGCCTCAGGGTGCCGCGGACGAGCAGTGCCTCGGGGACCGGTTCGTACAGGTCCCTGACCTTGTTCCAGACGACCGCGTCCCAGCGGCGGGAGCCGAACCGGTCCCGGGGGCCGACCACCGGGTGCCGGGTCAGGAAGTGCCGGCACCGGCTGTAGCGGTCGGCGGAGGCGCATCTGCGCTCCAGCAGGGCCAGGGCGTCGAGGGCGTCCTGCTCCACACGTCCCGCCCGGCCCGGCGGGGCCAGTTCCAGGCACCGGCGGGTGGGCATGAGCCCTACCGGGTCGATCAGCCACAGTTCGGGGTGTGCCGGTGCCGGCCGGCTCCCGGTCGGCCGGTGGGTGCCGGGGCCGGTGCACCAGGAGAGCAGCTCGGGCAGGCTTCTGGGCGCCGTCCGCCCGTGGTTCAGGCAGTGCAGCACCATGCGGTCCAGGGCCAGTTGAACCGGCTGCGGATACGGCAGCGAGAACGAGCGGAGCCCGTCCTGTTCCGCCAGGACGGTGAGGGCGCGTGCCAGGTCGAGGACGAGGTCGTCCGGGTGGCGGTCCGGCGCCGCGGTCTCGGGCCCGGGCGTCACGCGGCGTCCGTCGCGTCGGTGCGGGCGGAGCACCACCGCGCCACCTCGCAGCGTGTGCAGACCTCGCCCGGGGTGGCGGCGTAGTCGTCGTCCCGGTGCCATCCGGCGGTGAGGTCACGGACCAGGCCGACGGCGGTGGTGCGGTGGGCGGGGGCGTACGGGTCGATGATCTCCAGGTCGGCGCCGTCCGGCCGCAGGATCTCCAGTTCCACGCGCGCCCGGGAGGCCGAACCGCCGAGGTCGCCCCGGGAGAGGAGCAGGACGGCCAGGGCCAGTTGGGGGTAGGCGCGCAGCAGGTCCTGGGCGGGGCGCGCGCCGCGGGCGGACGTCTTGGTCTCCCGCCACACCCAGGAGTCCCCGTCGCGGTACAGCAGATCGGGCTCCGCGATCACGATCACCTCGGCGGTGTCGTCGTGGCGGACCACCCGGGGCTCGGCCCGCACATCGCTGCGGTCCCGTACGCGGCGCAGGGGGCACACCGCGGCGTGATGACGCAACAGGGCTCTGCCCAGGCGCTGTTCGTCCGCCGGCAGGTCGAAGCCCGCCGGGACCCAGCGGGCGGGGACGTCCACCGTGCAGGGCCGCAGGGAGCCCTGGCCGTGGCGCTGGGCGAGATAGGCGTGCACGGCGCGGCCGCGTTCGGCGGCGATGCCGCGCTCGACGGCGTCGGCGGCCGGGAGGTGGAGGCGGCGCATGTGGTCGCGTGCCGGACAGTCGCGGTAGCTGCGGCCGTTGGTCACCGACCAGGTCCGCCGCGGCCGTCCGGGAGTGTCCGGGCCCAGCAGACCCGGTGCCTTGCGCAGCACCGGGCACACGGGCAGGTAGGCGCAGCCCGCGCAGGAGGGCCCGGGCCGGTACTCCTGTCCGTCGAGCACGGCGGACAGCGCCTCGGGACCGCCGCCGGTCCGGTACTGTTCGACGGCTTTCTCCCGGGTGCCCTCGAACAGGACGCGCGTGCGGCCGTCGAGCACGGCGAACTCGACGACGCGCACCCGCTCGGGCAGCGGGCCGGGCAGGCCCTCGGCGGTGGCGAGGGCGGCCGCGGCCACCTGGCCCGGGCGCGGTTCCGCCGCGCCGATCCGGTGCACGGGGAGCCGGAGTTCGCGGGTGGTGCCGTCCGGTGACCGCAGGCAGCGGCCCCAGACGTTGATGCGGTACTCGCCGGCGCCGCGGTGGTCGGCGGCGGGCAGCCGGTGCCGGTAGGTCCACGGGTCCACCTCGGTCAGCGGGCGCGACGGGTCCGGCGGGAAGGCGGTGCCGTAGACGGAGCGGGCGTGGGCGGACCACTGCCGCAGTCCGTCGTGGAGGGGGCCGGACCGTGGTTTCATGAAAGGCCCCAGGGCGAAGTGCTCCAGGACCTCGCGTGGACGCTCCTGCCGGGCCCGCGGCAGATACCCGCGGGCCTTCATCGCGTCCGCGGCGGGACAGCGGTAGGCGGTGTCCTTGAACATGCCCAGTGACACCGTGACGACGTCGGAGCCGCGGTACACCCCCTCGGGTGGTGACCAGGATTCCGGCATGCTCACTCCTCTCGGTTCGGTGACGGCCGCACGCGGCTGTGCGGCGCGAAGGGAAGGGAAGTCGGTTGACGTACCGGGGAAAGACCGTTCTGGGGCGGTACGAGTTACTGGCGGAGATCGGCAGTGGCGGTCAGGGCGAGCTGTACCGCGGGCGGGACACCGAGACCGGCCGGCCGGTGGCGGTGAAGCTCCAGAGGGCGCGCCTCTTCGAGCGTGAGAGCAGCTATCGGGGGATGGGGGAGGAATTCGAGGCGGAGGCCGACACCACTCGGCAGCTCACCGGCATCCAGGGGATTCCGCGCGTCTTCGGCCGCAGCGGACCCGGCCGCTCCGGCGGGGAGCGCAGGTGCATCGTCCTGGAGCTGATCGAGGGCACCGTTCTCTACGACGCCATGCTCAAGGCCCGTCCGTTGCGGGTGCCCACCGTGGCGGCCCTCATCGGCAAGCTCTGCGAGACGCTGCACCAGGTCCACGACCGGGAGCTGGTGCACCGCGACGTCAAGCCGGAGAACGTCATCCTGGACTGGAGCGGCCGGGTCTGGCTGATCGACATGGGCTTCGCGCGGTACCAGGGCGAGAAGACGGACCGGGGCGAGGGCACGCCCGGCTATGTGCCGCCGGACGAGTACGACGGCTGCCCGCACGGGGTGACGCACCTGACGGACGTCTTCGCCCTCGGTTGCATGATCCTGGAGATGACGGTGCTGCGGCTGCCGTACGCCGGCATGGCGGAACGCCCCGCGCCCGACTGCCCGGTACTGCCGCCCGACGACCTCCGGCGTGTTCCCCGCGAACTGCGGGACCTCGCCCTGAGCATGGTGGACCGTCTCCCGGCGAACCGTCCGCGGGACGTACGGGAGGTGTTCGACCACCTGCGTCCGTTTCTGCCCGTGCCCGGGGCGAGGCCCCCGGCGAAACCCCTCGACCCCGATCCGACCGAGTACTACCGCACCCACGAGCCACGTCTGTGAGCCTGCCGGCACCTGCGCTCACCGCAGGCTCTCCAGCTTGTCGAGGACCTCGCGCACGCCGTCGTCGTCGCCCATGAACTCGCGGAGGACGGCGATGCGTTCGAGTGCCCGGACCGCCGCGTCGGTGTGCCCCGAGGCCAGGCGGACCTCGGCCAGCCGGCACAGGGTCTTGGCCTCGTTCGGCCAGTAGCCGAGGTCCCGGTAGATCCCGACGGCCCGCTCGTACAGGCGGAGCGCCTCGTCCCGCTCGGAGCGCGCGACGTGGATGCCGGCGAGGGTCGTCAGGGCGTTCGCCCGCCCGTTGTCGTCGTCGGTCGTCTCGAAGATCCGCAGGGCCTCGCCACAGGTGCGCAGCGCCTCGTCGTACTCGCCGCGCGCACCCCGCACGGTGCCGATCCCGTTCAGCGCGGCGGCCGCACCCGCGGCGTTGCCCACCGCTTCGAAGAGTCCCAGGGCGTGGCGGTGATCATCCTCCGCCGCCTGGAGGTCACCGCGGCGCTCATGGCCGGCGGCGCGCATATGGAGCGACAGGGCCAGGCTCAGCCGGCCGGCGGGGTCGTCCCGCTCCGCGCTGAGCCGGACGGCTGCCTCGACGTTGCGCAGCCCCAGTTCGAAGGAGCCGCAGCGTATCTGGCTTCCGGCCAGCATCCGGTAGACCATGGCCTGCTCGGTGGGCGAGGCCGATGCGCGCGCCTCCTCGGCGGCCCGGCGCAGCAGGCGCTCCGCCTCGGCATGCCGGCCGCGCCGCCACTGGTACGACACCAGCGCCAGCGAGGTCCGCCAGACGTGGTCCCCGAGGTGGTGGTCCGCGGCGAGTTCGATGCCGCGCAGGACCGTCTCGTACTCGGCGTCGAGGTAGGCCATGGCCTGCTCTTCCGTGTCGGGGTCGATCACCCGGCCCGTGCCGGGGTCCGCTATGGGCAGGGTCCGCTGCGGATCGATCACCCGGTCGCACGCCGCCACGTTGTGCAGGTGGTGGTCGAGGATCCGGCGCACCGTCATCTCCCTCGATTCCTCCAGGGGTTCGCCGTCGTCCGACAGCACCTCGTGGCGTGCGTAGTCACGCACCAGGTCGTGCAGGCGGTAGCGGTGCGCGGCGTATTCGACGAGGTTCGCCTCGATCAGTTCGGCGAGGTACCGGTCCGTGTGGCTTCCCGGCCACCCGGCTGCGAGGTCCATCACGGCGTCCCAGTCGATGCTCGGCCCTGGATGGACGCCCAACTGCCACAGCAGCCGCCTGGCCTCGGGCGACAGCGCGCGGACCGAACAGCCGAGGGCCAGCCGCACCGAGAGGGTCCCGCCCGGCTCGTAGAGTTCGCTGAGCCGTTCGTGGTCCCGGCTCAGCCGGGTGACCAGGTCGGCGACCGCCCGCGGCGGACGGTTGCGGACCCGCCCGGCGATCAGGGAGAGGGCCAGGGGCAGCCGGCCGCACAGCTCCACCAGCCGGTCGACGGCGGCCGCGCACTTGTGGCGCACGTCCGGGGCCATCGCGGCGTACAGGACCTCGGCCGCCGGCTCCCGGTCCAGCGGTTCGACGTCGCAGAGGTACACGCCCTCGCGGGCGGCGAGGTCGGGCAGCCGGTTCCTGCTGGTGACGATCACGGCCGAGGTGCCGGCGCCGGGCAGCAGCGGCAGGACCTGGCCGGCGTTGGCGGCGTCGTCCAGCAGCATGACGAGGGAGCGGCCGGCCAGCCGGGTGCGCAGCGTGCTGCTCAGCGCGTCGGGATCGGTCGTCTCGGTCCCGACCCCCAGGTCGGACAGGAACCGCCCGATCAGCCGGGCCGGTTCGGCGGGTGCCGCGGCTTCGCCGGCGAATCCGTACAGGTGCGCGGAGAGGGTGCCGTCGGGGTAGTCCGCTTCCACCGACCGGCACAGGTGGTTCGCCAGTGCGCTCTTGCCCACTCCCGGCAGACCGGTCAGCAGGATCACCGCCACCTTGCCTTCGGCCCGCCGCTGGGCGAGGTACCGGCGCAGGGACGTGATGTCCGCACCGCGGCCCCGCAGTTCGCGTTCCGGGAAGGGAAGCTGGCGGGGAACCGGAGGGCTGGGCGTACCGCTCCGGACGCGGCCGGCCTGGTAGGTGTTCCGGGTGATGGCCCGCACCAGCCGGGCGAGTTCGGCGTCGACCGGGTTGCCGCGGGCGCTCTTCCGGTCCCTGATCAACTGCTTGGCGGCCCGCACCGACTTCTCCGCGGTCGCCTGCAATCGGTAGCGGAATATCTGTTCATCGCTCTTCCTGTCGACGGGGAACCGGTCCAAGAACTCCTCGGTTTCCTTGCGTAACCATTCGTGCTCTCCGGCCTCCCAGGCGGCGGCCGCGCAGGCGACCACCGCGGCACTCCGTTCACCCAGCAACTCGGTCCGCGCCAGCCGGAATCCGCGTCCGGGAAGACCGGTCAGCGGCCCCTCGGGACACCACGGCTCCAGAGCGCCGCGGAGGATGTCGAAGCGTGCGAAAGCCGACATTTCCCTGGACCGTCGCATTTCATCGTGGAAGTGGAGGAGGTCGACATGACACTCCGACAGATCCATCGAACATCCGCCCGATCCCATGCGCCCCACCCGTCCGTCCAGCCGCTTGCGCAGGTCCGACAAGTGACGGCTGATCGCGGCGTCGCTCGGGTTCCCGTCCGGCCAGAGGTGGTGGACGATCTCGTCCCGCCGCACCCGATGGCCCGGCGCGAGCACGAACAGCGCGAACAGGCGGGGAAGCATCGACGTGCCCTCCACTCCCCGCCCACCTGGGACGACGGCTCTGACCGGGCCGAGTACCTGCCCCTCCAACAACTCTCCTCACCTCCGTGACGGTCACCGGCCTGGTTCCGCCGGCACCTGTGCATGCGTATGCCGATCGGCGCGGCTTCACACGCGAGTGCTCCCGCGCGCCCTCAGACCGGACTCCAATTTCCCTCAGAACGCGCCGGGCGCCGTGGCCGCGAAAGGGCCACCATCGCCGTCAGCCGCACCACCGGACCACCCGCCCAGGGCGCCCGGCGCGGCCGCTCCCCTCACCAGAGGCCGGGCGACCGGCAGTTCGGGCCGGCGGTACAGGCGCCGGCCGAACGGCAGCACGAAGGAGACGATCGATGAACCAGCGACGCAGCACGCGCCGGGGAGGCCGGAGGCGGTCCTCCTCGATCCGCGGGGGCCGGACCTCCAGGCGCCCGGTGCGCCCGGCCGCCCCCGAGACGCCGCCGGCCTCCGCGCCGGCCGACACGGAGGCCGGGGACGAGTCCGCCTGACCGGCGGCACCTGCCGCGCGGAGCACGGTCTCCTGGTGCCCGCCTCCGGGCGGGCACCCCCCTGACCCCCCGCTCCCGGCCCCTGCGGGCCGCCACCCGTGAAGCCGCCTCTGCAACGCCTGGTGCACGCACTCCTCCCACGCTCACACCCGTACAAAACCGTTACGCGTGTGACGCATGCCCAGTTCATTCGCTTTGCCCGTTATAAGCACATCCACCCCAGCCCAGGAAGGAAAAAGCCTTGATACTGGCAGATTCCGGCGGCGCGTTCGCCGCGGTCATGGCGCACGTCACCCAGCCCCGCTTCGCGGACCGTGCGGTCCTTCACGTCAGGTACGGGCCGGAGCAGGACGCGGTACCGCTGACGCCCGCCGAGGCGCACCGGGCGCTCTACGGCGACCTCGTCGACCAGGAACTGGCCGCCGCCGTCTGGCGGGACGCCATCCGGGCCGCGCGCTCCGACGACTCCCCCGGCCGCCCGTGGCAGTTGCTGCTCCTCTGGCTCGCCCTGCCCCGTCTGACGGGCACGGTCCGCCGGATCGCTCTGCGCCTGCGCACCGGCCGGCGGGTCCTGGAAGCGGAGATGGTCGCCACCCTCCTGGAGCGGCTGCCGACGGTCGATCCCGAAGCGCCGGACGCCATCGGGCAGTTGCTCCGGGCCGCCCGCAGCGGCGCCTGGCACTACGCGCGTTCCGAGGCGCGCAGCTTCCCCACCGCCGACATCGAGGGCGTCGCCGCGCGCAGCGCCCGCCCGGGAGACGGTGACTCCTGCGGGGAGGACGAGGGCCACGAGCACGAGACGGACGGAACCGGCGGCCTCGCCTGGGAGATCGCAGCGCCGCCGGACCCCGCCGGGCTGCGCGCCTCCGTGCGCGTCACGGTCTCGGCGGAGCAGGTCGAAGGGGAGCGGCTGGGCGCGCTCGCCAAGCGCCTGGGCCTGCACGACGCCGTCCGGCAGGTGCGCCGTCCCGGCCGCGGGCGCCGGATCGCGACCCTGCGGGTCGGCCCGCCGAGGAGGCGCCCGTGAGCACCCCCTCCCCCAGGCGGGATCCGCTCACCTTCACCGAGGTGTTCGACCTGCCCGTGGCGGTCGACCTCCGCACCGCCGCGCGGGCCCTGGGCATCTGCCCGCACACCGCCTACCGGCTCATCCACCGCGGTGACTTCCCCTGCCCCGTCCTGCGGGTGGGAGGCCGCTTCAGGATTCCGACGACACCGTTGATGCGCATTCTGGGCATCGACGAACGGCCGGTCTACGCGGTCGACCTGGAGGCCGGCCTGGACATCGAACCGGACGGGACTCCCTGAACGGGCGACGCGTCCGACAGCAGCCGGAGGCCCGGCGGGAAACCGCCGGGCCTCCGGTCTTCTCCGGCCGGAAGGACGGCGAGGCGGTGGTGCGGACGGCTGGCGGGCGTCCTGCGTGCCGTGAGGCCCGGGGAGCCGCCGGGGTGACGCCGGGGTGACGCCGGGTGCCTCCGCGTGCGCGGCGGGCCACGGCTGCTTAGCGTGACCCCATGAGCACAGTCCAGGCACGGCCCGCCCCCGACGAGCGGCGGTGGAAGGCGCTCGGGGTCTGTCTGGCGGCGGGGTTCATCTCGCTTCTCGACACCTCGATCGTGAATGTGGCACTGCCCTCGCTGGAACACGGACTGGGCGCCTCGGAGGCGACCCAGTCCTGGGTGGTCTCCGGGTACGCCCTCACCTTCGGCCTCGCGCTGGTCCCGGCCGGCCGGCTGGGCGACATGCGCGGCCGGCGCCAGGCCTTTCTGTTCGGGCTCGCCCTGTTCACGGTGGCCTCGCTGGCCTGCGGGCTCGCGTCCGGGCCAGTCTGGCTGGTGGTGTTCCGGCTGATCCAGGGCACGGCGGCGGGCATCGTCGCACCGCAGACCTCCGGGCTGATCCAGCAGATGTTCGCGGGCGACGAACGCGCCAAGGCCTTCGGTGTGCTCGGCACCGTCATCGGGGTGTCGACGGCGGCGGGCCCGCTGGTGGGCGGTCTGCTGATCGACGCCGCCGGCACGGACGACGGCTGGCGCTGGGTCTTCTTCGTCAACCTGCCGATCGGCGTGGCCGCCTTCGTCACGGGCCTGCGGCTGCTGCCCCGGCTCCCGCCGGCGGGCAAGCGCGAGGACTTCGACCTGTTCGGCGTGCTGCTCCTCGGCTCGGGCGTGCTCGCCCTCATGCTGCCCCTGGTGCAGGAGCAGCAGTGGACCGGCCGGGCGAAGTGGGCGCTGCTGCCGCTGGGGCTGGCGCTGCTGGGCGCGTTCTGGGCGTGGGAGCGACGGCAGGGCCTGCTCTCCCGCGCCCCGCTGGTGGACCTGGCGCTGTTCTCCCTGCGCTCCTTCACGCTGGGCGCCCTGATCAGCCTCACCTACTTCGCGGGCTTCACCACCGTCTTCTTCCTCTACGCCCTGTACCTCCAGAACGGCCTCGGCTACAGCGCGCTCGCGTCGGGCCTGACCGTGCTGCCCTTCGCGGCGGCCTCGGCGGCCGGGGCCGCCGCCGGAGGCCGGCTGGTGGTGCGGTTCGGCCGCAAGCTGGTCGTCATCGGCCTCGCCGGCGTCGCACTGGGACTGCTCGGAGTGATGGCGGCGGTCGCGCTGGCACCCGGACAGAACCTGGGCTGGGCGTCGGCGCTGCCGCTGCTCATCGGCGGCGCCGGGTCCGGGCTGACGGTCTCCCCGAACACCACCCTCACGCTGACCCGGGTCCCGGTGCACCGCGCGGGCGCGGCCGGCGGCGTCCTCCAGACGGGCCAGCGCGTCGGCTCGGCGGCCGGGATCGCGGTGGTGGGCTCGGTGTACTTCGCGCACCTCGCCAACCACGGCCGCACCGACACGGCGATGCAGCTCGGACTGCTCTCCGCTGTGGGCATCATCCTGGTCGCCCTCGTACTGGCGATCGCCGACCTGCGCGAACGCCATGTGCGCCCGGAACCCGAGAAGGCCATGGAGATGGCCGGGCGAGGCGAGGACGACGTCGAGGAAAAGGTACGGCCCGGCGCGTGAGCAACCGCCGGCACGCGCCCGTGCCTCACGGGACGGGCACGCCCGGGTACGAGCGACCGGCGTACGGCGGCTACGACCGCCGGCACGGCTGAGCGACCGGGTACAGCGCTACGACCGCCGACGCGGCCGAGTCACGGGGTGCGGCGCCTACGACCGCCGACGCAGCCGAGCAACCGGTGCAGCACCCACGACCGACGGAGCGGCCGGGTACGGCGGCTACGACCGACGGTGCGGCCGAGCGGCCGGGGGTGCGGCGCCTACGACCGACGGCGCGGCTTGCCCCGCTTGGCCGGGCCGGCCGGTCTGCCGCCGCCCGTGCGGGTGCGCGCGCCGCGACCGGCCGGCTTTCCGGACGTCCCGGAGGACTTGCCCGACTTCGCCGCCGGTGTCTGCCGGGTGCCGCCTTGGCCGGAACTCCCCCGCCCGGCGTCGGCCGCGGGCTTCGCCGCCGTACGGCCCCGGGTGCTGTTGACCGTACGGCCCCGGACGATGCCGATGAACTCCTCCACCAGGTCGGTGGTGGCCTCCTCCGGCCAGCACAGGGCGACGCCGGACTGCGGCGCGTCGACGACCGGGCGGTAGGTGAGGTCCCGGCGGTGGTACAGGCGGGCCAGCGACTGCGGTACGACCAGGAGGCCGATGTTCGCCGCCACCAGCTCGACGGCGTCCGAGGTCGTCGCGGGCCGCTCGAAGGCCGGTTCGCCCGGCGGCGCCTCCCAGTCGAAGACGTCGTCCAGCGGGTGCAGGAGGACCTCGTCGGCGAGGTCGGCCAGGGTCACCTCGTCCACGGCCGTGATCAGGTGGTCCTTGGGGACGACGACCACCGTGGTCTCGGCGTACAGCGGGATCGCGCTGAAGAACGTGCGGTCGACCGGCTGCCGGACGAGACCCGCGTCCGCCTCGCCCGCGCGCAGCACCCCGGGCGCCTCGGCGGCCGGTACCTGCGCGAGGGTGAGCGGGATGCCGGGCAGCCGCTCTTTCCAGGTCTTCACCCACTTGGCGGGCGTCACCCCGGGAACGTACGCGAGCCGGAACGACGGTGATTCCTCCGAGCCTGTCACCAGGCCAGACTACCGGCCGCCGGCGGTCGCCCGGCCCCGGCCGTGGTCGGCGCCCGCGCCCTCGGCCGATACCCTTGACCTCATGAAGTCGCAGCAGAGCACCCAGACGATGAAGCCCGCGACCGCGGCGAAGAAGCTGGGTGTGTACCTCCCCGCCACCCCCGCCTCCTTCCAGGAGGGTGTGGTCTCCCGCGCCGAGCTGAACGAACTGCAGGCCGATCCGCCGGAGTGGCTGCGCGAGCTGCGGCTCAACGGCCCCCACCCGCGTCCGGTGGTGGCCGCCAAGCTGGGCGTGTCCATCGCGGGCCTGGCCCGCGGCGGGGTCACCGAGGCGCTGACCACCGAGCAGATCGAGGCGCTCAAGCAGGAGCGGCCCGAGTGGCTGGAGAAGGAGCGCGCCACCCAGGCCGAGGTCCGCAAGGAAGCCGCGCGGCTGAAGAACGCGGAGAAGGAGAAGCGGGAGAAGCAGTCCGACGCCGCCGAACGCGACTGATCCTCCCGGCCCCCTCCTTCGCCGCTCCCCCGCCGGCCGGGTCCGGCCGGGGAAGCCCGGAGCCGGCCGGGGAAGCCCGGCTCCGCCCCCGTCGGGCGAGGTCAGCCGAGGAAGCTCAGCCGTACCCGCCGGTCGGGGTTGTCCTTGTTGGTGTCCACCAGGCACACCGACTGCCAGGTGCCCAGTTCCAGCCGGCCGGCGATCACCGGGAGCGTGGCGTGCGGCGGGACGATCGCCGGCAGGACGTGGTCGCGCCCGTGGCCGGGGCTGCCGTGCCGGTGCTGCCAGCGGTCGTCGGCGGGCAGCAGGGTGTGCAGCGCCGCGAGGAGGTCGTCGTCGCTGCCGGAGCCCGTCTCGATGACGGCGATCCCGGCGGTGGCGTGCGGGACGAAGATGTTGAGCAGACCGTCCCGGCCGGCCGCCGCCTCCCGCAGGAACTCCTCGCAGTCGGCGGTCAGATCGACGACGCGTTCCCGGGAGCCGGTGGAGACGTTCAGCATGCGCGTGGTGAAGGCATCGGACATGCCCCCATCCTGACCCATGCGCCGGTTTTCACACGCCCCGGCACCACCATGCGCTGATACGCGCGGTCCGCTGGACGAGACACCGTTGACCTGTGCGCGTCCGGCTGGTTACGTTCTGCCGCATGCTGCGTTCAGCCCATCTCACCACGCGCGGTCACATCGACCTGCTGCGGGTGGTCTCCGCCGCGTGTCGCCGCGGCCGCTGACGCTTTACCTCCCTCTGCGCGCTGTCCGCTCGCGGACTCCGGGCCGCCGTCCCCGTATGTCTCCCTCGCGCACGTCATCCGCACCGCCCTTCGCACCGTCAGGCCGGTCGCCGACGGTGGTTGACCCGAGCATGACGTAGAGGAGCGGGGCGCGGCGGTGCCGGGCCGTCGCCCCCGCCTCCTCCCGCTCTCCCCCGTGGAGCGTCCATGAGCATCAGCCACGCCCCTCCCAATCCCCCGACACCCGGTGTCGCCGGTATCCCCCGGCCGGACGGCCCCACGCCGGCCGTCCCGCCCGATCTCCAGCCCGTCGTCCCCGCCTCCGCCCACCGCACCCGGATCCCGCGCTGGCTGCGCCGCGCCGCCGGTCCGCTCCTGCTGCTCGCGCTGTGGCAACTCCTCAGCAGCACGGGGGTGTTGGCCGCGGACGCGCTCGCCTCGCCGGGCCGGATCGGGCGGGTCGGCTGGGACCTGATCGCCGACGGTTCACTGCCCTCGGCCATGGCGACCTCGCTGCGGCGGGTCGCGTTCGGCCTGCTGGCCGGCACGGTGACCGGCACCGGACTGGCCCTGCTCTCCGGCCTGTTCCGGGTCGGCGAGGACCTGGTGGACGCGCCGGTGCAGATGCTGCGCACGGTGCCGTTCGTCGGCCTCATCCCGCTGTTCATCATCTGGTTCGGGATCGGCGAGACCCCGAAGATCGCGATCGTCACGCTCGGTGTCACCTTCCCGCTCTATCTCAACGTCTACCCGGGCATCCGCGGTGTCGACACCCGACTGATCGAAACGGGTGAGTCGTTGGGGCTGTCGCGGTGGGGCCTGGTACGGCATGTGGTGCTGCCGGGAGCGCTGCCCGGGGCGCTGACCGGGCTGCGTTACTCGCTCGGCATCGCCTGGCTCGCGCTCGTCTTCGCCGAGCAGGTCAACGCCGACGCGGGCATCGGCTTCCTGATGGTGCAGGCGCGGGACTTCCTGCGGACCGACGTCATCGTGGTCTGCCTGATCATCTACGCCTTCCTCGGTCTGCTCGCCGACTTCATCGTCCGCTCCCTCGAAAGGCTGCTGCTGCAATGGCGACCGACGTTCACCGGCCGGTGACCGGACAGGCGGTGCGGGTGGAGGGGCTGACCCGCTCCTTCGACGGCCACGCGGTCATCGACGACCTGCGGCTGGACATCGCTCCCGGCGAGTTCGTGGCCCTGCTCGGCCGCAGCGGCTGCGGCAAGTCGACCCTGCTGCGCATCCTCGCGGGCCTGGACCGGGACATCAAGGGCACCGCCCTGGTGCCGCGCCGCCGGGCCGTAGCCTTCCAGGAACCCCGGCTCATGCCCTGGAAGAAGGTGTGGCGCAACATCCTGCTCGGTCTGCCGGGCAGACCCGAACGCGCCGTCGCCGAGCGGGCGTTGGACGAGGTCGGCCTCGGGCACCGGGTCGGCGCCTGGCCGAAGACCCTGTCCGGCGGCGAGGCCCAGCGCGCCTCCCTCGCCCGCGCCCTGGTCCGCGAACCCGACCTGCTGCTGCTCGACGAGCCGTTCGGCGCGCTCGACGCCCTCACCCGGATCACGGCCCAGCGGCTGGTCGGGGAGGTGTGGCAGCGCCGGGGCTGCGCGGTGCTGCTGGTCACGCACGACGTCGAAGAGGCCGTACTGCTCGCCGACCGCGTCCTGGTGATGGACGGCGGACGGATCGCCCACGAGCAGCGCATCGGTCTCGACCGGCCGCGCGACATCACCGACCCTCGGTTCGCCGCGCTCCGCGCCCGGCTGCTCGAACGGCTCGGCGTCGACACGGCCACCGAACCCGCCTGATCCCCGAGAGACCGCGCACCCGCCACCGAACCCGCCTGATCCCCGAGAGCCCTCGCACCCGTCACCCAACCCGCCCGGCCCCCGGAAGTCCTCACACCCGCCCTGATCCCCGAACCCGCCCTCGGTCCCTGGAAGCCCTCGCACCCGAACGGAACCGTCATGCGACGACGTCTCGTCCCCGCCGCGCTGCTCCTGCCTCTCGCGCTCCTGTTCACCGCCTGCGGCGGGAACTCCACCGCGAGCACCGACACCGACGGAGCGGGCCCGGTCACGCTCGACGTGGGTGACCAGAAGGGCGGTTCGGAGGCCATCCTGCGGGCCGCCGGGGAACTGGAGAACCTGCACTACAGGATCAAGTGGTCGACGTTCACCTCCGGTCCGCCCCTGCTGGAGGCCGTCGACGCCAAGGCCGTCGACATCGGCGGCGTCGGCAACACCCCGCCCGTCTTCGCGGCCGGCGCCGGCTCGGAGATCACCGTCGTCGCGGCCTGGCACGGCACCTCCAAGGGCGACACCATCCTCGTGCCGAAGGGTTCGCGGCTGACCGGGCCCGAGCAGCTGAAGGGCAGGTCCGTCGCCGTCGCCCAGGGCTCGTCCGCCCACTACCAGCTGGTCGCCTCGCTCAGGGCGGTGGGGCTGCGCCTGTCCGACGTGAAGGTCACGTACCTCCAGCCGGCCGACGCACTCGCCGCGTTCACCTCCGGGAAGGTCGACGCCTGGGCGGTCTGGGACCCGTACACCTCGCAGATCCTCCAGGCCGGGCGGGGCCGGGTGCTCACCACCGGCGACGGCGTCACCAACGGCCTGACCTTCCAGGTCGCCTCGCCCGCCGCGCTGCGCGACCCGCAGAAGGCCGCCGCCGTCAAGGACTACCTGGCACGGCTGCGGCGGGCCACGGCCTGGGTGAACGGCCACCAGAAGGAGTGGGCCACCGTGTGGGCGAAAGACACCGGTCTGCCGTACGAGGTGGCACTGGCCTCCGTACGGCGCACGAACTCCACCCGGGTCGCGGTCGCCGTCGACAAGCCGCTGGTCGCCTCGGAGCAGCGGATCGCCGACACCTTCGCCGAGTTGCGGCTCATTCCGCGCAAGGTCGACTTCGCCGGCTTCGTCGACTCCCGGTACAACGGCGGCCTGCCGCCCTCGACGACCCCGGCAAGGCACTGAGGAAGGCCCTGGCGGCGCGGGTTCCCGCCGGCCGCTCGGCGTCCGCCCGCGGTGAGCCGCCGGGAAGATCCGCGCACGGCTCCCTGTTGGCAAGGGCGTGAACGCAGCACGCGAGGTCGAGGCCGTCGTCATCGGCGCAGGTCAGGCAGGTCTGTCCGCCGCCTACCACCTGCGGCGGACCGGCTGGGAGCCGGACCGCGACTTCGTGGTCCTCGACCACTCCCCCGGGCCGGGCGGCGCCTGGCAGTTCCGGTGGCCCTCGCTGACCTTCGGCAAGGTGCACGGGATGCACGCCCTGCCCGGCATGGAGCTGACCGGCGCCGACCCGGCGCGGCCCTCGTCCGAGGTCGTCCGGGAGTACTTCGACCGGTACGAGCGCGCCTTCGGCCTGCGGGTACGGCGTCCCGTGGACGTGCGCGCGGTACGGGAGGGCACCGGCGGCCGGCTGCGGGTGGAGACCTCGCAGGGTGTCTGGTCGACGCGTGCGCTGATCAACGCGACCGGCACCTGGGACCGGCCGTTCCGACCGCGCTACCCCGGTCAGGAGACGTTCCGCGGGCGGCAGCTGCACACCGCGCAGTACGCCGGTCCCGAGGAGTTCGCCGGGCAGCGGGTCGTCGTGGTGGGCGGAGGCGCCTCGGGCACCCAGCACCTGCTGGAACTCGCCCCGTACGCCGCCGCGACCACCTGGGTCACCCGGCGGCCCCCGGTCTTCCGGGAGGGGCCGTTCGACCAGGAGGCGGGCCGCGCGGCCGTGGCGCTGGTGGAGGAGCGGGTGCGCCGGGGGCTGCCGCCGCGCAGTGTGGTCTCGGTGACCGGGCTGCCCCTGAACGACGCCGTCCGGCAGGGTCTGGCGGACGGGGTCCTGGACCGGCTGCCGATGTTCGACCGGATCGGTCCGGACGGTGTGGAGTGGCGGGACGGCCGGAAGGTGACCGCAGACGTGATCCTGTGGGCGACCGGTTTCCGGCCCGCGCTCGGCCATCTCGCCCCGCTGCGGCTGCGCGAGCCGGGTGGCGGCATCCGGCTGGAGGGCACCCGGGCGGTCGCCGATCCGCGGGTCCACCTCCTGGGCTACGGTCCCTCGGCCAGCACCATCGGGGCGAACCGGGCCGGCCGCGCGGCGGTCCGGGACATCCGGCGGCTGCCGGCCGGGGAGCGCGCCGCCGCGTGAGGCCGGGCCGGTTCAGCCGGCCGAGGGCTGCCCGGAGAGCGAGGAGGGCGGGGACCACGGCACACCGGTGTCGGGCTGGTCCGTCGGGCGCTGGCGGTAGGCGTTGAACTCGGCCACGTTGCGCAGGTGCTCGTCGTAGTCCGCGGTGAAGCGGGTGTCGCCGGGCTTGACCGCGACGAAGTACAGCCAGTCGCCCGGCGCCGGGTTGAGGGCGGCGCGCATCGCGTCCTGGCCGGGGTTGTCGATCGGGGTCGGCGGCAGGCCCATGCGCTGGTAGGAGTTGTAGGGGCTCTGGGCCTGGCTGCCGCTCTGGCCGGTGCGGGCGGGGTCGTGGCTGAGCGCGTAGTCGACGGTCGAGTCCATCTGGAGCGGCATGCCGCGCTGCAGCCGGTTGAGGATGACCCGGGCCACCTTGGCCATGTCCGCCTTGCTGCCTGCCTCGGCCTGCACGATGCTGGCGACCGTGACGGCCTGGTGGAGGTTCATCGCGTTGCGCTGCGCTCCCGCCGTGACCGGAGCGAGGTCGTACTTGTCGTTGGCGGCGTCGACCATGGCCCGCAGCAGGGACTCGGGGGTCGCTCCGTCCGGGATCGGATACGTGGCCGGGAAGAGGTAGCCCTCCGGGTTGCCCGCGGCCTCGCTCGGCAGCTTCAGCGCGGCCTTGCCGAGGGACTTGCGGGTGCTGCCCGGGGGCAGCCGGAGCGCCTTGTCGACCGCGTCGTAGACCTGGCTCGCGCGCCAGCCGTCCGGGATGACCAGGGTGGCGGTCCTCGTCTGCCCGCGGTCGCCCGCCAGCATCAGCAGCGGCACCACCACGGCGGTGCCGGCCACGACGGCCCCGGCCACGAGGGTGGCGAGTCGGCCCCGGCGGGTCAGTCGGATCGAACTCCGTGGCGGAGTGTTCGTCTGCATGCGGGCACGGTAATACGCTCATCGCCATAAACCCGGCATATGTCAGTTTGTCGGTTGCAGTTGCGCATCACGGCGCACCAGCGCCGCGTACCGGCCGTCCCGCGCCAGCAGTTCCTCGTGCGTGCCGCGCTCGGCGACGCGTCCGGAGTCCAGCACCACGATCTGGTCGGCGTCGCGGACGGTGGACAGACGGTGGGC
This sequence comes from Streptomyces sp. NPDC027672, assembly GCF_055566335.1. Classification (NCBI taxonomy): domain Bacteria; kingdom Bacillati; phylum Actinomycetota; class Actinomycetes; order Kitasatosporales; family Streptomycetaceae; genus Streptomyces; species Streptomyces sp. NPDC027672. Next base: position 115,837 of record NZ_JBVHSO010000003.1, on the reverse strand, counting down.
GATGGTGATCGTCGTGCGGTTGGCCGACAGCGCGTCGATGGCTTCCTGGACGGCGGCCTCCGTACGGGTGTCGAGCGCGCTGGTCGCCTCGTCCAGGATGAGGACCGGCGGGTCGCGCAGGATGGTGCGGGCGATGGCCAGGCGCTGCTTCTCGCCGCCGGAGAAGCGGTGGCCGCGTTCGCCCACGACCGTGTCGTAGCCGTCGGGCAGCGCGGCGATGTGGTCGTGTATCTGCGCCGCCCTGGCCGCCGCGTGCAGTTCCTCGTCGGTGGCGTCCGGCCTGGCGAAGCGCAGGTTGTCGGCGACCGAGGCGTGGAAGAGGTACGTCTCCTGGGAGACGACGCCGACCGCGCGGGCGAGGGTGTCGAAGTCGAGGTCGCGGACGTCCACGCCGTCCAGCGTGACGCGGCCGCCGGTGACGTCGTACAGGCGGGGCACCAGATAGCCGAGCGTGGACTTGCCGGCGCCGGTCGGACCGACGACCGCGAGGCTGCCGCCGGCCGGCACGGTGAGGTCGATGCCGTCGAGGACGGGGCCGCCCTTGTCGTCGTACCGGAACGCGACGCCCTCGAAGCGGACCTCGCCCTTGACCCGGTCCAGCCGGACCGGCCGCTCGCGCTCGCTGATGTCGACCGGCAGGTCCAGATACTCGAAGATGCGCTGGAAGAGCGCCAGCGAGGTCTGGATCTGGACACCGGTGGCCAGCAGGCTGACGGCCGGCCGGAACAGGCCCTGCTGGAGCGAGACGAAGGCGACGATGGTGCCGAGGGAGACGCCGGGACCCTCGAACCGGAGGGCGAGGCCGGCCGTCCAGTAGATGACGGCGGGCATGGCGGCCATCACGATCGTGATCACGGCCATGCGCCAGCGCCCGGCCATGTTCGCCCTGACCTCCAGGTCGACCAGGCGCTCGGACTCCCCGGCGAAGGACGCGGTCAGCGAGTCGGAGCGGCCCATGGTGCGGCCGAGCAGGATGCCGCTGACCGAGAGCGACTCGGTGACGGTGGCCGCCATCGCGGCCATCTGCTTCTGCCGCTGGGTGGTGATCTTCTTGCGTTCCCTGCCGACGCGGCGGCTGATCCAGACGAACACCGGCAGCAGGACCAGCGAGACGAGCGTCAGCCGCCAGTCCAGCGCGGCCATCGCGACGATCGTGGCGATCACGCTGGTGGCGTTGGAGACCAGCGAGGTGGCGGTGGAGGTGACGGTGGCCTGCATGCCGCCGATGTCGTTGGCGATGCGGGACTGCACCTCGCCGGTGCGGGTGCGGGTGAAGAAGGCGAGCGACATGCGCTGGAGCCGGCCGTAGACCGCCGTGCGCAGGTCGTGCATGACCCGCTGGCCGACGGTGGTCGAGATCAGCGTCTGGAGCACGCCGAAGACGCTGGAGAGGACGGCGCTCAGGATCATGCCGAGCGCGAGCAGGCTGAGCAGTCCGGTGCGGCCCCGCGGGATGGCGACGTCGAGCGTCTCCTTCAGCAGGAACGGCGTGGCCACCGAGACCAGCGAGGAGGCGCCGACGAGCAGGCCGACGACGGCGAGCCGCCCGCGGTAGGGACGGAAGAGCCGCAGGATGCGGCGCACCTGCCGGGGCTGGTCGCCCGCGTCGGCAGGTGGGGTCCAGGAGGGTTCACGGTCGGGATGCATGGGCTCCTACGGAGGGGACGGACGCCGGCCCGGGGGCGGCCGGCGATGCCTGACGGATCGTAGCTCATTGTTACCTATACTCACAATGAACGGCATCCTGATATTGTTCCCGCATGACCACACCCGATGCCGACGGCCTGCTCGCCGAGCAGTTGCTACGGCTCACCCGCCGGGTGCACCGCATCCAGAAACGCCATCTGGAAGAGCGCGACCTGGGTGTCACCCCGGCCCAGTCCAGACTGCTGCGGACCCTCGCGCACTATCCCTCGCCGCCGCGCATGGCCGACCTGGCGGAGCGCCTGGAGGTGGTGCCGCGCGCGGTCACGACGCTGGTCGACGGGCTGGAGGCGAGCGGCAAGGTGCGGCGGGCGGCGGACCCGGCGAACCGGCGCGTGACCCGGATCGAGCTGACGGAGGACGGCCACGCGGCCCTGCGGGAGCTGCGCGGCGCCCGCCGCTCGGCGGCCGAGGAGATACTCGCGCCGCTGACGGAGAAGGAGCGCCAGGTGCTCGGCGTGCTGCTGGACGCGCTGGTCGACGGGGACGCGGCCCAGAGCTGCTGACCGCCGCGCCCCGGGAGGCCGGGACGCCCCCGAGGCCGGGACGCCTCCGCGGCGCGGACCGGAGGCCGGGACGCCTCCGCGGCGCGGACCGGAGGCCGGGACGCCTCCGCGGCGCGGACCGGAGGCCGGGGCGCTCCCGCGGCGCGGCCGTGCCGGTCCGGCGGCATCGTGCGTGCCCGCACCGGCCGGCCGGTGTCAGCAGCGGTCGCGGTCCTCCGTCAGCACGCCCTGGACCGTGGCCAGCGACCGGTCGTGGCAGCCGCCCGAACCGCCGAGGCGATAGCGCTCGGCCGACGTGCCCACGGCGTGCCGCTGCTCACGCGGGACGTTCAACGTGTACGCCGCGTCACCCCGGTAGGTGTCGTCCAGCCGTGACCACGCGGTGCGCCGGCCGTCCGCGCGCGTCTGCGCCGACGCCCGGTCGCCGAGGGTGAGCACGGTGCGCAGCCGGCCGTCCGGGCCGAGGGTGGTGGCGCCGTTCATGGTGTACGTCCGGTGGGTGCGCGTCGTCCGCGCGGGGCCGTGGCCGGTGACCCCGACCGTCTCGTCGTCGCTCCAGACGGCGTCGAGTCCGTCCCTGGTCTCGCCGTCGGTCCAGCGGTGGACGGAGGTGTGCGCGAGCGTCCGGGTGACGGTGGTGGTGACGCGTCCGTGCGAGGTGTCCAGGTAGCCGGAGACGGTGAGCCGGTGTCCCGCCTCGGTGGCGACCCGGTGCTCCGCGCCGGGCGTGTAGCGCGAGGAGTCGGTCAGAGCGGTCGCCGTGTCCACGGTGAGCGCTCCGGTGACGCGGGCGCGGTGCGGGTCCCGCCAGACCAGGACGTTCACCGCGGTGCTCCAGCCCGGCTGTCCCGCGGGCACACCGGCGACCGACACCTCGACGCGGTGCGGCCGGCCGTCGTTGAGCACGCCGGCGAAGGGCGTGAGGTCGTACGCGACGGGCCGCACGTCGAAGGCGCGCGGGGCCGGGAGGACGTACCAGAGAAAGGGGTTGGACCAGCCGCCCGTCCACACGTGCGGGAACGGCGCCGCGATGCCGGCGAGCCGGCCGTCGACGCTCACCCGCACCTCCCGGTACGGGCCGTCGCCTGCCGTGCACGAGTACGGCGCCGGGTCGGGCACGGTCAGGTACCAGAACTCCTCGCAGCCGCCGCCCGAACCGGTGGCGTACACCTCGGCGACGATCCGTTCGCTGTTGCGCGGCGTGGTGAGCGTCGTACCGGTGGACGCGCCCGCGAGGGTGAGGACGCGGTCGGGCGCGGGGACCGCGGGGCGTCCGGCGTAGAAGGCCAGGGTGACGCGGACGTCGATGACGCCGGTGAAGGTGTCGTCCACCACGTTGCCGATCAGCATCTCGACGTCCCGGGCGGCGCGGAAGGTGTCGCTGTAACGGGTGACGTCCTTCTCGACGTGCCACTCGATGCCGTCGGGCGAGGGCTCCGGTGTGGAGGTGCGCAGGATCTCGACGCCGCCGACGCGCAGCGAGCCGAGCCGGTCGTACTGACGGCCCTTCACCTTGCCGTCGAGGCGCAGGACCACCTTGCTCCAGCGGTCGCCGCAGCCCTCGGGAGGCGTGTACGCGCCGCGGTAGGGCGTGAAGTCGCGGAACCGCGCGTCGGCGAGCGTGACCCGGCATGACGCGGTGTGCGGCCGGCCGACGGGCGGGGCGGCGGTCACCGGGTCGTGCCAGTCGGTGCCGAACTCCGCGGGCACGTCCACCGCTTGTACGGCCGGCGTACCCGCGCCGAGGAGAGTGCCCGCCAGAAGGGTCACCCCGGCGAGCATGGACCTGACTAACCGGCTTCTCATGACCCGTGTTCTACGGCGCGGACGGACCGCCCCGCAAGGATGCCTCGGACGGATCGACGCGATGACCCACCGAAGGGACATTAGTGATATAAGCATTCCTTACTGGCATAGTGCGGGCATGGAGATCCTCACCGCCGGTGGTCGCGCGGGACACGGTTCCGTGGCGGGCACGGCCGCGCGCCCGCTTCCCCGTCGCCGTGACGCCCACGGATCCCTCCGGTGAAGGCGCCGGTCACGCGCCCGGTGTCCCGGCTCGGACACGGGCGGCGCACGGCACTCGGCCGCACGGCCGCCGCGCTCGCGGCGGCCGGGGCACTCACCGCCGCCGTCGTCCTCACGCGTGACGCCCTGTCCGCGCACCCGAGCCCCCGTCCCGGCCGTGGCACGCCCGCCCCCGGCGCCTCGGCCACCTCGGCCGCCCCGGCCCCGGGCGCGCCGGGCATTGGCGATCCGCTCATGCCGCTGGCCGGCAACGGCGGCTACACCGTCCGCCGGTACACACTCGACTTCGACTGGCGGGCTCCCCGCACGCCCTTCGAGGCGGCCGCCGCCATCAGCGCCACGGCCACCCAGACACTGTCCCGCTTCGACCTGGACTTCGCGGGCAACACCCTGCACCGCGTCACCGTCGACGGCGCGCCGGCGACCGCCGAACGCCACGGTGACGAACTCGTCGTCACTCCCGCGCAGCCGATCCCGCGCGGCGGCGCGTTCACGGTCCGCGTCGCCTACACCGCCGACCCGACGCAGGGACGGCACCGCGACGACGTGATCCAGGACTACGGCTGGGTGCCCACGCCCGACGGAACCGTGGTCTGCGCGCAGCCCGACGGCGCCCGGATGATCTTCCCGGCGAACGACCACCCCAGCCTCCGGGCACCCGTCACGTTCCACATCACGACTCCTCCCGGGCTGAGCGCGGTGGCCAACGGACGGCTCGTCGGCACCGCCCGGCGCCCCGGCGGCCGCACCCGGTGGACGTACGACTCCGAACAGCCGATCGCGGCCCAGCTCGTCCAGCTGGCCATCGGCAGGTTCACGTTCGTCGACAGCGAGGGTCCGCGCGGGCTGCCCGTCCGGGACGTGGTGCCGGAGGGCCTGGTCGCGGACACCGAGGAGTACCGCGCGCTGACCCCGGACCACCTGGCCTGGCTGGAGCGGCGGCTCGGCCCCTACCCGTTCCGCCGCTACGGCGTGCTGGTCGGCGACACCGATCTGCCGGTGGCGCTGGAGACCCAGTCGCTCTCCGTCCTGCCCCGGGACGACCTGCTGGGCGACCGGGTCGACGCCGAACGCAACCTCGTCCACGAGCTGACACACCATTGGACCGGGGACAGCGTCGCCCTCCGGCGCTGGTCCGACCTGTGGCTGAGCGAGGGTCACGCCCGTTTCTACGAGCGCCTGTACTCCGCCGAGCACGGCGGGGTGAGCCTGGAGTCCGCGATGCGGGCGGCGTACGAGCAGCACGACCAGTGGCGCCACGACGAGGGAGCGCCCGCCGAACCCACCGGCGCGACGCTGTTCAAGGTGATGCGCTACGACGGCTCGGCGCTGGTGCTGTTCGCGCTGCGCGAGAAGGTCGGCGAGGAGACCTTCGCACGGATCGAACGGGCCTGGGTGAGCGCCTACCGGGGCCGGGCGGCCGGCACCCGGGACTTCGTCGCACTCGCCTCCCGTATCGCGGGCGAGGACCTGAACGCCTTCCTGACGCCGTGGCTGTACGGCACGCACACGCCGCCCATGCCGGGACATCCCGACTGGGAGGTGGACCCGGTCGACGACTGAGCGGGGGCGGGGTGGATGCCGGGCGGGGGCGCCGGGCGCGGACGCTGGACCGGAGCTGGGCGGACGCCGGGCGGGGACGCCGGGCCGAGGCGGGCGCCGGGCCGGGGCGCCGCGGGACATCACACCGGGGCGCGGCCGGGCATCGCGGCGGAACGCGACCCGGCATCGCGGCGGAACGCGACCCGGCATCACCGCGGAACGCGACCGCACCCGGCACCAGGACGCGGCGGGTGCGTTTGGTTGCCCCGGGCAGCCGAGTCACTGCCGCCGACCGGGTGGCCTCTGGGGTGCCGCTGGTCCACCCCGGTGACGCTCGCCACGACACGGCGCGCAGGGCACGGAAACGTACGAGGGGTGGCGCGACGGGCAACTCCTTTGCCCGGGTTGTGAACGAGCGTGGTTGGGAGAGCCTCTGCAATGAGAAGAACTGTCGCTGCTCGTGTCCCCGGTGCTGTCCGGAGATGCCGCCGTACGGCCTGTGTGATCGCCGGGGCGGCTCTGCTGCCCCCGCTGCTGATCCTCCCGATGTCCGGCACCGACGACCCCTCCGACCGGCGTCTGCAGGACGCCTTCACCCAAGCCGCGCGCGAGTTCCGGGTGCCGCGCAGCGTGCTGATGAGCGTCTCCTACATGCAGTCGCGCTGGGACTCCCACCCGGGCGCGCCCAGCGTCGCGGGCGGTTTCGGCCCGATGCACCTGCTGGACACCGGCCTCGTCACGGCATCGTCACCCCCGGCCGGTCCGCGTCCGGCGGACGGCGTGCACGCCCTGCCCGGCACGGAGGCCGCGGGCCCGGGCGCCAGGGAAACCCCCGGCTCCACGACCGCCCCGGGTCCCACGACCGCCCCCGGCTCCACAGCCGTCCCCGACTCCACGGCCTCGGGAGGCTCGACGGCCGCCGCGGGCCCGGCGGGGACCACCGGCTCCACGGCTTCCCCGGGCCCCGCGGACTCCTCGCCCGGGCACGCCGTGCAGCCGGCCGACCTGGACCGCGCGGCGCGGCTGATCCAGACCCCGGCCGCACGCCTGCGCGAGGACGCCGTCGCCAACGTACGCGGCGGCGCCGCCCTCCTGGCCGCCACCCAGCGCCAGCTCGGCAAGCCCCTCAGCGCCGACCCCGGGGACTGGTGGGAGGCGGTGGCCCGCTTCCCCGGCACCCGTGACGTCACGTCGGCCGCCGCCTACGCCGACGACGTCTTCGCGCTGATCCGCCGGGGCGCGCACCGCACCACCGCCGAAGGACAGGACGTCACGCTCCCCGCCACTCCCCGGGTGCACCCGCGCCACCGCACCCAGACCGCCGCGGGCCCCCCACGGTCGAAGAACGTCGAATGCCCCGCCGAACTGGCCTGCGACTGGCTCGGCGCGCCGTACCAGGAGATCGACGACACCTACGGCAACCACGACCTGGGCGACCGCCCCCGGGACCAGCCGATCGACTACATCGTCATCCACGACACCGAGGCCAACCTGCCGAGCATGTTCCAGACGGTGCAGGACCCGACGGAGTCCTCCTGGCACTACTCGATCCGCTCCAGCGACGGCCACGTCACCCAGCACGTCCGGACGAAGGACGAGGCCTGGCACTCCGGCAGCCAGTTCGTGAACGCCCGCTCGATCGGCATCGAGCACGAGGGGTTCCTCACCCAGCCGGGGACCTGGTACACGGAGCGGATGTACCAGGCCTCGGCACGCCTGGTGCGGTACCTGGCGAAGAAGTACGCCATCCCGCTCGACCGGCAGCACATCTTCGGCCACGACAACGTGCCGGCCCCGACCACCGACAGCATCCCCGACATGCACGACGACCCCGGCCCCTTCTGGGACTGGCGGCACTACTTCGACCTCCTCGGCGCACCACTGCGGGCCACGGCGGGACCGGACAGCGACATGGTGACCATCCTGCCCGAGTACGCCAAGCACAAGCCGCGGTTCACCGGGTGCACCGGCAGTGGTTCACCGTGTCGGCCGCACGGCTCCAGCGCCGTGCGCCTGTACACCGAGCCGAACGAGCGCGCCGCGCTGATCCAGGACCCGGGCCGCAAGCCGGACGGCGACGACTCCACCGTGGACGTCAACGATCTCGGGTCGCGCGTCTCCGCCGGCCAGACCTTCGCCGTCGCCGGCCGAAGCGGCGAGTGGACGGCGATCTGGTTCCAGGGCCACAAGGCGTGGTTCCAGAACCCCAAGAAGCACCCGACCGCCGTCGGAGCGGCCGGCCGCATGGTCACCCCGAAGGAGGGCCTGGACGAGGTCCCGGTGTACGGGCGGGCCCTCCCGGAGGAGGACGCCTACCCGGAGGACATGGAGGAACCGGAGCAGTCGCCGCTGCCCTACGGCTTCCGGGCCGGTCAGCGGTATGTGACGCAGTCCGGTGTCGGCAGCTCCTACACCGCCAAGACCTTCACCGACACACCCAACCCGGTGGTGTGGGGCCGCGAGCGGTACTACGAGATCCAGTTCGGCCACCGGCTCGCCTACGTCCGGGCGAGCGACGTGGACCTGGTGGACTCGTCCGCCGCGGCGGGACCGGGCGGAGAGCAGGGCCGCCCGGCCGGGCGATGACGCGCGGCGGCCGCGCGCGTGCCTCCGGGTGCGGCCGCCTGACCCTCGGTCTCCTGACGCAGGCGGTGCGGCACCGCGCGGTCACCCGGCCGTCAGGGCCGCCCTGTCCCCCATCACCACCACCGGGCCGTCGGCCGGGTCGAGCGTGCGCAGCAGGAACTCCATGGCCTCCTCGGAAACGCTGACGCAGGCCGAGGTGCCGCTGCCGTGGTCCAGGTGCAGCCAGATGCCGCCACCTCTGTCCTCTCCCCAGGGGCGGGTGGCGTCGCGCGGCGGGGTGCCCCTGCGGCGGTTGTAGTCGATGGCGATGACGTGGTCAAAGTCGTGCTGGTGCGCCCGGTCCCAGCCGGCCGGGGGCGCGTAGGCCGCCGCGTCGTGGTCGTAGGGCAGCCTGGTGCCCGGGGCGGGGAGGACCCCGCCCGCGTCGGTGAGGGTGAACACGCCGACCGGGGAACGCTGGTCGCCCTCGCGGTGACGGGCGGTCCATCCGGCGCGGCCGTTGTGGGCGGGCCACGCGCGCACCTCCCGCCACCGCGTGCCCCGCCGGGTGTACAGCACGAGCCGGGAGCCGGCCGAGTCCCGGCCCTCGCCGTACACGGCCACGACCTGCCGGGAGCCGGCCGGGATCCGCCGGTACAGGCGGTCGCCGATCCCCGGGACGCGGGTCGGGCCGGCCGTGGGTGCGGGTGCCGTCCGGCCGTGGGCACCCTGGACGCCCCGGGGGACGGGACCGTGGGCGGCGGTGCCGCAGGCGGCGAGCGTCGTGAGGAGGACGGCGCAGGCCGCCACCGCGACCGCCGCACGCCGTGCGTTGTCGATGGGCATCCGCCCAGAGTGCCACCACGCCCCGCCTCGGCCGGGCCACGGAGCTGCGGGAAAGGACGGAGAAGTCCTGGCCGGAACGCGGCGGATCGCGCGGGGCGCCGAGAAAAACTGTTTGAAATCCCCGCTCCGCGACGCGAACCTTTCACGGCTTGCTGCCGCTCGCCGCGGACTCCCGCCCTCCCCTCCCATCCCCTGCCATTTCCTCCCGTTCTCCCCCATTTCCCCGTTCCCCCGTTCCTTCTCCTCCCTGCCCTGACACGAGCCACTGGGACGTCATGCAGATTCAAGACCTTCCGTATCCCGACCCGGGCGTGCCCGACGTGCGTTCGGGCCCCCGATTCCTGTGGTGGCTCTGGCGCAACCAACTGGGCGGGCAACTGAAGTCGCTCGCCTGGGGACTGCTCCACTTCGTCTCCGTCTCCGCCCTGCCCTTCTGCGTCGGTCTCGCCGTACAGGCGGCCGTCGACCGGTCCGGCACCCGGCTCGCCCTGACGGGTGCTCTGATGCTGGTGTGCGGGACGGGTATCGCCGTCGGCGACACCTTCCTGCACCGGACCGCCGTCACCAACTGGATCACCGCCGCGGCCCGCCTCCAGCAGTTGCTGGCGCGCAAAGCCGCCGAGCTGGGTTCCGCCCTGACCCGGCGGGTGGCCGCCGGTGAGGTGGTGGCCGTCTCCACCGCCGACGTGGAGAAGATCGGCTGGTTCGTCGAGGCGGTCTCCCGCTTCACCGCCGCCGCCGTGACGGTGCTGGTCGTCGGCGTCGGCCTGGTCGTGTACCAGCCCGCGCTCGGCGTGACCGTCGCCGTGGGCCTGCCCGTCGTGGCGCTCGCCGTGCTGCCGCTGCTGCCCCGGGCGACGCGCCGCGCCGATGTGCAGCGCGAGAAGGCGGGCCGGGCCACCGAACTGGCCTCGGACACGGTCGCCGGGCTGCGCGTGCTGCGCGGCATCGGCGGCGAAGAACTGTTCCTCGACCGCTACAGCCGGGCCTCCCAGGAGGTACGGCACGCCGCCGTGCGCAGCGCCCGGATGTGGTCGCTGGTCTCCGCCGTGCAGGTGCTGCTGCCCGGACTGCTGCTGATCGTGGTGGTCTGGCACGGCATCGGACTGGCCCGCCAGGGCCGGATCAGCGTCGGCGAACTCGTCACCGTCTACAGCGCGGTCATGGTCCTCAACTACCCGCTGCGGCACTTCGAGGAGATCGCCATGGCCTACTCCTTCTCGCGCCCGTCGGCCACACGCGCCGCGCGCGTGCTGGCGCTGGAGCGGTCCACGGCCACGGCCGGCACCCGCGGCGCCGAGGTGCCGGGCGGTGACCTGTACGACCCCATGACCGGTCTGCTCGCTCCCGCCGGCCGGTTCACCGCCGTGGTGTGCGGCGACCCGGACGCGGCGGGCGAACTGGCCGAGCGGCTGGGCGGCCATCCGGCGGAACCGGACCGGTCGGTGCTTCTCGGCGGGGTGCCGCTGGACGAACTGCCCCTCGCCACCGCCCGGACCGCCGTCCTGGTCCAGGACAAGGACCCCGTGCTGCTGTCCGGCACCCTGCGCGACCTGCTCGACGTGCCCTCCTCCGGTGCCGTGCGGGCCGCGGACGCGCTGGCGGCGGCGCGGTGCGAGGACGTGCTGGACGCGCTGGTGCAGGGCTCACTGGACGCCACCGATCCGCTGGAGACCCGGATCACCGAACGCGGACGCTCCCTGTCCGGCGGACAGCGCCAGCGGCTGGCCCTCGCCAGGTCGCTGATCGCCGACCCGGAGGTGCTGGTGCTGGACGAGCCGACCTCCGCCGTCGACTCGCACACCGAGGCCGGGATTGCGGACGGTCTGCGCCGTCTGCGCTCGGGACGCACGACCGTGGTGTTCACCTCCTCCCCGCTGCTGCTCGACCGGGCCGACCGGGTCGCCCTGGTGCACGCGGGCGAGGTCGTGGCGGTCGGCGTGCACCGCGAACTGCTCGACGGCGAGCCGCGGTACCGGGCCGTGGTGACCCGGGAGACCGACGAGGAAACGGCCGACGACGGCATGCTGCTGGACGCCCTCCAGGAGCTGGAAGAGATCGAGGAGAGCGCATGATCGGCGTTGCGCCGCCGGCGTACGACCCGGCGGCCCCGACGACCGCCGACACCCTGCCCGTCGGCGCCGCGGCGACCGTACGCGCCTACGTCACCGAGCTGTTCCGCCGGCACCGCCGGGCGTTCCTGCTGCTGATCGCCGTCAACACGGTGGCCGTGGTGGCGTCCATGGCGGGCCCGTACCTGCTCGGCGGCCTGGTCGAGCGGGTGTCGGACGAGGCCCGGGAACTGCACCTGGGTCTGACCGCCGGGCTGTTCGCGCTGGCACTGGCCGTGCAGGCCGTGTTCGTGTGGCAGGTGCGGCTGCGGGGCGCGATGCTCGGCGAACGGATGCTGGCCGACCTGCGCGAGGACTTCCTCGTCCGGGCCGTGGCGCTGCCGCCGGGCGTGCTGGAGCGGGCGGGCACCGGCGATCTTCTCTCCCGCATCACCACCGACATCGACCGGCTGGCCAACGCCATGCGCGAGGCCGTGCCGCAGTTGGCCATCGGTGTCGTCTGGGCCCTGCTGCTGCTCGGCGGGCTGGTCGTGACCGCCCCGCCGCTGGCCGCCGCCGTGCTGCTCGCCGTGCCGGTCCTGGTGATCGGCTGCCGCTGGTACTTCAAACGGGCGCCGGCCGGCTACCGCTCGGAAGCCGCCGGATACGCCGCCGTCGCCGCCGCGCTCGCCGAGACCGTGGACGCGGGCCACACCGTCGAGGCGCACCGTCTCGGCGTCCGCCGCGTGGCCCTGTCGGAGCTGCGTATCGCGCGCTGGGTCGCGTGGGAGCGCTACACCCTCTGGCTGCGGTCCGTGCTCTTCCCCGTCATCAACACCGTCCATCTCCTCGTGCTCGGCTCGGTGCTGATGGCCGGCGGCGTGTTCGTGCTGCACGGCTGGATCGGCGTGGGCCAGCTGACCACCGGCGCGCTGATCGCGCAGATGCTGGTCGATCCGGTGAACCTGATCCTGCGCTGGTACGACGAGGTGCAGGTCGCGCAGGTGTCGCTGGGCCGCCTGGTCGGGGTGCGGGACATCGAGCCGGACGCCGGGGACGCGGCGCTGGTCCCCGAGGGCCGGGCCGTGCACGCCGACCGGGTGCGCTTCGGCTACCGGGAGGGCGCCGACGTGCTGCGCGAAGTCTCCCTGCAGGTCGCGCCGGGCACCCGGCTGGCCCTGGTCGGCCCGTCCGGCGCGGGCAAGTCCACGCTGGGCCGGCTGCTCGCCGGGATCTACGCGCCCCGGGACGGCCGGGTCACCCTGGGCGGTGCGGAGCTGTCCCGCATGCCGGCCGAACGCGTCCGCTCGCACGTCGCCCTCGTCAACCAGGAGCACCACGTCTTCGTGGGCTCCCTGCGCGACAACCTGCTGCTGGCCCGCACCGGCGCCACGGACGCCGAGCTGTGGGCGGCCCTGGCCGCGGTCGACGCGGACGGCTGGGCACGGGCCCTGGACGACGGCCTGGACACCGAGGTCGGCTCGGGCGGCCTCACGCTCACCCCGGCGCAGGCGCAGCAGATCGCGCTGGCCCGGCTGGTGCTGGCCGATCCGCACACGCTGGTCCTGGACGAGGCGACCTCGCTGCTCGACCCGCGCGCCGCCCGCCATCTGGAACGCTCCCTGGCGCGGGTGCTCGACGGCCGCACGGTGGTGGCCATCGCCCACCGGCTGCACACCGCCCACGACGCCGACGTGATCGCCGTCGTGGAGAACGGCCGGATCAGCGAGCTGGGCAGCCATGAGGAGCTGGTCGCGGCGGGCGGTGCCTACGCCGCGCTGTGGCGGTCCTGGCACGGGTGAGCACCGACCGGACGCACCGGCGCCCGCACCGGCGGGGGCCGGTGCTCCGGGAAAGCGGGCGGCCACGGTGACGGCAGAGCGCCCCGTCACGGTCGCGCGAGGCACCCCGGTCGCCGCGGCACCGGGCGCCGGCCCCCGGGGCCGTCCGGGTCCTGCGCCCGCCGCGCGCCGTCGCCCGGTGAGCGGTGTCCGGCCCTGCCGCAGCGACGGGCGCTGCCGCCCGCTCCCGTGGCGTTGCGCGGTGCCGAGCGGGGGTGGAAGGCTGGATAGCGGCAGCGGCTCGGGGCGCGCCCGGGAACCAGCCGGTTCGCGGTCTGCGACGCCCGTGCCGCGTGTGCCGGCGGCCCGCCGCCCGCTGGGGCGGCACCCGGCCGTCCTCACCACCTGGAGGTAGTCGTGGACAGCGCCGACGGATGGGGGGACGACGTCTACCAGCCCGACCCCTCGGAGATAGCGGAGGACACGGGGGTGCTCGACGTCGAGGACACACTGGACTTCGACGGTCTGGCCGAACCGCTCGACCGCGGCTGGTCCCCTCCCGAGCGGCCGTGGGCGGTCGAACACATCGGGGTGACGGCGGCCGAACGCCGGACGGGCGAGACCCTCGACCAGCGGCTCGCCGAGGAGCTGCCCGATCTTGCCGCGTCCGACGGTGACGGGATCGGCGACTGCGCCGGCACGGACGGCGAGCTGCTGGACAACGAGGTCGGCCACCTCCGCTCCGGCCGGCTCGTGGCCCCCGACGAGGGCGCGCACGAGGACGAGGAGCCCGCCCTGGTCGCCACCGATGTCGGTATCGACGGTGCCGCCGCTTCCGCCGAGGAGGCCGCGGTGCACATCGTCGACGAGGAGGCCCTCCCCGGCTGAGCCGGGTCCTGGTGATCCGGATGCCTCCGCACCGACCTCCCCTATCGAGGAGCCGCCATGCAGCAGGACAAGCACCCCGACTACCACCCCGTCGTCTTCCGCGACCGCGCCGCCGGTTACGCCTTCCTGACCCGGTCCACCGCGCAAAGCGAGCAGACCATCGATTGGGACGACGGCCGGTCCTACCCGGTCGTCGACGTGGAGATCTCCTCGGAGAGCCACCCCTTCTACACGGGCAAGGCGCGCACGGTCGACACCGAGGGCCGCGTCGCACGCTTCGAGCGCCGGTACGGCACCGCGGGAGCGGAGGCCGGCGAGGGGCCCTGAATCCGGGCTCGCCACCGGGTCACGGCCCGCTGCCGAGGACCACAGCGGGCCACACCCTGGTCCCGGGAGCCCGGCCGGAACCCGAGCCGGTGCCGCGGGCCCGCTCAGATGACGTTCAGGGCCGCCGCGCAGCCCACGGCGCCGAGCAGCATGAACAGCGGCATGAGCACCCTCAGCTCGACCCAGCTGCCCGCCCGGAACCGGATCGCCTTCGGCGGCCCCAGCGGGTACCAGCGCTTGCGGCCCACCGGGATCGGCCACAGGATCGGGCACCCCGAGACGGTCAGCGCGTCCCCGATGTCGTGCACCAGCGCGCCCAGCACGATCGGCAGTCCCAGCCACAGGTACTCCTGCCCCGGCTCGGTGAACAGCCAGTGGGAGCCGTTGCCCGGCTTGTCCAGCACGCCCGCCAGGATCCACGCGCTGGTCGCCGCCAGCAGCCAGACCAGGACGTCGCTGCTGGAGCCGCGCGCCGCCCGCCACAGCAGACCTTCGATCGCGAGCACCATGTGCACGAACAGGATCGCCAGCACCGCCCAGCGGCCGCCGGTGATCGCCGCGGCGGAGCAGCCGGCGCCTATCAGGACCGCCCAGACCCAGGTGTGCGTCAGTGTGCGGTGGCCGCCGGAGCGACGCGGGTCGCCCTGCTTCCTGGTCGCCTTGTAGACGGCGTACGACAGCTTGTCCACGATCTCGCAGATCCAGCGGGAGACCGGTCCGAAGGACCGCGAGATGGTGGCCGCCTTGTGGTCCAGGTCGGGGGCGAGAGCGGCTCCGGCGCAGATCAGGGCGCCGCACAGCAGGACCGGCCAGGGCATCGGGTGTCCGGCCGCCGCGGTGGCCGCTCCGACGCCCAGCCAGGCCGCGGCCCCCGACAGTGAGTGTGCTGGTCCCATCATGGCCGCTTCCCGCCCCATTCCTCGTGTGCCGCTGTCCAGTTGTCCTGGTGCGCCGGCGCCGCGCCGGCGACACAGCGTAACCGTCGTGATCTTCGTACTCGCAGCCGATTCCCCGCTCGGGCGGTGGGCCAGGCAAGATGGGGGCGTGACCCTCATCGATCAGCTCCCGCCGACCGCCGATCCCGACGCCCTGTACGAAGCCTTCGAGACCTGGGCCCAGGAGCGCGGTCTCACCCTCTATCCCCACCAGGAGGAGGCGCTGATCGAGGCGGTGTCCGGGGCGAACGTGATCGTTTCGACACCCACCGGTTCCGGCAAGAGCATGATCGCCGCAGGTGCGCACTTCGCCGCGCTGGCCCGGGACGAGGTCACCTTCTACACGGCTCCCATCAAGGCCCTGGTGTCGGAGAAGTTCTTCGAGCTGTGCAAGCTGTTCGGCACCGAGAACGTCGGCATGCTCACCGGTGACGCCTCCGTGAACGCCGACGCGCCCGTCATCTGCTGCACCGCCGAGGTGCTGGCGTCGATCGCGCTGCGCGACGGCAGGAACGCGGACGTCGGCCAGGTCGTCATGGACGAGTTCCACTTCTACGCCGAGGGCGACCGCGGCTGGGCCTGGCAGATCCCGCTGCTCGAACTCCCCCAGGCGCAGTTCATCCTGATGTCGGCCACGCTGGGCGATGTGTCCTTCTTCGAGAAGGATCTCGCCCGCCGCACCGGCCGCCCCACCTCGGTGGTCCGCTCGGCGACGCGCCCGGTGCCCCTGTCCTACGAGTACAAGCTGACCCCGCTCACCGAGACGCTCACCGACCTGCTGGAGACCAAGCAGGCCCCGGCGTACATCGTCCACTTCACGCAGGCCCAGGCCGTGGAGCGGGCGCAGGCGCTGATGAGCATCAACATGTGCTCGCGTGAGGAGAAGGACCAGATCGCCGAGCTGATCGGCAACTTCCGTTTCACCACCAAGTTCGGCCGCAACCTCTCCCGGTACGTGCGGCACGGCATCGGTGTGCACCACGCCGGCATGCTGCCCAAGTACCGGCGCCTGGTGGAGAAACTCGCCCAGGCCGGACTGCTGAAGGTCATCTGCGGCACGGACACGCTCGGCGTGGGGGTCAACGTGCCCATCCGCACCGTGCTGTTCACGGCGCTGACCAAGTACGACGGCAGCCGGGTGCGCACCCTGCGGGCCCGTGAGTTCCACCAGATCGCGGGCCGGGCCGGACGCGCCGGTTTCGACACCGCGGGGCTGGTGGTCGCACAGGCGCCGGAGCACGTCATCGAGAACGAGAAGGCGCTGGCGAAGGCGGGCGACGACCCGAAGAAGCGGCGCAAGGTGGTGCGCAAGAAAGCGCCGGAGGGCTTCGTCGGCTGGACGGAGAACACCTTCCAGAAGCTGATCGAGTCGGACCCGGAGCCGCTGACCTCGCGTTTCCGGGTGACGCACACGATGCTGCTGTCGGTGATCGCCCGTCCGGGCAACGCCTTCCAGGCGATGCGCCACCTCCTGGAGGACAACCACGAGCCGCGCAAGCAGCAGCTGCGGCACATCCGCCGGGCCATCGCGATCTACCGCTCGCTGCTGGACGGCGGGATCGTGGAGAAACTCGACAAGCCGGACGCCGAGGGCCGCATCGTCCGGCTCACGGTCGACCTCCAGCAGGACTTCGCCCTGAACCAGCCGCTGTCCACGTTCGCCCTGGCCTCGTTCGAGCTCCTCGATCCCGAGTCGCCGTCCTACGCCCTCGACATGGTCTCCGTGGTCGAGTCGACCCTGGACGATCCGCGACAGATCCTCGTCGCGCAGCAGAACAAGGCGCGCGGTGAGGCAGTGGCCGCGATGAAGGCGGACGGCGTCGAGTACGAGGAGCGCATGGAGCGCCTCCAGGACGTGACCTACCCGAAGCCGCTGGAGGAACTCCTCTTCCACGCCTACGACACCTACCGCAAGAGCCACCCGTGGGTCGGCGACCACCCGCTGTCGCCGAAGTCGGTGGTCCGGGACATGTACGAGCGGGCGATGTCCTTCACCGAGCTGGTCTCCTTCTACGAGCTGGCCCGCACCGAGGGCATCGTGCTGCGTTACCTCGCCAGCGCCTACAAGACCCTGGACCACACCATCCCGGACGACCTGAAGTCCGAGGACCTCCAGGACCTGATCGAGTGGCTGGGCGAGATGGTGCGCCAGGTGGACTCCAGCCTGCTGGACGAGTGGGAGCAGCTCGCCAACCCGGAGGTGATGACCGCCGAGGAGGCCCGGGAGAAGGCCGACGAGGTCAAGCCGGTCACGACCAACGCCCGCGCCTTCCGCGTCCTCGTCCGCAACGCCATGTTCCGCCGCGTGGAACTGGCCGCCCTGGACCAGGTCGAGGAACTCGGCGAGCTGGACGCCGAGTCCGGCTGGGACGCCGACGCGTGGGGCGAGGCGATGGACAAGTACTGGGACGAGTACGACGACCTCGGCACCGGTCCCGACGCCCGCGGTCCCAAGCTGCTCCTCATCAAGGAGGAGCCGGACAACGGCCTCTGGCGCGTCCGCCAGATCTTCGACGACCCGAACGGCGACCACGACTGGGGCATCAGCGCGGAGGTCGACCTCGCGGCCTCCGACGCCGAGGGCCGCGCGATCGTCCGTGTCACCGATGTCGGCCAGCTGTGAGCCGTACCCGGCCCGAGGCAAGCCAAGGAGAAACCCACCGATGACGAATCCGGCCGAGAGCCTGGTCGACCTGCTCGACCTGGAGCGGATCGAGGTCAACATCTTCCGTGGCCGCAGCCCGCAGGAGTCCATCCAGCGGGTCTTCGGCGGCCAGGTGGCCGGCCAGGCGCTGGTCGCCGCCGGCCGCACCACGGACGGCGACCGCCCCGTGCACTCGCTGCACGCGTACTTCCTGCGCCCGGGCCGACCGGGCGTGCCGATCGTGTACCAGGTGGAGCGGGTCCGCGACGGACGCTCCTTCACGACGCGCCGGGTCACGGCCGTGCAGCAGGGCCGCACGATCTTCAATCTGACCGCCTCCTTTCACAAGCCTGAGGAAGGACCTTTCGAGCACCAGCTGCCGCCGGCCCGCGAGATACCGCACCCCGAGTCGCTGCCGACGGTCTCCGAGGAGATCCGCAAGCAACTGGGCACGCTGCCCGAGCAGTTGGAGCGGATGGCACGCCGCCAGCCCTTCGACATCCGCTACGTCGACCGGCTGCGCTGGAACGACGACGAGATCAAGGGCGCCGAGCCGCGCAGCGCCGTGTGGATGCGCGCGGTGGGACCACTGGGTGACGACCCCCTGGTGCACACGTGCGCGCTGACCTACGCCAGTGACATGACCCTCCTGGACGCGGTCCGCATCCCCGTGGAGCCGCTGTGGGGTCCGCGCAACTTCGACATGGCCTCGCTGGACCACGCCATGTGGTTCCACCGGCCCTTCCGCGCGGACGAGTGGTTCCTGTACGACCAGGAGTCCCCGATCGCCACGGGTGGGCGCGGGCTGGCCCGCGGGCGCATCTACGACCTCGAGGGGCGGCTGCTCGTCTCGGTCGTCCAGGAAGGTCTGTTCCGGGCCCTGTAGCACCCGAGGGCACGGGCCGGGCCGGGGTTCAGCCCCGCGCGGGCGCCGTGGACCGTGGGCTTCTGCGCCGCAGCCAGGCCCGCAGGCCGCGGGACGGACGCTGCGGAGCGGGTCGTGCCGGCTCAGGCCCTCGGCGGGCCGACGGGGGCGTCGGCCGCACCGCCGATTCCGGGGGTGGCAGCACCGCCGGCTCCGGAGACGGCAGCGGCGACGGCCCTGGGGGCGGCAACGGAGACCGCAACCGCGGTGCCCGTGCGGACGACGCCGCCGCCGCTGCCCGAGGCAGCTTCGGCGTCTCCCGCGTGGCCCCGGTGACCGTGCGGGCCATCGGGGCAATGGGGCGCGCGGCCGCGCGGATCGCCACCGGGCGGAGACGGGCTGCCGGGCGCGGGATGAGGCGGCCGGCCGGATGCCGGACGAGGCGGACGGCCGCGCGCGGGGCAAGGCGGGCGGCCGGGGGCGGGACGAGGTGGGAGATCGGGTGCGCGACGGGGGTGGCCGGGCGCGGGTTGAGACGGTGGGCCGGGTGCGGGGCGGGTGAGGTACCGCGGGCTTCCTCGACCGCTCGTGCCAGTTCGCTGCGCAGCCAGTCGATCTCGTCCCCGTCCTGCGCCGTCATGAGCTGCTCGGCGATGTGCGCGGCAGGTGAATCGGGAGCGCCGCGCCCGGGCGGGCTGGGCCGGAACCGGTTCACACGCGCCCGCTCGTGAGGGTCCTTGACGATGTCGGCGACCTCGGCGGGTGCGAGGAGCGCTGCCACGGCCCCGGCGCGGGCCCACGGGTCGCCGGCCTGCCGCAGCAGGAAGCCCAGGTGGCGTCCGCGCCAGTTGCGTGCGCGCAGGTCCACTCCCGCCGCGAGCTGGCCTCGCAGCGTCTCGGGCGTACGCCCCTTGAGCAGGCGCGTGTTCTCCGGTCCGGTCGCGAACTGGCGTAGTTCTTCGACCAGATAGAGCCAGACCACGGCCCGGTATCGGTTGAGGTAGAACTTGACGGGCACGATCAGGCCCAGCCGGGCGAGCCTGGTGAACCTGGCGGCCGGAATCTCCAAGAGGGCGGACCCCTCCGCCGTGCCCACGACCCGGACCCGTCCGAGCAGGGACTCGGGGAAGCCGTCCTGGGCGCGGAGACGGCCGATCTCCGCGCGGTCCACCCGGCGGCCCCCTCCCCCGCCTTCGTCGGGCACGGTCCGGATGTGGCCGAGCCGCACGGCGAGATCGAACTCGCCCGGCTTGAGCCCCAGTTCGCGAGCCGCACGACTCGGTGTACACGTACTGCCGTGGACCGGAGCGCTGGTGCGGGCCGGATCGAAGGTGCTCGTCGACATGGTCGTACTCCCCCGCGGAGTCCTGGCTCACGCCCTGCGCGTTCGCCGTGCACCCACCGTAGCCATTTCCTGACCTGCCGTGGCGGGGCCTGTGGATAACTCCACGGGGCGAGAAAAGCCCCAGGTCAGGCGTCTGCTATTCGAGTTCGCTCGGGTTGTCGGGCGTCGACGCCGAGGTGTTCGCCGACCCGGTTGACGAGCAGGGTCATCTCGTAGGCGATCTGGCCGATGTCGGCCTCCGCGCCGCTGAGCACGCACAGACAACTGCCGGTGCCGGCCGCGGTCACGAACAGCACGGCGTCGTCGTACTCGATCATCGTCTGGCGTACCCGTCCCGCGCCGAAGTGGCGTCCCGAGCCCTTGGCCAGGCTGTGCAGCCCGGAGGCCACGGCGGCCAGATGCTCGGCGTCCTCGCGGCGCAGGCCCGTGCTCGCCGCGGTGACCAGTCCGTCGTTCGACAGGACGAGCGCATGGCGGACGTGGTCCACCCGCTCGGTCAGATCGTCCAGGAGCCAGCCGAGGCCCTGGTTCTGCGCCATGTCCATCTCCCCGTGTGATGTCTCCCCCTGGCTGGAGGAACTCACCGCCAGCCTTCCCCACGACCGGCGCGCGGGCAAGCAGGATGGGCGCATGGCAGAGAAGATGACCGATGAGGAATGGCGGGCGTTCGTCTCGGACGGCACCCGCACCGGCAAGCTGTCCACCGTCCGCGCCGACGGGAGCCCTCATGTGGCCCCGATCTGGTTCCTGCTCGACGGGGACGAGGTGGTGTTCAACACCGGCAAGGACACGGTGAAGGGGCGCAATCTCGCCCGTGACGGCCGGGTCGCCCTGTGCGTGGACGACGACCGTCCGCCGTTCCACTTCGTGGTGCTGAGCGGCCGGGCCCGGCTCTCCGAGGATCTGGCCGAAGTCCGTCGCTGGGCCACCCGGATCGCCGCCCGGTACATGGGCGAGGAGCGTGCCGAGGAGTACGGCGCCCGCAACGGTGTACCGGGTGAACTCCTGGTCCGCGTCAGCGTCGAGAACGTGGTGGCGGTGCGGGACCTCGCGGCCTGATCCCGTGTCAGCGCCGACGGCGCAGGGCGAGTGGGGGCGCAGACGCGTCTGGTGACGGTGAGGAATCATGCGGGCATGAGTGACGACCACACACATGTCCAGGAGTTCTTCACCGCCAGGGCCTCCGACTGGGACAGCCGGTTCCCGGACGACGGCCCTGCCTATGCCGCCGCCGTGGCCGGCCTCGGACTGCGCGAGGGGGATCGGGTGCTCGACGCGGGCTGCGGCACGGGTCGGGCCCTGCCGCCGCTGCGGGCCGCCGTGGGTCCTTCCGGCGTGGTCCTGGGCGCCGATCTGACCCCGGCGATGCTCCAGGCCGCCATACGGGCCGGCCGGCACCGCGAGGGGCGGCTGCTGCTCGCGGACGTCTCCGCGCTGCCGTTGCGTCCGGGATGTCTGGACGCCGTGTTCGCGGCCGGGCTGATCGCGCATCTGCCGCGCCCGGTGGACAACCTGCGGGAGCTGGCCCGTGGTGTACGGCGGGGCGGCACGCTGGCGTTGTTCCATCCGATCGGCCGGGCGGCCCTGGCCGCGCGTCAGGGCCGCCGGATCACGCCCGACGACCTGCGGGCCGAGGACAATCTCCGGCCGGTGCTGGCCCGTTCGGGCTGGCGCATGACGTCGTACGTGGACGAGGACTCCCGTTTCCTCGCGGTCGCGGTGCGCGAGGACTGAGCGTCGCGCGGAATCAGTCCGTTCCGGTGACGGCCGCGACGAAGGCGTCGGGGTTGTCGAACATGACGTTGTGTCCGGCGCCGGGCACCGTCACCACGCGCACCCCGGCGGCTTCCAGACCCTCCCGGCCCGCCAGTTCGCCGCTGTGCTCGCCCTGGAGGTAGACCCGGTCGACGGGCAGCCCCTCCAGAAGCATACGCATCACGGGGCTGGAGCCCCGCCGCAGGCCGACGGCGCTGCGGTGCAGGGCGCGCGGATCGGCCAGCCGCATGGTGGCCGCCCACAGCGGGCCGACGGTGTCCAGCACGCGCGCGTGCCCCCTCTCCACGAAATCGTCCTCTCCGTAGGCGGCGATTTCGCTGCTGCCGGCCGCAGGCGGCGGAAAGGCGTCCAGGTTGGCCTCCGTCAGGACCAGACGGGACA
This sequence comes from Streptomyces sp. NPDC027672, assembly GCF_055566335.1. NCBI lineage: Bacteria > Bacillati > Actinomycetota > Actinomycetes > Kitasatosporales > Streptomycetaceae > Streptomyces > Streptomyces sp. NPDC027672. The sequence continues at coordinate 93,653 of NZ_JBVHSO010000003.1, read as the reverse complement.
CGAGGTCGGGCCGCCGGTGGGCGAGGACGATGGCCACGGCGCCGCCCATGCTGTGCCCGAGCAGTTCGGCGCCCGTGACTCCGGCAGCGTCCAGCGCGACGGCGACCGCTTGGGCGTGGTCGTCCAGTGCGTACCCGAAGTCCTGCGGCCGGTCGCTCGTGCCGTGTCCGGGAAGGTCCACGAAGAGGCTGCGGCGCCCGGCGAGTTCGGGACGGGCGGCGATATGCGCGTGATACACGGCGGACGCCGCTCCGAGCCCGTGCAGGTACACCCGGGCGGGCTCCGCGCCGGGCACCTCGGTCCACCGGATGTGGCTGCCCCCGCCGTCGAACGCGGCCTGCCGCATGTTCCCCTCCTCGCATTGACCGATCCCACCATACCTCGCACTCGATGTATGACGTGAAAGATGTACCGGAAGAGCGGTGTACTGCGGGAGAATGCGGCCATGCTCGAACTCGCCCTCCTGGGATTCCTGTACGACGCGCCGCTGCACGGTTACGTCCTGCGTCGTCACATCGCGGCACTCACCGGCCATGTGCGCCCCGTCGCCGAGAGCACGCTGTACCCGGCGATCAAGCGGCTGGAGAAGGCGGGCCTGCTGGTGCGGACACCGGAGCCCGGCACCGTGGCCGCGCCGCGCCATGTGCTGAGGCTGACCGAGGAGGGCCGGCGCGAACTGAGGCGCAGGCTCGCCGAGCCGGCCCAGCGCGAGATCACCGACGAGAACCACTGGTTCACGCTGCTCGCGTTCCTGCGGCACCTGGCGGACCCCGCCGCGCAGGCGGCCGTGCTGCGGCGCCGGCTGGCCTTCCTGGAGGAGCCGGCGAGCTTCTTCTACGAAGGTGACCGGCCGCTGAGCGCCGAGGAACTGGACGACCCGTTCCGCAGGGGCGTCCTCACCATCGCGCGTGCCACGAGCCGGGCGGAACTGGCCTGGCTGCGCGACACGCTGGCGTCACTCGACGGGGCCGGCCGCTAAGACGTTGCGGTGCCGCCCCGGGCTTCGGGTCACGGAACGCACGCAGTAACGGTTCATCGAGCGGGACGAGTGCCGCCGTACTCGACACGGGGCCAGTGGGCGCGCTTCACCGCGTCCCCGCCTCTTCTGCCGCCGGAACTCGAACCCTACGTTGGAGGGAGCAGATGAGTGATCATCACTGATCTCGTCCAGGAAGGGATGATCCACGTGTTCGACATGATCCGCCGGTACGCCGGCAGGCTTCGCTCTTCCGCGCACCACAGGACGGCGGACGCACCGGAAAAGCGTGCGCACAACCTGTTCGAGGCGGCGGCCGTGTATGTGGCCGCCCAGGCGGAGGACGACCAGGACCGGATCGAGGAGGCGGCTGCCTGGGTGTCGCCGGAGGCGCTGTCCTTCGGGGTGAGTGAACTGGCCTGCCGGGCGGTCGTCGTGCTGGCCCGGGAGCGCGGCCAGTCACCCGGCGCGGTGGCCCGCGACCTGCTCGGGCTGCCCGCGGCCTGAGCGGAACTCCCTTCTCCGTAGGAGTCCGTTTCCTCCCCTTCCAGGAGGAATCCCGCAGCTCCGTGCGGGGTGCGGAGTCGTGACAACCGGCTTCCGCTCCCACTAGGGTGCGCGCCGATGGACGAACCACTGGGGAGGCAGGGATGGCCGGGACAGATGATGTGGCCGTCGCCGCCACGGACGATGCGCTGTATGTGCTGACAGCGGTGCTGCTGACACCGGCGCAGTTCCCGAGCGTGCTGGGCGACGACTATCCGGAGGCCTGCGCGGCGCTGGACCTGCCGCCGCTCGCCGACGGGTACGGCCTGGTGCTGGGCCAGGACGGCGAGGGCGCCCGCTGGACGGTCGTCATCGACGACGTCTCGCTGGTCGCCGTGGCGATCGCGTCCTGGGACTGCGGCATGGAGTACGAGCTGTCGCCCGACGAACGCGCGGTCGTGACCGCCCTGCCGGGGTGGCCGCTGGCCGTCGCCGTCGCCGCACCCGGTGTGCCCGCCCCGCACGATCCGCCTGCCGAGACGGCGGACCGGCCGGCGCTGAGCCCGCCGGACACCGGCTCCTGGGGAGCGGCGCAGCGCCGTCTGGGCGCCGACGAGATCGCGTTGCAGTGGACGGCCTGGCGGGAGCAGATCAACGACGCGGAATTCCTGGTGCCCGGCGACCAGACGACGGCGGCTCGGACCGCCCAAGAGGTGACGCCGACCGCTCAGGAGGGCGAGGGTCGCCTCGCGACCGGCGGTCACGCCGGGGTGCGCCGGGTGCTCGCGGAGGCGCGCGCCTACGTCGCCTCTCCGCCGCCGCTCGGCCGGGTGCGCTCGTCGTTCGCCCCGGGCGAGGCCCGCACGCTGCGCGCCGACGGCCCCGGCTGGTCGCTCGTGGCGCGTACCGACGACATCGCGTTCGTCCTGCTCGACGACGAACCGGGCGAGGTCCTGCCGGTGGGCCGGGGGCCGGAACTTCCGGGTCTGCTGGAGGCGCTCGAAAAGATGGCCGTACGGCCGTCGTAAGCGCCGCGCCCGGACCACGCCGTCCTGGCCTCCCGCGAACTCTCCGACCGACGGGACTTCCACGACCGCCGCGCCTCATGGGGCGGGGGGCGGAAAGCCGCCTCCCGGGGCAGCGGCCGGAAGGTCGCTGAGCGGTTCGGACCGGGCTGCTCGCGGCGCGCGAGCCGGCAGCGCGCTCAGATGTCGTCGTCCTCTTCGTCGTAGCGGACGTTGCCGTCCTCGTCGATGCGGGGGCGCACCCGCTCGGGAGGGTGGCTCTCGGTGTCGGACGGACGGGGCCCCTCGGGCCCGTCGGGACCCCAGCGCAGCAACCGGCGGGCGCGGCAGATGTGGTAGACCGTGCCCCGGGCCTCGACCTGGTTGGCGCGTTCGGCCCGGAGCCGGTCGGCGGCCCGGACATACTCGGTCAGTTCCTCGGCCGTCGCGCTGTCGGTGCCTCGCGCGACCACCGTGCGGGCGTTGACGTCACCGCCGGCGTCCCAGGCGATCAGGCGCCGTCGGCGCGGCTGGGACCAGGTCAGGGCGAGGTCCAGCGACTTGCGGGCGTCATGCGCGGTGGCGCGCAGACCGCTCTCCACCTTCCATCCGGGGCCGTCCTTCCCCACGACCCTGAACACCGCGGGGAGCAGCAGCACGTCGGGGTGGGTCGTCAGCGCCCGCCGGGAGTCGTCGACGACGTCCTCGGGGAACCGCGGTCCGGCGTAGCCCAGGCCGCGCAGTGCCAGCCGTTCCGCGGCCTGGACGGGCGTGATCGGGGCGTCGGGGTCCAGCACCAGGTCCACGTCGATCTGCGGATCGCTGTAGCGGTGGTCCCAGTTCGGGACGGCGGGCTCGGGGTCGGTCGGCCGGGGCTGCTCGATGCCGTTCTGCCCCAGCCCGGTGTACTCCTCGGCACGCACCACCCGGTAGCGGGTCCCGAGCACGGTCAGCTCGTCGACGCGTTCGGTCTCCAGGCGGGTGACCGCCGTCAGCAGATCACGCCGTTCGGCCCTGTTCTGGGCGTCGTCCCTCGCCCGGAACCAGAACAAGGAGTGGAGGCTGTCGCGGGCCTGCTGCGGACAGTCGGCGTCCACCGGGACCATCACCCGCCACCGCGGCTCCTCCCCCGGTTCCTGTGCGGCCACGCCGAACAGCGGGCCCCGCACCAGCAGCGTCTTCGCGTCCAGCGTGGCGTCGAGCGCGTCGGCCTCCATGACCGCCTCCACCGGATCCTCCGGATACCTGATCACGATCGGCCGCATCCGGTCCGGACTCACTTCTCCATGACCCATGTGCTCATCGTGCCGACTGCGGCCGCGGCTCATCGCCGGTTTCCCGATCTCCCGGCGGCCTTGCCGCCGGTCATCCGCCGGATCTGCGCCCTCGGGGCGCACGCATCTCCGTTCCGGTGAACAGAGGAACAGGTGTGCGCTTTTCACGCACGTCACGAACGCGCCACCGTGCCACCACTTTCGGCCAGCCCGTCGTCGAGTCGCAGCGGCCCTGGACGACCGGGAACCGTCACGCCGTAGAGCTGCGTTCCGACGAGTGGTGGACGACGGTCGTTCACGCCCTGGTAGTGCGGTGTTCCTCCGGGAGACCAATCGTGGCCGCAGTCAACGCTTTCGTCTCCCAGGAGGCCCGATGTCCCCGCGTGCCACAGGCCGGCGCCGTGTCCACCGTTCCCTTGCCACGGCCCTGCCGCTGACTCTGGCCGCCGTCCTCGCGGCCACGGGGACGGCTACGGCGGCGCCGTCCGGGCAGGCCCGTGTCGTCCGCACGGCGACGCTGGGCGAGATCCCGCTCGGCGCGTTCAGCAACGCGCTGCTGCCCGGCAGCGTGGCCGACGACCGCGGGGTGAAGCTCGGCGGCATCGGCAGCGACATCTATCCGGCGGGCCGCGAGGGCGAGTACTGGACGGTGACCGACCGCGGCCCCAACGGCCAGATCAAGGTGGACGGCAAGAAGCGCCGCACCTTCCCGGTGCCGGGCTTCGATCCCGCGATCGTGAAGATCCGGATATCCGGCAGGACGGTGCGGGTCCTCGACGCGATACCGGTCACCACCTCTTCCGGGAAGGCCGTCACCGGGCTGCCGAACCAGAAGAGCCGGGACGAGGCGCCGTACACCTACGACGCCGGGACGCCGCTTCCCTACGACCCGAACGGGCTGGACACCGAAGGGCTCGTCCGGGCCGGAGACGGCAGCTTCTGGCTCGTGGACGAGTACGGCCCGTCCCTCGTGCACGTCTCCGCGCGCGGGAGGGTCCTCGCCCGCTATGTGCCCAAGGGGCTCGGGCTGACGGGGGCGGACTACCCGGTGGTGGAGGCGCTGCCGTCCATCCTGCTGCACCGCAAGATCAACCGCGGTTTCGAGGGGCTGGCGCAGCTTCCCGGCGGTGATCTCGTGATGGCCCTGCAGAGCCCGCTCCCGCTGCCCGACGCGGATGCCGGCGACGCTTCCCGCACCACCCGCCTGCTGCGTTTCTCCCCGCGGCAGAAGGCCGTCACGGCCGAGTACGCCTACCGTTTCGACCCGGTCGACGTGGTCGATCCGGGCGAGGACGACACCTCCGAACTGAAGATCTCGTCGGTGGTGGCGGTCGGCCGCGACCGGCTGCTCGTCGAGGAGCGCACGGACAAGGCGGCCCGGCTGCACCTGGTCAGGCTGGGGCGCGGATCGGACATCCTCGGCGGCCGGTGGGACGACGACACCACGTCTCCGTCGCTGGAGCAGTTCGACGATCCGGCGGCCTCGGGGGTGCCGGTGCTGTCCAAGCGGCTCGTGGTGGACCTGGGCAAGGTGGCGGGAGTGCCCGGGAAGATCGAGGGCATCGCGCGGGTGGATCACGACACGCTCGCGCTCGTCAACGACAACGACTTCGGGATGACCGACGGGGCGGGCGCGTTCGACGCCCAGGGCAGGCTGGTCGACAGCGGGGTGCGGACGACCGTGGTGTACGTACGTCTGCCCGAGCAGCTGTGAGGTGCCCGACGGGCTGAGCCGCCGGCCCGTCGGACACCGGGGGGCCGGGCACCGATGGCACACCATGTGCCGCCGGAACCCGGCACCGGGCCCTCACGGGCCGGGCCCTCCCGGACCGGGCCGTCCGGGAAGCCCGGAGCGGCCCGGTCCGGCCGCCGCGTGGGAGGGATGGGCCGCACGCGCGCGTGCCGGTCAGCCGCGCGCCCCCAGCAGGTGGTCCATCGCGAGCTGGTCGAGGCGTTCGAAGCCCATGCCGCGCGCGGCGACCGCGTCCACGTCGAAGTCCTCGAAGGCCGCCCGGTCGGCGAGCAGACCCTGGACGCCGTCGGCCGCGGTCGGCTGGGCCAGCTGGTCCAGCCGCGACGCGCGCAGCGCCTCCTGCACCTCCGGGTCGGCCCGGAAGGCGGCGGAGCGCTCCTTGAGGATGAGGTAGTTGCGCATGCAGCCCGCGGCCGACGCCCAGACGCCGTCCAGGTCCTCGGTCCGCGGCGGCTTGAAGTCGAAGTGGCGGGGCCCTTCGTAACCGGCGCTCTCCAGGAGGTCGACGAGCCAGAAGGCGGCCCGCAGGTCACCGGCGCCGAAACGCAGATCCTGGTCGTACTTGATGCCGGACTGGCCGTTGAGGTCGATGTGGAAGAGCTTGCCCGCCCACAGGGCCTGCGCGATGCCGTGCGGGAAGTTCAGGCCGGCCATCTGCTCGTGGCCGACCTCCGGGTTGACGCCGAACAGCTCGGGCCGCTCCAGGCGCTCGATGAACGCCAGCGCGTGGCCGACGGTGGGCAGCAGGATGTCGCCGCGGGGCTCGTTCGGCTTGGGCTCGATCGCGAAGCGGAGGTCGTAGCCCTGGGAGGTGACGTACTCCGCGAGCAGGTCGAAGGCCTCCTTCATACGGTCCAGGGCGGCGCGTACGTCCTTGGCGGCCCCGGACTCGGCGCCCTCGCGACCGCCCCAGGCGACGTACGTCTTCGCGCCCAGTTCGGCCGCCAGGTCGATGTTGCGGATGGTCTTGCGCAGGGCGTAACGGCGCACGTCACGGTCGTTGGCGGTGAACGCGCCGTCCTTGAAGACGGGGTGCGTGAACAGGTTCGTGGTGGCCATCGGGACAGTCATGCCGGTGGCGTCCAGGGCCTGCCGGAACCGCTTGATGTGCGACTCACGCTCGGCCTCCGAGGAGCCGAAGGGAATCAGGTCGTCGTCGTGGAAGGTCACTCCGTGGGCGCCGAGTTCCGCCAGGCGCTGCACCGTCTCGACCGGGTCGAGGGCGCGGCGGGTGGCGTCGCCGAACGGGTCCCTTCCCTGCCAGCCGACGGTCCACAAGCCGAAGGTGAACTTGTCCTCGGGGGTGGGCTGGTAGCTCATGCCACGGCTCCTTGTTGCGTGCGAGTATTTCGTCATGGCCGTTTACAAATTAGTATGCGGACGCACCGGTGGGAAGAGACGACGTGTGTTTTCCCAGCAAGGTGTCTTCGACAGCCACCGCATACGCCGCGGAGCCGCGGAAGAGGGAGAGCCCGATGTCAGCAGCCGAGGGTCCGCTCGTCGTCGGGGTGGACACGTCCACCCAGTCCACGAAGGCACTCGTGGTCGACGTGTCGACCGGCCGGGTCGTGGCCAGTGGCCAGGCGTCGCACACCGTGACCACCGGGGCGGGCCGCGAGAGTGATCCGCGCCAGTGGTGGGACGCGCTCTGTGCGGCGCTGGACCAGTGCGGCGAACCGGCGCACGAGGCGGCGGCCGTGTCGATCGGCGGCCAGCAGCACGGCCTGGTCACCCTGGACGAGCACGGTGAGCCGGTGCGTCCGGCACTGCTCTGGAACGATGTCCGCTCCGCACCGCAGGCCCGGCGCCTCGTGGAGGAACTGGGCGGACCGAAGGCCTGGGCAGAGCGCACCGGCAGCGTGCCCGGCGCGTCCTTCACGGCCGCCAAGTGGGCGTGGCTCGCCGAGCACGAGCCGGAGGCGGTCCGCGCGACCAGGGCGGTACGGCTTCCCCACGACTACCTCACCGAGCGCCTGACCGGGCTGGGCACGACGGACCGCGGCGACGCCTCCGGCACCGGCTGGTGGGCGTCCGGCACCGAGGCGTACGACGAGGAGACCCTCGCGCACATCGGGCTGGACCCGGCGCTGCTGCCCCGGGTCGCGCGCCCCGGCGAGGTGGTCGGCACCGTCCGCGACAGCCACGGCCTGCCGTTCGCCAAGGGCACGCTGGTGGCCCCCGGCACCGGCGACAACGCGGCGGCGGCACTCGGTCTGGGGCTGCGGCCCGGCACACCGGTGCTGAGTCTCGGCACCTCCGGCACCGTCTACACCGTCTCCGAGCACCGCCCCACCGATCCGACCGGCACGGTGGCGGGCTTCGCGGACGCGCGCGGCGACTGGCTGCCCCTGGCCTGCACCCTGAACTGCACGCTCGCGGTGGACCGCGTCGCGGCCCTGCTGGGCCTGGACCGGGAGGCGGTGGAATCCGGCGGCTCGGTGACCCTGCTGCCGTACCTGGACGGCGAGCGCACCCCGAACCTGCCGCACGCCTCCGGAGTGCTGCACGGGCTGCGCCACGACACCACCGCCGGCCAGCTGCTGCAGGCCGCCTACGACGGCGCGGTGCACGCGCTCCTCGGGGCCCTCGACCTGGTCCTCGACGCGGACGCCGACCGCGGCACCCCGCTGCTCCTGATCGGCGGCGGGGCCCGGGGCACGGCCTGGCAGCAGACCGTGCGCCGGCTCTCCGGGCGGCCCGTCCGGATCCCGCAGGCCAAGGAGCTCGTCGCACTCGGCGCGGCGGCGCAGGCGGCCGGCGTGCTGACCGGGGAGGATCCCGCGGCCGTGGCCCGCCGCTGGAACACGGCCGCGGGCCCGGTGCTGGAGGCCGTGGAGCGGGACCGCTCGACGCTGGACCGGATCACCGGGGTACTCTCCGACGCGGCCCCGCTGCTGGAGCGGGAGGCCGAGACCCACTGACCAGGCCGCCCACACCCGGACGGCGGACACCGAGGATTGACGCAGGCATGACCCCACCGCTGCACGAGGGGCGCTCGCCGGGCACCGGGCGTGCCCTGCCGGACACCCAGCAGGGCATGCGCCGGCGCAACCTCGCCCGGGTGATGCACGCCGTCAGCGCGGCGGGTTCGCTGTCGCGCGCGGCGGTGGCCAGCCGGATCGGTCTGACGCGTGCGGCGGTCTCGACCCTGGTGGACGAGCTGATCCGCTGGGGCCTGCTGGAGGAACTGGGTCCTGAACGGCCGGGCCGCGTCGGCCGGCCCGGGTCGGCGCTCGCGGTGAGCGGCAGGGGTCCGGCCGGGATCGGCGCGGAGATCGGCGTCGATCATCTCGCCGTGTGCGCGGTCGACCTGCGCGGCGAGGTCCGCGCGCGAGCGGTCCGGCGCTGCGCCAACCGGGGCCGGGCTGCCGGACCGGTGACCGAGGACCTGACCGCGCTGATCCGCCAGGTGGTCGCGGAGGCCGAGCGGGCGGAACTGTGGCCCGCCGGGCTCGCGGTCGCCGTGCCCGGCCTGGTGGCCAGGGACGGACGGACGGTCGTACGGGCCCCGAACCTCGACTGGCAGGACACCGACCTCGGCGCCCTGCTGCCCGGCGGCTGGCCGCTCTCCGTGGACAACGAGGCCAACTTCGGCGCGCTGGCCGAGCTGTGGCTCGGCGCCGGGCCTCCCGGTGACTTCCTGCATGTGTCGGCCGAGATCGGCATCGGTGCCGCGGTCGTCGTGGACGGCCGGCTGCTGCGCGGGAACCGGGGGTTCGCGGGCGAGCTGGGCCATGTGCCGGTACGGCCCGACGGCCCCGCGTGCGGGTGCGGCGGCCGGGGCTGTCTGGAGCAGTACGCGGGTGAGGAAGCGGTGCGGCGGGCGGCCGGACTGGAGCCGCGCGAGGATCTGGTGGGCCTGCTCGCGGAGCGCGCCGAGGCGGGCGACGAGGCTGTGCGGGCCGCGCTCCGGGACGCCGGTACGGCGCTGGGCATCGCCCTGACCGGCGCGGTGAACCTGCTCGATCCGGAGACGGTGGTCCTGGGCGGTGCCCTGGCCGGCCTCTCGCCCTGGCTGCTGCCGTCGCTGGAGACCGAGCTGACGGGCCGTTCGGCGGGACCGGCGTGCCCGGTGACGGTCTCTCCGCTGGGTCCGCAGGGCCCGCTGCTGGGCGCCGCGCACTCGATCGTGCGCGCGGTGCTGGACGATCCGGCGGTCGTGGCGGAGCGTTCCTGACCCTGCCGTACGAGGTTGGAACCCGGCGTCGTAGGCGGCCGGGACCGGTGTGTACGTCAGAGACAGCGTAGGCAGCAGGAACAGCCGGGGCACCGGCCCGAGCCCCGCCTCGCTCGCCGTCCCGTATCACCCGTTCGAGTGGCCGAGTTATCCACAGGCCATGCGTCGCCCACAGAACCGTGGCGGACCCTTCTGCCCAACCACCCGGCGCCGTACCGTGATTCACGCGAGGCGCAGCCGACGGACCGTCATGTCCGTGCGGACGCCCGCACACACCGGAAACAGGCACGGGCGACGGATGGCAGCGGACTGACAAGCAGCAGGGGGACACATGCACGGGAAGACGGCCGGGACGCTGCGGCGTGACGCCATCGGTCTGCGCGACGTGCTGTTCCAGAGTGTCACGGCGATGGCGCCGGCCGCCGCGGTGGCCGCGTCGATCCCGGCCGGCGCCGCCTTCGCGGGCGGCAGCCTGCCGCTGTCCGTGCTCATCGCCCTCGTGGCCTGTCTGCTCACCGCCTCCTGTGTGGCCGAACTGGCCCGGGAGCTGCCCGCGGCGGGCTCGGTGGCGACGTACGCGGCGCGCGGCCTGCACCCGGCCGTCGGCTTCCTCGTCGGCTGGGCCTACGTCTTCATGGAGATGCTGGGGCCACCGCTGCTGCTCCTGCAACTGGGCTTCACGGCGGCGGGCACGCTGCACGCGGAGTGGCCCGGGTATCCGGCGGACCTGTGGTGGCCGTGGGCGGCGGCGGGAGCCGTGGTGATCGCGTGCGCCGGCTATCTGGGGGTGCGCGCTTCGGCCCGCTTCGGCACCGTCCTCGGCGTCTTCGAGATCCTCGTCTTCCTGGTGTTCGCGGTCCTGCTCATCGGCGCGGCCGGCAAAGCCAACACCCTCTCGGTGTTCGGCACTTCGCACACCGCCGACGGGTACGCGGGGACCACCGGGGTGTTCGCCGGGTCCGTGTACACGGTGCTGGCGTTTGCCGGTTTCGAGGCCGCCGCGCCGCTCGCCGAGGAGACGCGCGATCCGCGGCGGACCATGCACCGCGCGGTCCTCGGCGCGGCTCTGGGCATCGGCCTGTTCTATGTGCTCACCACGTATGCGATGACCGTCTACTTCGGTCCCGACCGCTTCTCGGCATTCGGCGCCTCGGGAGAGGCGTCCTGGGAAGGTGTCGCCCGCTCCTCGTTCGGTCTCTTCTGGGTGCTGGTGTTCTTCGCGGTGGTCAACTCGGCGATCGCGAACGCCAACGCCTGCGCGAACGTCTCCACGCGCACCGCCTTCGCCCTGGCCCGCATCCGTGTCCTGCCCGGTGTGCTCGCCACGCTCCATCCGCGGCACCGCTCCCCCGTCGCCGGCATCGCCGTGCAGACCGCCGTAGCGGTCGCGGCGGTGCTGGGCCTCGGATTCGCCTACGACCCGGTGACCGCGTATCTGCTGCTCGCGACGGTGATCGTGACGGTCGTGGTCGGCGTCTACATCGTCGTGAACCTCTCCTGTGCCGGTTATTTCCTGCGCTCGGGCCGGGCGGCCCTCAAGCCGGTACGCCACCTGCTGTTCCCGGTGCTGGGCAGCGTCGCGTTCATACCGGCCCTGCTGACGGCCGCCGGCCTGCCGGTGTTCGACTTCGTGACGGAGCTGACGGCTCCGGTGTCCTACGCCGGTCCGGCCGTCGGCGCGTGGCTGGCGGTGGGCGTGGTGGTGCTGCTCGTGCTGATACGACGGCACCCCGAGCGCATAGCCGAGACCGCCCGGGTCCACCTCGACGCGCCCGAGGCGGGCGCCGACCGGCAGGACGGGACAAAGCTCGGCTGACCGGCGGCAGGCCGGACCGGTCAGCCCTGTTGGTCCGCCGGCTCGTTGGCCCGCTGGCGGGCCGGGACCGTGGGCCACCGGCCCGCCGCCATCCGGGGACAGCGCCCCCGGCCGCCGACCCCAACCCCGACGTGACGATCGCCCCGGAAGGGAGTCACATCACGATGACCGACCTCAGGATGCTCACCGTTCGACCGGAACCGGACCAGTACGCCTGGACGTTCGGCGGGGCGGCGCCCCTCGCGCGGATCAGCCCCGGTACGGTTCTCGACCTGTACACGGAGGACTGTTTCGCCGGGCGGGTCCGCTCGGAGAAGGATCTCGTCTCCGAGGTGTGCGAGTTCCCCTACCTCAATCCGCAGACCGGCCCGTTCCACATCGAGGGGGCCGAGCCCGGGGACACCGTGGCCGTGCACTTCGTGTCGATCGAACCGGCCCGCGACTGGGCGGCGTCCACCACGGTCCCGCTCTTCGGCGCGCTCACCTCGACGCACACCACGGCCACGCTGCAACCGCCGCTGCCGGAGCGGGTCTGGATCTGGCAGTTGGACCGGACCCGGCGGACCGCGCTCTTCCAGGCGCGGGACAGCGACTTCCGGGTGGAGCTGCCCCTGGACCCGATGCACGGCACGGTAGGGGTGGCGCCCGCCAACCTGGAGGTCCGCTCGGCCCTGGTGCCCGACGCCCACGGCGGGAACATGGACACCCCCGAGATGCGCGCCGGAGTCACCTGCTACCTGGGCGTCAATGTCGAGGGCGCCCTGCTCAGTCTGGGCGACGGACACGCCCGGCAGGGAGAAGGCGAGACCTGCGGTGTGGCCGTGGAGTGCGCGATGAACACGGTGGTGATCGTGGAGCTCCTCAAGGGCATCGCGACACCGTGGCCCCGGCTGGAGTCGGACACGCACCTCATCTCGACCGGTTCGGCCCGCCCGCTGGAGGACGCGTTCCGCATATCGCAGCTCGACCTGGTGCGGTGGCTGGTGAGCGACTACGGGTTCAGCGAACCGGACGCGTACCAGTTCGCGACCCAGACGGTCGAATCACCGCTGGCCAACGTGTGCGACACGAACTACACGTGCGTGGCCAAACTCCGCAAGAAGTGGCTGCCCGCGCGCGACACGTACCGCGGTGTGCACGCGCGGCTGCGGGAGACCGCGCGGTCCCTGCGCGGCTGACGCCTGAGCCGTACGCCGTACTGCCGGCAGCGCCTCCCGCTGACGGTCTCCGCCTCCCGATGACCCACTCCCGAACGTCCTCCGCCGCCCCGCTCCCTCCCGAAGGCGTGCCGAGGGCATCTCCGACACCGCTCCCCTCCGAAAGGCTTCCCGCCATGGACATGGACCGAGTCGAACCGCGGCTCAGCCGGCGACGGCTGCTGAAGGGCGCGGCACTCGCCGCCGCCGTCCCCTACGCGCTGCTCCCCGACGCTCATGCCGGCGCGCAGACCGCGACCGTCGACTACCCGCCCGCCGAGTGGCAGCCGGCGAGCACCGCCAACTACACGGTGTCCGGCCGCCCCGCCGACTACGCCATCGACCGTGTGATCATCCACGTCACACAGGAGACGTACGCCGACGCGCTGGCCATCTTCGCCAACCCGCAGAAGAAGGTCTCCGCGCACTACCTGGTCCGCTCGGCGGACGGACACGTCGCCCAGTGCGTACGCGAGGCCGACATCGCCTGGCACGCGGGCAACTGGGGTTACAACACGCGCAGCATCGGCATCGAGCACGAGGGCTGGGTGGACCAGCCCGCCTACTTCACCGACGTCCTCTACACGCAGTCGGCGAGGCTGACGGCGGCGGTCTGCGCCAAGTACGGCATCCCCCGGGACAGGGAACACATCATCGGCCACGCTCAGGTGCCCGGCACCGACCACACCGACCCGGGACCGTACTGGGACTGGGTGCGCTACATCAGAATGGTCAACTTCTTCTGACGTGAGGGCTCCGTCGCAGCACATCCCACCACCGTCGTCGCACCGTCCGGGAGGCCGCTTTGACCGATCCGTGGGTGGCCCTGGAGCCGGGGGCCGATCCCGCCGAGCGTGTCCGGGTGCTGCGCCGGGCGCACGAGACGTTCACCGCGGCGGGCACGGTGCCGCGCCCGGTGCGGCCGGTGGTGGCGGAGTCGTGGCGGCGCAGCGCGCGGGCCGGGGTGGGGCCGGACGGCACCGCGCGCGTGGAGCTGGCCGACGGCGACCTCGGTGCCTATCGCGCGGAACATCCGCTGGCCCGGGTGATGCCGCTGTTCCGGGAGCTGATGGGCACGTTCGCGGCCGATGGCGAACATCTGCTGGCGGTGTGCGACGCGCAGGGCAGGCTGCTGTGGGTGGAGGGACACGCGGCGACCCGGCGCCGCGCGGACGGGATGAACTTCGTGCCCGGAGCCCGCTGGTCGGAAGGCGCGGTCGGCACCAACGCACCGGGCACCGCGGTCGCCGTGGACCGGCCCGTGCAGGTGTTCGCCGCCGAGCACTTCATACGGCGGGTGCAGCCGTGGACGTGCGCCGCGGCGCCCGTGCACGACCCGCGTACCGGACGGATCCTGGGCGCCGTGGACATCACGGGCGGGAACGGGCTCGCCCATCCGCACAGTCTCGGCTTCGTCCGGGCAGTGGCGCGCGCCGCCGAGGCACAGCTCGCCCTGCTGGCCCCGGTCCGCACCGAGGAGGTGCCGATGCTGAGCGCGCTCGGCCGGGACGAGGCCGGACTGACGCTGTGCGGGCGAAGGATCAGGCTCAGCCGCCGGCACAGCGAGATCCTGGTGCTGCTGTCCCGGCACCCCGAGGGTCTGAGCGGCGACGAGCTGCTGTGCGCGCTGTACGCGGACGAGTCGGTCACGCCGGTGACCCTGCGCGCGGAACTCACGCGGTTGCGCCGGCTGCTGGGCCCGGGACTGCTCGCCTCGCGGCCGTACCGGCTGACGGCCACGATCGAGTCGGACGCCTCCGTGGTGGAGCGGCGGCTGGAGACGGGGGCGCTCACCGCGGCGGTTCAGGGGTACGCGGGACCGCTGCTGCCCGGGTCACAGGCTCCGGCCGTCGTCCGGCTCCGGGAGCGGCTCGCCGGTGGGCTGCGCACGGCGCTGATCGCGCACGGCGACCCGGATCTGCTGGCGGACTGGGCGCACGCGCCGTGGGGTGAGGACGACGTGGCGGTGTGGCGGGCGCTGGCCGCGGTGCGTCCCACGGCGCCGGTGCGCGCCCGGCTCGCCGCGCTGGACGCGGAACTGGCGGTGCCGCCCGGCCGGGTGCCGGCGCGGATCCGCGGCGCAACGTAGTCGCAACGTCCGCTTGCCTAGCCTCGCTTCAAGAGCTGTCCGACGGCGGGCAGCTCCGCACCGGGAGGCAGACCAGGATGACTCGTTACGCGGCACCGGGCGCCGAGGGCGCGATCGTCTCGTACCAGGCGCGCTACGACCACTTCATCGGCGGCGCTTATGTGCCGCCGGCGCGCGGGCGGTACTTCGAGAATCCGTCGCCGGTCAACGGGCAGCCGTTCACGGAGGTGGCGCGGGGCACCGCGGAGGACGTCGAGCGGGCCCTGGACGCCGCGCACCGGGCGGCACCCGGATGGGGCCGTACGCCGGTGGCGGAACGCGCCGAGATCCTGCTGAAGATCGCCGAGCGGATGGAGGCACACCTGGAGCCGCTGGCGGTGGCCGAGAGCTGGGAGAACGGCAAGCCGGTGCGGGAGACGCTGGCCGCCGACATCCCGCTCGCGATCGACCACTTCCGCTATTTCGCCGGGGCGATCCGGGCGCAGGAGGGTTCGCTGGGCGAGATCGACGACGACACGGTGGCGTACCACTTCCACGAACCGCTCGGGGTCGTCGCGCAGATCATCCCGTGGAACTTCCCGATCCTCATGGCGACGTGGAAGCTGGCGCCGGCGCTGGCCGCCGGGAACGCAGTCGTCCTGAAGCCGGCCGAGCAGACCCCGGCCTCCATCCACTACTGGCTGAGCCTGGTCGCGGACCTGCTGCCGCCGGGCGTGCTGAACGTCGTCAACGGCTTCGGTGTGGAGGCGGGCAAGCCGCTGGCGTCGAGCCCGCGAGTGGCGAAGGTGGCGTTCACCGGGGAGACCACGACCGGGCGGCTGATCATGCAGTACGCCTCGGAGAACATCAAGCCGGTCACGCTGGAGCTGGGCGGGAAGTCGCCGAACATCTTCTTCGACGACGTGTGGGCGCACGACGACGACTTCCGCGACAAGGCGCTCGAGGGTTTCACGATGTTCGCGCTCAACCAGGGCGAGGTCTGCACCTGTCCGTCCCGGGCACTGATCCAGCGCGGTCACTACGCGGAGTTCCTGGAAGCGGCCGTGGAGCGCACCCGGCGCATCCAGCCCGGCCACCCGCTGGACACGGACACGATGATCGGCGCACAGGCTTCCAACGACCAGTTGGAGAAGATCCTCTCCTATCTGGACATCGGCCGCCAGGAGGGTGCGCGGATCCTGACCGGGGGTGAACGCATCACGTACGAGGGCGAGCTGGAGGGCGGTTACTACGTCCAGCCGACCATCTTCGAGGGCGACAACCGCATGCGGATCTTCCAGGAGGAGATCTTCGGCCCGGTCGTCTCGGTGACCTCCTTCGAGGACTTCGACGATGCGATGAGGATCGCCAACGACACGCTGTACGGCCTGGGTTCGGGTGTGTGGACGCGGGACATGAACACGGCCTACCGCGCGGGCCGCGCGATCCAGGCGGGCCGGGTGTGGACCAACTGCTACCACGCCTATCCCGCGCACGCGGCGTTCGGCGGATACAAGCAGTCCGGGATCGGCCGAGAGACGCACAAGATGATGCTGGAGCACTATCAGCAGACGAAGAACCTCCTGGTGTCGTACTCGCCGAAGAAGCTCGGCTTCTTCTAGGCGCAGGAAGAGGCGCCTGGTTTCCGGGCCAAGCTGGGGCTGGGGCTGGGGCTGGCTCTCTGGTTCCCGCTACCGTCCCGGCCGCTGCGTCGCGGCCGGGCGGCCGGCTCGGTCGCGTCACTGATCACCTGGCGCCCGGCCGAGCTCGGGAGGCGATGGCGAGGATCCGGGCCGGTAGCAGCTTGGCGTGGACGCGGGCCTGTCGTCACCGGAGGTTTCCGCGTAACCCCAGGTCGTCACCGGTCGGTCGCCGTTCGCGTCAGGCCCCGGCGTCTCGATGTGTACCCGGCGGCCAGTTGAGCGGCGTCCGCCGCGAATGCGGTGCGCATGGCCGATTGGCGGATCCAGCGCGCGGATACCCGGGTCCGGTCGCACAGGAGGCCACTATGACGATCGGATACTTCTCCGCCCCTCGCGCAGTCGACCGGGGAGGTCCCACGTGAGTCCGCGAGACGAACCGATGCGGCACCGGTCGGGGAGTGTCCCCGCCGTGCGGGTCCGTCTGCTCGGTGGATTGCGGCTGTTCCTGCTCTCCGCGCTGCTCCTGGCGGGTGTCGGCGCGATCGGCAGCCTGACCGGCTGGGTGATGCTGACGACCACGCTCGGTCCGACGGCCTACCTGCTGCTGGCTCACCCGGACTCGGTGACCGCGCGACTGCGCAGTGCCGTGACCGGGCATGCCCTGGCCGTCGCCGTGAGTCTGGGGTGTCTGGCCGTCTTCGGGTTGTGGAACCATCCTTCCGTGCCCGAGCAGCACCACGACACCGCCCTCCAGATCGGCGCTCAGGCCCTCGCGGTGGGCCTCACCCTGTTCCTGCTCCACCTGCTCGGTCTGCACCACGCCCCAGCGGCCGCCACCGCGCTGCTGATCACCTCCGGGATCTGCCGACCGGGGCCACCGCTGTACGGCCTGCTCGTCGGCCTGGCCCTGGTCCTGGCCATCACCCCGGTACTCACGGCGGCGACGTCGCGCGCGTCGGACGGCGCACGCGAGGGCTGACGGCCGCGCCACCGTTCGCGGTCCTCCTCGCTTGCCGCCGTGCCACGCGTCGGCAGGCGGCCTGTGGGCCACTTTGGCATCGGCAGGCGGCCTGTGGGCCACTTGACTGGGGAACGCACATGTCGAGTGTCCACACCGCTGGGTCCTATGGGCGCCCGGTCATCGCTCCGGCTCGTGGTGGGCGTCGGGCCGTAGGAAGCGGTGGAGGATCAGGCGCAGGGTGGGGAGCTGGTCGGCCGGGCTGAAGGTGGGGTCGGTGGCGGCGCTGGTGTAGAGGGCGGCGATGAGGGCCATGACCCATGCCGCGGTGTTGTCCGGGTCCAGGGCGGGGTCGATCTGTCCTGCCGCGGCCGCGTTGTGCAGCAGGGTGGCGATGGTGGACCGTTCTTCGTCGTTGTCGCGGCTCAGCAACGCTTCGAGTTCGGGGTCGCGGTAGGCCTGGATCATCGCCTCCATGACCAGGGCGGGGAGCAGCGGCTCCGCGGCAGGGGCGGCGAGCAGGTCCACGGTGTCGAGGAGGGCGGTCCACGGATCGTCGGCGGTGCGGGCGGCGGCGAGGCGCTCGGCCTTGGTGGCGCCGTCGTGCTCGGCGTCCTCGAAAACGGCGTGGAAGATCGCGCGCTTGTTGGGGAAGTAGTGGAAGACGTTGCCGGCGCTCATGCCGGCGGCCTTGCAGATCTCCGCCGTGGTGGTGCGTTCGAAGCCCTTGGCGGCGAAGAGTCCGGCTGCGGCGTTGATGATGTGCCGGCGCCGCGCCCGGTGCCTGGCTGGGTCGACTGTCCTCATCGGGGCCTCTTTCCGGTCGACTCTCGGCTCCGGTCTCGTCCAGCGCAATAATAGACCGATTGCTCGGTCTATTATTGCGCTGGAGGCGAGGGGGGACATGGACATGTGCAAGGAAACGGGGCGGGAGTCGCCGGCGAGCCGACTCACCGTGCTCCGGCAGGCGGCTGTGATCACCGTGTGCGTGTACGTCGTGTTCGCGGTGGTAGGGGCGGTAGTCGGCTGGCTTGTCGGCTTCCTGGCCGACTGGCTGGTGACCCTGCCCTGGGCGCCGATGCAGGGACCGGCCGAGCTGGCTGCCTCCGCCCCCGCCCCGACGCTGCCCGCCGCGGGCGCGGTGGCAGGGCTGGTCCTCGGGCTTGTCGCCCAGTACGAGCAGGTGGTGGTTCGCCTGTCGGGTGAGCGCGTGGTGCTCACCAGCAGGGGACGGGAACGGGAATTCCCGCGCGATGTCATCGCCGCGGTGTTCCGGGACGGCAAGCAACTCGTCCTGCTCGGCGACGATGGCGGCGAACTCACCCGCCAGGAGTGCGATCTGAACACCGGCCGCGTCGCGGACGCCTTCACCGAGCACGGCTATGCGTGGGCGGACGTCGATCCGCACCAGGGTGAGTTCCGCCGCTGGGTCCCGGGTGCGCCCGGCCTCCCGGAGGGCGCGAACGCCCTGCTCAAGGTCCGCCAGGAGTCGCTGGAGAAGAAGGGACCCTCTCACGAGGACGCGCGGGAACTCCGTGAGGAGCTGGCCCGTCTCGGCGTCGTGGTGCGGGACGAGAAGCGACGCCAGTACTGGAGGACCTTCCGGAAAGCAGGTCCGGCCGCGGAGTGAAGGGCGGAGGGACGAAGCCAGGGCCCTTCGCGCGCCGTTCTATCGGCGTGTTGGCTGAACCGTACGGTTCAGCCGGGGAGCGCGAGGCGGAAAGTGGTGTGTCCGGGGCGGCTGCTGACGGTCGCGGTTCCGCCGTGGGCGGTGATGACGGCTTGGACGATGGCAAGGCCCAGCCCGGTGCTTCCCGTCCTGCGGGAGCGGGCGTGGTCGCCGCGGACGAAACGGCCGAAGACTTCGGGTTGGAGTTCGTCGGGTATGCCGGGGCCGTTGTCACACACGTCCACCCGGACGCCGGTCCGCTCCGCGGTGAGGGAGACGGTCACGTCGGTGCCCGGCGGGGTGTGGGTGCGGGCGTTGGCGAGGAGGTTGCCGATGGCCTGCTGGAGGCGGTGGGCGTCACCGGTGACGGTGACCGGTTCCTCGGGGAGGTCGAGGAGCCAGTGGTGGCCGGGGCCGGCGGCGCGGGCGTCGTCCGTCGCGTTCAGGATCAGCAGGGTCAGGTCGACCGGTTCCTGTTCGAGGGGCCGTCCGGCGTCCAGCCGGGCGAGGAGCAGCAAGTCGTCGACGAGCCGGGTCATGCGCTGTGATTCGCTGCCGATGCGTTCCAGGGCGTGGCGGACCTCGGTGGGGACGCGCCCGTGGTGGCGCAGGGCGAGTTCGGCGTGGCCGCGGATGTTGGCGACCGGGGTGCGCAGTTCGTGACTGGCGTCGGCGGCGAAGTGCCGCAGGCGCTCCTCGCTGGCCTGCCGGCGGGTGAGGGCGTCTTCGATGTGGCCGAGCATGTGGTTGAGGGCGGTGCCGACCCGGCCGACCTCGGTGCGCGGGTCGGCGTCGGGAAGAGGGCCGGGCATGGCGATGTCGCCGCTGGCGAGGGGCAGCCCGGCGACCTCCGCCGCATGGGCGGTGACCTTCTGGAGGGGCCGCAGGGAGATCCGCACCCACACGGCCCCCGCGATGCCGGTCGCCAGCAGCGCGGCACCGAACAGCAGCGCTTCGACCGCTTCGAGGCGGTGGACCGTCTCTTCCACCGGGTGCAGGGGCAGGCCCGTGAGCAGGGTGTCCCGGTCGTCGCCCCGGACGGCCGTGACGCGGTACCTGCCCGGACCGGACAGGCGAATGCTGTGCCCGCTGCCGTCCACCGGGATTCCCGCCAGGGTGTGGCGGTCCTCGGTGGTGAGCCGGAGGGAGCGGTCGGCGGCCTCGTCGACGACGGCGGCCTGGGTGACGGTGCCGTCCAGCAGGCGTGCGCCGAAGGTCCCCTCGGCCTGGCCCCGGGTGTCGGGCCGGTTGTCGGTGTCGGGCCGGGCCTCGTGTTCCAGGCTGGCGGCGAACCGGCCGCCGGAGGCGGTGAGCTGTTCGTCCAGGCGCCCCATGAGGAAGCCCCGCAGGGCGAGGGCGGTGGTGATGCCGACGGCGAGGCAGGCGAGGGCGAGCAGGGCGACCAGACCGACGGTGAGCTGACCGCGCAGCGTGCGCGGCGGCGGGCGCCTCACGCGACGTCCGGCTTGAGGACGTAACCGACACCGCGCACGGTGTGGATCATCGGGGTGCGGCCGGCGTCGATCTTCTTGCGCAGATAGCTGATGTAGAGCTCGACGATATGGGCGCGGCCGCCGAAGTCGTAGGCCCAGACACGGTCGAGGATCTGGTCCTTGGACAGGACCCGGCGCGGGTTGCGCATGAGGAACCGGAGGAGTTCGAACTCGGTGCGGGACAGCTCGACGACAGCCCCGCCGCGCCGGACCTCCCGGGCTTCCTCGTCCATGGTGAGGTCCCCGACGGTGAGCCGGTTCGTGCCCGGCCCCGTGGTCATGCCGGCCCGACGGAGCAGCCCGCGCAGCCGGGCCAGGACTTCCTCCAGGCTGTAGGGCTTGGTGACGTAGTCGTCACCGCCCGCGGTGATCCCGGCGATGCGGTCCTCGACCGCGTCGCGGGCGGTCAGGAACAGGACACACACCTCGGGCATCTCACGTCGGAGGGCCCGCAGGACCTGGAGCCCGTCCAGGTCGGGCAGCATCCAGTCCAGGACCACCGCGTCGGGCCGGAAATCGCGGGCCGTCGCCAGCGCGGTCGCGCCGTCGCCCGCGGTGCGCACCTGCCAGCCCTCACCGGTGACGACCCCGGCCAGCACATCGGTGACATCGGGTTCGTCGTCGACGACGAGGATGCGCACGGCATCTCCGTCCGGGCGGTGCAGAAGCGGTGGTGTACGCGGCTCTTCCATGGTTCCTTCAGCATCCCCCGGCGCGGGCCACGGCAGGGGCGGGGGTGTCTCTGAGTTTCCTCTGAATCGGGTGCTCGGAGCGATCGGCGGGGCTGTTTCAGAAGGTACACAGAGGTTGGGCTGTGAGGCTGGCCGCCCATCGCCGGAGCGTGCGCGATCCCGGAGGAGCCTCATGACCACGCCGTTCACCGTCACGACGTACGAGAGTCGCGGGATGCGCCACCGGCGCCCGCGCCGCGGCCTCGTCCCGTTCCTGCTCCCGCCGGCGATCTGGGCCGGCGCCGCGGGGGTGCTGGCCCTGTGGTGGAGTGACACGGCCTCGGTGGTCGGCCCCGTGGGCTGGCTCACCGGCGCGGGACGCATCACCGGCCTGCTGGCCGGGTACGCCTGCGCGGTCCTGCTGCTCCTCATGGCCCGGATACCGCTTTTGGACCACACTGTCGGCACCGACCGGCTCGCCCGCTGGCACGCCTGGGGCGGCCGCTGCACCGTCTCCCTCTCCCTCGCCCACGCGCTGCTGATCATCTGGGGTTACTCGCTGGCCTCCCGCACGGACGTGGTCAGCCAGACCTCCGCACTCGTCCTCCACTACCCCGACCTGCTCAAGGGCACGGCCGGCTTCCTGCTGTTCGTGGCCACGGGGATCCTGTCCGCCCGCGCCGCCCGCCGCAGGATCAGTTACGAAGCGTGGCACTATCTGCACTTCGCGACCTATCTGGCGGTCTTCCTCACCTTCGGCCACCAGCTCTCCAACGGGGCGGACTTCGTCGGCAACCGGCTCGCGCAGGCGGCCTGGTACACGCTCTTCCTCGGCGTCGCGGTCCTGGTCGCCTGGTACCGCTTCGCCGTCCCCGTCCGCCGAGGGCTGCGCCACCGCCTGCGCGTGGCCGCGGTCCGCCCCGAAGCACCGGGCGTGGTCTCCGTCCATCTCACCGGCCGGCACCTCGACGAGCTCGGGGGCGAGCCGGGGCAGTTCCTGCGCTGGCGTTTCCTGACCCGCGGAGCGTGGTGGGCCGCGAACCCCTACTCCCTCTCCGCCCCCGCCCACCCCGGCCACCTGCGGATCACGGTGAAGACCGCGGGCGGGCACAGCGCCGCCCTGGCCCGGCTGCGGCCCGGCACCCGGGTGTGGGCCGAGGGACCCTACGGCGCCCTCACCGCGCGCCGCCGTACCGCTCCCAAGGTCCTGCTCCTGGCCGGCGGGGTCGGCATCACCCCCCTGCGCGTGCTCTTCGAGACGCTGCCGGGCCAGGTGACCCTCGTCTACCGGGCCCGCCGCGCCGCCGAGTTCGCCCTCCGGGGTGAGCTCGACGAGATCGCCGCCCGCCGCGGGGCGGCCGTGCACTACATCGCCGACGAACCGGCCGGGCACTCCTGCCCGCTCACCGCCCAGGCTCTCGGCGCCCTGGTCCCGGATCTGGCCGCGCACGACGTCTATCTCTGCGGCCCGCCCGGCATGACGCGGGTCGCGATCGGGGCCCTGCGCGCTGCCGGGGTCCCGGCCCGGCGCATCCACCACGAGTCCTTCGCGTTCTGAGGAGAACCGCCATGCGCCGAGCCGTCCTCGCCACCACCGGGATCAGCACCCTGATCGTCGCCCTGCTCGCTCTCAAGCCCCACCAGCTCCCCGCCCTCGCCGGGACGGCTTCCCGTTCCCCGGCCTCGTCCCCTCCCGCAGGCACCTCGCCGGGCCCCGCCACCGGGACGGGCACGTTCACCGGCGATCCCGTCGACACCCGGTACGGCACCGTGCAGGTCGCCGCCACCCTCGCCAAGGGAAGGATCACCGCCGTCCGGGTCCTGCACGCCCCGGACGAGAACGGCCGTGACCAGGAGATCACTTCCTACGCCCTGCCCCGCCTCACCCAGGAAGCGATCGGCGCCCAGAGCGCGGACATCGACGCCGTCTCCGGAGCCAGCTACACCAGCCAGGGCTACATGCAGTCCCTCCAGAGCGCCCTGGACCAGGCCCGTGCCTGAGGCCGCGACCAGGCTGCGCCACGTCGAGCACGTCATGGGCACGGTCTTCTCCTTCGACATCCGGGACCGGCCGACCCCGGCCATCCGCCGTGCCCTTGCCGAGGCCGTGGACCACCTCCACCGGGTCGATGCGGTGTTCTCCACCTACCGGCCCGACAGCCACATCAGCCGTCTCGGCCGCGGCGAGACCCGGCTGGAGGACTGCCCGCCCGAAGTCCGCGAAGTCCTGTCCCTGTGCGCTCAGGCCACGTCCACCAGCGACGGCTGGTTCAGCACGGTCGCCGCGGGAACCCTCGACCCCTCTGGGCTGGTCAAGGGCTGGGCCACCGAAAAAGCGTCCCAGCTCCTCTACGACGCGGGGGCGCGCCACACCTGCGTGAACGGCGGAGGCGACCTGCAACTCCGCGGCCCGGCGGGCCCGGGTACGCCGTGGCGCATCGGCATCGCCCACCCGCTGCGCCCCGGCCGGCTGGCCACCGTCATCACCGTGGGGCACGACCTGGCCGTCGCCACCTCCGGCACCGCCGAACGCGGCGCCCACATCGTCGACCCGCACCACGGCGGACCTGCCCATACGTTCGCCTCTCTCACCCTCGTCGGGCCCCGCCTGACGATGACCGACGCCTACGCCACCGCCGCGTTCGCCCGAGGCCACGAGGCACCGGAGTGGCTGAGAACACTGGACGGCTACGAAGCACTCGCGATCCTGCCCGACGGCCGGGAATGGCGGTCTCCGGGTTTCAGCCGCTACGGCTCATGACGTGCGTCACGGCGTCATCCGCGCCCGGCGCTCCGTGCCCGCCGCGTGCCTGTGAGGTGCCGGGCGGTGCCTTGAGCGGGTGGTCTCCAGCCGCGAGATACCCCCCGGGGTATTCCTGTTAGGGTGGGCGCCAGATACCCCCGGGGGTACACCATCCGAAAGGAGTCGTGAGTCGTGTTCTTCGTCGACACCCTGGAATTCGAGGGCCTGGGCAACCGCTGCTATCTGGCCGGCGGAAGCAACGCCGCGGTGGTCGTGGACCCGCCGCGCGACATCGACCGGGTCATCGCCGCGGCGGCCCGCCGCGGGGTGCGCATCGCGTACGTGGCCGAGACCCATGTGCACAACGACTACGTCACCGGCGGCCTGGAGCTGGCCCGCGTCACCGGCGCCCGGTACCTGGTGCCGGCCGGGGCGCACGTGGCGTTCGCCCGCACCCCCGTCGCCGACGGCGACACGGTGTCGGTGGACGAGGGCCTGGTGCTGCGCGCGATCGCCACCCCGGGGCACACCCCGCACCACACCTCCTACGCCCTGACCGAGCACGGGCGCGCCGTGGCGGCGTTCACCGGCGGTTCGCTGCTGATCGGCACCGTGGGCCGCCCGGATCTGGTCGAGCCGCGGCTCACCGAGCAACTGGCCCGCGCCCAGCACGCCTCCGCCCACCGGCTCGCCGACGAGCTGGACGACGACGTGCCGGTGCTGCCCACCCACGGGTTCGGCAGCTTCTGCTCCTCATCCGAGGCCGGGGGCGACGCGAGCACGATCGGCAGGGAGCGCGGGACCAACGACGCGCTGACCCTGGACGTGGACACCTTCGTCACCCGGATGCTCGCGGGGCTGGACGACGTACCCGCGTACTACGCGCACATGGGCCCGGCCAACGCGGCAGGTCCCGCGCCGGTCGACCTCACCCCGCCGCGGCGTGCGGACGCCGAGGAGATCGCCTCCCGGCTGGCCGCGGGCGAGTGGGTGGTGGACCTGCGCAGCCGCATGGCCTTCGCGGAGGGACACGTGGCCGGATCGTTCAACTTCGAGGGCACAGGCAAACTGGCCACCTACCTGGCCTGGCTGATCCCGTGGGGCAAGCCCGTCACCCTGCTGGCCGAGACCCCGGAACAGATCGGCGCCGCACAACGGGAACTGGCGCGGGTGGGCATCGACCGCCCGACCGCCGCCGCCACCGGTGACCCGGCCGCCTGGGTCCGTGAGAGCGAGCAGCTCGTCTCCTTCCCGCGTGCCCGCTTCGCCGACCTCGCCGATGCCCGTGAACGCGGCGACGACATGGTCGTCCTGGACGTGCGCCGGGACGTGGAGCGTGCGGGCGGTTACGTCGACGGCTCGGTCCACATCCCGGTCCACGAGCTGCACGGCCGCATCGGCGAGGTGCCGGACGGTGTGGTGTGGGTGCACTGCGCCGGCGGGATGCGCGCGGCGGTCGCCGCCTCCCTGCTGGACGCCGCCGGGCGCGATGTGGTCGCCGTCGACGACGGCTTCGACGCCGCCGCCGAGGCGGGGCTGCCCCTCACCCGACCCGTCGGCACCCGCTGACACGCTCCTCCGCGCCACCCGCACGAAAGTGATCCATCGATGTTTTCGCTTCTCCGCCGCGGCCCCGGCCGCCTCAGCCCCGAGCAGGTCCGTCAGCAGACCGGCGAGGGCACATCCGTCCTGCCGGACGTCCACGGAACACCGGAGCGGGCCGCCGGGTCCGCGCCCGGCGCGTTGCACCCGCCCCTTTCCCGCCTGACAGCAGGGACATCGCTCCCGGCAGCCGCGCAGGACGGGCCGGTAGCCACGGTCTGCCGCGCCGGTCACCGCTCCCGGCAGGCAGCCGGGCTGCCGGCCGGACACGGCGTCCAGGCCACGGACATCACCGGCGGCATGACCGCCTGGGCACGTACAGGCCTGCCGGTCACCGTCCGAGGCGGCAACGGCGGTGTCATAGCGTGAGCGCGCTGATCCTGGCCCTGATCGCGGGGGCCGTGGTCGGAATCGCGCTCGGCGCGCTCGGCGGGGGCGGCAGCGTCCTGGCCGTCCCGGCGCTGATCTACCTGCTCGGTTTCACCCCGGCGGCCGCCACCACCGCCAGCCTGATCATCGTCACCGCCACCTCGCTCACCGCCTTGTACGCCCACGCCCGCACCGGCGACGTCCGCTGGAGAGCCGGCGCCCTGTTCGCGGCGGCCGGACTCCTGCCCGCCGCCGCAGCCGGAGCCGCCGCATCGCGTCTGCCCCAGCCCGTGCTGACCGCGGCGTTCGCGGCCGTCGCCGCGCTCAGCGCCGTGAGGATGCTCCGCCCCGGCCGCGCCGCCACCGGCCCGGCGGCCGGCGGGGCAAGGCCCGTCAAGGCGGTCGGCACCGGCGCGGGACTGGGCGCGCTGACCGGTCTGCTCGGCGTCGGGGGCGGCTTCCTCGCCGTCCCGTCCCTGGTCACCGTGCTGGCATTCGAGATGCGGGCCGCCGTCGGCACCAGCCTGCTGGTCATCTCGGTGAACTCGCTGGCCGCCCTGGCCACACGCGGCGCCACCACCGCGGGCATCGACTGGGCCGTGATCGGCCCCTTCACCGGGGCGGCGGTCCTCGGCGCGTGGGACGGCAAACGCCTGGCCGCCAAGGCCACCGGCGCCCTGTTGCAGCGCGCCTTCGCCGTCGTGCTGCTGACCGTGGCGGCCTTCATGCTCGTCGACGCTCTCACCTGACAGGCCGGGCGGGCGACCGGGTGGCACGGACCAGGGTCAGGCCAGCGAAAGGAACAGCTTCTCCAGCCGGGTGCGCATCTCCTCCCGGTCACCGGAAGCGGCCATGTCCGCGTCGGTCAGGCAGTGCTGCAGACCGGTCGCGATGATCGCGAAACCCGCCTTGTCCAGAGCCCGGGAGGCCGCCGCGAGCTGCGTGACCACGTCCTCACAATCCCGTCCCTCCTCGATCATCTTGATCACACCGGCGATCTGGCCCTGCGCCCGGCGCAGCCGGTTGACCACCGTCTTCAGTTCCTCAGCCGCCATCGCCAGTTCCACAGCCCACACTCCTTCGAGATACCCCGGCGGGTATCGTACCGAAGGGCTGACTCCCACCATGCGAAGGAAAGTCCCCGTGGCACCCACCGCCCTCACCGTCGATCAGGTCAACGCCCGTCTCCAGGAGCTGACCGTCATCGACGTGCGCTCCCCCGGCGAATTCGCCTCCGGCCACCTGCCCGGCGCCCACAACGTCCCCCTCGACCACTTCGATACGGCCCTGCCCGCCCTGAAAGCCGCCGCGGACCGCGGCGACCTCCTCCTGGTGTGCGCCTCCGGTGCCCGCTCCATGACCGCCTGCCGGCGCCTGGCCGACCAGGGCGTCACCGCCGCCACCCTCACCGGCGGCACCACCGCCTGGACGCAGCAGGGCCACGACATCCACCGCCCCGCCGGCGCCCGCACCGGCTGGGCCATGGACCGTCAGGTCCGCCTCGCCGCCGGATCCCTCGTCCTGACCGGTCTCCTCGCCGGACGACGCTGGAACGCGGCCCGCTGGCTCTCCGCGGGTGTCGCCGGCGGTCTGGTGTTCTCCGCCCTCACCGATACCTGCGGCATGGCCAGGATCCTCGCCGCCTTGCCCCACAACCAGGCCAAGGCCGCCGACCTGGACGCCACCCTCGCCGCCCTGACCGGCTGACACCCCGACCGCGCGGCGACCGTACCGGGGTATCAGGCGAAGCCTTGGTGACGGCTGCCCGGCAGCCGCGTGCGGATCGAGCCGTCGCGGGCATGTTGCCGGCGACGGCTGCGGCGGACGTGCCGGCGGCTCACCAGCCGAGTCCCGCCCGGGCCAGCCGGTCCAGGGCCTCGTCGAGTACGGACGCCGGCTGTCCGAGGAAGAGGCGCACGTACGCCTCCGCCGAGCCGTCCGGCCGGCCCGGGAGTCCGTACGAGCCGGTCATGCTGCCCGCCCCCGGCAGGACCCCGGCCGTCAGGCACAGTCGCCGGTAGTGGACCTCCGAGCCGTCCCGCGCGAACCGTGGCGGCACCCGGAACCGCAGGTAGGCGGTGCACGTTCCCGGGTGCACGGCGTCCGCCGGGAAGCCGAGACCGTCCCGCAGGCGCATGGCGACCTGCCGCCGGGCCACGGCGTACGCACACCTCAGGCGGTCCACGAACGCCTCGGGCTCGTCGGTCCGCAGCCAGGCGGCCATCGCCGCCTGCAGGGGCAGCGCGCACCCGTAGGAACGCTCCTGCGTGACCCGGGCCAGACCGGCCAGGGTCGCCGGTGGGGCGGTGAGGGCCCCGATCCCCCAGCCGTTGCAGGGGAACTGCTTGCCGAGGGTCCGGGTGGCCAGCCACGGGATCGCGCCCCGCCGCGTCTCCTCCAGGAGGATACGCAGGGCGTTGGTGGGCGGCTCGCCGGGAGCGTGGACCGCGCAGTACGCGTCGTCGAGCAGGACCGCCGCACGGTGTGTGACGGCCGCCCCGGCGATGCTCCTGACCGTGCCGGCCGCCCAGTCGGTGCCGGTGGGGTTGTGCTGTGGATTGAGGACGAGCAGGGAACCGCGTCCCGCGCCATCCAGTAGCGACGCTATCTCCGCGGCGTCGGGCTGCCAGCCCCGGGCGGGACGCAGGCCGTAGGGAAGCAGTCGGTAGCCGAGCGGGGCGAGTACGCCTCCGTAGTCCCAGCCCGGTGCGGGGACGAGCGCCGTGGGTGCCGCGTCCGGTGTCCGGCCGTCGCCGAGCAGCAGGCGGCCGAAGTCCGCCATGGCGGCCCGCGTGCCGCTCTGACTGACGGCCACGGGGGCGTCAGCGTGATGCCGAACTCCTCCAGGACATCGGGAAGTTGCCCCGTGGTGATCCGTTCGGTGCGCTCCTCCGACGACGTGGCACGGGTGAGTGTGCCGCCGCGCAGCCGGAGCCGGCTGCCGGTGGTCAGCCGTTGCGGGAGCGGCGCTTTGCGGAGCATGGACCTGCGAGCGGTGTTGCGGATGTAGGTGGTGAAGGCCGGCGCCTGCCGGCCGCCGGCCGTCACCCACCGTCCTAAACGACATGGACACCGACGACCCCGAGTTCCTGCCCCGGCTGATGCGGCTGCGCGCCGAGGTGCAGGAGCACGCGCGGGCCGAGGAGCGCTACGAGTTCTCCCACATCCGCCGCAGCACCGACGTCACCCACCTCTCCGCCATGGCAAAGGCCGTCAAGGCCGCCGAGGCGATGGCTCCCACCCGGCCCCACCCCGGTGTCCAGGCCGTGTCGTGGGATATGGCTGCGGGGTCCGGTGTAGGACGGGGGTCCTCCGGCCACCACTGAGTGGTCGGCGCAGGGGGCGTCCGGGCGGGGGATCCGCTCGGGTCGCGGTGCGCGGCGCGGGTCTGCCGGCGGGATACGTCGCCGGCAGACCCGCGCCGCGCTCGTCGGCGTCGGCGTCGGTGACCGCAACCGCAACCGCAACGGTGACCGCGACCGCGGTGGGTCGACGGTTTACCGCGATGCGGGTGCGGCACTCGGGCACCGCGAGTGACCCTCCCCGACGAGTCCTCGCCGAGGCGCATCGGGAGCCGGTCCGGCAGCGCGGCCGGGCGGAACAGAAGGTGATCGATGACGACGATCGGTGTGGAAGAGGAGTACCTGCTGCTCGACCCGGTCACGGGCCTGCCGGTGCCGCTGGTGGACAAGGTGCGGGCCGCGGCCGGCCTGGGGAGTCTCGTGGCCGACCAGGAGGTGCACTGCGAGCTGCTGCAGGCGCAGGTGGAGGTGGCCACCCCGGTGTGCGGCACGCTGGAGGAGGTCGGCGGGCACCTGCTCCGGCTGCGGCACGCCCTGGGAGCGGCCGCCGAGGCCCACGGCTGCCGGATCGCGGCCTG
Source organism: Streptomyces sp. NPDC027672 (assembly GCF_055566335.1). Lineage (NCBI taxonomy): Bacteria > Bacillati > Actinomycetota > Actinomycetes > Kitasatosporales > Streptomycetaceae > Streptomyces > Streptomyces sp. NPDC027672. The sequence goes on along the minus strand of NZ_JBVHSO010000003.1, from coordinate 63,875 downwards.
CGCGACTCCCCCGCTGCGCCACGGCCACCCCGTGGCCGTCACCGACCAGGCCCGGTACCGGGCGATGCTCACCCAGGCGCCCCAGCTCGTGGCGGAGCAGTTGGTCAACGGCATGCACGTGCACGTCGGCGTCCCCAGCCGGGAGACCGGCGTGCAGGTCCTGAACCGGATCCGGGTGTGGCTGCCCACCCTCACCGCCCTGTCCGCGAACTCCCCGCTGTGGGACGGCCACGACACCGGCTTCGCCAGCTGGCGCACCGTGATCTTCAGCCGCTGGCCGGTCAGCGGCATCCCCCCGCACTTCGCCGACATCGCCGACTACGACCGGCGCGTGCGGCAACTGCTGGACAGCGGTCTGATCTCGGACACCGGTCAGCTGTACTGGCAGGTCCGGCTGTCGGCGCGGTACCCCACCATCGAGATCCGGTGCCTGGACGTGCAGTTGCGCCCGGACGACGCGGTGATGCTCGCGGGCCTCGTCCGGGCCCTCGTGGAGACGGCACTGGCCGAGATCGCCGCCCGTGCTCCCGCGCTCGACTGCGACCCCGAGCTGTTGCAGGCCAGTATGTGGCACGCCGCCCGGCACGGACTGAGCGGCACCCTGGTCGATCCCGGCGGCCGGCAGCGCCGGGCCGGCGAGATGCTGTACGAGCTGCTGCGCCACGTCGCCCCCGCACTCGACGCCTCCGGTGACAGCCGGCAGGTGACGGCCCTCGTCCACCGGCTCCTGCAGAACGGCACCGGCGCCGACCGGCAGCGCGCCGCCCTGGCCCAGGGCGGCCTGTCCGCCGTCACGGACCTGATCCTCGACAGGAGCACCATGCCCTGACGCGCCCGCCGCCACGAACCCGCCATCTGCCGCCCCCCGGCCCGTGGGCCCGTCACCCGAGCCCGCTCAGCCGCCGCCTGGCAGCCCGTGGGCCCGTTCGCCCGGAGCCCGCTCAGCCGCCGCCCCCTGGCCCGTACGCGTGCTCGCGGGCCAGAGGGCCGGAGTCGGCGTGGCGACCGGGTCGGGCGGCGGCGTGACGCTGTCCGGGGCCGGGTCCGCCGCGGTCGGCGAGGGCATCGGCTACGGCGCCGGCGGTGAAGGCGTAGACGGCCTTGTGGAGGAGGTCCACGGCGAGTTCCCGGCGGGGCCAGGTGCCGGGCGGGGCGCCGACGCCCGTCGCGTTCTCCAGGATCTGGTCGTTGACGAGGCGGACGACGGTGAACTTGGCGGAGGCGAGCGGTCCGCGCAGTCCGGCCTGGGCCATGACCGACCGCAGCACTCCGAGGACGGCGGCCTGGCCGTAGTGCATGGCCCAGTTGACCGGCAACGGCTGCCTGCCGGGACGTTCGGGCAGGCCGGTCAGCCGCTGGAGGACCCGTGCCGGCACATGGGAGTCGGGCCGGCCGGTGACGGCCTGCTCGATCTTCTCACCGCACGTCATCACGATGCCGCCGGCGGTGCCGGCGAGCAGTCCCTGCCACAGTGCGCGCTTGAGCATGCCCCGGCGGGTACCCACCGGCACCGCCTTCACCCGCGCGTCCGGTGCCTCCCGACCAGGCGTGCCTTCTCGCGTGGCCGTCCGCCCGACACTCTCCGGAGAGGCGAGCACCCTGGCTGCCCGCGCCGCGTTCCGCCGGCGGGTCAGTCCCCGGTGGTCTTCTCGACCAGCGAGCTGTACGCCAACTGGAGCGTGTCCGCCCCGGCCAGAGCGGCGAGCGCGCCCATCGCGGTGCGTGTCGCGCGCGGCCACAGAAGCTGGCCGGCGGTCAGGGTGGAGGCCACCCAGACGCTCATGCAGAAGGGGCAGGTGGCCAGTTCCCCGACGGTGTGCTTGCCGTCCTCGGGCTGTGCCTCCTCGTGCAGCTCGGCCGGGCCCTGCGGGCCGACGTACCGGGTGAAGGGGGCGCGCAGCGGGCTGGTGACCGATGCCTTGGTCAGCAGTCGGCTGAGCCGGAACGTGGCGACCGAGGTCAGGACCACGTCCCACGGCTCGGGCCGGTCGGGCAGCGGCCGGCCGCGCAGCCGTACGGCGGTGGCCCAGGCCGTCGTGTACGCGGCGAAGCCCGTCATGGCGGCGAGGTAGCCGCCCAGCGGCCTGTCGTGCCCGGCCGCGTACTCCCGTCGGGTCCGTTGCAGCAGCCCGTGCAGACGTCGTGCGAGGCGGCTGTCAGCTGCGGTTCCCATGAGCTCCCGTTTCCCTGTGTCGCGGTGGGTCGCCGGCCTAGTCCGGCGCCTGCCCGTCACTGTCCTGTGGTCGCAGCCGGATCTCCACGTGGCCGTCGGTGATCCGGGTCTCGAAGGCCGGCTGGGGCGCGGTGGCGGGACCGCGGACGTTCCAGCCGTCCGAGAGCCGGAAGACGCTGCCGTGCCAGGGGCACTTCACGCAGCCGTCGCTGACCGTGCCCTCGGAGAGCGGTCCGGCGAGGTGGCTGCACCGCTCGGCCAGGGCGTGGACCGCCCCGCCGGCTTCCCGGACGACCAGGACCGGGACGTCGTCCACGCTGCGCCGCGCGGGCCGGTCGACGGGGAAGTCCGCCACGGCTCCGATCCGGTGCCAGCCCTCGGTGACGAGGTACGGGACCGCTTCGGCGTGGTTGGCGCCGGATGCCTGGCGGTAGGCCAGGTGGCCGCCCAGCATGCCGCCGAGCGCGACCGTCGTCAGCCCGAGGAAGCCGTAGGCCCGGCCTGCCGCGTGCCGCCCCTTGACGCGGCGGGTCAGCGAGGCGGCGTACAGGCCGACGGCCGCCGAGTTGGCCAGGGCGTGCACCAGTCCGATCCGCTGCTGCCGGCGGTGCAGTTCCGCCCAGTCGACCCAGCCCGCCAGGGCCGCGGGCACCACGGAGACCAGCCCGACGCCGATCAGCAGGCCCGCCTCACGGGAACGGCGGGGGTACAGGTCCAGTACCGCCGCCGACAGCCAGCTACCGATCGGCACCTGCACCATCAGCGGATGCAGCGGGTGGCCCAGCCACCTGCCGTGCAGGAGGTCCCGGGCGTCGCCGAGCGGCAGGGCCTGCACCCGTTTGCGGACCGCGTCGATCACCGCGTCGGCCCTGGGCTCGCGCTCCAGGCGGTCGAGCAGCCGCAGGACACGGTTCTGCCGCAGCTGTGGGCGGCGTGGCGTCATCCTCATGGTCGGCTGGGTCCCCACCTGCGCGGACGGCAAACGGATCAGGGGCATCCGGGACGGTCCACCGGGTGAGCGCGCGCCACGGCGGACGGTGTCGCACGTACGACGGCTCACTGCGGAGGCGCTCAGCCCGTCCCGGACAGTGCTTCCTCGGCCTGGCGGACGCGCCACTCCTCGATCGTCTCCTGCTGCTGCCGGGCTCGTTCGAGCAGGGTGTCGAGCCGGGAACGGTCCAGGCGCTCGTCGCTCGCGCCGAGCAGGCGCAGGGTCTGCCAGCCGGCCGCCTTCCCCTCGACTCCCAGCCGCAGGGCTTCGAGATCCAGTACGGTGCCGAGCGGTGAGGGCCGTACCAGGTGCCCGTTGGGCTTCAGCCGTCCCAGCTTCTCGCCCGCCCAGCCCGCGCACACCTTGTAGCGGCGCACGGGGATGCCGAGGTCCCGCATGATGTCCAGCAGCGCTTCCCGGTCCTGCGCGATCCCGGCCGCCACGGGCGCGAGCGCGCGGCCCAGCGCGGAGGCGCGGGCGGTGCGCACCAGGCGGGCGGCGCGTTCGGTGCCGGCGGTGGCGCCGGCGAGGTGGTCGTTGAGATAGATGCCGAGCAGCCTCGTGCCGGCGCTTCGTCCTGTCGGGCTGCGCCGGGCGACGCCGGGATGCGGAGCGGTGTTCATCTGTGGCCTCCTTCGGTTGCCGGGACCCGCCGGCAGGCGGGCGGTGGATCAGCGCGGAGCCGGGCGCGACCGGGCTTCAGTCCGGGTCGCGGGGCAGGTAGTAGGTCTCTCTCAGATACGCGGCCAGGTCCTGGAGGGCCTGCCGGTATCCGGCTCTGTAGCGGGCGTCGACATCGGTCCGGCGTCCCTCGGCCTCCGCCCAGGAGTCGAGGTGCAGAGCGATGAGCAGGTGGTTGCGGTACAAGGTGCCGTGCCGTCCGCCGAGGGCGGCTCGCGCGCGGTCCTCGTCCCAGTCCTCCAGGTCGCCGGTGTCGAAGGCGAGCAGTTCGTCGTCGGTCCGCGGCACGTTTCCCTCCTCGGGTGGGTCTCCGCCGTGACGGGTACCGCGCCGGCTTCCCGCGATGTCAGCCGTGTCCGCCGTGCCGGCGCGGTGGGCGGAGTTCGGTGTTGCGGCTCGGGCCGTGCCACTCCAGACAGACGACGGTGGCGTCGTCGGCGAGCTGCCCGTCGTGGTGGTCCAGGACGGCGCGCATCAGCCGCCGCAGGGTTTCCGGAACGGACAGGCCGTCGGCGTGGTGGCGGATGATGAAGTCGGTGAACTGGTCGAGGCCGAATTCACGGCCGTACCGGTCGCGGGCCTCGGTGATGCCGTCGGTGTAGAGGAGGACGCGGTCCGCGGGCTCCAGTTGCTCGCGGCACAGGGTGGCGCGCAGGCCCAGTTCGGTGCCGAGCGGATGGGTCGGCGGGCACCGCAGGGTCGTCGTCCAGCGGCCGCCGCGGATGAGGACCGGCGCGTGGTGTCCGCGGCTGACCCAGCTCAGGAGGCCGGTGCGCATGTTGACGTCGGCCAGGACGGCGGTGACGTAGGCGTCGTGGCCGAAGTGCTCGATCAGACTGGCCTCGACCCGCTCCCCGGTGGTGATCAGGTCGGCGCCTTGGCGGCGTTGGTTGCGGCAGGCGGTGACCGCCAGGTTCGCCGTCAGCCCGGCGCGGCTGTTGTGTCCCATCGCGTCGAAGACGGCCAGGTGCACCTGCTCGCCGGCGACCGCGTAGTCGAAGGCGTCGCCTCCGACGGCGTAGGCCGGCTCGATCGCCGCGGCGACCACCACGTCCTGGTTGGCGAACGCGCGCGGCGGCATCAGGTTCCACTGCAGTTCGGCGGCGAGATTCATCGCCTGGGTGCGCACCAGACGGGCGTGCGCGTCGCTGTGCGGCCGTTTGCTGACCACCATGAGGCCCACCAGGGACGCCAACGTCTGCAGCTCCTCGACATCGGCGCCCGCGGCCAGGTCGACGCGCAGGACTCCGAGGCGCTCGGTGCCGTTCAGGATCGGCACCCACCACCGGCGCGGGATCCCGTCGGGGCCCGGCAGCGACCGGGTGGTGGAGAAGGCGTGGCCGGGCAGCGTGCCGTCGACCGAGTAGACCTCGCCGCCCTCCCCGGCGTCGATCCCCTGGCCGGTGACCTCCCGCAGGATCTCCTGCCGCAGGTCGGCCAGGAAGATCCGGGCACCGGCCAGGCCACCACGGGCCGCGTGCTCGGCCAGCAGCCCCGGCAACTGGTCGAACGCGACCAGATGCCCGCCGTTCAGCATCCCGGTGAGCACGCTCGGCATGCCTGGCCGCTCGCTCATCCCGCTCACCTCTTACCGGCCGCCCCGCGCCCTCCCTCACCTTCTCACCCCTCCCCGGCGTACCGGGTGGAACACTCCTCCCCATAATCGGACAAATTTCTCGTTTCGGATGTACAAGTGGCGGTACTCCGACCACAACGACCGCCGCCGTCATCCCGACGGCATGACCAGTTCCTTCACTCGGGCCTTTCGCACCACCGTCGCGTCAGTCCGCCGGAGCTCTGGCGGCCGCACCCCGCAGCCAGCCGCATGGCATCCTTCCGCGCATCAGCAGGTGAGGCCGGAGCGACGACGGAGAAGCACGCACCACTTCACCGAGGTATGCGATGTCAGAATCCCCCCGGACTGCTCCCGCTTTGAACAACCGAACACTCGGTGCGTCACCGAGCAGCCAGTTGGAAACGCCGGGTTACGACCGGCGGCGGATCGAACCCGCCATCGTGCATTTCGGGGTCGGCGGCTTTCACCGGGCCCATCAGGAGGTTTATTACGACGAGTTGGCGGAACTGGGTTTCACCCGCTGGGGAGTCGTCGGCGTCGGAATGAGACGGCCGGAGATGAGGCAGGTCCTCGACGCGCAGGACAATCTCTTCACCGTGGTCCAGCGCGACGGTGACGACAGCACGGCGAAGGTCATCGGGAGCATGGTCGAGTACCTGCTGCTGACCGAGGACCGGGCCGGGGTCGAAGCGCGGCTGGCCGACCCGCGCACCCGGCTGGTGACGCTGACGATCACCGCCGACGGCTACGCGCTCCCCGCCGACCCCGGACGGGCCCGCGACTCGGTGTTCGGTCTGATCGTCGATGCCCTGGACCGGCGCCGCCGCGCCCGCCACGCCCCCTTCACGGTGCTGTCGTGCGACAACCTGCCCGACAGCGCCGCCGTCACGCGCGAAGCGGTCATGACCCTGGTCGGACGGAAGGATCCCGCACTGGCCCGGTGGATAGCGGAACGGGTCTCGTTCCCCGACAGCATGGTCGACCGCATCACCCCCGTGACGAGCCCGGGAGACCGGGACGGGGTCGAGGAGGACTTCCGGGTGGGCGACCGCTGGCCGGTGATCACCGAACCGTTCACCCAGTGGGTGATCCAGGACGACTTCTGCAACGACCGGCCCCCGTTGGACCGCGTCGGAGCGCTCTTCGTGGACGATGTGGCACCGTACAAACTGATCAAGAGCCGGATCCTCAACGGCACCCACTGCGCACTGGGCTACGTCGGGTACCTGGCCGGTCACCGCAGGACCGACCAGGCCCTGGCCGACCCGGCCGTGGCCGACTTCGTCCGGCGCCTGATGCGCGAGGAGATCGCGCCGCTGCTGCCCGCCGGCGTCCCGGGCATGGATCCGTACGCCTACTGCGACACCGTGCTGGAACGCCTGCGCAACCCCGGCATCGGGGACCAGCTGGCCCGGCTGTGCCGCCGTGGCTCGACCAAGATGCCCGACTACCTGCTGCCCTCCCTGCACGCCGCGCACGCCCAGGGCCGGCCCCGCGCCCGGCTCGCCTTCGCCGTCGCCGCGTGGATGCGCTACCTGCGCGGGACGGAGCTCGACGGCGCCCCGATCGACGTACAGGACGCACACGCCGGCGAACTGCGGGCGGCGGCCCTCCAGGGCGGCGACGACCCGGCGCCCCTGCTGGTCGTCACGGACGTCTTCGGCGGCCTCGCCGGTGACACCGACGGCGTCGCCGTCATCCGCGCGGCCCTGGCCAGCGCGTTCACCGACGGCAAGAGTCTGCGCGCCGCACTCTCCTCGCCGGCCCGGCCGGTCCGGTCCGCGGTGCGTTCCGCCACCCCCCGACCGCAGGAGTCCCATGAGCATCCCCGATCTCGCCGGCGTCACGACACTGCTGCTTGACGCCGACGGCACCCTGTTCCCCTCCGAGGAGCCCGCGTTCGTCGCCTCCGCGGCGGTGACGCAGGACTTCGCGCGCCGCTTCGGCCTGACGGGGGACTTCTCCCCCGGGCACCTGCGGCGCACCACCACGGGCAGGAACTTCCGCACCACGGCCCAGGACCTCGCCGGACAGCAAGGCGTCCGCCTGACGGCCGCCGAGCTGGCGGAGTGGGTGGAGCGCGAGAAGACCGAGGTGACGGCCTACCTGAGGCGGGTCCTCAGACCCCGGCCGGATGTGGTGGCGGCCGTAGCGGCGCTGGACCGCCGTTACCGGCTCGCCGTGGTGAGCTCCAGCGCGCTGACGCGGCTCGCCGCCTGCTTCACCGCGAGCGGCCTGGACGGTCTGCTGCCGCGGGACCGCCGGTTCAGCGCGGAGGACAGCCTGCCGGTGCCCACCAGCAAGCCCGACCCGGCCGTCTACCGCTTCGCCCTGACCCGGCTCGGTGTCGCCCCCGCCCAGGCGCTCGCCCTGGAGGACTCCGCCACCGGGGTGGCGTCCGCGGTCGCGGCGGGCGTCACCACCGCCGGCCTGGTGCAGTTCGTACCGGCGGACGAACGACCCGGCCGGACCGAGGAGTTGTACGGCGCCGGGGCCGGCTGGGTGCGGTCCGGCTGGGGCGAGCTGGCCACGGACCTCACCGGCGACGCGGTACCGGTGGCCACATGACCGGCGTGGAGCGCACGGACGGCTTCACGGTGCCCGCCTCCCCCTTCCGGGCACCGCCCGGAAGGGCCCTGCCCGCACCCGCGCCCGGAGGCGGGCGCGGCCCCGGCGCCGGGCGGCCGGGCGCGTCCCGGCCCCGCTCGCTGCCCGGATACCTGCTGATGCCGCGGCCCAAGGACGCCGTCAAAGGGCTGCTCATGCCGTTCACCTTCGTCCTGGCCGTGGCCGCGGGCGCGGACGCGACGGGACGGACGGTGGTACGCGCCCTGGTCGTCTGGGGAGCCCTGGAACTGCTCGTCTATCCCGCCCGCTACCAGTGGAACGACATCCGCGGGTTCGTCGCCGACCAGCGCCACCCCGCCGAACGGGACCGCGGGCGGCTGCCGGGACCGGTCGAGCGCGTCCGGGACCGTGTCACCGCCAGCAGCGCGGTCGCGGTGGTGCGTCTCGCGGCCGTCGCGGGCCTGGCCCTGGCGCTGCCGGGGCTGCGCCTGTCCGGGATGCTCGCGGCGGTGACCGCGGCGGTGTTCGGCGTGGCCGTCGTCTACGAGGCCCTGCGCGCCAGGGGCACCGGCCGGACCGCGTCGGTCCCGCCCCCCGCCCGCCCGGCCGTCGTCGCCTTGTGGATCGTGGTGGGCGCGGGTTACGTGGTCCGCGGCATGATCGGGCTGGCCCTCGCGGTCGACCTGGGCCGCCGCCCGGCGCTCGCGGTGTCCGCGGCCGTGGCCCTGTGGGCGTTCGGGATCGCCTTCGTCACCAGCAGGTGGGTCCTGGAGAGCCTGGCGTTCGCCGCCGTCGACCACGGCAGGCTGACATGGACGGCGCGGGCCGACCAGGCCCGTGAGCACCTGCTGGCGCTGGTGCGCTGGCTGCCTTCGCATGCCGACGCCGCCCCGGCCGACTGGACGCCGCTGTGCCGGCGCACCTCGTGGGCCGCCCCGTGGAACCTGGCGCTGCTGGTCGCGGGCACGGCGTCCGCCGTGACGGGATCCCTGCTCGTCACGCCCGCCTCGCCGGGACACGCCCTCGTCGCCGCCGCCCTGGGCGCGGTCACGACCGCGGTGGTGGTCCTCCTGCCGGGGCGGCGTCTTCCGGTGGTGGCCGCGGGTGCCGTCCTGCAACTCCTGACGCTGGTCCTCACCGGGCAGCCGCGCCCGGCGGCGGCCCTGCTGCCCTGGCTCGCCGTCATGGCCGCCCACCTCGTCTTCGGCAGCCGCTCCCTCCACACGATCGGGGCGCCGTCCGCCCGTCTGCGGTCCCTGGCGGCGGTTCCCTTCGCCCCGCTCGCCCGGGCGGTGTGCGGGCAGGCCACCTGGGACGCCCTCCGGAAGGAACACCGGTGAACCTCGACGACCTGCTGAGTCTCGCCCGTGACGCCGCTCGGGCCGGTGCCCGTACCGCCGCCTCCTGGCGCGGTCGCGCCCACCGGCTGCTCGTCGAGGAGAAGGCGGGCCCCGACGACCTGGTCAGCCAGGCCGACCGGGACACCGAGCACGCGATACGCGCCGTGCTGGCCGAGCACCGGCCGTACGACACGGTCCTGGGCGAGGAAGGCGGGACCACCGAGGGCCGCAGCGGAGTGCGGTGGATCATCGACCCGATCGACGGAACCACCAACTACCTCTACGGACGGCCCGACTGGGCGGTCAGCGTGGCCGCGGCCGAGGCGGACAGCGGCCGGCCGCTCGTCGGCGTGGTCGTCGAGCCCGCCCTCGGCCTGCTGACCGAGGCCCGGACCGGCACCCGCACGAGCGCCGACGGTACGCCGGTCACTCCCCTGCGCCAGCACGACCTCTCCCGCGCGCTGGTGGAACTCAACTTCGGCCGCCCCGGACAGCGCCCCCTGGCCGGCCCCGCGGTCAGCGCCCTGTTGCCCCGGGTACGCGACCTGCGCCGCGGGGGCAGCGCGGCGGCGGCCCTCGCCCAGGTCGCCACCGGTCGCGCGGACGGCCTGTGGGCACCCGGGCTGCAACCGTGGGACTGCGCCGCGGGAGTCCTCCTGGTCCAGCAGGCCGGCGGAACGGTCGGCGACCTGACCGGCCCCACCCCCGGAGCCCTGCCCCGCACCGGTGACGTACTGGCCGCTCCGCCGACCCTGTGGAACTCCCTCCAGGCCCTTCTGGCCCCGGTCTACTCGGCGGCCGGAGCCATCCCGGAACCGTCGGCCGGACCACGATGACGCCGCGCACCGCGACCCCTCGTACAGGAGTTTGCGAATCCGCACACCGGGCTACTCGACGGCCGTTGCATCGACGGGCGGTGGCGCCAGCAGCCGCAGTATGGCCGAAGGAGTGACGCGCGCCCAGGCGTGAAGCCCGCGACTTGTGGGACGTGTGTGCGTTACCCACGCCTGTCTGGGAACCCGGCAATCGCCCGGAGCAAGCACCATCGGATCGCCCGGGCAAGCACATCAGGAGGAGGTCGGACGCATGCCCAACCCGCAGCAACCCGAGATACGGCGCAACGACAAGGGCGCGGCCACCCCCGAGGACAGCCGCCAGTTGAAGGCGGGCCAGGGGGGCGGCGGCGTCAGCGGTCACCCGCACGGTACGGACAAGGGCGACAAGGGCGGAGGAGAGGGCGGAGGCGTGCCTCCGGCACAGCAGCCCGATCACCCCTGAGCCTTCTACGACACCCGGTCGGACGGCCCCCGCGAGGGGCCGTCCGGTGTGTCCGGGGCCGGCGGCGCTCGCGTGGAAGCGGCCAGCCAGGCGGTGGTTGCTCCTACGAGGTGTCCTGTCGGGCCGGTTCCGTCAGCGATCGGCGTCGTGCCTGACGGTCTTCCGAATCCAGTCCGAGTAGGCGGGAACGCTGCTGTAGAGCCCCGGCCCGGCCGAGCAGGCGACGCCCGGCGCGCCGGGTCCCGAGGTGACCCCGACCAGCTCCGTTGCCATTCCGGGCAGCCGGATGTCACCGGGCCGGACCGCCGCCGAGTGCCGGAGACCGCCGCCAGGTGCGTAAGGCCATCGCCAGGTGCGTAAGGCCGTCGCCGGAGTTTCGCCAGGAGCACGCTGGGACACCCGGCCGTTCCCGGGCGGCGCACCAACCGAGCGAAGGGGGTCGTCATGGCGTACGACGAGAGAGCCGGACGAGCCATGGTGACCGGGGCGTCGTCGGGGATCGGTGCCGAGTACGCCGCCCGGCTGGCCGGTCGGCACTGGGACCTCGTGCTGGTCGCCCGGCGTGCCGAGCGACTCGGCGTCCTGGCGGAACGGCTGCGTGCGGAGACCGGGGCCGAGGTGGAGCCGATGGTGGCCGACCTGGCCGATTCCACGGACCTGAGGCGGGTCGCGGAGCGGGTCGCCGCCGAGGACGTGTCCTTGCTGGTGAACAACGCCGGGATCAACGGTTACGGGCCCTTCACCGAGGCCGATCCCGCCCTGCTCACCAAGGTGATCGACGTGAACGTCACGGCGCCGACGGTGCTGACCCGTGCCGTCCTCCCCGGCATGCTGGCACGCGGCCGTGGCGCGGTCGTCAACGTCGCCTCGCTGCTCGCGTTCGCCGGCGCCCTGCCGCCCGGCCCTCTCCCCCACCGCGCCGTGTACGGGGGCACCAAGGGGTATCTGGCGACGTTCACCAGGACACTCGCCGCGGAACTGGCCGGCACGCCGGTGCGGGTCCAAGTGGTGTGCCCCGGACTCACCGCGACCGAGTTCCACCTCGGCACGGGTGAGGCTCCCGTACCCGGGGAGGCGCGGGTGCACGACGAGGGCGGGATGCCCGCGGCCGACGTCGTCACCGCGTCCCTCGCCGCCCTGGAGTCCGGTGAGGTGGTGTGCGTCCCCGGCCTGCCCGACCCCACGGCGGTGGCCCGGCTGGCCGACGCGGAACTCGCCCTGCGTGACGGATCCGGTACCGGTCTGGCCCCCCGCTACCGCGCGGGAGAGCAGGGTCTCGCCGGCCGGGAGCGCCCGCGGTGAGCGGGGCGTACGCCGACCGGGAGCGCCCGCGGTGAGCGGGGCGCACGTACCGGGGAGCACTGCGGTGGAGGCGTGGAGCGCTGGTGTGCTCAGGTCGGGGCGGATGCGGTCGGACGGCACGGACCAGGAGACGCGGTGATGGGCGCCGCGCGCCCGCGGGAACACACAGCGTGACGTTGGCCGGAAAGCGGCTGGCTCCCACCCGTCGACAGCTTCCACAATCCGGAAGTTACGACTTACCGGCACCATGGGAGGAAAAGCGATGAGCCTACGCATTTCCCCGCGCACCCAGGCGGGCGACGAGGGAGACGGCAACCCCGGCACCCCGTGGACGCCGCCGGAGGAGCCTCCGAGCCCCGACGGTTCCAGCCCGGAGGGTGACGGAAAGCATCGCAAGTGACAGCCGCCGCTCCGCGTGCGGACCGCCCCGGCCGCACCGAGCTGGGGCGGGCCCTCATGGCGTCGGGTGCGCTGTCGTCGGACTGGGCGCCGTCGTTCTCGGCCGTCGACCGCGCCGCGTTCCTCCCGGAGCTGATGTGGCCCTACGACCTGTCGCGTCGCGCGAGTGTCCGCGTCGACAAGCGGACCGACCCGGACGCCTGGTACGCGGCGGCCGACAGCGACGTCCCCATCGTCACCCAGTGGGACGACGGCGCGCACCCGGGCCCCGGGCCGGGGAAGCTGGCCACCAGTTCCTCGTCCATGCCCTCGACCGTCTTCTCCCTGCTGCGGGACCTGGACGTGGAAGCCGGCATGCGGGTGCTGGACGTGGGCACGGGCACGGGTGAGACGGCGGCCCTGCTGAGTCACCGGCTCGGGGCGTCGAACGTGACGACCATCGAAGTGGACGCAGCGGTGGCCGCACTGGCGCGCGACCGTCTGCTCAAGCTGGGGTGTCACCCCGGGACGGTGGTGGGCGACGGGTTCGGCGGCCACCCCGACGCGGCCCCCTACGACCGGATCCTGGCCACCGCCGGCATCCGCCGCCTGCCCGGGGAATGGATCCGGCAGACCCGGCACGGCGGCGTGATCCTCGCCCCCTGGGGCACGGCCTACGGCAACGCCGACGCCATGGCCCGCCTGCGGGTGGAGGGCGACACGGCCACGGGGCCCTTCACCAGGCTGGTGGAGTTCATGAAGCTGCGCGCGCAACGCAGCCCCGCGCTCCGCCCCGCCGACTACCTGACCGCGGGTCCTCTTGAGCACGCCGACCAGACCACGGTGCCCCTCACCGAGGAGGAGTTCCTCACGGGCCAGTTCACGGACCTGCCGTTCGTCCTCGGTCTCCGGGTGCCTCGGTGCCGCCAGGCAGCGGCGGACAAGCGGGACGGCGCCCGGCCCGTCTGGTTCTACAGCCTCCACGACACCTCCTGGGCCTGCGTGATGTTCCGCGACGGCCGGCACCGCGCCTCCGTGTGGCAGTCCGGGTCCCGGCGCCTGTGGGACGAAGTCCGTGCCGCCTACGACTGGTGGACTGAGCGCGGATGCCCGGGAGTCACACGGTTCGGTCTCACCGTCGACGCATCCGGCCAGCGCGCCTGGCTGGACGATCCCGCGAACGAGTCCTGGCCCGTTCCCGAATAGGCGGAACAGGCCGACGCGGTCCGGTCCCCGGTGTCAGTGCCGTATGCCAACGTGGAGCGAAAGCGTGCGACATGGCGGAGGGGAACGTGTCAGCAGCGAGTGACGCCTGGGCCGGTATGGGCTGGGACTGGACGGACGCCGACGACGTGCGACGGCGCCTCGGCATAGGTGCCGATCCAGAGAAGTGGAGCGGGGGCCGGCCTCTGCACCGCGCAGCCGCGTTCGGATCCTGCGAGGTGGTCGCCGAGTTGGCCGGTCGAGTCGTGGATGTGGACGCGGTGGAGAACGGCGTGACGGCGCTTTGGGAGGCCGTCGTGTCCAGGAAGCCGGAGAACGCACGGGCCCTCGTCGCTGCCGGGGCCGACCCCTGGCGGCTGTCGCTCGGCGGCTGGTCGCCCGGGCGGCTGAGTCTGGCCGGACCGACGCCCGGCCTGTTCCCGGTGCCGGAAGGGGTGCGGCTGACCGACAGGGAGCGTGCGGCAGCGCAAGAGGCCGGTCGGCTCACCACGGCGCTGGGCACCTTCCCCTACGACGGTACGGGGCTGGCCTGCGTGGCCGGCATCGACGCGGCCGAGGCGGTGCGCCGGCTGGAGGCGGCGCCGGTGAAGGGCGAAGTCATCGAGGAACTGCTGGAAGATCCGTACGAGTTCGACATGGACGAGAGCTTGCAGATCATCGGCGTGACCTCCGTGCCGGGCGGCTGCGTCGTGACGCAGCCCTGGGGATACGCGCCGCAGATGCCGGGCGTGCTCACCCGGCTGTCCGCCGGCACGTTCTGCTACGGCCTGTACGCCAATCCCAAGAGCGGCAACCAAGGCAGCATCGCCCGCGAGGGAACCATCGAGGGCTGGGACCTGCACCCGGGCGGGGGACCGTACGAGAACGACACCTCCGAGGAAGTGCTGGCTTCGTACCTCTACCAGCACAACGCCGTGGCCTACTCCTGTGCCTTCGCAGGACTGCGCCCGACCGACAGACGTGCCGTGACCGGGCCTCCGGATGTCTGGGGGGAACTGCCCCGACGCGACTACTGGTGAGGACGGGGCGGTCGGGGGTGCGAGGGGACGGGGCCGCCTCGGAAAAGGAGCGGCAGGGTCGTGGCGGTGGGCGGTACGGTGCACCGATGTCAGCGATCAGGGAGTTCCAGGTCACCTTCGACTGCGCGGAACCCGAGCGCCTCGCCCGCTTCTGGTGCGAGGTGCTGGGGTACGTCGTACCGCCGCCGCCGGGGGGCTTCGCCACGTGGGATGACTACCGGCGTGCGCAGCCTCCCGAGCAGCGGGACGCATGGTTCGCCTGCGTCGACCCCTCGGGTGTGGGCCCGCGGCTGTACTTCCAGCGCGTCCCCGAAGGGAAGGTCGTCAAGAACCGCGTGCACCTCGACGTCCGGGTCGGCACCGGACTCGTGGGCGAAGAGCGCCTCGCCGCACTCGAGGCCGAATGCGCACGGCTGATCCCGCTCGGCGCGGTACACGTGCAGACGCTGTACGACGGCAACGACGCGTGCATCCCGATGCTGGACATCGAGGGCAACGAGTTCTGCATCGACTGAGGGCGTGACCAGCCGGAGGAACGGGCGGGCGGCGGCGGGGCAGGGGCCGCGCACGGGGTGTGGGCCCTGGCGCGCCGGTGCGCCGGAGCGGGCCAGAGTGAAGCCCGGTCCGGCCGGGCCATTGCCGCGGGGAGTGCCCGCCGCCACCCTGGGGCTCTCGGGTCACCCGCCGGTCACGGCGGGTGACCACCCCGGAGAAAGCCGGAGAAAGGGAGCACCTTCATGCGCAGTCTCCTGGGCGCGCTCGTAACGCGCCGCGCGTCAGCCGCCTCGGCGGCCGTGTTCACCCTGGTCGCGGGAGGTGTCCTGGTGGCGCCGGCCGCTCACGCCGCCGGAGTGGACATCGTCTGCGCGGTCGGTTCGGAGCACGCCTCCTACGACCCGCCCCTGACCAACACGCTGCGGTCCACGGACATCACGGTCACCGAGAACTTCGGCTGTACCTCGCTGACCACCGGGGTCAGCAGCGGCACGGCCGCCTTCTCCCGGACCCGCGACGTCAGTTGCCTCCTGGCCCTGACGCCGCCCAACACCGTCACGTCCGAGACGTACGCCTGGAACACCGGCCAGAGCAGCACCGTGACCTATGTCAGCACCACGGCGGCGCGGGCGGCCGACGGCTCGACCGTGGTCACCGCCCTGGGGTCGGTCACCTCCGGTTTCGGCCAGGGCAGCGCCGTCACCAAAGTCGTCGTGGAGCCCCAGCTGAGCCTGACCGCCTGCGCCACGACCGGCCTTCAGAGCACCAACGGAACCGCCAGCCTGGTCGTCGCCCCGGTCTAAGCGGGCCGCGCACATACAGCGGTTCGCACAGAATTCTTTCCGCGGCCGGCTCCGTGGGGTGGCGAGCCTCACGGTAATCGGCCCTCCGTCGGCACAAAGCGACCCGTCTTCACATTTCGTGGAGGCGGGTCGTTTGCGTGTGGCCGGGACTGGGGTCAGGAAAGTGCTGTTCAGGGCGGCTCACCACTCGTTGACGACTCAAGTGAGTAGGGGCGGCTACCCACGCACGCAGTAGTCGCGCCACGGTATCCACACCTATCGTGATCACGTCATTACGTTTTGGGCTACCGGTGTCCGGAATTCATTTCCCGTGGATCTTCTCATTCGCTCGGGAAAGAGACTCAGGAAAGAGAAAGGAATCGTTGTGGCTGCATGCCGCGATTTTCCGCTCACGTCGTACCAGCATGATATCTGGGCGGCAGAATCCCAGACACCGAACAGTCCTCAGTTCAATGTCGTGATCGAGGAGAGGATCACCGGGCCGGCGGACGCGGCGGCGCTGCGTACGGCGCTCGCCCGGACGCTGGCCCGGCACGACGCCTTCCGGCTGCGGTTCGGCGAGCGCGACGGTGTCCCCTACCAGTGGCCGGCGGACAGCCCGAGCCCCTCCGACGCCCCCGAGGCGCTCGTGGACTGGGTGGACCTGTCCGGGGAGGCGGAGCCGGAGCGCGCCTGGGAGTCCTGGCGGGAGCGTGCCTTCGTCCGGCCGTTCCCGCTGCGGGACGCCCCCCTGTTCCGCGCGACGGTGGTACGGGAGAGCGCCGAGGTGCTGCACCTGCACCTCGGCGCACACCACCTGGTCGTCGACGCCTGGACGCTCAGCCAGGTCAGCCGCGAGACCTGGGCCGAGTACACCCGGCTGACCTCGGACACGGCGGACGGCGCCGGTCCCGGGGACGCGCCCTCGTACCGGGACTTCGTCGCCGTCGACGCGGCCTACCGGCAGTCACCGGAGCGGGAGGCGGCACGGGCGTTCCACCGGACCGCGCTCGAGGGTGTGGCCCCGGTGCTCTTCCAGCGTGTCCCCGACCGCCCGGCCGACGGCGCGCGGCGCGGGCACCACACGTTCACGCTCGGCGGTGATCTGGTCGCCCGCATCAGGGCGGGCGGCTCGTCCCCGTTCGCGTACCTCACCGCCGTGTTCGCGGCCTATCTGTCCCGGGTGCACCGCTCGGAGGAGATCGTCCTCGGGGTGCCGTTCCTCAACCGGCTCACCGACGACGAGCGCGCTACCGCCGGGCAGTTCGCCAACAACCTGCCGCTGCGCGTGCCGGTGGGCGACAAGGTCACGCTGCGGGAGCTGGCCGGCCTGGTGCGGGAGCGGGCGAACGCGGTGCGGGAGCACGAGCGGCTGGCCCTCGGCGACGTACTGCGCGACCTGCCGGCGGACGCGGCGGGTTCCCGGCAGCTGTTCGACGTGGTGGTGTCCTACCTGCGCGGACCGCGCCCCGAGACGCCGGCGGACGTGGCGCGGGACGCGGTGATCACGGCTCCGGTCCATGAGCAGGACGCGCTCTCCGTGCTGATCCAGGCGTTCGACGACGACGCCGACCTGCGGATCGAACTCGACTACGCGACGGACGTGTTCGACGCCGACTTCCCGATCGAGGCGGTCGCCGGCCACCTGACGACCCTGGCCCTGGCCGGGCTGGACGAACCCGGGCTGCCGGCGGCGGCGCTGCCGGTGCTCACCGCGGCCGAACGGGACCGGCTGGCCGGGTTGCAGCAGGGCCCCGAGGTCGCGTACCGCTCCGACGCCACGGTGCACGGGCTGTTCGAGGAGCAGGCCGCGCGCACCCCGGACCGGGTGGCCGTGACCGCGGCCGACGGCGGCGAGCTGACCTTCGCCGAGCTGGAGGCCCGCGCCAACCGCGTCGCGCACGCGCTGCGGGCCGAGGGCGTCACCGTCGGTGACCGGGTCGCCGTACTGCTGGAGCGCGGGCCGCTCACCGTGCCGGCGCTGCTCGGCGTGCTGAAGTCGGGTGCCGCCTACGTGCCCGTCGACCCCGCCTACCCGGCCGAGCGGATCGCCTTCCTGCTCCAGGACAGCCGGGCCCGGGCGGTGCTCACCGGCCCCGGAGCGCCCGAGCCGGACGTCCCGGCCGGGGTGCCCGTGCTCGATGCGCGCCGGGCGGTCGGCGAGGGGCCGACCGGCCGGCCGGAACCGGTGGCCGGGCCGCGGGACCTGGCGTACGTCATCTACACCTCCGGCTCCACCGGGCGGCCCAAGGGCGTCATGGTCGAGCACCACTCGGTGGTCAACCGGCTGGCGTGGATGCAGGCCCGGTACCCGGTCGGCGCCGGTGACACCCTGCTGCAGAAGACGCCGGTCTCCTTCGACGTGTCGGTGTGGGAGCTGTTCTGGTGGGCGGTGGAGGGCGCGGGGCTGGCGCTGCTGCCGGTGGGCGGCGAACGCGACCCCCGGGTGCTGCTGCGCACCATCGCGGACCGCGGGGTCAGCGTGCTGCACTTCGTGCCGTCCATGCTGGGTCCCTTCCTGGACCTGCTGGAGGCGGAACCCGCGCTGGTCGCGCAGGCGGCGAGCCTGCGGCAGGTGTTCTGCAGCGGCGAGGCGCTGCCCGCCGCCCGGGTCGAGCAGTTCGCCCGGGTGCTGGGCGCCCGGCCCGGCGGCCCGGCGCTGACCAACCTGTACGGGCCCACCGAGGCCACCGTGGACGTCTCCTACCACGACTGCCCCACCGTCCCCGGACAGCCGGTGCGGCGGGTGCCGATCGGCCGCCCGGTCGCCAACACCGCGCTGCGGGTGCTCGATCCGTACGGCGCGCCGCAGCCCGTCGGGGTGCCCGGCGAACTGTGCATCGGCGGTGTCCAGGTGGCCCGCGGCTACCTGGAGCGGCCGGAGCTGACCGCCGAGAAGTTCACCGAGGACCCGTTCGCGCCGGGCGGCCGGCTGTACCGCACGGGTGACCTCGCCCGGCTGCTGGCGAACGGCGAGATCGAGTACCTGGGCCGGATCGACGGCCAGGTGAAGGTCCGGGGCAACCGGGTGGAGCTGGGCGAGGTGCAGAACGCCCTGGCGTCGCTGCCCGGCATCCGCGACGCCGTGGTGGTGGACCACCACAGTCCCGCGCTCGGCACCCGGCTGGTCGGCTACTACGTCGCGGACGAGGAGCGCGACCCGGTGGCGCTGCGGCACGAACTCGCGCACAGCCTGCCGGAGTTCATGATCCCGGCGGTGTTCGTGCGGATCGCCGCCGTACCGCTGACGCCCAACGGCAAGGCGGACCGGCGGGCCCTGCCCGCCCCCTCCGCGACGCACGACCGGCCCGCGCACACCGAGCCCCGCAACGCCGCCGAGACCGCCTTGGCCGAGGTGTGGGCCGAGGTCCTCGGGGCGGAGCGGGTCGGCGTGTACGACGACTACTTCGCGCTCGGCGGCGACTCGATCCTGATGCTGCGGGTGCGGGCCCTGGCCGAGCGCCGCGGCTACCCCTTCGACCTCAGCGACCTCGTCCGCAACCCCACCGTGGCCGCGCTGGCGCCGCTGACCACGGCCGGCGGCCCGGCCGAGCAGCCGGTCCTGGAGCCGTTCGCGCTGGTCTCCGGGGTGGACCGGGCCGGGCTGGAGGAGCACGAGGACGCCTGGCCGGCCAACCGGCTCCAGCTCGGCATGCTCTTCCACAGCCGGGTCGAGCCGGACTCGGGGATGTACCGGGACGTCTTCCGCTACAGCTTCGCCTTCGCCGCCTGGGACCCGGAGGCGTTCGCCACCGCCCACCGGCTGCTGCTGGCCCGGCACCCGGCGCTGCGCTCCTCCTTCGACCTCGGCGGCCGCGCCGAGCCGCTGCAGATCGTGGACGCCACGGTGGAGGGCGCGCTGGAGATCGCGGACCTGCGGGACGTTCCGGCCGAGGAGGCGGAGAAGGTCATCGAGGCGCACATCGAGGAGCGCCGCCGCCATCCGTACGACGTCGAGCGCGCCCCGCTGCACCATCTGCGCGTCCATGTGCTGCCGGCCAGTGCGGAGCTGGTGCTCAGCTTCCACCACGCCATCCTGGACGGCGGCAGCGTCGCCACGCTGATGCGGGAACTCCTCCAGGACTACGCCCATCTGCTGGGCGAGCCGATCAAGGCCGTCCCGGACGCCCCGGAGGCGATGGCCGCCCATCATCTGCTGGCCGAGCGGCGGGCGTTGGGCTCGGCCGAGGCCCGGGAGCACTGGGCCGGTTACCTCGCCGGGGCGCCGCAGCTCCAACTGGCCGGGTTCCGGCCGCACGAGGCGCCCGGCAGCGGGGAGCAGATCACCCGCCGGCTGGACCTGCCCGCCTCGCTCACCGAGGCCGTGCGGGAGTTCTCCCGCACCCACACCGTGCCGGTGAAGTCCGTGCTGCTGGCCGTGCACCTGCTGACGCTGCGGCTGTTCTCCGGTCAGGACGACCTGGTCACCGGTCTGGTCTCGCACGGCCGGCCGGAGCTTGCGGACGCCGAGCGGGCCACCGGGCTCTTCCTGAACACCGTGCCGGTCCGGGTGACCGGCACCCCGGACAACTGGCTCGGCGCCGTACGGGAGGCGTTCCGGCAGGAGCAGACCGGTCACCCGTACCGCCGCTATCCGCTCAGCGCGATCCAGGAGGACCTGGGACACGGCGTCCTGGACACGGCGTTCAACTACATCCACTTCCACCAGCTCGCCGAGGTGTTCGCGCTGCCCGGCATCCGCTCGCTGGACTTCCGGACCTGGGAGGAGACCAACTTCGCGCTGCTGGTCAACGCCGTCACCGAACCCGACGGCGGCGGGATCTGGCTGCGCATGGACTACCAGGGCCGGCTGTTCACCGAGAGCCAGGCCGAGCTGCACGGGCGGGCCTTCACCGGCATCCTGGAGCGGGTCGTCGGGCACGGCGAGGAGCCGGTGGACTTCGGTTTCCTCGCCGAGCCCCTGGGACCGGTCCCGGCGGCCCGGCCCGTGCCCGACGTGGTGCGCGCCTTCGAGGAGCGGGCCGCCGGCTCCCCCGACGCGATCGCGCTGGTCCACGGCGACCGGCGCTGGACCTACGCCGAGCTGGCGGACGCGGCCGACCGGGCCGCCCGGCGGCTGACCGCGCTGGGCGCGCGGCCCGGCGCCCGGGTGGCCGTCGCCATGGAGCGCTCACCGGAGACGGTCGCCGTCCTGCTCGGTGTGCTGAAGGCGGGCGCCGCCACCGTGCCGCTGGACACCGCCTATCCGCGCGAGCGGATCGCGGCCATGCTGGAGCAGGCCGACCCGGTGGCCGTGGTCACCCACGCCACCACCGAGACCGACGCCGCCCACCTCACCCAGCGGCTCGGCAGCGGCCGGGGCAAGCCGGTCGTCCGGGCCACCGCGCTGCTGGACGCGGCGGACGGCGCGGCCGCCGAGGGCCGGCCGCCGGCCGCCCTGGACCCGGCGTCCGTGGCGTACCTGCTGTTCACCTCCGGCTCCACCGGCACGCCCAAGGGCGTGGAGATGCCGCACCGGGCGCTGGCCAACCTGGTCGCCTGGCAGAACGCCGAACCCAGCGGTGTCGCGGGCGGGGTGACGGCGCAGTACGCGCCGCTGAGCTTCGACGTCTCGTTCCAGGAGGTCTTCTCCACGCTGTGCGGCGGCGGCACGCTGCTGCTGCTGTCCGAGGAGCAACGCCGTGATCTGCCCGCCCTGCTGCGGCTGCTCGACCAGGAGCGGGTGGAACGGCTCTACCTGCCCTACGTCGCCCTCCAGCAGCTCGCCGAGGCGGCGCACGCCCTGGGCACCGTGCCCGGCTCGCTCAAGGCGATCCTCTCCTCCGGTGAGCAGCTGAGGGTCACCGAGGAGATCCGCGCGCTGTGCGCCGCGCTGCCCGGGGTGATCCTGGAGAACCAGTACGGGCCCACCGAGTCCCATGTGGTGACGCGGCACACGATGACCGGGGACCCGGCGGCCTTCCCGCCGCTGCCGCCGATCGGCACGCCGGTCGACGGGGCCGAGGTGCTGGTGCTGGACGCGCGGATGCGTCCGGTGCCGCCCGGCGTCACCGGCGAGATCCATCTCGGCGGGGTCTGCCTGGCCCTCGGCTACGCGGGCCGCCCGGACCTGACCGACGAGCGGTTCGTGCCCCGGCCCGGCGCTCCGGGCGAGCGGCTGTACCGCACCGGCGACCTCGGCTACCTGCTGCCGGACGGCTCGGTGGTGTGCACCGGACGGTCCGACTCCCAGGTGAAGGTGCGCGGTTACCGGGTGGAGCCGGCCGAGGTGGAGCTGGCCATCACCCGGTTCGCCGGTGACCACCCGGGGCTGACGGAGGCGGCGGTGGTCGCCCGGCGCCGGGACGGCAACGACTCGTTCCTCGCCGCCTTCCTGGTCGGCGACCCGGACGGGACCGACCTGCCGGGCCTGGTCAAGCAGTTGCGCTCGGCGCTCCCCGACTATCTGGTGCCCTCGCACTTCCAGTGGCTGGACGCGCTGCCGCTCACCCCGAGCGGCAAGCGCGACGACAAGACCCTGCGCGAGATACCCCTGACCGCCACGGGCGGTTCCCGGGACGTCACCGCGCCCCGCGACGCGTACGAGACGGTCCTGGTCGAGATCCTGCGCGAACTGCTGGGCGTGGACCGGCTCGGCGTGCACGACGACATCTTCGCCCTCGGCGCCACCTCCCTGACCGCGATGCGGCTGGTGGTGCTGATCGAGCAGCGCTACGGAACGGCCGTGCCGCTGTCGGAGTTCGTCGCCGCGCCCACGGTCGCCGAGCTGGCGGCCCGGCTGCGGGCCGGCGGCACCGTGGCCGGGTTCGACCCGCTGGTGCCGATCCGGAAGGAGGGAGACGCACGCCCGCTGTTCTTCGTCCACCCGATGGGCGGCAACGTGCTGTGCTACATCCGGTTCGCCTCCCACCTGCCGGCCGGCCGGCCGTTCTACGCCCTCCAGGCGGCGGGCGTCGACGCGGGCACCGAACCGCTGCACGGCGTCCCGGAGATCGCCGCGAGCTATGTGGCGCGTATCCGCGAGGTCCAGCCCGAGGGGCCGTACCTGATCGGCGGCTGGTCCTTCGGCGGCTTCGTGGCCTTCGAGATGGCCCGGCAACTGCGCGCCCAGGGACAGGAGGTGGGCCGTCTGGTGCTGCTGGACACCACCGCCCTGAACCCGGGCCGGCGGCTGCGCACCAGCGACGACGCGCTGCTGAGCTGGTTCTTCTGGGAACTGCTGTGGCTGCGGCGCGGCGGTGACTCGCCGGAGGAGGTGATCCCCGCGGAACTGACCACGCTGGAGGAGAAGTTCGACTTCATCGCCCAGCTCGCCGTGGACGAGGGCGTGCTGCCGCCCGGGGCCACCGGGGCGGTCGTCCACCGGCTGTTCCAGGTGTACGAGGCGAACTGGCGGGCGGCGTTCGCCTACCGGCCCGAGGTGGTGGACCAGGACATGGTCCTCATCCACGCCAGCGAGCCGCTGCCCGAGGTGCTGGACACCATGCACACCGCGATCCAGTCCATGCACCGTGACCCCACCAACGGCTGGCGCGAACGGACCAGCGGCGAGCTGACGGTGATCGACGTGCCCGGCGACCACCTGACCATCATGGAAGAGCCGCACATCGCGCACGTCGCCCGAGTGGTCGACGAACTGATCGGGGAGTGAGATGACAGCGGAAACCGGAGGAAGCGCAATGAGCAGGCGCAAGGCCCTCGTCATCGGAGCGGGGATCGGCGGCCTGACCGCCGCCGCCGCACTGCGGAACGCCGGCTGGGAAGTCGAGGTCTACGAGCGGGCCGCGGAGCTGCGGGCGGCCGGGTCCGGGCTGTCGGTGATGAGCAACGCCATCGGAGCGCTGCGCTCCATCGGGCTCGACCTCAATCTGGAAAAGCGCGGCCAGGTCCTGGAGTCCTACCATGTGCGCACCCCGCGCGGCCGGCTGATCAGGGAGTTCCCGTTCCCGTCGATCATCCGCCGGCTGGGCGTGCCGAGCGTGCTGATCACCCGCTCCGCGCTCCAGCAGGCGCTGCTGGAGGCCACCGACGGCGTGTCCCTCAACCTGGGCGTCACCGCCCGGGAGTTCGTCACCGATCCCGTCTCCGGCGCGGTCACCGTCCGCTTCACCGACGGCCGGGAGGCCCACGGTGACGTGCTGATCGGCGCCGACGGCTTCCAGTCCGCGATCCGGCGGCAACTGGTCGGACCCGAGAAGTCCCGGGACAGCGGCTACATCGTCTGGCTGGCCCTGACACCGTTCAGCCATCCGCGCTTCACGCCGGGCTCGGTCACCCACTACTGGGGCAGCGGCCAGCGGTTCGGCCTGGTCGACATGGGCGGCGGGACCCTGTACTGGTGGGGCACGAAGAACATGCCCACCGCGCGCTCGCACAACTGGCGCGGCGGCAAGGAGGAGGTGGCGCGGGCGTTCGCCGGCTGGGCGGACGAGGTCGAGCAGGCCATCGCCGTCACCCCCGAGGCCGACATCCTGGCCGTACCCTCGCGCGACCGGGTGTTCCTGGAGCGCTGGGGCCAGGGCCCGGTCACCCTGCTCGGTGACGCGGCGCACCCCATGCTGACCAGTCTGGGCCAGGGTTCGGGCATGGCGATCGAGGACGCGGCGGTCCTCTCCCACCGGCTGCGCGACGCCACGGACATACCGGCGGCGCTGCGGGCGTACGAGGACGACCGCCGCGAGCGCACCCGGGCCATGGTGGCGGCCTCCCGCTCGGTCAGCGACTTCGAGCAGTCGGAGAACCCGGTGCGCCGGCCGGTCCGGGACGCCTACTTCCGGTTCATGCCGGACCGGAAACTGACCGCCACCCTCGAACAGGCGCTCACGTTCTCGCTGGAGCAGCCCGCGCTCACGGCCGCGGTGCCCGAAGGCAGCCGATGACCGCGGCGAGCACACCGGTCGCCCGGGGTCCGCGGACGGACCCCGGGCCCGGGCCCGCCCCGGTGGTGCCGCTCGGCCGCGCGGTCCTGGTCACCGGGGCGTCCAGCGGGCTCGGCCGGGCCACCGCGCTCCATCTGGAGCGGCTGGGCTACCGGGTGTTCGCGGGGGTACGCCGGGACACCGACGGCGACGAACTGGTGCGGGCGTCCGGGCACGGCCGGGTCGAGGCGGTGCGGATCGACGTCACCGACGCGGAGTCGGTCCGCTCGGCGGCGGGGCACGTCGCCGAGCGGCTGGGCGACGGCGGGAACCTGTGGGGCCTGGTCAACAACGCGGGCGTCTGCGTCTCGGCCCCGCTGGAGTGCGTACCGGCGGACCGGCTGCGCTGGCAGCTGGAGACCAACGTGGTGGGCCAGCTCGCCGTCACCCAGGAGTTCCTGCCGCAGCTGCGCCGCTCCCGGGGCCGGATCGTCAACGTCACCTCGGGTCTGGGCACGGTGGCGCTGCCGTACCTCGGGGCGTACGCCGCCGCCCAGTACGCCAAGGAGGCGCTGAGCGACGTGCTGCGCCGCGAGCTGAGCGGCTTCGGCGTGTCGGTGAGCGTCGTGCAGCCCGGCGCGATCAGCACGCCGATCTGGGGCAAGGTGGGCGAGGTGGCCCAGGAGGCGCTGCGCCACACCAGCCCCGAGGTGGCCGCGCTGTACCAGGACCGGTTCACGCGGTTCCTCCTCGGCAACGAGCGGGGCGCCGAGGAGAGCCGGACCACTCCGGAGGACATGGCGCGCGCGGTCGCCCGCGCGCTCGCCGCGCCCCGGCCCCGGACCCGCTACCGGGTCGGCCCGGACGTCCGCAAACTGGCGGTGCTGGCCCGGCTGCTGCCGGACCGGCTCCTGGACCGCTACCTGCGTCCGCTGACCGGCTGAGGTTCTCCTCCGCCCCTGCGGAGCTTCCCCTCGCCCCCTGTGCCGAGAGCGCCGGTGATCCCGGCGCTCTCGGTGTTTCCCGGACCCGCAGGCAGGCGGCCGGGCGCCGACCGGCCGGTGCGCGAAACCGGGGTCCGGCCGGCCAGGTGGCGGAGGACGGGTCAGGCGCGGCCGGGCCCGGGGGTCCCGGTGACCGGCGCCGTGTGGGAGTCCGGGGCGGTGGTGCGGGACAGGAAGCCGGTGATCAGCGCGGCCCACTCGGCCGGCTGCTCCGCGGCGATGGCGTGGCCGCAGTCCAGCCTGGCCAGTTCGGCGCCGGGGATGCCGTCGGCCAGCTCGCGGGAGTGCGCCGGGGTGGTGAGGACGTCCTCCACCGGCGAGACGACCAGCGTGGGCACCCGGACCGCGGGCAGGTCCGCCGACACGTCGATGGTCTCGAACAGTTCGAGCTGCCGGTCCGTCCCCGGCGGGAGGCCGGCCGCGAACGCGGCGAGCTGCTCCTCCAGTTCCTCCGGGGTGCGCTCGTCCAGCCAGCTCGCGCCGCCGACCACCAGGGACAGATAGGCCGCGAGGGTACGGCTGTCCGACGTCCGGCCGAGCGCCCGCCAGACGTCGACGACCAGGCGCAGCCGGGCGTTGGGCCGGGCGAACCCGGAGGACAGGACGAGCGCGGTCACCCGCCCGGGATGCCGTACCGCCGCCCGCACGGCGACGGTCGTGCCCATCGAGAAGCCCGCCACGGCGAACGTCTCCGCGCCCGCCCGGACTCCGGCCGCCACCACGTGGTCGGCGAGGGCGTCGAGGGACAGGGGGCCGTCCGGGAGCGGGGTGTCGCCCGAGCCGGGATAGTCCGGGCCGATGACCGTGTGCCGCCGGGCGAGCGCGTCGAGGACGGGGCCGTAGCTGTCCCGTACGTCGCTGCCGGCGCCGTGTGCCAGGACCACGGCCGGTCCCGAACCCAGGACCAGGGGGGCGGGCGCGGAGTACTGAGAGGTCGTCATCCGCGCACGGTAGCGGGGGCACCGGCGGGCCGGGCGGGCGGTTTGCCCGCTTCGGCAGGATCTTCCCGGCCGTACCACTCGAACTGGTAGTCCCGGCCCGCCCGGACGGGCCGGGGACCTCCTCAGCGCCGGAAGGCGGACGGGTCGACCGACAGCAGCCGCTTGACCGGACCCGGGACGGACGCGCCCCGGTCCTCGCGTCCCTCCAGCGCCCGCTGGGCGGCGAGGGCCAGCCGGGAGCCGGCGTACCGGACGGGCTCGCCGGGTATCGCACCGCGCGGGGTGCGGGCCAGGGCCGACCCGGACCACTCGTCGTCGGTGTCCAGCACCAGCGAGGCCAGGACCTTGGACATCAGGCGGGAGGGGCCCACCCCGTCGCCCGAGTAGCCGGTGGCGTAGTACACGCCCGGCAGGGAGCGCAGCCGGCCGGCGAACGGGACGGACGTGACCGAGTACTCGACCGGCGCCGTCCACATCATGTCCACCGGTACGTCCCGCAGGTCCGGGAAGAGCCTGAGGAACTGGCGCCGTACCTCGCCGGGCCGCAAGGGGCCGCCCCACATGGTGTCCGCGCCCGAGTTGCCGGGGGCCAGGCCCACTCCGCCCTTGCCGATGAGCAGCCGGCCGTCGGCGGTGGTGCGGTAGTAGTTCAGGCGCTTGCGGGCGTCGCACACCGAGGTGGCGTCCCGCCAGCCGATCGCGTCGAGCCGGTCCGGCACGGGCACGGTCAGGACCGTGTCACTGGCCACGGTGACCATCAGACCGGCCAGTTCCTTGAGCTGTCCGGCCCAGGCGTTGATCGCCAGCACCACCTTGTCCGCGCGGATCTCGGCGTGCCGGGTCACCGCGACCGTGCTGCCGTGTTCCTGCCGGAGCCCGGTCAGCGGGGTGTGCTCGTGGATCCGTACGCCCTGGTCGAGCGCCACACGCCGCATGCCGCGCACCAGTTTGGCCGGCTGGAGCGTGGCGCAGTGCGGGTCGATCACGGCGCCGTAGTGGGACGGGGTGCCGACCGCCCGGCGGGCCTGGTCGGGGCTCAGCTCGCGCAGCGGTTCCACCCCGGCCCGGGCCAGGTTCTCCAGGGTCGAGTTCCAGGCGCCGCGCTGCGCCTCGGACGAGGCCGCCCACATCCACGGGCCGCGCCGGTACTCGGCGTCGATGCCGTGCTCGTCGACGAAGTCCAGGATCTCGTCCACGGCCCGCTCGGACGCCTCGCCCAGCCGGCGGGCCTCGGCGTGGTCGCTGATGGCGACCAGGCTGTCGAACCGGGCCCACATGGGCATCAGGTAACCGGCGTTGGCACCGCTGGCACCGCCGCCGCAGACGTCGGCGTCGATGAGCACGATGTCGGTGCCGGGGGCGCGGCGCAGGATCTCCAGGGCGGTCCACAGGCCGGTGTAGCCGCCGCCGACCACGCACACGTCGCAGCGGACGTCACCGGCCAGCGCCGGGGACTTGCCGTCGTCGGGTCCGGCGGCGAAGGCGTCGCGCAGCCAGGCGGTCCGCCGGGCCGGGGCCGGCGCGTGGGCGGGCCAGGAAGCCGGAAGGGTCAGGGAGTTCATCAACTGTCTCCAGAGGTGGACGAACGGATCACGGGCGGGACCACCGGGCGGGAACCTCGGGACCGGACGAGCCGGCCTCCTCGACCGGACCGGCACCGGCGGCCGGACCGGTACCGGTGAACGGGTCGGTAGCGGTGGCCCTATCGGTGGCAGTGGCCGGACCGGCGGCGGTGAACGGGTCGGTAGCGGTGGTCGGGCCGGTGGGGTGGAACTGTCGGGGAGCGGCGGCCGGATCGGTGGCGATCCGCTCGGTGCGGGCGGACGAACCAGCGGAGGCGAACGGACCGGCAGAGGCAGACGAACCGGCCGAGGCGGACGTACTCGCAGAGCCAGGCGAACCGGCAGAGGCGAACGGACCGGCCGCAGCAGGAGAACCGGCAGACGCGTACGGTCCGGCGGACGCGGACGAACCGGCGGACCCGAACGGACCGGCCGACGCGTACGGACCGGCCGACGCGTACGGTCCGGCCGACCCGGTGCGGTCGTCCGCGAAGGGCGGCCGGGCGGTGCGCGGGACGGGCAGGTACGGCGCCGGCTCCGTCACGGGCCGGGTCGGGAGCGGCGCCAGCAGCATGGGCGCGAGCGGGGCGTCGGCCGGACCGGCGCCGGGCGCGGTGGCGGGACCGGCGGGTGGGCGGTGGTGTTCCGCGACCGCCCGCAGCAGGTCGATGCGGGAGTTCACGCCGTAGCTCTTGAACAGCCGCCGCAGGTGGTAGTTGACGGTGTGGGGCGAGAGCCCGAGCCGGGTCGCGGCCTGCCGGTTGGTCAAACCCTCCGACACCAGTTGCACCAGCTCCCGCTGCCGCCTGCTGAGCCACGGCCCCAGGTTCTGCACGGCGGCCTGAGCGGCGTACGGCTGCTGGGCCGCGTACCCCGCACCCGCCGGGCCCCCGGAACCGGTCGGACCCACCGGACCCGCACCGCCCACCGGACCCGCGGAACCGGTCGAAGCCACGGGCCCCGCCCAGCCCGCCGGACCCGGACCCGGGGAGCCCGGCGGTCCCGCCGGGCCTTCCCGCCCGATCCACTCCCCCGGGCTCGGCTGCCGCGCCGCCCGGTCGGTGCCGGAATGGAGCCGGCCGCCGGCGCGGTGGGCGCCGGGCCCGCGTCCGTGTGCCGCGCCGGCCCGGGCGGCGGCCCCGCCGTCGGGCTCCCGGACGCCCGCCGCGGCGGCCGGGCCGGGCCGGGCGCCGCCGGCCGCCCGCAGCAGCGCCGCCTCCTGGTACAGCACCCGCTTGAGCGCGTCCGGCATCGCGTCCTGGACGGCCTGCCGCATCAGCCCGCTCTGGAAGGCGAGCCGGACGGCCGCGTGCCGCACCATGCCGGTGGCGCACGCCTCCTCCATGACCGGCAGCAGGGCCGACAGTTGCCGGCCGAGCATGGCCGACAGTTCGGTGTACTCCACCTCCGTGCCGAGGACGGCCGCCACGCTCAGGAACTGCCGGCACTCCCGGGAGTACTGGGCGAGGGTGGTGCGCAGCCGGACCCGGACCCGGTCCGGCAGCCGTACTCCGGCCAGCTCGGCCTCGCCGGCGTCGACGCGGATGGTGCCCTCCTCCCGCATGCCGGTCAGCAGTTCGGTGAGCAGCCGGGGATGGCCGCCGGCCTGTTCCACCAGCCGGGCCACCGCCGGGCCGGGCGGCACGCCCAGCAGGTCCGCCGCCAGGCGCAGCGCGGCGGCGTCGTCGAGCGCGCCGAGGACCAGGCGCTCGTAGTGGCGGCGCGGGTCCGAGAGCAGGGCGCCGCGCCGGTCGTGGCCGGTGCCGGTACGGAGCGCGGCCAGCCAGACGACCCGGTCCTGCGGGACGCCGGGCCCGGTGAGGACCGCCCCCGCGGGGCCGGCCGCCGCGTCCAGGTCCTGGAGTTCGTCCACGACGACCAGCACCGGCGCACCGGGCACGGGCGGGGCCGGGTCGTGGCGGCCGGGGAGGGTGTCCGCCGTCCGGGTGCCGGCGGCGCCCGGGACCGGCTGGAGGGCACCGCCCGGCCCCGTCACCCTGTAGCCCAGTCGTTCGGCCAGGTCCATGGCGGCGCGCAGTAACCGGGTCTTGCCGTAGCCGGGCGGCGCCTCGACGAGGATCAGGGCCGTGCCGCCCCGGCGGGTGGCTTCCAGCACGGCGGCGATCCGGGCGAGTTCGCGGTCGCGGCCGCGCAGCGGGGGGTCGAGGAGAGGTGCGGGTGCCGAGAGCATGCGGGGTACTCCCTGGAAGGTCGGTGCGATGACGGGGGAAGCGGGACACGGTCGGGCCCGCGCCCGGCCCGGGGGCCGGTGCCGCCGGTCCGGTACGGCTCCGGCCCGGTCCGGGCGCGGGCGGGTACGGGACCGGCCTGGTACCGGGCGGTCCCGTACGGGTGACGTCTGCTCCGTGTCCTGCGTGGTGCGGGTCCGGTCCGGGAAGCGCGTCGGCCGGGTGCCCGGTGCGGTGCGGGTGCGGGCGCCGGTGTCCGGGGGCCGTCTGCCGGCGCGGCGGTGACGGGGGCTCAGCCCGTGGGGCCGTGGCGGCGGACCCCCACCGCGTGGAAGCGGCCGGCGACGAAGGCGGCGTCACAGTACACCGCGTCGGCCGCCGGGTTCAGGCCCGTGCCGTGCAGGTCGGAGTAGACGGCGGACTGGGTGATGTACCAGTTGCCCTTCAGGTTGAGCGACAGCATGACGCCGGCCTCGGCACAGGCGTCTTCGAGCGCCGCCTCGACCTCCGGGGAGACGGTCCAGGCGCCGGCGGAGAGCGAGCCGTGCTCCCGGGCGGTACGGGCCAGCAGCGCGATGCCGGCGGCGGGCGAGTCGACGGCGACCGCGAAGTACACGGGGCCCAGCCATTCGGCGGACGCGGTGGCCAGGTCGCCGGGGCGGGCCGCGTCCAGCGCGATGACGGCCGGGGTCCGGACGACGGCGTCGGGGTGGTCGGGGTGGACGACCGGGCGGGGGGCGACGGCCACCTCGCCGAGCGCGCCCGACGCGGCCTTGTCCACCCGGGCCAGCACCTCGGGCGAGATCAGGGCACCGAGGACGGAGACGGCGGCGGCCGGTTCCGCGAGCAGGTCGGCCAGCGCTCCGCCGAGGTCCGCCACCACGCGGTCGAAGGACTTGTGGCCCTCGTCGGTGGTGATGCCTTCGCGGGGGATCAGCAGGTTCTGCGGGCTGGTGCAGAGCTGTCCGCTGTAGAGGGCGAGTCCGAAGGCCAGGTTGGCCAGCATGCCCCGGTAGTCGTCGGTGGATTCGAGGAGCAGGCTGTTGACGGCCGAGGTGCTGGTGAAGACGCGTGCCTGGGTGGCGTTGCGGCGCAGCCAGTCGCCGAAGCCGGTGCTGCCCGCGTAGTCCACGATCCGTACGTCGGGGTGGACGGCGAGGCGGCGGGCGAGCCCCTCGCCGGGCCGCTCGGGGGCCAGGCACACCAGGTTGGGATCGAAACCGGTCTCGCTCAGCACCTCGCGGGCGGTCCGCACGGTCAGCGCGAGCGGCAGCACGGCCCGCGGGTGGGGTTTGACCAGGACGGGGTTGCCGGTGGCGAGCGAGGCGAAGAGGCCGGGGTAGCCGTTCCACGCCGGGAAGACGCTGTTGGCGATCAGCAGCGAGACACCGCGGGGCCGGAGGGTGAACGTCTTGTCCAGGACGAACTCCGTGCCGTCCGGCATCGGTTTGCGCCAGGCGAAGGAGCCCGGCAGCCGGGTCTGCTGCTCCACGGCCTCGGCGACGGCCTCCAGTCCCCGGTCCTGGGCGTGTACGGCGCCGGCGTGGAAGGCCATCACGGGGTTGTGGCCGCTGGTGTGCTCGGCGGCCAGAGCCAGTTCGTGCGAGGCGGCGTTGAGCCGGGCCAGGATCTCGGCGCAGACGGCGGCACGTGCCGTCACGCCCGCCTCCCGCCAGCGCGGCAGGGCGCGCCGCATCGCGTCGATAAGGACGTCGGGGTCGTGGTGCGGGTAGGCGATGGCCAGTTCGGGCCCGTACGGCGAGCGTTCGCCGCCGTCGGCGGGCGCCGGTCCGACCAGGCCGTCCCGCCCCGGCTGGCCGAGGTCGAAGACCTGCCCGCGCAGGGCCGCGAGGGCGGTCCGGGCGGCGGCCGCGGCGTCCGGGCCGTAGTGGCCGGTGTCCTCCGGGTAGGGCGACCAGTGGGCCCGGGTGCGCAGGGTCTGCCGGGCTCGGTCGAGCGTCGGCCCGTGGCGGTGTGCCAGCGTCCGCAGCAGGGCCACCGGGTGCTGCCGGTCCCCGGCCGGGGCCGGTAAGCCTCTTCCCACTCTTGCTCCTCCCGCTGTACGAGACACGGGCGGAGCTGCGCCGGGCGCGCGTCCGCCGGCCGGGCCGGTGCGGTCGTACGCGCGGGGTGCCCCTCGTCGCCGTGGTCGTGTCTCGTCCCGATGAAACGAACGGGGCTCATCCCATCACAACAAGCGGAGCATTGGGCAAGACTTCACCAAAAGTAGTAATGCAATGGCAATGTTCAAGCCATAATATGACATATGTATCCAACGGACCGGAGCCGGGACCGAACCGGTTCCGGCAGGTGGGGAGCGCACTCCCCGAGGAGGAGGTACGGCCCGGTGGCCGACGGGGGATGAACAACCACCGGACCGTGCCGGACGCGCCCCGGATGGGCCGTCCGGCAGCTCTTCTCAGTCCCCGGCCGCCGCCGGCGCGGCCGGCGCCGGGACCCGCCCGAGGGCGGTCACCGCGAGGGCGCCGAGGGCCAGCGCGCCGCCCAGCCACAGCACCGACCGGGTGCCGAGGCCGTCGACCACCTGGCCGCCCACGAACGCGCCCAGCGCGATGGCGCCGTTGAACACGCCCACGAACAGGGAGGTCACGCCCTCGCGGGCCTCGGGAGCGGCGAGCGCCAGCCAGGTCTGGGTGCTCACCGACACACCGCCGTAGGCCAGACCCCACGTCACCAGCAGGATCGCGGCGCCGGCCACGGACAGTCCGAGCAGCGGGACCAGCAGCACCGAGGCCGCCAGGACCGCGCTGATCACCAGCAGGACGCCCCGCACGGACCGCCCGACCCGGGCGCCGACCAGGAAGTTGCCCGCGATGCCGGCGATCCCGTACACCAGCAGCAGCGCGCCGATCAGCGAGTCCTGGACGCCGGAAACGTTCTCCAGGACCGGCCGGACGTAGGTGTAGGCGGCGAAGTGGCCGGTCACCAGCAGGGCGACCACGGCCAGCCCGGTGGCCACCCGGGGATTGCCGGCCAGCCGCATCACGCCGCCCAGCGCGACCGCCTGCTCGGCCGGCAGCCGGGGCAGCAGCACCGCCATGGCGACCGTCACCAGCAGCGCCAGTCCGGCGACGGCGAGGAACGCCTCGCGCCAGCCGGCCAGTTCGCCGATGTACGCGCCGGCCGGCACGCCCACCACCGAGGCGATGGCGATACCGCTGAAGATCATGGAGGTCGCCGGTCCCACGGACTTGGCCGGAACCAGCCGGACCCCGAGGCCGCCGGCGAGTGACCAGACGCCGCCCATGCCTATGCCGATCAGCACCCGGGCCGCCATCATCACCGCGAAGTTCGGCGACCAGGCGGCCAGTACGTTGGCCGCCGCCAGCAGCAGCATCAGGGAGCAGAGCACCACGCGCCGGTCGATCCGGCCGACCGCCGAGGTGACCAGGGGCGCGGACAGCGCGCCGACCACGCCGGTGACGGTGAGCGTCAGTCCGGCCGTGCCCTCGCTCACGCCGAGCGCGCCGCTCATCGGGGTCAGCAGGCCGACCGGCAGCATCTCCGACGTGACCACGGTGAACGTTCCGGCCGCCACGGCCGCCACCGCGGGCCACCCGCCTTGTGCGGATCTCCCTGGTGCGGGCGCCTGAACGGAGGGATCGTCAACTTTTGCCATGGCCCCAGCCAACTCTGGCGCGGAAGCCGGAACAAGCGCGAAGTTCTCATGCTTCTATGAGGCAGGTTAATCGAACGACGCGCGGACAGTGCCTACGACCAGCGCGGACCGTACCACTGGAGGGCATGACCATGACTGCCATCGAGCCGGAAGCCGGCGGTGCGAAGCAGGCGGCGGGCACCGTGGAGATCCGCGAGCTGGAGTGTTTCCTGATCCTGGCGGAAGAACTGCACTTCGGGCGGACGGGCGAGCGGCTGTACGTCTCGCAGGGCCGGGTCAGCCAGCTGATCCGGGCCCTGGAGCAGCGCAT
Organism: Streptomyces sp. NPDC027672; assembly: GCF_055566335.1. Classification (NCBI taxonomy): domain Bacteria; kingdom Bacillati; phylum Actinomycetota; class Actinomycetes; order Kitasatosporales; family Streptomycetaceae; genus Streptomyces; species Streptomyces sp. NPDC027672. The sequence goes on along the minus strand of NZ_JBVHSO010000003.1, from coordinate 29,603 downwards.
CGGCGGGCGCCTGGTGGACCGGACGAGCCGGCGGGTGCGGCTGACCCCGCTCGGCGAGGAGTTCCTCGGCGCCCTGCGCCCCGCCTACGCGGCCCTGCGCGCCACCGTCGACAACGCCCGGGCGGCGGCGCTCGGCGGCAGCGGCCCGCTGCGCATCGGCTTCCAGGGCGTGGCCGGGTACGGGTTCATGGACGTGGTGCGGGAGTTCGAGGACCGCTATCCCGGCTCCGAGATCCGGATCACCGAGGTGCCGCTCTCCGACCCCTTCGGGCCGTTGCACCGGGACGAGGTGGACACCGCCGTCGTGCTGCTGCCGGTCCGGGAGCCGGGGCTCGTGCTCGGGCCGGTCTTCTCCCGCCAGCAGCAGTACCTGGCCGTCTCCCGGCGGCACCCCTTCGCCGAACGGGCCGCGCTGGACGCCGAGGAACTGGCCCACTCACCGCTCGTCGGGGTGGCCGCCCCGGCGCCGGACTACTGGCGCGAGGTCCAGGCGCCCACCCGCACCCCGGCCGGCGCGACGGTGCCGCGGGGACCGGCGGTCGGCACGCTCCAGGAGGGGCTGTCCCTGGTGGCGGCGAACCGGGGCGTGATGCTGCTGTGCCACCCGACCACCGAGTACCACCACCGCCGGGACGTGGCGTACGTCCCGGTGACCGGCCTGCCCGAGTCCGCGCTCGGCCTGGTCTGGCACGGTGAGCGCGAGAACATCCGGGTCCGCGCCTTCGCCGACGCGATGGCCTGCGACCTGTCCCGGCTCGGCCTCTGAGCCGGGCGCCCGGCCTTTCCCGGTCCGCGCGGGTGGTGCTGCGGGGTTCCGGCCGCCGGTGTCGCGGGACGCGCCGGGAGGCCGCCGTGGCGTGCGGGCCGCCCCGCGGGTGATGCTGGGAGCGGGCAGCATCCCCGAGGAGGCCAGGAGGGCCGGCCGGTGACAGCCGTCAACCCGATGGACAGCGCCTCGGTGCTGGCCGCCTTCGGCGCGCTGGGCGTCCTGGCGGTGGTCTTCGCCGAGTCGGGCCTGCTGGTCGTCGGCTTCTTCCTGCCCGGTGACACCCTGCTGTTCCCGGCCGGGGTGCTGTGCGCGGGCAGCGCCCAGCAGCCGCCGCGCCTCGCGCTGTGGCAGGTGCTGGTGTGCGCGGCGGTCGGGGCGGTGGCGGGCGGCCAGACCGGGTACCTCGTCGGCCGCCACGGCGGACGGGCGCTGCTGGCGCGTACGTCGGGCAGCCGGGTGCGGGACGCCGCGGCGCGGGCCGAACGGCTGCTGGCCCGCTACGGCCACGGCAAGGCACTGGTGATCGGCCGCTTCGTACCGCTGCTGCGGACGGTCCTGCACCCGGTGGCCGGGGCCCTGGGCGTGCCGGCGCGGACCTTCACGCTGTGGCAGGCGGTGGGCGGGGTGCTGTGGACGCAGACGCTGGTGCTGGCCGGATACACGCTGGGCGCCTCCGTCCCGCGGATCGACGAGTACCTGCTGCCGCTGGTGGCCCTGGTCGTCGTCCTCTCGCTGCTGCCGCTCGTCCCGGAGGCCCGCCGCGCCCACCGCGCCCGCCGGGAGCGGCAGGAACGGCAGGAACAGCGGGAACGCCCGGAGGACCGCGACTCCGCGCGCTGAACCGGCCCGACCCGCGCCCGTGGACCCGGCCCGCACCCCACCCGCGGGTACGGTCCGGACCCCGCCCGCCCCCGTTACAGCGCCGCCGCCCGGTGCGTGACCCGGCCCGCCACCGCCGTCAGCACCACCGGCACCCCGGCCAGCTCCGTGTCGGGCACCCGCAGCGGGTCGTCGGCCAGCGCCGTGAGGTCGGCGCGGTGGCCCACGGCGAGCCGGCCGGCGTGGTCCTCCTCCCCCGCGGCCCAGGCGGCGGACACGGTGATGCCCTGGAGCGCCTGGAGCGGGGTGAGGGCCTGCTCGGGGCCGTGCGGCGGCAGGGAGAGGTCGGCGGGCCGCCGGTGCCGGGCGCCGGCCATGACCTGGAGCGGCGGGTACGGCGCGACGGGCCAGTCGGAGCCGAGGACGACCCGGGCCCCGGCCTCCCACAGGTCACGGCAGCGGAACGCGCGGCCGGCCCGCTCCTCGCCGAGCCGGCGCGACCAGTTGTCGGTGTGGTCGGCCCGCGTGAACTCGCAGCAGTGGGTGGGCTGCATGGACGCGACGACACCGAGCGGCGCGAACCGGCGGACGGTGTCGTCCGGGACGGTCTCGATGTGCTCGACCCGGTGGCGCACGGCACCCGTAGCGCCGGCGCCGTCACCGCCGCCCGCCCGGGCCTGGGCCTGCTCGACCGAGTCCAGGACATGGCGGACCGCCGCGTCGCCGATGGCGTGGGTGGCCGTCGGCACGCCGGCGCGGTGGAGGTCGGCGACGACCCGGCTGTAGCGCTGCGGATCGGGCCAGTAGGCGTGCCGGGACGCGCCGTGGCAGTCGGGGGTCTCCAGCCAGGCGGTGCCGTTGTCGATGGTGCCGTCCATGAACAGCTTCACGCCCGCCACCCGCCACAGGGCGCCGCCGGTGCCCTGGAGCGCGATCAGCCCGGCGACCGCGGCGTCGTCCGTCTCCGGCCGGCACCAGGGGGCGATCCTGAGCCGCAGGGGCAGGGCGCCGTCGGCCTCCAGGGCGGCGTAGACGGCGAGGCTGTCGCCGTTCGCGTCCATGGCGTGCCCGCCGGTGAGCCCGGACGCGGCCATGGCGGCCAGCACCTCGGCGGCGCGGGCGCGGATCTCGGCCTCGGCGGGCCGCGGGGCGACCGCCTCGACGAGTTCGCAGGCGGCGTCCTCCAGCAGCAGTCCGGTGGGCCGGCCGCCGGCGTCGCAGACGATCTCCGAGCCCTGTGCGAAGGCGCGCGGTCCGTCGACGCCGGCCAGTTCCAGCGCCCGCTCGCTGGCCAGCGCCGAGTGCGCGTCGAACAAGTCGATGAGGGCGGGCACCGCGTCGAGCACGGGACCGAGGGCGGCGTAGGACACGGGAGCCGTGCCGAAGGCGTTCGGGTCCAGTCCCCAGCCGCGCAGCCAGGCGCCGGGCCGCAGCTCGCGCACCGCCGTGGCCAGCGCGGCCCGCACGGCGTCCAGGTCGTGGCAGGCGGACAGGTCGACGCCGAGGGTGCGTTCGGCGCCGGAGACCGGGTGCAGATGCCCGTCGGTGAACCCCGCGGTGACCACGGCCCCGCGCAGGTCGATCACCGTGGTGCCGGGCCCGGCGAGGGCGCGGGCGTCCCGGTCGTCGCCGAGGAAGCTGATCCGCCCCCGCTCCGCGGCGAGCGCGGTGTGCGGGAGGAAGCCGCCCGTGCCGGGGTCGAGCAGCCGGGCGGAGAGCAGGACGAGATCGGCGGGCACGGTGGCTCCTTCGCTCACGGGGCACAGAGGGCATAGCGGGGCATAGAGGGGCACGGCAGGTACAGCGGGCACCCGGTCCGGGCAGGCGCCGAGGCCGCTGGGGGCGCGGCGGCCGGTGGCCGCGCAGGGCGGGCGCGCCCTGGCGCCGCAGGGGACACACAGCGGGCCGCGGGGACACACAGCGGGCCGCGGGGGCAGCGGGCCGCGGGTCAGCCGGCGGTGTCGTCCAGCGTGCCGGGCGACAGGCCGAGTTCCCGTTCGGCGGTGGTGACGGGCATGCGGAGCACCGCGGGCGGGCGCCGGGGCACCGCGGTGTTGGCGTGGACGCCCAGGCCGTCGAGGACGACGAGGAGCTGGACGGTGACGGCCGCCGGGTCGTCCGTGGCGAACTCGCCGGCGGCCACGCCGTCCCGGACCAGGCCCTCCAGCCGGCCGCGCCAGTCGGCCTCCTGCCGTGCGACCCGGTCGCGCAGCACGGGCCGGTAGCGGCTGAGGTGGCGGGCGTTGATCCACAGGCGGCTGATCGCGTCGTACGCCTCTCCGGAGGTGCGGGCGAGGAAGCGGGCCAGGTGCCGGGTGGGCGTTCCGATCGGACGCGCGGCCGGCAGGAGACGGTCGAGCTCCCCGGCCGCCGCGCTGCCGAACGCCTCGGCGACGAGTTCCTCGGCGGACGGGAAGTAGTGGCTGATCAGGCCGGGGCGGACGGCGAGTTCCTCGGCGATCCGGCGGAGGGTGACGCACTCGAGGCCCTCTGCCAGGGCGACGGCCGCGGCGGCGTCGACGATCTCCGCACGGCGGGCGGCCGGGTCCTTGCGGATCCGCTTGCGCTGAACGCTTGACGACATGACCACGATGCTATTGAGTGTGCGACCAATAAGCAACTGGTCACGCGCCCAACAAGCGGCCGGGCCGGTCCCACCGCTCCCGGAGGGCCCCATGGCGTCCACGCTCCCCGACCCGCACCCCGGCGCACGGCCCACGGCCGCGGAGGGCGGCACCACCGCGTCCGGGGCCCCGGGGCACACCGCCGGTGTCGAGACGCACGGCATCGACCCCGTCCCGGACTCCGAGCGCCGGGGCCGGCCGCGCGAGCTGTTCTCCGTGTGGGCCGCAGCCAACGTCAACTACCTGAGCCTGGTGGTGGGCGGCGCGCTGGTGCTGACGGGCCTGAACCTGTGGCAGGCGCTGGCGGTGATCGTCGTCGGCAATCTGTTCTGGCTGCTCACCGGTCTGCTGGCGGTCCCGGGCCCGGCGGCGGGCGCACCGAGCGAGGTGGTGACCCGGGCGCTGTACGGGGTGCGCGGGAACCGGGTGAACAACGCGGTGACCGGCTGGCTGATCTCCGTGTGCTACTTCGCGCTGAACCTGGCCGCGGCGGCGACCGCGGCCTTCTCCCTGGCGGCCCGGACCGGCCTGCCGCTGAACACCGGCGTAAAGGCGGCCGTCGTGATGGGCATCGCCGCCGTGACGCTCGCCATCAGCGTCTACGGCCATGCCGCGATCGTCCGGCTCTATCCGCCGATCACGCTCGTGCTGACGGCGGTGTTCGCGGTGCTGGGCGTGGCGGTGCTGCGGCACACCGACTTCGGCCACGTCCCGGGACAACACCCGGCCGGCGCCGCCCCGTGGGCGACCGCGCTGTCCGGTGTCGCCCTCATCGCCTCCGGTCCGCTCTCCTACACCACCAGCGCGGACTTCTCCCGCTACCTGCCGCGCGGCACGTCCGCGCGGGCGGTGGCCGGCTGGACGGCCCTCGGCGGTTTCGTGCCGGGCGTGCTGGTGTGCGGGCTCGGCGCGTGTGCCGCGACCGCCGTCGACATGGGCGACCCGCAGTCCTCCCTCCAGCGGCTGCTGCCCGGCTGGTTCCGTCCCGTCTTCCTGCTCGCGCTGGTCCTCGGCACCATCGCGCTGAACGCGCTGACCGCCTACAGCGCCGGCCTCGCCCTCCAGGCGGTCGGCCTGCGGATCCGGCGCTCGCTCAGCGTCCTGGTGGACGGCGCCGTGTCCGTGTCGCTCACCCTGTACGCGCTGCTCGTCTCCGACTTCCTCGACACCGTCGGTGACGTGCTCCAGCTGACCGTGCTGCTGCTCGGTCCCGGTACGGCCGTCTACGCCACGGACATCGTGCTGCGCCGCAACCGCTACGACGGGCCCGCCCTCGCCGACGAGACCCCGGGTGGGCCGTTCTGGTACACCGGCGGGGTCAACCGGTCCGGTGCGCTGGCCCTCGCGGCGGGTGTGACGGCCTCCGCGCTGTGCGTCGACAGCGTCTACACCGGTCCCGTGGCCGCCGCCCTGGGCGGTATCGACCTGGCCCTGCCGGCCGGCCTGGTGGTGGCCTCGGGGACCTACGCCCTGCTGGCGCGGCGGACCGTGCGCGCCGGCTGAGGCGGGCCGCACCCGTCCGCCGGCCGCAGGGCCGCGCCGTACCGCCTGTCCGCCTCCTATCCCCAATGCCCGCTACTGGACGCCTTTCTGACCGTCGGTCAGACTGGGCGGATCGTCGGCAACCCGCTGTCCGGGACGGTGACATGGCAACGGATGAGGAGACCCCGCGCGTCGCACTCACGCCGGGCGCCGCGGAGCTGGTGCGCCGGCTGCGCGCCGAGCACGGGCCGCTGATGTTCCACCAGTCCGGCGGCTGCTGCGACGGCAGCGCCCCGATGTGCTACCCCGAGGGCGAGTTCCGCACCGGCGGCTCGGACGTGCTGCTGGCGGAACTGGCGGTGGCGGGCGTGCCGGAGCCCGTCACGTTCTGGATGGCGCGCGACCAGTACCAGGCGTGGCGCCACACCCGGCTGATCGTGGACGTCGTCCCGGGACGGGGCAGCGGCTTCTCGCTGGAGGCACCCGAGGGAGTGCGTTTCCTCACCCGTTCTCGCGTAGTCGACGCCGGGTAGTCCCGCCGGCCGCCCGAGTCTGCTGCACTGCCCTTGCACTCGGGGACAGTTGACGAGACATCAGGAGGCACGGTGTCCAGACGCGGGCGTTCGGCGGCGGGCAGGACGGTTCTCACGGTGGTCACGGCGGTCGGTGTGCTGGCCGGTGCGGCCCTGGCGGGCGCGGCGCCCGCCGGGGCCGCACCGGCGGGCCGGCGGATCGCGCCGGGCGTCACCTACCGGCAGTTCGACGTCGACGCGGCGGCGGGCACGGCCCGCGTCCACCTGCTCACGGTGGACCTGGCCGACCCGCACGTCCGCGTCGGCCTGCTGTATCCGGGCACGGTGGCGGCCCGGGCGACCGTCTCCCGGCTGGCGGACTCGGCCGGCGCGGTCGCCGGGGTGAACGGCGACTTCTTCCACATCACCGAGACCCAGCACCCGGGCGTGCCGGCCACCGGCGCGGCCGTCGGACCGGCCGTGGCGGGCGGGCAGCTCCTCAAGGCGGCGGTGCCGAAGGGCCAGCGGTTCGGGCCCGCGCTGCCGCCGGGCACCGACACCCGGGACGTGTTCGGTGTGGGCACCGACGGACGGGCCCGCCTGGACCGCCTCTCCCTCGTCGGCTCGGTCGGCACACCGGACGGGAAGCTGCCGCTGAAGGGCCTCAACCAGTACGCGCTCCCGGTGAACTCCGTCGGCGCGTTCACCGCGCGCTGGGGCAGCGCCTCCCGGATGCGCGCCGTGTGCGGCACCGACAGCCAGCGGTCGGCGCCGTGCAGCGACGACACGTACGAGGTGACGGTGCGCGGCGGCCGGGTCGTCTCCGCCGCCGGCGCCCCGGGCAGCGGGGCGATCCCCGCGGACACCACCGTCCTGGTGGGCCGCGAGGAGGGCGCGCGGCGACTGCGCGAGCTGTCCCCCGGCGATCCGGTGGACGTCTCGCACACCGGGGAGGCGGCCTCGTCCGGGGTGCCGTACGCGTTCGCGATCGGCGGGTTCCCGGTCCTGCGGGGCGGCGCCCCGCTGTCCGGCCTGGACGGCGAGACCTCGGCGGTGCGCACGGCCGTGGGCATCAAGGGCGGTGGCCGGCACCTGCTGCTCCTGGCGCTGGACGGGGCCGCGGCCTACCGCGGCGGACTGACCGTCGCGGAGGAGGCGGACGTCATGCGGTCGCTGGGCGCCTCCGACGCCTTCAACCTCGACGGCGGCGGCTCCACGGAGCTGGTGACCCGCGAGGACGACGCCGCCGCCGTGACCGTGCGCAGCCATCCCAGCGGCGGGGCCGAACGGCCGGTGCCCAACGGCATCGGCGTGTTCTCCGCCGGCTGAGGCCGGCCGGGTCAGGGCCGCAGGCTGCTCACCAGGTCGGCGGTGGCGGTGAGTCCGCCATGGATGGTGGGCGCCATGCTGGTGCCGGCCAGGCAGAAGCCGAGCAGCATGCAGACCAGGGCGTGGGAGACCTTCAGCGCCCCGCAGCGCATGAAGATCACGGCCAGGATCAGCAGCAGCAGCACCACAGAGATGGAAATGGCCATCGGAACCTCCTCCGCCACGCCCGGTGTGCGGCGTTCGGCCGCAAGTGTGGCGTAGCGGAGGGTTCGTCCGGGTCGCTGACGTGTCCGCCGAACGTGTGGTCTTGGGCGTCTTGGGCGGACCGCCCGGCCCGGGCCGCCGTGACGGAGCCCGCCCCCGGTCGGGGGCGGGCCTCAGCCGGGGCGGGTCAGGGTGCCTGGAGGTCGACCAGTCCCGCCAGCGCCTCGCGATGGGCGCCCGCGGTTCCGTAGGCGATCGAATCGGCCTTGGCCCGCTTCAGATACAGGTGCGCCGGGTGTTCCCAGGTCATGCCGGTCCCGCCGTGCAGCTGCACCGCCTCCTCGGTGGCGTGTACGGCGACGGGGCCGGCGTAGGCCTGGGCGACGGCCACCGTGATGTCGGTGTCCGCGCCGGAGGCGAGCGCGTCGGCGGCCGCGCGGGCGGCGGCCCGGAGGTGGACGACCTCCAGCCACAGCCCGGCGAGCCGGTGCTTGAGCGCCTGGAAGCCGCCGACCGGCCGGTTGAACTGCTTGCGCTCCTTCAGGTACCGGACGGTCTCGGTCAGCGCCCAGTCGGCGACCCCGAGCTGCTCGGAGGCGAGCAGTCCGGCGGCGGCGCGCAGGGCCCGGCGTACGGCGGGCTCCGCGTCGCCGACGCGGCGGCCGGGCGCACCGGCCAGCCGTACGGTCGCGGGCGGCCGGGTCAGGTCGAGGGGGGTCTGCGGGACGACCGTGACGGCGTCGGCGGCCACGGCGTACAGGCCGCCGTCGTCGGCCGGGACGAGCAGCACGTCGGCGACGGCCGCGTCCGCGACGCCCGTCAGCTCGCCGTGCAGCGTGCCGTCCGCCACCCGTACGGCCGGGAACGCGGCGGCCGGGCCGGTGTGCAGGCCGACCGCCAGGACGCCGACAGTCCGCCCGGAGGCCAGCCGCGCCAGCAGGTCGTCGTCGGCGCAGGCGAGCAGCGCCTCGGTGGCCACGACCGCGCTGGTGAGGTACGGCACCGGGGCGACGGCCCGGCCCAGTTCCTCCAGTACGACGGCCGCCTCGCGGTGGGTGGCGCCCTGGCCGCCCCGCTCCTCGGGCACCAGCAGCCCGGCCAGGCCCATGTCCTCGGCGAGCGACTTCCACAGGGCGCGGTCGTGCGGGGTGTCCGTCTCGGCGCGGGCGAGGACGTCGGCCGCCGTGCAGTGGTCCGTGAGCAGGTCGCGGACGGCGGCGCGCAGCGCCTCCTCCTCCTCGGAGTACAGCAGGTCCGTCATCGGGCGAGGTCCTTCCAGGCGACGTCCTTGTCGGTGCGCGGCTCGGCGGGCAGGCCGAGGACGCGCTCGGCGACGATGTTCAGCAGCACCTCGCTGGTGCCGCCCTCGATGCTGTTGCCCTTGGAGCGCAGATAGCGGTACCCGGCGTCGCGGCCGGTGAAGTCGACGTGCTCCGGGCGGCGCATGGTCCAGTCGTCGTACAACAGGCCCTCGGCACCGCGCAGTTCGACCTCCAGGCCGCTGATCTCCTGGTTGAGGCGGGCGAACGCCAGCTTCATGCCGGCGCCCTCGGGTCCGGGCTGGCCGGCCACGAGCTGCTGGCGCAGCCGCTCGCCGGTGAACCGGGCGACCTCTGCCTCCACCCACAGCTTCAGCAGCCGCTGGTGCAGTTCGTGGGTGCGCAGTTCGGGGCGTTCGCGCCAGGTCCGCGCGACCGGGCCGATCATGCCGCCCTCGCGGGGCAGGGCCATGCCGCCGATGGCGACGCGTTCGTTGTTCAACGTGGTCTGCGCGACCCGCCAGCCCTCGCCGACCGCGCCGAGGCGGCGGTCGTCGGGGATGCGGACGCCGGTGAGGAAGACCTCGTTGAACTCGGCCTCGCCGGTGATCTGGCGCAGCGGCCGGACCTCGACGCCCGGGTCGGTCATGTCGCAGACGAAGTAGGTGATGCCCTGGTGCTTGGGCACGTCCGGGTCGGTGCGGGCGATGAGGATGGCCCAGCGGGCGAGGTGGGCGCTGGACGTCCACACCTTCTGCCCGTCGACCACCCAGGTGTCGCCCTCGCGGACGGCCCGGGTGCCGAGCGCGGCGAGGTCGGACCCGGCGCCGGGCTCGCTGAACAGCTGGCACCAGACCTCCTCCCCGGTCCACAGGGGCCGCAGATAGCGCCGCTTCTGCTCCGGTGTGCCGTACGCGAGGATCGTCGGCGCGGCCATGCCGAGGCCGATGCCGATGCGCCGGGGATCGTTGCCGGGGGCGCCCGCCGCGTCCAGCTCGGCGTCCACGACGCCCTGGAGGGAGCGCGGGGCGCCCAGTCCGCCGAGGCCCTCGGGGTAGTGCACCCAGGCCAGGCCGGCGTCGAACCGGGCCCGCAGGAAGTCGAGGCGGCCGGTGCTCGCGGGAGGATGGAGCTCGAGCAGCTCCCGGGTGCGGCGGCGCAGTTCTGCGGCGTCGGTCATGCGGCGGCTCCGTTCTCCAGGACGACGGCGATCCGGCCGGTGGTCACCCCGTCGGCGACCCGCTGCACCGCACCGGGCGCCTCGGCGAACGGCACCCGCTCGCTCACCAGCGGCCGTACGACGCCCCGGGCGGCCAGCTCGGTGAGCTGCTCGTGGCAGTGCCGGACCAGCTTCGGGTTCTTGGTGTTGTACAGGCCCCAGTGCAGGCCGAGGATCGAGTAGTTCTTCACCAGGGCGTGGCTGAGGGCGGGGCTGGGAATGGTGCCGCCGGCGAAGCCGACGACGACGATCCGGCCCTCGAAGGCGACCAGTTTGGCGGACTGGGCGTAGGCCGTGCCGCCGACCGGGTCGTAGATCACGTCGGCGCCCCGGCCGCCGGTGGCCTCCTTCACGGCGGCGACGACGTCCTCGGCGTGCCGGTCGACCACCACGTCACAGCCGAGATCCCGGGCGACGGCGGCCTTGTCCGGGCCGCCGACCACACCGATCACGGTGGCGCCGGCCGCCTTGCCGAGCTGGACGGCGGCACTGCCCACGCCGCCGGCGGCGGCGTGCACGAGCAGGGTCTCGCCCGCCTGGAGGTGAGCGCGGCGGTGCAGCCCGAACCAGCCGGTCTGGTAGCCGATGTGCAGGGCGGCGGCCTCGGCGTCGTCCAGCGAGGCGGGCGCGGGCAGCAGGGCGCGGGCGTCGGCGAGGACGTACTCGGCGAACCCGCCGTGCGGCAGCACCGGGTTGGCGATCACCCGGCGGCCGTCCTCGGTCTCGCCGCAGACCTCCACGCCGGGCGTGAAGGGCAGCGGCGGGCGCACCTGGTACTGGCCCCGGCACAGCAGCGCGTCCGGGAAGTTGACGTTGGCGGCGCGCACCCGCAGCAGCACCTGGCCGTCACCGGGTGCGGGGCGCTCCACCTCGACCAGGCGCATCACCTCGCTCGGCTCGCCGTTCTCCTGCACTTGCCATGCCTGCATGCGGGCCTCCACGGGACTGCTTCGTCTGACCGGGTCCGACGGCATACTAAGCGGTCGCTTGCTGATGAGGGAACAGCGACCGCCCGCCGATCGGGAACAGCGATGGGTCACAGGCCGGGCACACCGGCCGGGAACAGCGGTCGCCCACCGGCCGGGAACACCGGCGGCTCACCGGTCGGGAACAGCCGCCGCGCCGGCCGGTTCAGGTGCCGTCGGCCGCGTCCCCGCGGGCCGGCCGGGCCCGCACGTGCATCCGCTCCCCCTGCGGCCCGAACAGGCTCAGGAACTCCACCGGCCCCTCCCCCGCCGGCCCGAACCAGTGCGGCACGCGCGTGTCGAACTCGGCGGCCTCCCCCGGGGACAGCACCACGTCGTGCCGGCCGAGCACGAGCCGGAGCCGCCCGGACAGCACGTACAGCCATTCGTAGCCCTCGTGGGTGCGCGGGTCGGGCTCGGCGGTCCGCGGCGGCTCGACCACCTTGTACGCCTGGAGGCCGCCGGGCTGCCGGGTCAGCGGGAACAGCGTCCGCCCGTGCCGCTTGATCGGTTTGGCCCGCACCCTGGGGTCGCCGACCGGCGGGGCGCCGACCAGCTCGTCCAGCGGCACCTGGTGGGCCTGGGCGATGGGCAGCAGCAGCTCCAGGCTGGGCTTGCGCAGGCCGGACTCCAGCCGGGACAGGGTGCTCACGGAGATGCCGGTGGCCTCGGACAGCGCCGCCAGGGTCACCTGCCGGTCCTTGCGCAGGCGCCGCAGCCGCGGACCCACCTCGGCGAGGACGTCGTCGGTACTCATATCCGCATTGCAGGTTCGGCAAGCACGTTTGTCAATACGGCAGGGCGGGCGACGGCCGGGGCCCAGGCGGTCCAAGCAGGGGGGAACGCGGCCGGCCGCGGCTGCCGGGCCGGTGCCGCGCTCCCACGCGGAACGGCCGACGGCCGGTCTGGGCGCGTCCGCGGGGGTGTGGACCGGGCCGTCGCGGTGCACCATGACTGCATGCTGCTGACCCGGCTGGCCCAGGTGTCCCAGGAGGTCGCCGCGACGGCGGCCCGGTCCCGCAAGACCGCGCTGCTCGCGGAGCTGTTCCGGGACGCGGAGGCGGACGACGTGCCGATCGTCATCCCCTATCTGGCCGGACGGCTGCCGCAGGGCCGGATCGGCGTCGGCTGGAAGGTGCTGGGCCGCCCCGTGCCGCCGGCCGCCGAGCCCTCCCTGACCGTGCGGGACGTCGACGCCCGGCTCACGGAGCTGGGCCAGGTGTCCGGGCCCGGTTCCCAGGCGGAGCGGGCCCGGCTCGTCGGCGAGCTGATGGGCGCCGCCACCGAGGAGGAGCAGCGCTTCCTGCGCGGCCTGCTCACCGGCGAGGTCCGCCAGGGCGCCCTGGACGCGGTCGCGGCGGAGGGACTGGCCCAGGCGACCGGCGCGGCCCCGGCGGACGTGCGGCGGGCCGTGATGCTCGCCGGGTCGCTCCAGACGGTGGCCCGGGCGCTGCTCGGCGAGGGACCGGCGGCGCTGGAGCGGTTCCGGCTCACGGTCGGCTGCCCGGTGCTGCCGATGCTGGCGCACAGCGCGTCCTCGGTCGCCGAGGCGGTGCAGAAGCTGGGCGCCTGCGCGGTGGAGGAGAAACTCGACGGCATCCGGGTGCAGGTGCACCGGGACGGCGACACGGTACGGGTGTACACCCGCACGCTGGACGACATCACCGGCCGGCTGCCCGAAGTGACCGCCGCCGCGCTGGAGTTGCGGGGCGAGCGGTTCATCCTGGACGGCGAGGTGATCTCCTTCGACGCCGCGGGCCGGCCCCGCTCGTTCCAGGAGACGGCGGGCCGGGTCGGCTCCCGCACGGATGTGGCGCGGGCCGCCGAGGAGACCCCGGTCTCCCCCGTCTTCTTCGACGCGCTCTCGGTCGACGGCCGCGATCTGCTCGACCTGCCGTTCGCCGAGCGGCACGCGGAGCTGGCCCGGCTGGTGCCCGGGCCGATGCGGGTGCGGCGGGCGGTGGCCGCGGGGCCCGAGGACATCCCGGAGGCGGAGCGGTTCCTCGCCGCCACCCTGGCCCGCGGCCACGAGGGCGTGGTGGTCAAGGCGCTCGACGCGCCCTACAGCGCGGGCCGGCGCGGCGCGTCCTGGCTCAAGGTCAAGCCGGTGCACACCCTCGACCTGGTGGTGCTGGCCGCCGAGTGGGGCCACGGCCGCCGCACCGGCAAGCTGTCCAACCTCCACCTCGCCGCCCGCGATCCGGACGGCGGCTTCAAGATGCTCGGCAAGACCTTCAAGGGCATGACGGACGCGATGCTCGCCTGGCAGACCGAACGGCTGCTGGAGCTGGCGGTCGAGGACGACGGGTGGGTGGTGCGGGTGCGCCCCGAACTCGTCGTGGAGATCGCCTACGACGGCCTCCAGCGCTCCTCCCGCTACCCGGCCGGCGTCACCCTCCGCTTCGCCCGCGTGGTCCGCTACCGCGAGGACAAGCGCCCCGAGGAGGCCGATACCGTGGAAACCCTGCTGGCAGCCCACCCGGAGGTCAGACCGTGACGGTGCGGACGACGAAGCGCAGCGCGGGACTGCTGTTGTTCCGGCACACCGGTCGGGGCCTGGAGGTATTGCTCGGTCATATGGGCGGTCCGTTCTTCGCGAAGAAGGACGCGGGAGCGTGGACCGTGCCGAAGGGCGAGTACGACGCGGGGGAGCCGGCCTGGGAGGCGGCCCGGCGCGAGTTCCAGGAGGAGCTGGGGCTGCCGCCGCCGGACGGCGAGGCCGTGCCGCTGGGCGAGGTCGTGCAGTCCAACGGCAAGATCGTCACGGCGTGGGCGGTGGAGGCCGACCTCGACCCGGAGGCGGTCAGCCCCGGCACCTTCACCCTGGAGTGGCCGCCGCGCTCCGGCCGGACCCAGGAGTTCCCGGAGCTGGACCGGGTGGCCTGGCTCGCCCCGGACCGGGCGCGTGCGCTGATCATCCCGGCGCAGACCGCGTTTCTCGACCGGCTGGCGGAGCACTCGGGCTGACCAGGGCCTGTCGCGTTGCGCCGTACCGGAGCGCGCGCGAAGGTCGAGACAAGCCCGCTCCCAGGGAGGTCGGCCATGCCCATCGCGACGGTGAACCCGGCGACCGGTGAGACGCTCAAGACGTACGAGCCCATGGGCGAGGAGGAGCTGGAGCGCCGGCTCCAGCTCGCCGAAGCCACGTTCCGCACCTACCGGACGACCTCGTTCGCGGACCGCGCCCGGCTGCTGAACCGGGCTGCCGACCTGCTGGACGAGGACCGGCAGGAGATCGGCCGGATCATGACCACGGAGATGGGCAAGCCGGTCGCGCAGGCCCGCGCGGAGGCCGCCAAGTGCGCCAACGCCATGCGCTGGTACGCGGGGCACGCCGCGGACCTGCTCGCCGACGAGGAACCCGCCGAGGCGGACGTGCGCGACTCCGGTGCCTCCCGGGTGCGGGTGCGGTACCGGCCGCTCGGTCCGGTGCTCGCCGTGATGCCCTGGAACTTCCCGCTGTGGCAGGTGATCCGGTTCGCCGCGCCCGCGCTGATGGCCGGGAACGTGGGCCTGCTCAAGCACGCCTCCAACGTGCCCCAGACCGCCCTGTACCTGGAGGACCTGTTCCACCGCGCGGGCTTCCCGGAAGGCTGCTTCCAGACGCTGCTGATCGGTTCCGCCGCGGTGGACGACATCCTGCGCGACGAGCGGGTGAAGGCGGCCACCCTGACCGGCAGCGAGCCCGCGGGCCGGGCGGTCGCCGCCACCGCTGGCGAGATGATCAAGAAGACGGTGCTGGAGCTGGGCGGCAGCGACCCCTACGTCGTCATGCCCTCCGCCGACCTGGACCGGGCGGCCGAGGTCGCGGTGACCGCGCGCGTGCAGAACAACGGGCAGTCCTGCATCGCCGCCAAGCGGTTCATCGTGCACACCGACGTGTACGACGCCTTCGCCGAGCGGTTCGTCGCGGGCATGCGGGCCCTGAAGCTCGGCGACCCGCTCGCGGAGGACACCGAGGTCGGGCCGCTCGCCAGCGAACGGGGCCGCACCGACCTGGAGGAGCTGGTCGAGGACGCCCGGCGTGGCGGGGCCGAGGTGCTGTGCGGCGGGGAGCGGCCCGACGGGCCCGGCTGGTTCTACCCGCCGACCGTGCTCGCCGGCCTCACCCGGGAGATGCGCGTCCACCGCGAGGAGACGTTCGGACCGGTCGCCACGCTGTACCGGGCGGCCGACCTGGACGAGGCCGTGCTCATCGCCAACGACACGCCGTTCGGGCTGAGTTCCAACGTGTGGACGCGC
The DNA here is from genome assembly GCF_055566335.1 of Streptomyces sp. NPDC027672. Taxonomy (NCBI): domain Bacteria; kingdom Bacillati; phylum Actinomycetota; class Actinomycetes; order Kitasatosporales; family Streptomycetaceae; genus Streptomyces; species Streptomyces sp. NPDC027672. The sequence goes on along the minus strand of NZ_JBVHSO010000003.1, from coordinate 14,179 downwards.
GACGAGGCGGAGGTGGAGCGGTTCGCGCGGGACCTCCAGGCCGGTGCCGTGTACGTCAACGGGATGACCGCCTCCCATCCGGCGTTCCCGTTCGGCGGCGTGAAGCGCTCGGGGTACGGGCGTGAGCTGTCCGGGCACGGAATCCGGGAGTTCTGCAACATCACCACGGTTTGGCAGGGTGCGTGAGGGCCGCGCGGCTACCATCCCGTTCTGTGAACCGCGAAGTGACCCTGCCTCTGATCGTCGACGACCGCGGTGCCTTGCAGGTGGCCGCGGCCGACGTGAGTAAGTTGTTGCGGACCGTGGGCGCGCGGTGGCTGCACCTGGTCGAGGCGGGCGAGCAGGGGCTCGACGAGGACACCGTGGCCGCGCTGACCATCGAGCTGGCCAAGCTGGCGGACCGCATCGACGTGGCGTGCATCGCCCACAGCAGCGGGGCGCCGTAGCCCTCCGGCCGGCAAACCACCACCGGCCTGCCGCCGGGTCCCCGCGGCCACCGGGACCCGGGACGGGGCCCGGCGCCGTAGCCGGGCCCGGGACCGCCACACAGCCGCCGTAGCCGAGCCCGGGCCCGGGACCGCCGAAGCCGGGCCCGGGGCCGCACCGCCGCCGTAGCCGGGCCCGAGCCGTCACACCCGCGCTCGCCCCGCCGGAGCCGGGCCGGCCCACCGCACCCGCTTCCCGGCGCCCGCGGTCGCCACCGGCCTGCCGCGACCGCCGCCGCACCCGCACCCGCACCCGCACCCGCACCCGCACCCGCACCCGAGCCATCGGAACTGGCTCGCCGGACGCCCGTCGTCCCCTCCGGCAGCTCGGGCCTAACGGGCGCACCGGTGTTTTCCCTCGTCCGGGGGCAGGAATCGCCCTCCGGGCCGGACCCCCGCGTCCCCGGTTCGGAGTAATCCAACGCGAGATCATCGCCCTCCCGGGTGACGGTGGGTGCAGCACCCACAGGGGCGGACTCACCTTCTGACCGGTGGGCGACGGCCTTCCGGAACGCGGAACGCGGAAAGCAGGGACGGTTCATGGCGACTTTGTGCAAGCCCTCGGTGTCGGTCCCGGAGTATGTGATCACCATGGAGGAGACGCTGGAGCTGGCGCGCTCCCACCACGCGGACCACCCACAGCTGCCACTGGCCCTCCGGCTGATCGAGAACACCGGCGTCAAGACCAGACACATCGTCCAGCCCATCGAGGAGACCCTGAAGCACCCGGGCTTCGAGGAGCGCAACAAGCTCTACGAGGCCGAGGCCAAGGCCCGGGTCCCCGCGGTGATCCAGCGCGCGCTGGACGACGCGGAGCTGCTCACCCGGGACATCGACGTGATCATCTACGTGTCGTGCACGGGCTTCATGATGCCCTCGCTCACGGCGTGGCTGATCAACGAGATGGACTTCGACAGCACCACCCGTCAGCTCCCGATCGCCCAGCTGGGCTGCGCGGCCGGCGGCGCGGCGATCAACCGGGCGCACGACTTCTGCTCGGCCTACCCGCACGCCAACGCCCTGATCGTGGCCTGCGAGTTCTGCTCGCTGTGCTACCAGCCCACCGACCTCGGCATCGGCTCGCTGCTGTCCAACGGGCTGTTCGGCGACGGCATAGCCGCCGCCGTGGTGCGCGGCCGCGGCGGCACCGGCGTCAGCCTGGAGCGCAACGGCTCCTACCTGATCCCGAAGACCGAGGACTGGATCGCCTACGACGTCCGGGCCACCGGCTTCCACTTCCTGCTGGACAAGCGGGTGCCCGCGACCATGGAGCCGCTCGCCCCGGCGCTGAAGGACCTGGCCTGTACGCACGGCTGGGACGCCTCCGACCTGGACTTCTACATCATCCACGCGGGCGGCCCGCGCATCCTCGACGACCTCAGCACGTTCCTGGAGGTCGAGCCGCACGCGTTCCGGTTCAGCCGGGCCACGCTCACCGAGTACGGCAACATCGCCAGCGCCGTCGTCCTGGACGCGCTGCGCCGGCTGTTCGAGGAGGGCGGCACCGAGGACCGGGCCCGCGGACTGCTCGCCGGGTTCGGCCCCGGCATCACCGCGGAGATGTCGGTCGGCCGCTGGGTGAACGGGGACGGGGCCGGGCGATGACGACGGCGCAGCCGGCACTCGCCCGGACCCTGCCCCCGGTGCGGCACTGGCCGGCGCTCGACCTGCCCGGAACGCAGTTCGACCCGGTGCTGGCCGATCTGATGGCGGAGGGCCCGGTCACCCGGGTCCAGCTCCCGCACGGCGAGGGCTGGGCATGGCTGGTCACCCGGTACGACGATGTGCGCAAGGTGGCCAACGATCCCCGCTTCAGCCGGGAGGCCGTCGTGGACCAGCAGGTCACCCGGCTGGCTCCGCACTTCATCCCGGAGCCGGGCGCGGTCGGCTTCCTCGATCCGCCCGAGCACACCCGGCTGCGCCGCTCGGTGGCCGCCGCGTTCACCGCCAAGGGCGTGGAGCGGGTGCGGGACCGGGCGCGGGCCGTGCTGGACGAGCTGGTCGGCGAACTGCTGCTCGGCGGCCCGCCCGCGGACCTCACCAGCGCGGTGCTCGGACCGTTCCCGATCGCGGTGATCTGCGAGCTGATGGGGGTCCCGGCCGCCGACCGGCACGCCCTGCACACCTGGACGGACCTGATCCTGTCGGCCGCGCACGGCAAGGACGTCAGCGAGCGGGCCAAGCGGGAGATGGCGGCGTACTTCGGCGAACTGATCAGGCTGCGGGAGGGCAGTGCGGGCGAGGACGTCACCTCGCTGCTGGGAGCGGCGGTGGGCCGCGGCGAGATCACGCCGGCGCAGGCCGTGGGCCTCGCCGTCCTGCTGCAGATCGGCGGCGAGGCGGTCACCAGCAACAGCGGGCAGATGTTCTACCTGCTGCTGACCCGGCCCGGTCTGCTGGCGCGGCTGCGCGCGGAGCCGGAACTCCGGTCCCGGGCCATCGACGAACTGCTGCGCTACATCCCGCACCGCAACGCGGTCGGTCTGTCCCGTGTCGCCCTGGCGGACGTGGAGATCGGCGGGGTCCGCATCCGCGCGGGCGACGCGGTGTACGTCTCCTATCTGGCCGCCAACCGGGACCCGGAGGTCTTCCCGGACCCGGAGGGCATCGACTTCGCGCGCAGCCCGAACCCGCACGTGGCGTTCGGCTTCGGCCCGCACTACTGTCCCGGCGGCATACTCGCCCGGCTGGAGGAGGAACTGCTGACGGACGTCCTGCTGGACCGGGTACCGGGCCTGAGGCTCGCCGTGCCGCCGGATCAGGTGCCGTTCCGGAAGGGCGCGCTGATCCGTGGTCCCGAGGCCCTTCCGGTGACGTGGTGAGCCGCCCCATGACCGAGACCGAGGGACTGTACGTGCCGCCGGGGCACGGCCGGGTCGTCGCGACCCCGGCCCAGCGGGTGACCTTCAAGGTCACCGGCACCCACTCGCGCATGGCCTCCACCTTCGAGGTGGAGGTGCCGCCCGGGTTCGACGTGGGCGCCCATGTGCACACCCGCAGCGAGGAGTTGTTCTACGTCCTGGAAGGCGAACTGGACGTCCTCGCCTTCGAGCCGCGCGTCCGCACGCCCGACAACTGGCGGAAGTGGGAGTCGCGTTCGGGCAGCCGGGTGGTGCGCGCGACACCGGGCACGGTCATCGTCGTCCCCCCGGGCTGTCCCCACGCGTTCGCCAATCCGACGCAGACGACCGCGAGGATGTTCTTCCAGGCCTCTCCCCCGCCGGACCACGAGCGCTACTTCGAGGAACTGCTGGAGATCCTGGCCGACGGCGGCCCGCCGGACCAGGAGGCGATCGAGGCGCTGCGCGCGAAGTACGACATCGAGCAGCTCACGCCGCTGCGGCACAAGTGATCCGCGCGCCGGGGGGCGGGCGCCGCGGCCGGCCGGGGCGGGCCGGCAGGTCCGCGGCCCGCCCGCGCCCCCACGGCGCTAGCGGATGGGCATGCCCGACAGCGTCCGCGCGATGACGAGCCGCTGGATCTCGCTCGTCCCCTCGAAGATGGTGTAGATGGCCGCGTCCCGGTGCATCCGCTCCACCGGGTACTCCCGGGTGTAGCCGTTGCCGCCCAGGATCTGGATGGCCTGCGCGGTCACCTTCTTCGCGGTCTCGCTGGCGAACAGCTTGGACATCGACCCCTCGGCCGCGGTGAACGGCTTGCCGTTGACCGCCATCCACGAGGCCCGCCAGACCAGCAGCCGGGCGGCGTCGATCTGGGTGCGCATGTCCGCGAGCTGGAAGGCGATCCCCTGGTTGTCGATGATCGGCCGCCCGAACTGCTCCCGGGTCCGGGCGTAGTCGAGGGCGACTTCGTAGGCGGCCCGGGCCGTGCCCACCGCCATGGCGCCGACGGCCGGCCGGGAGGCCTCGAAGGTGGCCATCGCCGCGTTCTTCACCCGCTCGCCGCCCGCGGCCCGCGCCTTCTCCCGGGCCCGCGCGAGCCGCTCGTCCAGCTTCTCCTTGCCGCCGAGCAGGCAGGAGCCGGGCACCCGGACGCCGTCCAGGACGACCTCGGCGGTGTGCGAGGCGCGGATGCCGTGCTTCTTGAACTTCTGCCCCTGGGACAGGCCGGCCGTGCCCGGCGGGACGATGAAGGAGGCGTGGCCCTTGGAGCCCAGCTCCGGGTCGACGACGGCGACGACCACGTGGACGTTGGCGATGCCGCCGTTGGTCGCCCAGGTCTTGGTGCCGTCGAGCACCCACTCGTCCTTGGCCTCGTCGTAGACGGCGCGGGTGCGCAGGGAGGCCACGTCGGAGCCGGCGTCGGGCTCGGAGGAGCAGAAGGCGGCGACCTTGACGTCGTTCGGGTCGCCGTACATCTGCGGGATCCAGGTGCCGATCTGCTCGTCGGTCCCGTTGGCGAGGACGCCCACGGCGGCGAGGCCGGTGCCCACGATGGACAGGGCGATGCCCGCGTCGCCCCAGAACAGCTCCTCCATGGTCATCGGGATGCCGAGGCCGGTGGGGTCGAAGTACTGCTGGGCGTAGAAGTCGAGGGAGTAGATGCCGACCTTGGCGGCCTCCTGGATGACGGGCCAGGGCGTCTCCTCGCGCTCGTCCCACTCGGCCGCCGCCGGGCGGATCACGTCCGCGGCGAAGCCATGGAGCCAGTCCCGGACTTCCCTCTGTTCGTCGTTCAGCTCCATGGTGAACTCGGCCATGTCCCCTCCAGCGGCGGTGGTGCGATGTTACTAGCGGTAACGAGAGTCTGTTACCGGCGGGTAGGAAAAGTCAACCGCTGATGACGGCTCGGCATCCCGTTCGATGCCGGGGGCGCCGTCAGTGTTAGTTTGCGCAGGCGTCACCGAATCAGCACGGGTGGGGAGACCACATGGACACCACACAGCGGACCGATCAGCAGCGGTCCGCCGACCGCCGACGGCGTGAGCTGCTGGAGGCCGCCGACCGGGTGGTGCTGCGCGACGGCCCACAGGCGTCGATGAACGCGATCGCGGCGGAAGCGGGCATCACGAAACCGATCCTGTACCGGCACTTCGGCGACAAGGGCGGTCTTTACGCGGCCTTGGCCAAACGGCACACCGACGCCCTGCTGGCCTCGCTGCGGGCGGCGCTGGACGCCCCCGCCGGCCGGCGCGAGCGGGTCGAGTCCACGCTGGACACCTACCTCGCCGCGATCGAGGCCCGGCCCCAGGTGTACCGCTTCCTCATGCACCCGGCGGAGGGCAGCGCCGGCGGGGACCACGGCTTCGACGTCGGCAAGCACTCCGTGCCGCTGCTGCGCAGGATGGGCGAGGAGCTGGCCCAGGTCATCGAGGAGCGGGTGGACCTCGGCCCGGAGAGCCAGCGGCTGGCCCGGGTCTGGGGGCACGGGATCGTCGGGATGATGCACGCGGCGGGCGACTGGTGGCTGGGCGAGCGGCCCTGCTCGCGCGGCGAGCTGGTGCGGTCCCTCGCGGACCTGCTGTGGGGCCGGCTCGCGGCCGCGGGGGACCGAGCGGGAGGTCCCGGGTTCTGACGGCCGCGCTCCGGCGTGCGGCCCTTCCGCACCCCGCCCCGGACAGGTCACCTCACCGGCGCCAGGGAGCCCGGTCGAGCTGCCGGGCCAGCCTGCGCCCGCGCCAGCCCGTGAGGCGGTCGGCGTACACCCGGCCCGCCAGGTGGTCGCACTCGTGCTGGAGGCACCGGGCGAAGAAGCCCGTGCCGTGGACCGTCACCGGCTCCCCGGTCACCGTGCGGCCCTCGACCACCGCGTGGTCGTAGCGCTCGGTCCCCGCCTCCAGACCCGGCAGGGACAGGCAGCCCTCCGGACCCCGGACCACCACGCCGTCCGCCTCGGCCAGCCGGGGGTTCACCACATGGCCCAGGTGCCGCACGTCCTCGTCGTCGGGACAGTCGTAGACGAACACCCGCAAAGGCACCCCGATCTGATTGGCCGCCAGCCCGACCCCGCCCGCCGCGTACATCGTGGCGAACAAGTCCTCCACGAGCGCGGCCAGATCGGGACCGAAGCCGGTGACGTCCCGGCAGGGCTCGCGCAGCGCCGCGTCGCCGAACAGGGTGAGGGGCCGGACGCGCCCGCGGGCGCCCGGAATGGAACCGTGTCGCATGGCGGCAAGGGTACGGTTCGTTCAGCTCATGCCCGCCGCGCACGGTCCCGGGCCGGGATTCGGGTGTGTGCACGGATCTCGATAGGCTGAGGTCCACACCACGCTGCCGGATGGCCCCCAGGCGCGGCGCGTACGCAAGGAGGATCGAGAACTGATGGCAGGCAACTCGGACCCGCTCACGCCGCGGGCCAAGCTGGCCGTGACCGCGGGCAAGGCGGTCGCTGCGGCATCGCGCGCCGCGGGACGCGGCAGCGGGTCGGTGATCGGCGGCCGGGTCGCGCTGAAACTCGACCCCGACCTGCTCGCCCGGCTCGCCCAGAACCTGGACGTCGTCCTGGTCTCCGCGACCAACGGCAAGACCACGACCACCCGGCTCATCGCCGAGGCGCTGCGCGCCGCGGGCCCGGTCGTGTCGAACGCGCTCGGCGCGAACATGCCGGCCGGCATCACCTCCGCGCTCGCGGGCGGCTCGGACGCGAAGTTCGGCGTCATCGAGGTCGACGAGAAGTACCTGGCCGGGGTGGCCCGGGACACCGATCCCAAGTGCATCGCCCTGCTGAACCTCTCCCGCGACCAGCTCGACCGCGCCGCCGAGACCCGGATGCTCGCCGAGAACTGGCGCGAGGGTCTGGCCGGTTCCAAGGCGGTCGTCGTCGCCAACTGCGACGACCCGCTGGTGGTGTGGGCCGCGTCCTCCTCCCCGAACGTGATCTGGGTCGCGGCCGGGCAGATGTGGAAGGACGACGCCTGGTCCTGCCCGTCCTGCGGCGGTGTGATGCAGCGCCCCGGCGACGACTGGTTCTGCGGCGAGTGCGGCTTCCGCCGGCCCACGCCGACCTGGGCGCTCTCCGGCGACCACGTGCTCGACCCGCACGGGTCCGCGTGGCCGATCCACCTCCAGCTCCCGGGCCGCGCCAACAAGGCGAACGCGGCCTCCTCCGCGGCCGTCGCCGCCGTCTTCGGGGTGCCGCCGCAGGTCGCCCTGGAGCGCATGTACCAGGTGCAGGCGGTGGCCGGCCGGTACGACGTGGTCCAGTTCCAGAACCGTGACCTCAGGCTGCTGCTGGCCAAAAACCCGGCCGGCTGGCTGGAGACGTTCTCCCTGATCGACCCGCCGCCCGCGCCGGTGATCCTGTCCGTGAACGCGCGCGGGGCCGACGGCACCGACACCTCCTGGCTGTGGGACGTCGACTACACCCGGCTGACCGGCCACCCGATCTTCGTCGTCGGCGACCGGAAGCTGGACCTCGCCGTCCGCCTGGAGGTCGCCAACCAGCACTTCCAGGTCTGCGAGAACCTCGACCAGGCCGTGCAGATGTGCCCGCCGGGCCGGATCGAGGTCATCGCGAACTACACCGCGTTCCAGGACCTGCGCCGCCGCGTCGGCAACTGATCTTCGAAGGGCGATCACCTCATGAGCGACAACCAACTGCGGCTGGTGTGGATCTACCCGGACCTGCTGAGCACCTACGGCGACCAGGGCAACGCCCTCGTCGTGGAGCGGCGGGCCCGGCAGCGCGGCCTGGACGTGGCCCGGCTCGACGTGCGCAGCGACCAGCCGATCCCGACCTCCGGCGACATCTATCTGATCGGCGGCGGCGAGGACCGTCCGCAGCGGCTGGCGGCCGAGCGGCTGCGCCGCGACGGGCATCTGCACCGCGCGGTGGAGAACGGCGCGATCGTCTTCTCGGTGTGCGCCGGCTACCAGATCCTCGGCCACGAGTTCATCAACGACCTCGGCCAGCGCGAGCCCGGCCTCGGCCTGCTCGACGTGGTCTCGGTGCGCGGCGAGGGCGAGCGGTGCGTCGGCGACGTCCTCGGGGACATCGACCCGCAGCTCGGCCTCCCCCCGCTGACCGGCTTCGAGAACCACCAGGGCGTCACCCACCTCGGCCCGACCGCCCGCCCGCTGGCCCGGGTCAAGATCGGCCGGGGCAACGGCACCGGGGACGGCACGGAGGGCGCGTACAACGGGACCGTCTTCGGTACGTACATGCACGGGCCGGTCCTCGCCCGCAACCCGCTGATCGCCGACCTGCTGCTGAAGCTGGCGCTCGACGTCAACGCGCTGCCGCCGATCGACGACCGGTGGTACGAGGCGCTGCGCGAGGAGCGCATCACGGCGGCGCAGCAGCCCGCCTGACCGACCGGCAGACCCGTTGCGGGGACGCCATCCCACGGCAGTGCGCGGGAGCGTCCCCGCGGCCGGTTCTGCGCGTAGTCCGGCCGGCTCCCGGCGGGCCCGCCTGACGGCCTGCCCGCTCACATGTGCGGGCGCGTCCAGCAGGCGGACGCCCGCTACGGCGCGACCCCCTGCCGCCGGTAGGGTGACCCGGAATCCGCCGGACAACGTGGTCCGGTCACCCGGCCCACGTCGAGAAGGTATTCGGGCTATGCGCATTGGTGTCCTCACGTCCGGCGGCGACTGCCCCGGCCTGAACGCCGTCATCCGGTCCGTCGTGCACCGTGCCGTCGTCGACCACGGCGACGAGGTCATCGGTTTCCGGGACGGCTGGAAAGGCCTTCTGGAGTGCGACTATCTGAAGCTGGACCTCGACGCCGTGTCCGGCATCCTGGCCCGGGGCGGCACCATCCTCGGCTCCTCCCGGGTCCGTCCGGAGCATCTGCGGGACGGGGTGGAGCGGGCCCGGGGCCATGTCGCGGAGCTGGGGCTCGACGCGATCATCCCGATCGGCGGTGAGGGCACGCTGAAGGCGGCCCGGCTGCTGTCGGACAGCGGGCTGCCCATCGTGGGCGTGCCCAAGACCATCGACAACGACATCGCCGTCACCGACGTCACCTTCGGTTTCGACACGGCGGTGACCGTGGCGACCGAGGCGCTGGACCGGCTGAAGACCACCGCCGAGTCCCACCAGCGGGTGCTCATCGTGGAGGTCATGGGCCGGCACACCGGCTGGATCGCGCTGCACTCCGGCATGGCGGCCGGCGCCCACGCCGTGGTCGTGCCCGAGCGGCCCTTCGACATCGAGGAGCTGGCGAAGAAGGTCGGCGCGCGGTTCGAGGCGGGCAAGCGGTTCGCCATCGTGGTCGCCGCCGAGGGCGCCAAGCCGCGCCCGGGCAGCATGGACTTCGACGAGGGCGGCAAGGACGTCTACGGCCACGAGCGCTTCGCGGGCATCGCCCGGCAGCTCTCGATCGAGCTGGAGCAGCGGCTCGGCAAGGAGGCCCGGCCGGTGATCCTCGGGCATGTGCAGCGGGGCGGGACGCCCACGGCGTACGACCGGGTGCTGGCCACGCGGTTCGGCTGGCACGCGGTGGAGGCCGTGCACCGCGGCGAGTTCGGCATGATGACGGCGCTGCGCGGGACCGACATCGAGATGGTGTCGCTCGCGGAGGCGGTGTCGGCGCTGAAGACGGTGCCCGGGGAGCGGTACGACGAGGCGGAGTGCGTGCTGTAGGAGCCACGCCGCCCGGTGGGGCGCCGTTTCGTGGTGTGCCGACCCCGGTCACGGGGGCGTCCGGTGCCGGCCGTACCCTGAGTGCGGACAGAAACCGCACAACCCCCACGAAACAGGAGCCGGCGGATGGATCACAGCGGGCACGGCATGATGACGGATCTGCCGCCGTTCACGCTGGGGCGGGGGCTCCAGTGGTCGGCGGATCCGTTCTTCCTCGTGGCCTGCCTGGTGGGCTTGGCCCTGTACGGCTGGGGCGTGCTGCGGCTGCGGCGGCGCGGGGACGCCTGGCCGGTGAGCCGTACGGTGTCGTACGTCGTCGGTGTGCTCACCGTGGCGCTGGTGATGTGCACCAGGCTGAACGACTACGGCATGGTCATGTTCAGCGTGCACATGGTGCAGCACATGGTGATCAGCATGCTGTCGCCGATCCTCGTCCTGCTCGGCGCCCCGGTCACGCTGGCGCTGCGGGCGCTGCCCACCGCGGGCAGGGGCCGCACGGGCCCGCGCGAGCTGCTGCTGTCCCTGCTGCACAGCCGGTACATGCGGGTCATCACGCACCCGGTGTTCACGATCCCGCTGTTCATCGCGAGCCTGTACGCGCTGTACTTCACCCCGCTCTTCGACTTCCTGATGGGCTCCCGGGCCGGGCACATCGCGATGATGGTGCACTTCCTCGCGGTCGGGGTGGTGTTCTTCTGGCCGATCATCGGTGTCGACCCGGGCCCGCACCGGCCGGGGTACCTGATGCGGATGCTGGAGCTGTTCGCGGGCATGCCGTTCCACGCGTTCTTCGGCATCGCGCTGATGATGGGGTCCACGCCGATGGTGGACACGTTCCGGAATCCGCCGGCCTCGCTCGGCATCGACGCGCTGTCCGACCAGAACGCGGCCGGCGGCATCGCCTGGGCGTTCAGCGAGGTCCCGTCCGTGCTGGTGCTGATCGCGCTGCTGTTCCAGTGGTACCGCTCCGAGCAGCGGCAGGCCCGGCGCACGGACCGGGCGGCCGACCGGGACGGCGACAAGGAGCTGGCCGCGTACAACGCCTACCTGGCCTCGCTCGACGCCCGCCAGGGCTGAGCGGCCGTAGCGCGCGGGCCGGAGCCGTCGGGTTCCGGCCCGCCGCCGTATCCCGTCCGGGCGGGAATCGGGGCACCATGGTCCGAGGCGGACCATGAGGAGGGTGGCGCGATGCCCGGTTCCACGAACGGTTCCACGAACGGATCCACCAGGACGATGGGGGCGCTGACGGTCGGCGGGCTGGTCCTCGTCACCGCCTACACGGTCGCGCTCGGCGGCAACGGCTGGCTGTGGTTCGGCTGGGTCGTGCTGGGACTGCTCACCCTGGCCCTGGTCGTCCTCGGCTCCTGAGCGGCGGCGCTGGCTACAGTGCCCGCATGAACAGCAGGACGCTCCCGTTCGACGAGCTGGACCGCCGGATCGTCACCGCGCTCATGGCGAACGCCCGGACCAGCTTCGCGGAGATCGGCGCGGTGATCGGGCTGTCCGCCACGGCGGTGAAGCGGCGCGTGGACCGGCTGCGGGAGACCGGCGTGATCACCGGGTTCACGGCCACGGTCAGGCCCTCGGCGCTGGGCTGGCGCACCGAGGCGTACGTCGAGGTGTACTGCGAGGGCGCGGCCCCGCCCCGGCGGCTGGCGGAGGTCGTCCGCAACCATCCGGAGATCGCCGCGGCCATGACGGTGACCGGGGGCGCCGACGCGCTGCTGCATGTGCGAGCCCGGGACGTGGAGCACTTCGAAGAGGTGCTGGAGCGGATCCGCGCCGAGCCGTTCATCCGCAAGACGATCAGTGTGATGGTGCTGTCCCATCTGCTCCCGGAGAGCCCGGAGGCGGGCGCCGCCCACGCGGCACCCGAGTGAACGCCCGCGAACGCGCAGCACCCGTGCGCGGACCAGGGAGACAACGCAGCGAAACTGCGCTGGTGCGCAGCCTTTCGCGCTTGTCGTCCGTACGCCTCCTTTCCTACCGTGGTCTCACCCAGTGACACACAGGAGAGCGGAGGTAACCCTCTGTGCCCGAGCGTCGTGTGCCGCGTCCCCGGCGATTCCTCGTCTGCGAACCCAGACACTTCGCCGTCCAGTACGCGATCAACCCCTGGATGCACCCCGGCCGGCCCGTCGACGTGGACCTCGCCCGGGAGCAGTGGCGCACGCTGGTCCGCGCCTACCGCGCCCACGGCCACACCGTCGACAGCGTCGAGCCGGTCCCCGGCCTGCCGGACATGGTCTTCGCCGCCAACGCGGCCTTCGTGCTCGGCGGCCGGGTCTTCGGCTCCCGCTTCCACGCCCCGCAGCGCCGCCCGGAGGCGGAGCGCTACGAGACCTGGTTCAAGACGGCCGGCTACGACGTGTACCGCCCCCGGTCGGTGACCGAGGGCGAGGGCGACCTGGTGTGGACGGGCCGGTACGTGCTCGCCGGCACCGGGTTCCGCACCACCCGCGAGGCGCACCGGGAGGCGCAGGAGTTCCTCGGCCACCCGGTGATCGGCCTGACCCTGGTGGACCCGCGCTTCTACCATCTGGACACGGCGCTGTTCGTCCTCGGCGACGACACCGTCTGCTACTACCCCGAGGCGTTCTCGCCGGGCAGCCGGGAGGTGCTGCGGCGGCTGTTCCCGGACGCGGTGCTCGCCACCCGCGAGGACGCGCTGGCGTTCGGCCTGAACTCCGTCTGCGACGGCCGGCACGTCTTCATCGCGCCCAGGGCCGAGGCGCTGGCCGCCCGCCTCGCCGGCCACGGCTATGTCCCCGTCCCCGTCGACCTGTCCGAGCTGCACAAGGCCGGCGGCGGCATCAAGTGCTGCACCCAGGAGATCCGCTGATGACCGCACCCGCGCGCACCCGTACGTCCGCCGAGCTGATCCGCGCCGAGGAGCCGGTCCTCGCGCACAACTACCACCCGCTGCCCGTCGTCGTGGCCCGGGCCGAGGGCACCTGGGTGGAGGACGTCGAGGGCAACCGCTACCTGGACCTGCTCGCCGGCTACTCGGCCCTCAACTTCGGCCACCGGCACCCGGCGCTGGTCGAGGCCGCCCACCGCCAGCTCGACCGGCTCACCCTCACCTCCCGCGCCTTCCACAACGACCGGCTGGCCCTCTTCGCCGAACGGCTGGCGGAGCTGACCGGCATGGACATGGTGCTGCCGATGAACACCGGCGCGGAGGCGGTGGAGAGCGGCATCAAGGTGGCCCGCAAGTGGGCGTACGACGTGAAGGGCGTCCCGGACGGCCGGGCGACGATCGTGGTCGCGGCGGAGAACTTCCACGGCCGTACGACGACCATCGTCGGCTTCTCCACGGACGAGACGGCCCGCGCCGGCTTCGGCCCCTTCGCTCCCGGCTTCCGTGTCGTGCCGTACAACGATCTGGCCGCGCTGGAGGCCGCGGTGGACGACACGACGGCGGCGGTGCTGATCGAGCCCGTCCAGGGCGAGGCCGGCGTGATCGTCCCGGACGACGGCTATCTCACCGGGGTGCGCGACCTGACCCGCCGCGCGGGCTGCCTGTTCATCGCGGACGAGATCCAGTCGGGCCTCGGCCGCACGGGCCGCACCCTCGCCGTCGAGCACGAGGGCGTCGTCCCGGACCTGGTGCTGCTGGGCAAGGCGCTGGGCGGCGGGATCGTGCCGGTGTCGGCGGTGGTGGGCCGGCGCGAGGTGCTGGGCGTGCTGCGGCCGGGCGAGCACGGTTCGACGTTCGGCGGCAATCCGCTGGCGGCGGCGGTCGGCACGGCCGTGGTCGAACTGCTGGAGACCGGTGAGTTCCAGCGCCGGGCGGCCGAGCTGGGCGCGGTCCTGCGGGACGGGCTGACCGAGCTGGTCGGCAAGGGCGTGACCGGTTTCCGCGCGCGCGGGCTGTGGGCCGGCGTGGACGTCGACCCGGCGCTCGGCACGGGCCGCGCGATCAGCGAGCGGCTGATGGGCGAGGGCGTCCTGGTGAAGGACACCCACGGCTCCACGATCCGGCTGGCGCCGCCGCTGACCATCACGGCCGGGGAGCTGCGGTCGGCGCTGGCGGCGCTGGAGAAGGTGGTGGCCTGAAGCGGCGGGGGGGGGGGGGGGGGGGGGGGGGGGGCCCCCACCCCCCCCCCCCCCCCCCCCCCCCCCCCCCCCCTCCTGTGGGCCCGCTGCCGGGGACAGGCACCCCCCCAGGGGGGGAGAACCGTGGAAGAAAAGAACCGAAGCGGGTC